>JBCNVG010000001.1:0-4440 GCA_039630325.1 Bacteroidia bacterium
TGAGCTGCTCTTCTAAAAGCTCTCAAGATGCGCGTAGTAATCCTTCCGACGCCTCCCCCAGTATTGTAGAAAAAATAGCAGATAGTCTTCAAAGTACCTCTGGGCCAAGTCAAAGTCAATCATCTGCCGCTTCTCCCATCGAAAACTCCTCCGCTAATCCATCTTCTACGATCTCTTTCCCTCCACCTAAGAAGGAAGCATGGATGGATACTCTAACTGACCTCTCTGGCATACCTGCGCCCAATGCAGCCGTGCTAATAGAAGCAGATCCTATTCCTCAGAATCTCAATAGCGTAGCTATCCTAATAAGTCAGCGTTATAAGCCTAAGGTACCCGTAGAGCTCACCTTGCGAGTGTTCGTCACCGAGGATGGCCGAATCAAACGGTATCAGATGCTACGCACCTCTGACCCCAAGCTCGGCCCAGAGTATTTTGTTCATCCCCTTTTAGAGATGCGGTTCTCCCCAGCGACTCAGAATGGTAAGCCTATCGCTACATGGACGACCTTAAACCTTAAAGTTCCAAAAGCCATATGAAAATATCTGCAGAGCTTGTCCAAAAGCTGAACGAACAGCTCAATAAGGAGCTATACGCTCAGTACATGTACTTAACCATCGCCAGTTACCTTATAGAAGAAGGATATGAAGGCTTTGGGGCATTTTTTCTCAAGCAGTCCACGGAAGAAGGCGAACATGCTATGCGACTATTTGAATACCTCATGGAACGAGATATCCCCTTCACTCCCCTCCCTATAAAAGCCCCTCCTAAGGATTATGACTCTCCTTTAGCCTGCTTCAAAGCTTCTTATGAGTATGAACAGGAAGTGACACGCAGTTACCATGCTCTTTTTAAGGAAGCCCGGGAAATCGGGGATTACGATGCCGAAGAGTTCTTATTGTGGTACATCCGAGAACAGCGGGAAGAGGAAGCGCTTATGCGCCATTGGGTGGAAAAGCTGTCTCTGGCTGGCGAAACCCCCGCTGCCCTTCTTCTTCTCGATAAAGAGGCTCGAAAAGCGGCGAAGAAGGAAGAATAGTTCCCAATGCGGCGAGCCCGCCTCTTACATAGTCCAGAAGAGGTAGAGGTGCTTCAAATAGATAAGAGAGCCCAGATTGCCATCATACGCCGTCACGGGTTCAAGCAGTCTATTCCTCTAAAAGATATCGTAATAGATGAAGGAGAATCCAGTGAGCCTCTACTTCTCAGCTCCCAACCACGATTGGATGATCCTCCCATTGAATCGGAGACTGAAATAGAGCTATACCCACGTTTATCTGAAAAAAGAGCGGAGCTATCCATAGCTCATCGATTCGGTGCCCCTTGTTTTTACGCTCTGTACATTCAAAAAAATGATAGAAGCTGGCTCCCCCTGCATGCAGCTGTACTGACCTCTGGACAGGTAGCCATAATTCAGGTTGACATGGAAGCCATCGCTCCGCCATGGCAGCTTCTTTTACAGCGATTAGAGATACCTCAGCAAGCCGTAGTTCAACTGCCCGTGATATCCACCATAGAGATACCTATCAAGCTTTCTATGCTAACAAAAGCCGGAAGGCAAAGGATTTTTCCTATCGCTTCTCCCCCTTCTTCTGACCCATCTCCTACCTCAGCGAAAAACAATATTCGTACGCCTACTCCCTCCCACGAAATAGATCTACATATAGAAGCGTTAGCACCGCACATGCAGGGCTGTTCTGCTGATGCTATTTTTTCCTATCAGGTGAGTTTTATGAAGCGGTTTTTATACGCCTGTGAAGCGGCACGCCTACCTTTTACAGTCGTTATCCACGGGGTCGGAAAGAAGAAACTCCAGTCTGCCCTCCTAAAGTTCTGTGAGGAGCAGGGCTGGACCACAGAACCGCTTCTTCTGCCTCCATACATGGGAGGTGCTACCCGCGTCCGATTTTCTCCATGAGACTCATGAAGAACTTGGCAAAGCGGGATTCTTTTATATATACCCTCGTATACAGCGGTTTATGCCTAAGCTCTCATGTTGCAAACCCTTCGATGCTTTTGCTCCCTGTCCTCCCTCCTGTATCATTTAGCCTCATTTTCTCATCTAGTCAGTACAGCATCTGATTGCACCAAGCTGAACGAACCCCGGAAAAAGTTTTAATTTTATGTTGAGACCAATACCTTACTGTATTATGCATGAGCATCCGCCAACATCCTCTCTGCCTCTCTTGAAGTGCATGTCTAAGATTGCAACCGGTCAAGAAAGAACCTTAACGACGCTTCTATGAAAGGGATATGGGAAAAAGTCAGGAGCACTTTCTCCTCTTCTCCAACTATCCCTTTCGACGAAATAGTAGAGGGGGCGCAGGATAGTATATTAGTAATCCACGCTGGGACAGGGGCCATTCTATACGCTAACTCTGCCATAGAGAAACTTACAGGCTATAGATCCTCTGAACTACTAAGCTCAAGCTTCGCCAAACTCTGCCCCCCTGAAATGCTCCAATACAGCGCGGAGAAAATAGCCGATGCATGGGAAAAAGGAGGCGCCTCGTGTATCGAACTCAAACTTAGACACCAATCGGGACTGATTATTCCCGTAGAGCTTAGCGTTCGAGTAGGGCGGTTTTCTGGACAACCAGCTGCGATTCTATACATACGAGATATAAGGGAACGGCTCCGTCTCCAACAAGTCATCGAAGAACAAAGCCAGGAACTTCTGGAGAATGTCAGGTACGCTTCTCGTCTGCAAATGGCAGCTTTACCTACCCCTCAGGAAGTGGCTGCTTTATTTCCTAAGAATTTCGTGCTGTATCGGCCCAGCCACATAGTTAGCGGCGACTTCTATTGGGTAGGGGAAAAAGGGGGGCGCCAATATTTTTTCGTGGGGGATTGCACTGGGCATGGCGTCTCTGGCGCTATGATGGTAATGCTAACTTTAGCTTTCCTCCAACAAGGGTTTCAGCGCTTTTCGGATCCCCACCCCAGCTACCTCCTCCGGTACGTTCATCGCAGCTTGTATGGCGCCTTGGACCCCACCAAGACCAAAGATGGAGCAGAGGCGATCGTCATTTGTGTAGATAAGGAGGAAGACTCCCTCCTGTGGGCTTCGGCTGGAAGGCCGCTATGGTACTTATCCGACGGGGAGCTTCATGAACATAAAGGAGATCGCCACTCTCTGGGAGGATCTACTGAACCAGATTATCAGTGGAGTGATTACACTCTGAAACTTAGCCAGATTAGCCGATTATTCTTATCCACAGATGGCTATCCCTCCCAAATAGGAGGGCCCGACCGGCGCAAGTTAACAGTGGCAAGGCTCAAGAAAGTGATTCAAGAGACGGCAATCCTCCCCCTACCCCAACAGAGGCAGGCCCTAATAGATTTCCTACAAGACTGGCAGGGAGAGATTCAGCAAATAGATGATATCCTCGTAGTGGGGATTGAGTTTAGCCCTTCTATCTTTACAGGGTGATGCGTAAGCTAACCCAACTCCCACTGGGCACTTATGTAGGTCTTTTATCTCAAATCATTGCTCTAATTGCAAACCTCTCAGACTCCCCTTACATGACTTATGCCATATGGGGAGCGGGGATTGGGACTTTGCTGATCGCGGTGGATTTTGCGCGTTTCACTGGTCCTCTTCAGTATGTTGCTGCTTATATCGGATACCCCCTTCTAATGCTTAGTTTGCCACATCCTTGGCCAGACAAAATATCCTACGGCGTACCTGCTGGGATACTCTTTGCCATGGCGCTAACGCTGCGTCAGCAGTACATGTACTTTTTTACCTACATTCGATATCTCTGGTTAGAATCGGTGTTAATCGTAATCGGCATTCTGCTCTTAGTGCAAATGGGACGTCAAACGCAGATGCCGTGGCCAGCATTCTTAGCCGCCCTACCTGGTGCAGCCCTCGCATTTGGCTACTCCCAGGATGGCATATTCATAAGAAAGGCTGTACGCTCCGACAAGCCTCCCACCCTCAAAGTAGGGGATTTAGCACCTGATTTCGCGCTTCCAGATCCAGAGGGCAAAATTCATCGGCTTTCTGATTACAGGGATCGAAATCCTGTACTTTTACTTTTCGTACGAGGGGACTGGTGCCCCGCCTGCCATATGACCTTGCGAGTCTATGGAAGATATAAGCAAAAGTTTATCGAAAAGGATGTGGTCATTTTTGCTATATCCCCAGACCCTCCTACGGTACATAAGGATATGGTAGAACGCATCCACGCCTCTATCCAAGTTCTCTCGGACAAAGATCATCATGTGACCAATCTCTATGGTAGCCTCTATCACAATCCTTTTCTCCAGAAAACCGTGGCAGGCTATGATACTGGAATCACCATCCCCGCCGCCTACTTGATAGATAAAAGAGGGATTATTCGCTACATTTCCAATCCCGAGTATGTAGGGGAATACTTAGACCCTACTACGATTCTTCCTGCCTTAGACCAGGTTTAGAACACCTCTATGAGATGA
>JBCNVG010000010.1:0-20141 GCA_039630325.1 Bacteroidia bacterium
GGATGCGTGCGAGCATACTCCCGCAGCGATTGGACTAACCGACCCAGCTTCTCTGAATCCCTCTGAAGCTCCGCTACCTTAGCCTCCACAGGCGCTAATGCCTTTCGCCTATCCCATAGCAAAAATGCCATAAATCCCACCAGAATCGTCAAAAGCGCATAAAACTGCATATTCTCCGACTCTCCATCCGTCCTGGCTGCGCCCGCAGCCCGCTCATCTCCTATCGATACCACTCCTTGAAAGTCTATTTGGATTTGAGGTTGATGTGAGAGGTATCCTTATGACCAGACAAATCAAATTAGCCGCTTACAGATCCCTGACTTTTCTGGGCTCGCAACAGCTCAGGGCCTCGACCACTGACCACGCAGTTATATATGTGAGAAGTGTTGCACAATATAGACATGCAGAACTAAACTATGCTTTTCGCTAAGATTGGATGACTACCGATCGTCATGAAATCCAACGCTCCGTAGATGGGAATCTCTGGCAAACTGTAGGCATACAACGAGCTCAATCCTACTTAGCCAAACATGGCGATATCGGCAAATATGGATGGAAGGGTTACGATATTGAGCCTCACAAACAGTACATCTACAGAATAATCACCCGAGAACGCTCTGGAAGCTACCACATATTTATCCCCAAGAGCTAAAAGCCTCCATAATGCCGAATTTCTCCCGACATGAAGCATAGTTAGAGTCCAGTGGGCCTGTCCTCTTGTAAGGATACTTACGGTAACAGATGCGCTCTGGTAGGAAGGATACATCTCCGAAAGTGAGGGTACAATTGCCGATTGAAAGCCTCAACGCAGCGATCTATATTGTGTGGAGATGGATTTCCCTCTGACTTACGTTGGGTAATGCAGCAAAATAACTCAGGGGAAAATTTTTTGTCAACGTGTAGCTCCTTCGGAGGCACACCTTGCGCTTTTCAAAAGGACTTTACTTTCACACACCCGATAATATAAGCTTCCAATATTACAGAATGAAAGTCGGAGAACCCCGATGACAGTTGTATTGCCACTCGGAGTCCCCCAACTTTAGGTAAGTCCTCAGCCAAAACTCATCAAGAAATCTTGTTCATGTCAGCTTCAAACTTCATTTCAAATTTTTCCTCCTGGTCTCCTTGGAGGAATTTGAATCGTATTCTCATCACAAAATGAAGCATGCCAGAGTCTAAAAGTTGTCCTTCTATGAGAAGTCCAGCTGGGACGACTTCTACGATTTTCCCTTCACTCCGCATGCTTTCTTCTAAACTTCTGGCGAGTTCCTTCACGATTTCCCTACTCTCTTCCTTTGCCACTGTAAACTTATCTCCTTCTACATGCGCAGGAAGGGGCGTATCCTCATCTATTGCGACATAGAGATCTGCATCTGAAGTCTCTGACTCTCTGATGGTGACAGTGACTTCTTGAGCATTATCAGGCATTCTCATCTTAAGCTTACCGGGAATCTTGAACTGCCACACGCCATCCCCTTTCCAGGTTCCAAGGAAACTCGATACATCAACCCCTTCACTTTCCGTCTCACTGCTTTCGGTAGTATTATTCTCTGACGAACTCTCCGAACTGCTGCTAGTGCTAGAGCTAGACTCTGATTTTTCCCCAGAGAGATTGACAATCGCAGACTTAGCTCTTTTTACTTTTTTACATCCAGAAAGGCTTGGAGATAAAATTACCAAGCCTAATGCCACAAAAGTCAAAAATTTTCCTGTATACTCATATACATACAGTTTTAGTATTAGGTTCCGAGGAATAGATGTAAATACGAATACTACCTCTCACATGGAACAGATGTTTCTCCGTTCAAGTGAAAGTCGGCAAGCCGTAGACTACTTACAGTGTAGCCCTCCACTGAAGAATGAAGTTGATGAAGATTGCCACCTATCCAAAAAAAACATACCATCTCGGCAAATATACGATTTTGTCAGATAAGATCGTTATTCCACCTCAGAATCATATTTCCTCCCGTGATGACTCGTCAGATTCTATCAGATTACTATTTGAACCATTCGATTGAGGCTTTATACTAAGCCACCCTGTGCCTTATGCAGCGTTAGGTGGGATTTATTTTTACCCTTGAAGCATTTCTACTATCCTTCTCAGCTCTGCGACCTCATGTGCTTTAGCCTCTAAACGCAGCTCATATTCTCTAAGGACGTCTATGGGCACATGATTTTTGAGCCAATCTGCCTTGAGAATTTCACAAGCTGTAGCCGCAGGAAGCAGGAAAGCCATATAGTGCTTTTCTTGGGGAAAATAGCTAAAAAGAATAGCCGCTCTTCTCCATGGGCATCCTTATTAGTAACGAACCCAAACCACGACCGACCATTACCGATGGTAGCCCACATATCCATAAATATGTGGGAAGGCGTGAGGGGACTACGCAAAATGCTAGCTGGTTGATTCAGAAAGTCCTCAGCGGAATAGCCCAGCATGTGAAGAAGCGCAGGGCTTGCAGCTCGGATGATACCCTGCTTATCGGTGAGGAACCAGGGTATATAGTCCATTTGAGGAGGAGCTGTATTTTGCTCTAACTGTCGAAGGGCTTCCTTGAGACGCTGGGCTTGTACTTTCTGGCGAGTAATATCAAAGGCGACACCGATATACTTATAAGGCTTCCCACTTGTATCTAATACGGGCGTAATGGTCAGATACACCCAAAAAGGGGTTCCATCTTTGGCTTTATTCTGCACTTCTCCTTGCCAGACGAAGCCGCTCTTGATGCGATCCCACATACGCTCAAAAAACTTAGGTGGATGAGCCTCACTACGAATGATGCTGTGAGGCTGACCGATTAGCTCCTCTCGACTATAGCCCCAGACGTAAAGGGCTTCGTCATTTACGAAGGTGATTCGTCCCTCTGGGTCAGTCTCCGAGACAATAGCAGCATTATTGAGAGCATTGATTCGTCCAGTAAGTTCCAGCTGCGTCTCTAAAAGCTGTGCCTGAGTTTTTTCCAGTTCAGCGGCATAAGTGGATAGGGAGCGTTCTTTTTCCTGAGCTTCTTGGAGGAGCTGACGGATTCGTTCGGCTTGCCGCTTCTGAGCGGTGATGTCAAAGGCGACGCCGATATATTTGAAAATCTTTCCTTCAGGATCCTGGATAGGCGTAATAGTTAGCAGTTGCCAGAAGGGCTCACCCTTTCGAGATTGATTGAGAACTTCGGCTTGCCAGACTCGACCGGCTTGAATAGTTTCCCACATTTCTCGCCAGAACTCTTGGGGATGATGATTACTATTGAGGAAACGAAGATTTTTCCCTACTACTTCTTCCCATTTGTAGCCCCAGGCTTCCAGGGCGGCGGAGTTAGCATAGATGAGATTGCCTTCCAGATCCGTCTCCATGAGGTAAGCCGCGTTCCCGACGGCCAAGATTTGGCCGCGCAGTTCTGCTTGGGCGCGCCGCAACTCCTCTGCATAGGCTCGTAGCTGCTCCTCCTGCTGAATTTGCGGTGTGAGATCAAAGCTTACGGCTATATATTTTACCAGCCGCCCACGCGTGTCCAGTACGGGGGTGATGGTAGAAGCTATCCAGTAGAGCGATCCATCCTTGCGCTTATTGCAGAAGATGCCCCGCCACATGCGCTTTTCTTTGAGGGTCCGCCATAGCTCCTGATAGAAGGACTCCTCATGTTTGCCCGATTTGAGAAGGCTGTGGGACTGCCCCAAGAGTTCCTCCCGAGAATACCCAGAGATAGCGCAGAATGCATCATTCACAAAGGTGATGCGCCCATCTGGGTCGGTTTCGGCGACGATGGCTGCATTATTGACAGCGGTGATTTGGCCCCGCAGCTCTACTTGGGTGCGACGCATTTCTTCTTGGGCGGCTTGTAGCTGCTGAGTATATAAGCGAAGCTCACGCTGCTGAGTCTGAGAAAGCTCTAAGGCTGCTCGGAGCTCTTCCTCTTGCCGCTTTTGAGCTGTGATGTCAAACCCTACTCCAATGTACTTGAGCACTTTGCCCTCTGGACTTAGCACAGGAGTGATGGTGAGGAGAATCCAGTAATACTGTCCATTTTTGGCCCGGTTGCGGACTTCCCCCCGCCAAACTCGCCCTTGTGAAATGGTACGCCACATTTCCTCAAACACCTCATCACTCTGATGCCCAGACTTGAGGATACGGTGATTCTGCCCGAGAACTTCCTCTGCTTTGTAGCCATATACCTCTAAGAAGAGTTCATTTACCCGAATGATGCGTCCCTGAAGATCTGTTTCAGAGACAATAGCCGCATTGCCAACCGCTGCGATTTGTCCTTTGAGTTCTGTCTGGGTGCGGAGGAGCTCCTCATTTAGGCTCTGTAGACGCTGATTGGTTTCTCGTAGGCGCTCTTCTTGAAGAAGAGCCTGCTCCAGAATACGCCGAAGTTCCTCCTCTTGAGCTTTTTGACGCGAGATATCAAAGCATATGCCAATATACCCTGCGCTGGTCAGGCCCTCTAAGGGAGCGAAAGTGGCTTGAAGCCATAAACTATCCCCCGTAGGAGTATGGATAGGTAAACTGCCCTGCCATATTGTGCGAGCCGAAAATGCTGCCTGAAGACTTTCTGCCAAGGCAGGATCAGCTAAGAGCTGTGGGAGATACTGCCCGCGAAGTTGCCCCAAAGTAAATGAACCTGCGTTGAGAAAAGCGTCATTAGCAAATGTGATTTCCCCATCGGCCGTCAGTTCTATCACGAGGGCGGCACTTCGGATAGCCTGGATTTGGCTTGCGAGCTGGGTTTGAGACTCTATGAGCTTATTTTGGGCCTCTTCCATTAGCTGAGCACTGCGTAAAAGCTCTGCTTGCTTTTCTTCCAAGGTCTTTCGGAGAGCTTGTTCTTCACTGAGGAGGGCGGTCAGACGCTCGCGTGAGATGAAGTTAGCTAGGGCGGCACCAATATGCTCGCCAATTTTTTGCAGGAAAGGCTCCGCAGTTGGCGAAAAAGCTTCTAAAGAGGCCAACTCTACCACCCCGTAAGCCTCATCTTGAAAGATGAGCGGGATAAGCAGCAAGGTATGCGGCGGAGCTTCTCCGAGCCCAGAGCGTAGCCGCAAATAGCCGCTCGGTACGGGATGAATCCGTAGTAGCCGCTTTTCTGCCGCCGCTTGACCTACAAAGCCCTCTCCGATTCGGAATCGACGCTGAGTCATCTGGGATAAATCATAAGCGTAAGTGCCCACTAAGGATAAGCCTTCTTGATCCCGTACAAAAAGAGCCCCCATATGAGCCCCCAGCTCTCTACACAAAAGGGCAATAGTCCGCTCAGCAAGTTGCGGAATCGTCTGAGACTCTTTGAGAATCTCGCTAAATGCTGCAAGACTCCTGAGCGTGAGAGCCTGTTCGGATTGCATATCCCATCGCTCGCGAAGAGTCTGCTGAAGCTGTCGAATCCGGTGAAGGAGCACATGCTCGTCTTCAGGCAAGGGACATTCAGCTTTTCCTTCTTCCAGGGACCGAATGAAAGCCTCTATCCCTTGCCATACATGACGGAGAACTGATAAAACTTTGGCTCCCGCCGCTTCGGTAGGAATAGCGCTATGCCAGTCTGCCTGCCTCCATTTGTAGAGTACACTTAGACTGGCTTCATAAGCCGCAATTTCCTTGCGATATTGTCTGCTGATGAGAAAGAAGCTAATCCCAATCCCCATTAAAGCCCCCAAGCCTAATGCTAAAAGCCACAAGATGAGCCGCCGATGCCGTTCCGCTTCTAACGAAGCGAGCGCCGTGAAATGGAGATTTTCTATCCGAGTGAGCTGATCCTGTAAGTTTCGACGATCGGCTTCCGTATCAATGCCTTCACTCATGCGCCTCAGAAAAGGCAGAATAGACGAAGCCTCTGGTAGCTTTTCCGCTATACGAAGAAGAGAGTCCGAAGGCGGATCTTCAGAAATCATGGCGCGGCGCAGTTGGGTGAGTAGAGCTATCTTCTCTCTCAGATTTTGCGATTCTGCATGAGCTTGGGATTCTATGAAATTTACATACACTAATCCGCCCCCAATAAACCATATTAGCCCAGCCACAAAAAATATCAAAGCCCATACTCTCATGGGCGAAAAACTTTATCTGGTACAATAAATGCCCCCGGAAATACCTTCCGATATTTCTCCAGCCACCGCTCTGCTTCTTTTCGCTCTAAAAAGTCTCCAATGCGCAGCTTATACAGAGGAGCTTCGTATATCATATGCACGGGCTGCCCAGTAAAGTTTTCCAGCAGGAAAAACCGTACAGAGTCAGCCTCAGCTCGTATAGAAGTGACCAAAAGCTGAATACGATATCCAGGCAGGGTAGTAGCGGTCCGATTTTGTTGCTGGACCTTCTCATAAAGGGCCTGTGCAGCGGGAGAAGGGACCCAGACGATACGAGTAGGCCCTGGAACACCCTGGCGCGGACTCTCCGCCGAAGGTAAGGGCGCAGGGGTATAAACCGGCCGAAAAGCTTTCCAGGATTCTTGGGCGATCGCTACACTCAGGAAGAACCACCACTTAGTCATAGGGCGGTGGAGGTTCCTATCCGATTAGCTCCAGCTTGTATGAAAGCCCACGCGGCCTCTGCTGTGCGTATCCCTCCCGAAGCCTTGACGCCCATCGAATCAGGCACCGAGCTACGCATCAGCTTAACTACTTCCAGCTCGGCCCCCTTCGCAGCGAATCCTGTCGAGGTCTTCACAAAGTCAGCTCCAGCCTCTGCAGCCCATCGGCATAACTCTTGAATTTGAGAGGGTGAAAGAAGAGCCGTTTCTAATATGACCTTCAAGAGGGCAGAATGGGCATGAGCCAGCTCAATAAGGTGCTGCAGTTCTGCTCGAACATATCGCTCATCTCCTGAGAAATACGCCGCTAAGTTGATGACCATATCTAACTCCTTAGCGCCCATAGCCAGAGCTAAGCGAGCTTCTTCAGCCTTCGTCTCAGTCAAATGCATCCCATGAGGGAATCCTACAACCGTAGCTACTACCACTGAGGTTCCCTCTAACCGTTTAGCGGCATCAGAAACAAAATAAGGGGGCACGCATACTGCCGCATAACCTCGCTGGATAGCCGTATCACAGAGAGCCCCAATCTCCTCCCGCGTACACCCAGGTCTGAGAAGCGTATAGTCTATGTAAGAAGATAAGCTTGGCCCTTTCATACTACATTCGGCATAAGCACTTTCCACATGGCTTGGGCTATTTGAGGAAGGTCATATTTGGGCTGCCATCCCCAGTCTCGACGAGCCAGGGTATCATCTATGCTCTCAGGCCAACTTTCCGCCAGCCGCTGCCGGAAATCTGGCTCATAAGTGCAGTGAAAATCTGGTATCACTTTTCGAATTTCTGCCTCTAGTTGAGCGGGCGAAAAGCTGACCCCCTGGATGTTATAAGCACTTCGCACCGAAAGGTTCTCCCGGGGAGAGGCCATAAGTCGTAGAATCGCTTCCACAGCGTCATCTATGTACAGCATCGGTAGCTTAGTGTCCGGTAGCAAGTAGCAGGTGTAGCGCTTCTCCTCAAGAGCTGCATAAAACATATGCACTGCGAAATCCGTAGTCCCCCCTTGCGGGATATGACCAGGGCCTATAACGCCTGGGAAGCGCAAACTCCGCACATCTAATCCATAACGCATAAAAAAGTATTCCGCCAACCGCTCACTGGCCAGTTTGGCTATACCGTATAAGCCCACGGGATCCATGGGCGGATATTGAGGGGTGGCTTGTTTAGGAGTATGTGGACCAAATGCGGCAATAGAACTTGCCCAGAAAACTCTTTCTACCCCTGCTTCTTGGCAAGCTTCGAAGATTCCCCAGGTTGCGGTAAAGTTTATTTCCCATCCTCGGTGCGGCTCCTGCTCTGAACGAGCGGAAAGGTAAGCGGCTAAGTGATAAACTTCCTGGGGTTTCCATTCTCGGAGCCACCGCCGCACAGCTTGTCGATCCAGCACATCTAACTGAGCCGTAGCCGTAGGATACTCAAGCTTGCGTATATCAGTAGCCAAAACCTCATCGCCTCGAGCCAATAGAGCGGGTACCAGTGCATGTCCTATCTGTCCCCCAGCCCCTGTGACTAGGACACGCATAACTCAAAATCGTAGCCCAAATGTCGTGAGGATTCGATGGGTGCGCTCCTGGACAATCACATTTGGGGCAGGCGCATAAGCGGGATCCCTGAGAGCGTAGGGTGAATACAGTTGGGCACCCATGGCGTACACATAAGCTAAATCGACAGTGAAGCTACCAAACGAGTAGCTAGCCCCAAGTGAAATAAACTGCCGCTGCATAGCTAAGGAAGTCAGCTCCTGAGGACGCAGAGGGTCTGCAAAGTATCGGCGAGCCTCCGCATTACGCACAGGGGCATAATAAGCGTACCCCCCTCGAATACTAAGATTATCCCCAATCAGCCACTCCGTACCTATGCGCAGATTGTAGGCACTGGCGAATGACCGCTCTATATTCTCGTTTTCCCTATCGTAACTATACCCCCGAGAGGAAAAGCTGGCCGTACGGTAGTCTAAGTATTCTCCTTCTACTGATACCGAGCCACGCGAGGGGATAATAAATGCTACCCCTCCATTGACTCGGTATGGATAAGTAAATCGGTACTCATACTGAAAAGGCTCTTCGTATTGAGCGGTGACTCTGCGTCCATCATCAGTGACCAGCTCCATATCGGCGATGTACTCATCTTGAATATTTATGCGAGAGCCTGTAATGAAACTGGCCCCAAATCGAAAGTAATCCACAGGCTCCACCAACACACCTACGGCGAGACCTACTCCACTACCAGAGGAGTTATACTTCTCACGCAGTACCACTTCGTCGGCAGGCGAAGTATTATTCTGCCCATCATAACGATTTTCTGTATCCACCTCGCGAAATCGGTAGAGGTTAGAATACCGCAAACTACGTATTAGTAGAGAGGCTCCAAAGAATACCGTATTCTGATAGCAAAGGCCGACAGAGATCGCCCAAGTATTCAGTCTGCCTCTCTCTTGGCGAGAGATATCCTGAAAAACCCCTCCATTGTAGAATACCCCTCTATACCGCCAAGGGTTACTGGACACCAAATCCATAACCCCCCAAGTAGAAGGTGGCGTACTTGAAGTTTGCACGTAGGTATTGTAGGCCAGGGCAGGAGCACCAAATAGGAGGGTATCCGGTATACCCTCAGCTTGCTCGGCAAATGCTTGCGTGATAGAATTTCGGCTATTGAATCCCTGAGCTAGCGTATTTTGGACGAAAAAGCCTTCTTGATTATAGCCAAAGCCCAGATTCCAGTGGGTGATAGTTCGGCCACCTTTGATATGAAAAATAGTAGCAAATTGGCTCAGACCGAGATGGGAACGACTTTGTTCGGCGGACCCGATATAGGAAGTAGAGGTGGTAGGAATAGATAAGGTAGGCGTCAGCCAGATTCCGCCTCGCATGAATAGACCAATACCTGCGGGATTTTGAGTGAGATTAGCTGGATCGCCGCCCAACGCACCGAGGGCCCCACCCATCCCCAAGGCTCTGGCACTCCCTTGGGGAATGCTTTGACTCCATCGTTCCGCATCCAGCTCTGTTTGCGCTACAAGGACCCCTACGCCTAATAAAACTTGGGCCACACGCATCTCGTCAAAGGTATCGGTTTTTTCTGTACCTTACAGGAAATGAGGCTCCGCTCGTGGACGCTCCTGATTGGCGGCTTAAGTCTATTGCTTCTGGTATACTGGCAAGATCCCCTTTACCGACTTGGCCGCAATATTGAAATATATGGTAGAGTACTCCAAGAGCTAACCCAAAACTATGTAGATGTGCCTGACTTAGATAGGCTCACTACCAAAGCCATAGAAGCCATGCTAACTGAGTTGGACCCCTACACCAACTTCTACAGCGCCATGGATGTGACCCAAGCTCAACTCGAGCAAAGTGGCCAATACGCAGGGGTAGGAATAGTCCTGCAGCTTTTAGAGGGGAAAGTGCTTTGTCGCCGGATTTTACCTGGCAGCCCGGCCGAAAAAGCTGGGATAGAGCCAGGCGACTTACTTTTAGAAGTAGAAAAGCAGCCTGTAGATAAGCTCTCTCTGGAGCAGATTCAAAAGCTTCTGCGCGGCATGCCCAAAACTACTGTACGTGTCAAAGTGTATCACCCTACTACCCGGCAGACTCAGGAATTTACCCTCACTCGGGCGGAGATAGAGGCAGAAGCCGTACCCTTTAGCACCATTCTACCAGGAAGCATAGGATATATTGCGCTGACTCAGTTCACCCGCGGGTGTGCAGAAGCTGTCCGCCAACATCTTATTCAGCTCAAAACCCAAGCACCTCTCAAAGGCCTCATATTAGACCTGCGCGGGAATCCAGGCGGACTCATGAATGAAGCCCTGGATATTCTAAACTTTTTCCTGCCGAAAGGTGAACTTCTCCTCGAGACACGCGGGCGCATGCCAGAGACTAATCAAAAATACTACGCTCAAATGCATCCCCTCGAGCCTAACCTCCCGCTTGTTATTCTAATTGACGAACGCAGCGCCAGCGCTTCTGAGATCGTTGCAGGCACGCTTCAAGACTTAGATAGGGCAGTTATCATTGGTAAACGCTCCTTCGGCAAAGGGCTCGTGCAAGTCGTCCGTCCTCTGGTAGAAAATACTCAGATCAAAATCACCGTCTCTCGCTACTACACCCCTTCTGGACGCAGTATTCAACTCTCCTCTCGAGCGGGCCAAGGGGGACGGCTTTTCCGTACCCGAAACGGTCGTCCTATTCGAGAAGGCAGTGGGATTTCCCCAGACATAGAAGCCGAATCATACCTCCCTACGGCTGAAAGAGAACAGATTGAGCCATACTTTTTCTACTTTTTAGCTCAGCACCGCAATAGCATTCCTCGGGACTCAGCAACTCTCACAGTAGAACTGCCCTCCGCCTCCGTAGTCTCAGCGCTATTAGATTCGCTCAGCCGATACCCTTCCATGTACAAAGGCGAAGCGGAGGCTTTATTAGAAGAGCTGCGTACGAAAGTTGCAGAGATGCCATCAGTCCAGCTCAAACTCCAAGAAGTAGAGACAGCTCTCCGAGCCCATCGCCTCGATCAACTGCGCCGTTCGGAGGAGGCCTTACGTGTTCTAATCGGTCAGTTGAGAGCGTATCATGGCTTAGGTCTGCGAGGAGAGTATAGCTTCATCACAGCTCGTGACCACGTGGTACGGCAGGCCCAACAAATTCTTACCGACCCTGCGCGTTACGAGAAGATTCTCCGGCCTTAAGCTGCTTGGCGGCTTCGTAGAGAACGATCCCCCCTGCAACCGCCACATTCAAGCTGTGCTTAGTGCCAAACTGGGGTATTTCTATGATTTGATCGCTTAGCTCGAGGAGCACATCGCTTACTCCTGTAAGCTCATTCCCTACTATGAGAAGCCAAGGGGGCGAAGGCCATGTAAACTCCCAAATGCTTACGCTATGAGTAGTATGTTCCAACGAAATCACGGTCCAGCCCTGCTCTTTGAGTGCTGCGACCACCTGCACTTCTGCTTGAACCTTTTCCCAAGCTACGCTCTCCTCGGCTCCTAAAGCGCTGCGATGGATTTCAGGGTGCGGTGGAGCAGGAGTGATGCCAGCCAGGTAGACTTTTTCTGCTCGAAAAGCGTCTGCAGAGCGCAAAAGGCTTCCCACATTATATCGACTGCGCAGATTATCTAAAAAGAGGCGTAGAGGCAGTTTAGGAGCTAAACGATAAGCTTCTAGGGAGAGCCTTCCGAGCTCTTCGGGCGCGAGCTTACGCAAGCGATTTTCTTGAGGCATACCCATGAAGTACAGGGTTTATCACAATACCGAATAAACGGCCAAAAAATCCCGCTTACCAGTCCCAACTTATGGCGCTCTTCAAATAGGCCACAGTCCACATACAGACATTCGCAATCCCGCAGAAGTATCGGAAAATACGCTTCGCTCTGCCCCATGCATATGTCAGTCCGCCGGCCTAAAATAGAGTAGGCTAAACTGCCAGAAATGACGCAGCTATATGGCGGTAGACTATCATAGGCCTGCCTGAGTACCTTTACATACTCATAGGGCACGTATGATTTTTCAACCGCCCAACGATGATGCCTCCAGGTGTTCCGAATCTGCCATCCCAAGAAGATTAGGCTACCTATGGCCAAAGCATACGGAGAAATATATCGCCATAACCGCTGTCCCCAGTACCACAGGAGAGGCTGAAAAATAATCACGAAGTGCCTCATGTCTACGATACCGACACGCCCCCGCCACATGCTCCAGAAGTACAAAGCTGCTTGAGCCAAAGCGAGAATGAGCAAAAGCTGATGCTGCTCTTCTACGGCTGACGGCAAGCGGATAGCTCCTCTTAGGGCGCGCACTACCAAAAATCCGAGACCGATTAGCCCCACCAGCCGAATAAATGGGACAAGCTCCCATATCAGCCACAGAAGGTCAGGCGGCATGGGCATATTACGAATGGTTAGTCCTGTCTCTCCCAGCGGATGATGGAGGGAGTTCCACCAGAAGTAAAGGCCTGCCAACACGGCCTGCCCCACGGCCAGGCCGACACATATAAGAAAAGTTTTCCAGTCTCCCCTAAGGGCGCGCCATCCCCCCCAAATCGCCAATCCCGCTCCTATGGCTATACTGGCATATCGAGTTAGAAACAAAGCCTCTAAGGTCAGAGCCATCACGGCCACCCATCCTAACCGAGCCGTCTCCCGATACTTACGAAAGGCGCCTACGAATGCTACAAAGAGGGGGATGTAGAGGTTCTCCGAGAGGGCGTAAGTGACGTTCCAGGTATAGTTAGGCGGATAGATGAAGAAGAAAATCCACTCCGCCTCTTCGCGGAAAAAGTAAAGCAGCAGCGCATAGGTCAATATAAGGAGAGCGATATTGAGCCAGCGGCTGGCATAGAAAGGCTCCAGTCCAGTAATCTTCGTAGCCAAGGCGATGGCGACTGGATAGCCTAGAGGCCATTCATGCATCCAGCTATATGGGAGCGGTTCAAAAATAGGAGGCGTTTTCAGACCATCGCCCCGTAGAAGGGATTGAGCAGCCGTCAGGTATGCCGCGCAGTCTGCTTGGACCCGCCGAATCCCATAAACCTCTATGAGTCCAATGGTATCCCAGCTTATGATTGCTATTTGCAAGAGGATTACGGTTCGCAGGAGATACCGAAGCCATAGGGGTGAAGACGCAGGCTTTGAAGAGACAAGGATATCCTTAGGGGCAAAAAGGTACTTTTCAATAAGCTTCACCCCCCCAAAAGTAATTGATGCTTGGCGTGTGAGGGATATTCTCTAACTTCCTGGAGGTTATGATGCAGCCCCTATTGATTAAGGGGGAATGGAAGCCCTCGCCTCTTCTTCGGCCTCTATTAGCGCCCTATACAGGAGAGGTCTTGGCAGAGGTAGCCTATGCTCAGCCCGACCACATCCACGATGTGATAGCCCACCAACCTGCCGCTCAAGCCGCTGCTGCAAAAGTCCCCGTGTATAAGCGGTACGAAATTCTCTCTCGCCTCTTAGATTGGCTGGAAAAGAATGGCGAAGATATCGCCCGTCTCATTGCCCAGGAAGCGGCTAAGCCCCTGCGGTATGCCCGCTTAGAAGTACAGCGAGCCAAGCTAACCATTGGGATAGGGCGCGATTGGGTACGAGTTTTAGAGGGCGAAATCTTACCCGGCGACATCAGCCCTGCCGGAGAGAACCGATGGATATTAGTAAGACGAGTCTCTATCGGGCCGCTTTTAGCCATCACGCCCTTCAACTTTCCGCTCAACTTAGTCTTACACAAGGTGATACCTGCTATTGCTACTGGCACGGCTATTACCCTCAAGCCAGCCCCCCAAGCCCCTCTCACCGCCTATCGGATAGCCGAAGCCTTGCTCAATGCAGGATGGCCGCCCGAAGCCCTCAACGTCTTGTGTGCCGATGTACCGCTGGCGGAGGAGCTGGTGAGGTCCACGGCCTTTCGAATATTGTCATTTACAGGGAGCGCCGCAGTCGGATGGCACCTTCAAAGCATAGCTGCCAGAAAAAAGGTTCTCTTAGAGCTGGGCGGTAGTGCAGCCGTAATCGTGCATGACCCGTCTGATCTCATGAAAGCCGCCCAGGCCATAGCCGAAGGCGCCTATTTGTACGCCGGTCAAGTGTGTATCTCCGTCCAACGAATATTTGTTCGTCAGCAGATACACGAGCCATTCAAAGAAGCTTTCATCGAAGCGGTGCATGAACTGCGAATAGGTGACCCCCTGGATGAAACCGTACACCTCAGCAGTGTAATAGACCAGAGAAGCTTCCATCGGATTCAAGAATGGCTAACCGAGGCCCGGATAGGCGGCGCCAAGGAACTAATCGCCCCCACAGTGGACGCCGATAAACGGCTCATTTCTCCCGTTCTGATGGCAGAAGTACCTGCCGAGACCCACCTCGCCAAAGAAGAGGCGTTTGCTCCGTTTGCAGAGATACGCCCGTATGATTCCATCCAGGAAGCCTTTGAGTTAGTAAATCAATCGCCTTTTGGCCTGCAAGCAGGCATATACACCCAGTCAGAAACCCTACTAAAGCGAGCTTTCAACGAGTTAGAAGTAGGCGGCATAGTTCATAATGCCCCGCCTACGCTACGGATAGACTCAGCTCCTTACGGGGGGGTCAAAAATTCAGGTATAGGCCGCGAAGGGGTCAAATACACTATCTTAGAATACACCGAACCCAAGGCCCTTATATGGTAGAGGATCCACTTATCATTGCAGGAGAGCGGATTGAGAGTCGACTGTGGGTAGGCACTTCTCGCTACCCTTCCCCGCAGATCATGCTTCAAGCTTTGGAAGCGGCGCAAGCTGGACTGGTGACGGTGTCTGTCCGCCGGCTAAATCTCAAAGCCCCTCAGGAAACTTTTTTAGAGCTTCTTATAGGACGGTTTCGCCTTTTACCCAACACGGCTGGCTGCTTCACCGCCGAAGAAGCCTTATTTCTGGCCGAACTTTCCCGAGAAGCTCTCCAAACTAACTGGATAAAGTTGGAGGTGATCGGAGATGAACGCACACTCTGGCCTGACCCAGTGGAACTGCTTTCAGCGGCCCGTGAGCTGGTAAGGCGAGGATTTGTCGTGCTGGCGTATGCTCCTGATGACCCGGTTGTGTGTCAGAGGTTAGCCGAAGCGGGATGTGCTGCTGTCATGCCTTTGGCTGCCCCCATCGGCAGTGGACAAGGCATTCGGGATATTGAGCGGTTGTCTCTTATCCGTCACAAGCTACCTGATATTCCCCTCGTCATAGATGCTGGTATAGGAAGCCCAGCCGACGCCGCTATGGCTATGGAGATAGGATATGACGCCGTGCTGGTCAATACAGCCATTGCTGAAGCCCAGCACCCCGTCTTGATGGCCGAGGCTATGCGGCTCGCCGTGGAAGCTGGGCGAAAGGCGTATCGAGCTGGACGCATTCCCCGAGTTTCGTATGCGCGTCCAAGTAGCCCCTTAGAAGGGCTGCCATGGAGCTGAACTTCTCTATCCGCCGAAGCTGTGGGCTACCGGGGTATTTCGCTTGGAGCTGTGCAGGATTGAGAGTCTCCTCAAGACCACAACCCTGGCAAGCCATCTTCCAGAGGCGTGAGTTTCAGAGAAAAGTTTTATATTTGCGTTCCACTGGGGGTGAAAGGCTTTGACAGCTAGGGGAAAGCGAGTGGCGCATGCGAGGTTCGTTGTCCTCCTCTCAAAAGGGCAACCGCACAAGAAGTGCCGAAACATCTTACGCTCTCGCTGCCTAATTGAAGGTAGCGCAAGGGCAGGGAGGCCCTGCCTGAGGCTGAACTGTCCTTGACGGGTCAAATCAGGCTGGGGTAGGTGGATGCCCTGACGCCTACCGACACGCAAGGGCTGGGGAGGGTAAGCTATCTGCCCTTGGGTAGCCCCTCCGACCTTTCACAAGGGCTAAGCATGTAGGGCCACCGCAGGTACCTTAGGCTGGACGCGGGTTCGATTCCCGCCACCTCCACTTGCGTTACGGCTGGCTTATCCCCCTTTTCCTGGTGATGGGGATAGCTTACTACCTACCTATGGAAACCAACTGTCTCCTATGTACCCCCAATCGCGAGGGCCCCTGGCTGGGCACTGATCCCTTGGGACGAGATTTGCTTATACGCCTGCTCAGAGGATGGAGCCTTAGTCTCTTTATCGGCACTGCGGCCGCTCTCCTTAGCCTTACTTTGGGCACTGCCATAGGCCTACTCATGGGTAGCCGCCCAGGCTGGGTAGATGAAGGACTGTCTATCTTTTTACAATCCGTATGGGTGGTGCCTGCCCTCCTATGGGCCAGCCTCTTAGCCTTCGTAGGCGGCAAGAATTTCCTCACGCTTTTCGTATCCATCGGCCTAAGTACCTGGACAGAAACCGCTCGTCTTGTCCGCGTGGAGACGCGGCGCTTATGGAGCCAGCCTTTCATAGAGGCGGGAAAAGCCTTAGGCTTGCCCTCGCATCGGATCCTAATCAGGCACGTCCTGCCCGTTCTCTCACCCCTACTGCGAGTCCAGTTTCTCCAAGTCTTTGCTACTGCTATTTTGATAGAAGCAGGGTTAGGATTTGTGGGGCTTAGTGTGGGGCCACCGTATGCCAGTTTAGGCACTTTGCTATTTGAAGCGGTCCAATGGCTGACCCTTCCCCAAGGGCAGCTCCAAGGCATCTTGTCAGCCCTCCTGCTCAGCGGAACGGTTTTTGTTGTATATTCGCACTCTAACTATGGGCGCAGCGCTCTCGGATAGTCCAATGCCCTTTTCTACCCAACAGCTCATACGAGAGCTGGAACTGCGCCGTGGAGAGGTGGAGGCTGTCCAAGAGGTCGTGCGTCTATTAGCCCCCAGAATCCGAGATACGGCGCTCCTCATTTCTGCGGCTTCTATTCTTCGCAGCCGCTTCGGTGTGGAGCGACTGGCTTATATTCACACCTTTACCCCTGAGCACCAGCCCAAGCTCGCTTATTTTCATAACTTTCCTAGCATCTCGCAAGAGGCTCTAAGAGAATGCACTACCTATACCACCACCAGCATTCCGGCAAAAGGCAGCTTTCTTGCTCACATGGGAGTAGAGATTGTCATGCCCTTAGGACGGTATGTAGGGCCCAGTACACGCGTACGCATCGTAGAACCCCGAGCCTGGTGGCTTCTGGGAGACTTCGCTGATACCGAAGAAGAAAAGGCTAATGACTTGCTTTACCTCGAGATTATAGGCAGTCTTATCACTGTGTACTTGGAAAACTCCTTCTTTCAAGAACAGCAGCAGCAAGCTGAAATCCTCAAGCTGCGCCAGCGCGCCCAAGAACAAGAAATTGCCCTCGCTTCGCGAATTCAGCGGCGCATCCTCTCAGCGGCCCATCCGATTGTACACCCTCGTCTGGATACCGCTACCTTCCATATTTCCCATGGGGGCGTCGGCGGAGATCTATTTGAGTTTATCCGATTAGACGACAAACGGGTACTATTCTATATCGGAGATGTTTCAGGGAAAGGTATCTCGGCAGCCATCGTAATGTCTAATGTCCAGGGTCAAATCCGTACTTTGGCTGAGCTCGGTACCCCCCTTCCTCGCCTCCTCAATCAGTTACATCGTCGACTGATTCAGCTGTATGGGGAAGAAGATGGGTTCGTCACCCTTTTCATCAGCGAGATAGAACTCAAAAGTGATAACAGAGCGATCCTTCGATATCTAAATGCAGGCCACCAACCAGCTTTTATTCTGCGCAAAGGCGAGACAATAACCCTGCCTGCCACACACACTGTCTTAGGGCTGGCTTTACTAGATGAGGTTGTCTCTCCTGAAGCGGAGCCCCTAAGCTTTGACCTCATGCAGAATGATGTCGTATTTGCCTACACAGATGGACTGATTGAGCAAACTAATGCCCAGGGCGAACAGTTAGGCATTGAGCGCCTGCAAGCCCACCTCAAAGGCTGCTCTCTAACAAGTGCCGAGGCTTTGATATCCCAAGTACGATTTTTCTGGGAAAGCTTCAGGGGCACTCTCCCACCAGAAGATGACACGAGCCTACTCGTATGCCAGCTTCAATAGATGAGCGCCTCCTTCATGCTTACCCGCACCCTCTCCAGACTCATAACCTTCCTTACACTACCCTCTCGGAAGTCATAAGCTGCGCGCCCTACGTTTGGCTTCAGTTTTTGCGTCATTTAGGGTGTATATATTGCAAAGGCCTCGTACAAGATATACGGAGGTTCATGGAGCGGTGGAAGGACGAAGCTCGCCCCAAGCTGATATTCGTGCATCCTAATAAACATGAGGAGGGTGTATCATTCTTTCATAAATTTTACCCAGATGCTGCGTTTATTTCGGATCCAGACTTGAATCTTTATAGAATATTTCAAGTCAAGCGAATCTCTCTGTGGCAGCAGCTTCGGCCGGGTAACCTTCTGCGATTTTGGATGCTAATACAGCGAGGATTATCTAATGACCGTCCTACGGCCGACCCATGGATCCTTCATGCTACTTTTCTTTTCAGACAAGGAAGATTAGTGTGGAGCTACTATGCAAAAACCTTCAGTGATGTCCCGGACTGGAAGCGACTTGCTTAGGGTTTTAGCCCCTTTGGCATTAGATTCTGTAAATGAAGAAGAAATCCTCCTAAGCCTCCATCATCTTTTCCGAGGGATAAAGGAGGATTCTATTTTGCGGCTATATCATGCTCTGTCGCCAGACAAGATACGCATAGCTCCATTATACGGAGAGAGTTTTTTGCATCAAATAGAAGCTGCAAGAATGCACGCCGAAGAAAAGCTACGCTCTTATGTGGAAGCTCTTCGGAATAAATTACCTAAGGTTGAGGTTAGCTACCATGTAGAAAGTCTGGATGTTGCTATTTCGGCTGAGGAAATATTGAGCTATTTACAGACTGAGAAGTTTTCCCTTTTAGTAGTGGTATTCAAGCAGCGTAAGCGGTGGGAAAGATTTTTTGGCTCTACTGCTCTTTGGGATATCCTCGAGGGATCTCCCATCTCAGTTTTGCTTCTCTCTGCGCCTCTAAATATCCCGCCTAAACGCATTTTATGGGCAACTTCTATGCAGCCAGAGAGCTTCGCGCTCCTGAAACCTCTCATTCAACTCATCCACCATCTCAAAGGGACCCTCTACTGCGCTAAGGTTAATACACCGGGCGCCTTTACGACGCAACGCGTTTTTCAGCGGCAAGTGCTGGAGATGTGCGATTATATCATAGACCACATAGACCCTGACTTTGTCCCAGAAGAGTGTTTACTCTATGCAGATAAAGATGTGGTAGAAGGACTGCTCCACGTCGTACAAGACTTTCTAATGGACATGGTAGCAATAGATGCAAACGAAGCCTTGGAAGAATGGAAAATGGTGGATAAGCTCCTAAATCATCAGATACCTGTACTTTTTCTCAAAGATTCTAAGTAGGAGAGGAAAAAACCATCCTCTTTGTAAAGGACATAAATACTTAACAATTTTTGCCAGTTCAGGGAGGTGCACACGCCATAGTAAAGCCTAAAGCTCGTATTTTTGCAATATGCGATACATACCCTTCATCACCTTGCTAGGAATAGCCCTAGCACAAGCCCCTGCCCCCACTGGAGGGGATAACTGCGGCTACAAGTGGTATACCTCTGCCTCGTCTGTGGTAGACTCAACCCCAACCTATGCATGGGTAGATCCGAGTACGCTCAACGGAGGCAATCCTAACATTATCACTGGTCTCGGTGACGACAACTTTGTGGGACCTATTACCCTTCCTTTCAACTTCGTATTCTACTGGAATACCTACAATCGGATTTACATCGGCTCTAACGGATACATTACCTTCGGGCGAGGACGGAATGTCTCTGCTGGGGCTCAGCAGCCGTACTTCAACCGTTTTCCAAATACAGCCCTTCCCAACGAGTGGATAGCTGTATACTTAGCCGATCTCACCTTTGTGGATTCTCTGGGCTTCCCTGTGCCTGGGGCCAAGCTTTTATATGGAGTGGATAATCAAGGGAGATTTGTCATCACTTGGGACAGCGTTCCATACTGGACAAATGAAGTGCCCCAACTAAACTGGCGAGGACGAAATAGCTTCCAGCTCATTTTGAATCCAAATGACTCTACTATTCTTCTTCAGTACAAAAATATAGAAGCTGGCTATGACGCGACTTACGGTAATGGAAACTTCAATGTCGTAGGCATGGAAAACATAACTGGGCAATCT
>JBCNVG010000011.1:0-55693 GCA_039630325.1 Bacteroidia bacterium
CGCAGGCTCGCCTGCACCGCCTCAAGCTCCTGCGGCGTTAGGCCCATAGCTAGGCTGGTATTTATTTCACTCTCTGCTTCTATCTCTCATGGCAGGCTTTACTACTCGCTGTCATAACCTCCTGAACTGCTTGCAAAACCCCAGCGAGCTAGAGGGGCAAGGAACTACTCGTCTCAAACTTTGAGAAACTATAAAAGCCGAACTGCGATGACTTCAGCAAGATGCATGAGGACGAGAGCTCTCTCTCCCAAATTACCCATTCAGCAAAGCTGCTGCCATGTGGACAAATTGGACAAAATGAAGGAAAAGAGCCTTTCTCCCTTACCCAAGCTCGACTGCCATCCTAAGCCGCTCTAACCATACTAGCAGTAACCGTCGGTAGGCAGGCAAATGAGAAGCGATGAGCTCGGCAACCTCGGGATTATAGGTATGGGAAGTGAGATTTCGGTGATCAGTCATCTGCAAGGCCAAGGCAGCTTCTTCTGGGCTGAGGAGGCCATTTTCCCGACAGGCACGAATAACAGGCTTCGGGGAGGCGTACTTGATGCCGTAAACTTCTTGTAGGATCGCCACAGCCGCCTTCCACAAAACCTCAAAAGTGTACTCAAACCGCTGGATAGCCGCATCGCGCTCTACCTCCGAGCGAGGTGGGAGGGCAATGGCTTCCAAGCTTCGCAGCGCCTTTTCGGCTGTGCTCAACCGCCTTTGGGCTTCCATAGAATGCCCTCTCTTTGAATAGCCTCTTGCAGAGAAGCTGACGCCCGCTGATAGCAAACTACATCCACCCGATACGGAATAGGTAGCTCTTCTAACTGCTCCCGCAGCTCCGCCAGTTCACCCTCCGAAGGTGGCGGAGAACCTGATAGGGCAATGTCAATATCAGTGGGGTTTTCTTCGCCCCGCGCCCATGACCCAAAGATATACACCTCCCAGCCTCGCTCTCTATAAAGAACCTCTAATACATGCTCTAAAGGAGGCGGCAGCGGTGCGGGTAAGGCCATAGCGTAAAGGTACTAAGGATGTAAAGCAAGGAGCCGTGCCCGCTCATGCAGACACGGCTCCTCGAAAAAAAACCAGAGGAGAAGGGAAAAACCCCTACTCCCCTACTACTATTCGCTGCACGGTACCACTTCGCCGCTCCCGCACCATATACACCCCCGCTGGTAAGCTCAGGCGGTACTCCTGAACCCCAACTGGCGCAGATAAAGATCTAAGCACTTGTCCATTTCCCCCTATCACTTCAAACTCAGCCTCACGACCTAAGACGTTCTCTATGAAGAATGTAGTGGTGCTCGGATTAGGATAAAGCCTCCATGATCCCGCCAATGGAGAGGAATTGGCAAGTGAGGTTGATATATTCGGCACATTCAGCTTCGCAACAAATACATCACTGGCACCCCCGATATTAGTCTGGAACGCCCCAGAGGTAGTGTCAAAGTCGCTACTCTCTGTGCTACCCACCACATACACTTGGGCGTTTCCATCTATAGCTATATCCTTGCCTATATCGGCTGAGGTTCCTCCAAGGTAGGTAGAATACACCAAGCCTCCCCCCGAAGCATTCAGCTTTGTCACAAATACCTCTGTACAAGGAGAGCCCCCACAGTTCCCTCCACTGAAGGTCCCTTGTGCCACGCCAGTCGTCAGGTCGTAATCATCGCTATCAGTCCAGCCTGTCACATATGCTTGACCACTTCCATCTACAGCTATGCCAAAGCCAATCTCATTTCTAGAGCCGCCCAAGTAGGTGGAATATACTAATTCACTCCCCGAGGTATTCAGCTTTGTTACGAAGAGATCCTTACCCCCACTCCGTGAGCCTTGGTAAGCCCCAGTCGTCACATCGTAGTTAGCACTTTCCGTTTCGCCTGTGATATAGGCATTACCACTACCATCTACGGCAATGTCATATGCTGCATCATTAGAGCCGCCCCCGATATAGGTGGAATACACCAGCCCATTGCCGGCTGGATTTAGCTTGGTCACAAATACATCGCTCGTAAAGGGCCCGCCCGCTTTGGTACTCTGATAGGCCCCAGAAGTAACAGGAAAGTCCGTGGCTTGCGTGGAACCCGTTACGTAAGCATGGCCACTCCCATCCACCGCTATACCAAAGCCTTGGTCGGAATCACCAGCCCCCAAGTAGGTAGAATACACCAGACCAGTCCCGTTCGCATTCAACTTGGTCACAAAGGCATCATAGCCAGACCCGCTATAGGCAGATTGGAAAGCGCCTGAGGTTACATCGAAGTTATCACTCATAGTTTGGCCTGTGACATAAGCTTGTCCGCTTCCATCTACGGCTATGTCAAAAGCCTGATCCATCTGACTTCCCCCGAGGTACGTAGAATACAGTATGTTACTTCCGCCCGCATTCAGTTTTGTCACGAAGGCGTCAAAAAACCCAGCAAGCGTTCCCTGGAATGCATTAGAGCTCACGTGGAAGTTAGAGCTGTTCGTAGAGCCTGCTACGTAAACCTGACCGTTTCCATCTACGGCTATGCCCTGGCCCTGGTCAGATCCACTTCCGCCAAGGAAGGTAGAATACACCAGACCACTTCCAGATGCATTCAGTTTAGTTACAAACACATCCATACCACCAGCGAAAGTTCCTTGAAATACGCCAGGAGTGGTATCATAGTTGCTACTCTGGGTATAACCCGTCACGTAGGCGCTTCCATTCCCATCTACTGCTATGGCCTCACCATAATCCACCATACTACCGCCAATGTAAGTGGAATATACCAGGGGGTCTATCACCAGCGCCTGCGATCGATCATGGGGGCCTACTACTATCCGATAGATATTCCCTTCTGCTACAAACTGTGCCGGCACAAGGCGCCCACCCTGATAGGCTTTCAGCTCACACAGCTCCACAGGCCCAAACCGAGTGCTAAATACCAGCCTTTGGCCCTTGACCTCTACCCTATCCGCGCCGCGAATACGGAACCGAATCTGGCTCGGGTCAGCCCCTGGCGCCACTAAATAGTCATATCGAGGCCAACCACCTTGCAAGTAATAGCGTAGAGAAATACCAGGATAGACCTCTCTTACCAGCACTTCGCCGTATAATCCCACGAAGCGAGCATGCTTAGAAGGGTCATTACCGAGGAGGTAGTTGTAATAGCCAGATTTCTTATCCAGGCCCTCAGTAAATGGCTGCAGGTTAGCTCCTTCTAATTCTATTAGCACCCGATGCCCCAGCAGAATACTGTGCTCCAACTCCATTTGCTCTCGCTGATGAGGAGAGAGAGCAGGTGAAAGGGGTAAAACCGGCTTCTCTGCCTTAGTAAAGGTGAGATTGAGACCGTAGCGGGTGATCCACGCATCTAATCCAGGCCCGCGGTAGAGATACAGCACATCAGGATGCCACTGACCTTTGTTTTCAATGAAAAAGCCCCTGTCCACTCTACCGAGGGTAGGACTTGTCGTCGCTTGCCGAGCCCATAGAAGGGCCAGTACTAATCCCGTACTGAGAAGGAGAATGGACTTACGCATAGGCAGAAAAGTTTGGGGCTAATATATAAGCTGAGAAGATACCTAAAATAGCAAACTTTGTTAGCGAATATCCTCTGCACATGCTCATTAGTCCTGCGAAAATGTGAGCATGCTTCCCCAAAATAGGAAAGGAGCTAAAAGCAAGGGGCGCCTATTTTCAAAGTCACATTCTAACTTGAACCTGCCTGGCCATCTTTTTTGGATCGGCAACCGCTGATGAAGTAGCCTTGCAGCCATGCATGCCAACAAGTCACTGGGAATGATCAGTCCTTCCCCTTTGGCTGCCCAAGCCGTCAGCCTTGCGGCCGGTGACAAGCTAAATGCCCCCTTTCCTGCTCCTAAGTTTGTATAATGGGCACAAGTGCAAAAGATAGTGCTCATTCCCTCAAATAGCTCTTACTCACCTCCATTACGAACAGGAAGTATGGCTTCCCCATCTATCCCGCAGTTGAGCCTCTACTCGACTCAAGGCCCGCTCTGACCGTACACATCATTGAGCTGTCGCTCGTAGCCCTTGGCACTACATTTTTCGCCACCTCGTGAGGATTCAACTCTATTCGCTGCCTCGCACTTGAATCGAAGCCCAGGCTCAGTACTGCAGCAGCCAGGCAGTCACTTCAGATATCTCCTGGAGGTTAGGGAGATAAGATTTTTCCAGATTTATGTTGAGGGGGACCGCTGGGACTTCCGCACTACCTATCACCTTGGGGGGCGCATCCAGCCACTCAAAGGCATTTTCAGCTATCCATCCTGCCAAAGCCTGAGCAAAGCTATGCGCAGGCGGCTCCTCAGTCAGAATAAGCACCCGATGATAGCGCCTCACCCCCTCGTAAACTGCCTCATAATCTAGCGGAGACAAACTGCGCAGGTCCAAAAGCGCGATCTGCTCAGCGAACCGCTCTGCTAATGCCAGCCCCCAATGAACCCCCATTCCGTATGAGATGATGAGCACTGTGGGTTCTTGGGTTGGCTGTATCCACCAGCGGGCTTTGCCAATGGGCACCACGTAGTCAGATGAAGGTTCAGGAGTTTTGGCTGCACGCGTCCCGGGTACTTTGGACCAGTAGAGCCCTTTGTGCTCCAAGATGATTACAGGATTAGGGTCATAGAAAGCAGCTTTCATCAGCCCTTTCATATCGGCGGCATTCGAAGGATATACGACTTTGATACCCCGTATGCTGGTCAAAACGCTCTCCACGCTGGAGGAGTGATACGGCCCACCTCCGAGATAGGCTCCACAAGGCACGCGAATCACCGCTGGAACGGTCCACTTCCCATTGGATAAGTAATAGGCTCGGCTGAGTTCAGTAAAGAGTTGATTGAGTCCAGGCCAAATGTAATCTGCAAACTGAATCTCCACAATCGGTCGACAGCCCACTGCGGCCATTCCTACACAGCTACCGATGATATAGGCTTCTTGAATCGGCGTATTGAAGACGCGATGATCGCCGAACTTTTCTGCCAAGGTGGCTGCTTCCCGAAATACCCCGCCCAACCGACGCCCTACATCCTGCCCATAGAATAGAGCCTCAGGATGCTGAGCCAAAATTTCCTCAATCGCATGCAAAGCCGCATCTACCATCAGCACCTCGGGAGCCGAAGCGGGCTGTCTTTCCCCTCGTTCTTCGGTAATCGGAGTCGGGGCCAATACATAGTTAGTAAGGGTGTCAGGGGCAGGGTCTGGGGCCCGCTTCGCTCGCTCAAACTCCTGCTCTATAAACTTCTGGGCCTCCGCCTCTACGGCTTCCAAGTCTATCTCTGGCAGGTGCGCTTGGATATAGCTTCGGAGAGCCAGGCGGGGATCCTTAGAGAGGGCTTCTTGATATTCGTCAGGATGGCGATACCATTCACGCCGAACGCCAGAAGTATGGTGACCGATGAGCGGAACTTGTGCATACAGTAGCGCTGGGCCTTTCCCCTGCCGCACGTAAGTTATAGCCTCCTCGGCCTTGAAGTAACATTCCACAAAATCACTCCCATCTTGAATGCGGAACACTTGCAGCCCTGGAAATCCCTGAGCATACTGTGTAGCATCCATAGCCCGAGTCTCCTCCGCAGAGGCCGAAATCGCCCAGCCGTTATCTTGGACTACATAGAGGATGGGAAGCTTCTTGAGAACGGCTATTTGAAAAGCTTCGGAGACCTCACCCTCGGTGATAGCACCATCCCCTAAGCTGCAGATGACGATGGCATCATCATTTCGGAGGCCCTGTTGCCGCAGGTATAGTAGACCATGCGCCGCTCCTGTGGCAGGGATAGCTTGCATGCCAGTGGCTGAAGACTGATGCGGTATTTGAGGGCGGTCGGAACGACGAGCACTGGCATGATTGTAATAGGTCCGTCCACCTGAAAATGGATCCTCTGCCTTAGCCAGGAGCTGGAGCATCAGTTCGTAGGGCGAAAACCCCATCCCTAATAGCATCGCTTCATCCCTATAATAGGGGTACACGTAATCTATAGGACGCGTCTGAAGTCCCACAGCCAGCTGAATAGCCTCGTGCCCGCGCGAAGTGGAATGAACATATCGGGCTACTTCTCGCTGCTCATCATACAAGCGGGCCATGTGATAGGTGTAGCACATGTAAGTGTAGACTTCTCGAAGGAGAGTAGGCGATAGGGTCTTGACCATGTTCAAAAGTTGCGCTTTTTTGCCTAACTTTGCATATCATGAACGGCTACTGGCAGGAGCGGCAGCGAGTACTTCTGGTGACGACGGAATGCGAGCCCTTCTGGGGTGAGAGCCTGGCAGCCCAGTACATCGCGCAGCTTCCGCAGCGCCTCTCTAATGAATACGAAGTGCGCATCCTCATGCCCAAATACGGCCTTATTGATGATAGGCGATGGCGGCTTCATGAGGTCAAGCGGCTCTCAGGTATTACAATTCGCGTAGGTAATATGGACTATGCGCTCAATGTGAAGGTAGCGAGTATTCCAGGCACCCGCACGCAGGTATACTTCTTGGACAATCATGAGTTTTGGGGACGCAAAGGCATCTTTCTAAACGAGAGCCAACAGCCATATCCCGATAACGATGAACGCATTATCTTTTTCAGCAAGGGGGTGATCGCCATGATCAAAACGCTGAAATGGGCGCCCCACATCATTCACTGTAATGGTTGGATGACTGGTCTCTTAGCCCTGTACCTCAAATACCACCTCCAGAATGACCCATTTTTCGGCGGTGCTAAGCTGCTATTTACCCAATACGAAGAAAACATTCCAGACTTACGCTTCTCTCCTTCCCTGCCTGAAAAAGCGCGTATGGACGGGCAGGTGATCGAGGTATTCCAGCGGCTTGCGGGCGATCCGTACGAAAAGCTACTCACCGAAATGGAATCCAACATCGAGATCCACAAGGGCCACCCAGCTCCCGAGGTTTGGATGGAATTTTACCAGAATCTCCTCACTCAGCCCACTGTTTGAAATACTTACGAGTCCTTCAAGTAGCGCTGTGGATAGTAGCTTGCCGAAACCCACAGCGAATCGGGGAAGAAGTCTTCCCGCCCGTAGCCACTCGAAATGACACCCTCACCATACACAGCGTAGAACAGGTCTTTCTACCTCCTCCCTCCACCCGCCAAGCTCCCTTTGTATTTATCGGGGAAGCCCAGGATACCTTCATGGGCCGCTGGTATGCTGGCTGGGCTACCAACTTTGCTCTGGGAGGTACAAACGTGCGTTTCTTAGCCGGCACCTTAGTAGCCGTAGATTCCGTCATTCTGGAAATGTTTATCGCCAGCAGTTATGGGGACTTTTCGGTCCCGATGCGTCTGCGAGTGGAACGCTTATTACAGCCTCTCTCGGCGAGTCACACCTACACTACTGAGACGACTTTTCTCACCGATGGGCAAAACTTAGCTATCCCTACCCGCGATAGCTTATACTTTACGACTGTAACACCCAGGGGATACCGCTTTCCGTTAGACACTTCACTTGGACGTGCTATTTTACAGCTACCCCCCAGCGCTTTGGTCAACGAAACCGCCTTTCAGCAAGCCTTTCCCGGTCTATATATTACGGCCACGCCTTTTACGCCTCAAGCCAAATCCGCTATTTACACCATCTCGCCGCGCGGTACAGCGACCGCCTTACGCATATACTATCGCGAGCTGATAGAAGGCCGCGAAGCACCTCAGCGCTATGATTTTTTCATCAATGACTCCTGTGTCTGGGCGTATACTCTTACGCGTCAAGGCTCCAACACTTTCCGAGACGAAGTAGCTCAGGACTCCACGATCTGGAAGCAAAAAGTTTTATTAGCTGGTGGGCTGCCTGTGGGCATACGGTTTAGAGTCTCTGGCTGGGAGAAACTCGCTCGCCGGCCGCTCCTCACCGCAAAGCTTGTATGGCCGAGTGACTCCGGCACAGCCCAGCAGTATAGCCCCCTCTATCCACGTCCCAATAGTCTGGTGCTATATGCAGACACGACTGCGGAGGCAGCAGTGGCCGCATGGGGCTTCGGCGAGTTTAGTGGAAACTCTGTCCTGTGGGAGCTAACCCGTCCCTTGCAGGAAATAGCGCTGGCTCGGCGTCCGCACCCAACTTACCTATATATCTGGCTGACTGGACGCAACTACACTCTCCAGCGCTGGATAGCGGCTGGCACACACAGTAGTTCCCCTCCTTACCTTATCGCAACGACGGCTGAGCCATAACGGTAAATGAATACCGCTTCTATTTCCCCTGCGCCAGTAAAACGCCCCAAAAGTCGCAAGGGGACGGGCTCCTTCAATGAGGCCTCCCAGACAGTGTCTCGACGCAGGAAAACTACTCGACCGGAGAAAAAGTCAGCGAAAAAGCTTCGTACTGAGGCATGCCCATTAGGTTGAAGTACGCTGTCCAAAGTTAGGGAAACTGCCCCTATGTATTCTGGGCCTACACTGCGTTTGAGGTAAGGGGAGGTCTGACGAAAAAGAATAGAAAGCGCAGTGGTCTCCTGTTTGAATAACCGAGCAGAGTGCAGGTAAGAGAAAAAGTAAGGCCTCCCACTCGCAGTGCGCCATCGCCCGCCAGCTCCAATAGGATGCTCTACCCAGAGCGTATCCAACTCACCAGGTATATCCCAGCGAGCCACTTCACCCAGCCTCTGCGGTTCGTAAGCGCGCACTTCCCTTTTACCTGCTGCGATTAGAAAACTATTTCCCACCGCTATTTGGGTAAGCCCAGTAGTATGAGGAATCCAATGCCACTGAGGGGTAAATGAAGTGGCTTTGCTATATGCTACACGAACTCCCGACTCGCAAGAGAGGCAGAGCGCTAACCCTTCGAAGAAGCCGCGCACCTGGTAGCACTTCTCCCCTAAAGCAAGCGTATAGGTAGGCTGGAGGCCCCCTTCGGCGAAAATGTATAGGGTGTCTCGATTGGCCTCCAAGACGGCAGCCCCCCAGGGTGTAGCACTAAGCGAACGCACCTGGTAAGGAAGCTGAATAGGTTGGCCCTCTTCGGGAATCCACCACAGCTCCTGACCAGCTCGCAAATAGAGCCCTATTCTGCGAGGGAAATACTTCCCATCTTCATCCCATCCACATCCGCCTAATAAGCCCAACGCAGCCAGAGCGCCCCCCAAGTAAAGCCCCCGCCAAATGTGGCCAAGATTAGATTGTCGCCCTTGCGAAGCTGGCTCTCGTAATCGTACAAGCATAAGGGCAAAGTGGCAGAAGTGGTATTTCCATAGCGATCTATATTGATCATGACTTTCTCCATCGGAAAGCCTAATCGCTGAGCCGCAGCCTCTATGATTCGGCGATTGGCTTGATGGGGAACAAAGAAGGCAATATCGTCTGCGGTGAGACCGTGCTTCTTCATAAGCGCTTCGGAGACGGCTGCCATTTGGACGACAGCATGCTTGAAGACTTGCCGCCCCTCCTGGTATACATAGTGGAGACGCTCACGAACCGTCCGAACTGAAGGAGGCAATAAGCTCCCCCCAGCCTTCATATGGAGATAGACACACCCGCTACCGTCGGCTTGATGCAGATAGTCCATGACCCCTACTGGTTCATCCGTCGCCTCCAGCAAAACCGCTCCCGCTGCATCTCCAAAGATCACACAGGTCGCTCGGTCTCGATAGTCTATGATGCTGGACATTTTGTCACTACCGATGACAAGGGCCCGTTCTACTCGTCCAGCCGCAATACTATCGGCGGCCATGCTCAGCGCATAGATAAAACTGCTACATGCCGCCTCTAAGTCAAACCCCCAGGCCTTGTTGGCGCCAATTGCATGAGAGACAATATTAGCGGTGGCAGGAAAAGTATATTCTGGGGTGACAGTAGCTACTATTACAAGATCTATTGCCTCTGGGGGCATTCCTCGTTTTTCGAGAGCTTGCTGAGCCGCTTTGATGGCCATGTAGGCACTCCCCTTCCCTCGCCCCAAGATGCGTCGCTCGCGAATGCCTGTGCGCTCGACAATCCATTCGTCCGAAGTATCTACGAGCCGTTCTAAATCGGCATTCGTGAGGCGCCTCTCGGGTAGGTAAGCCCCTACAGCCGTTATGGCTGCCCTACGCATAAGCCTTGAATGCAGCAGCGATCTTTTCAGTCAGGCGGGCCTGCACAATATGGATAGCCGTGCGAATCATATTCCGAAAGGCTTTGGGGGAGGAAATACCATGTCCTATGATGACATTCCCTTGGGCTCCGATAAAGGGCAATCCTCCAATGTTCTCATAGTTGAGCCGCTCTAATACTGGCGTAGAAGGCACCTTCTCACGCAGAAGTTCGTAAAGAGATTCTCCAAACTTTAGCAAAATATTTCCCACGAATCCATCGGTGACATACACATCAGCGAAACCCTTATTTAGGACTCGGCCCTCAGCATTTCCAACAAAGTGTATACTTGGATTCTGGCGCAAAAGGGCATAGGCTTGCTGAGCCACTAAGTTGCCTTTACTGGGCTCTTCGCCGATATTCAGGAGGGCTACCCGCGGAGTAGGGATGCCAAAAACCTCTCGCATAAATACCGTACCGAGCTGAGCGAACTGCACCAAATGTTCGGGCTTACAGTCTACGTTCGCCCCCACATCGCAAATAAGCGAGTATTTGTCCTCGTCGTACGGATAGAATGCCCCCAAAGTAGGACGAGTCACTCCTGGGAGATTGCCCAGTTTGAGAACCGAGGCTGCCACTACGGCGCCAGTATTCCCCGCACTAATGAAGGCATCTACTTTCCCCTCCTTAAGAGCCTGGATTCCTACTGCAATAGAGGAGTCTGGCTTCTGTACAATCGATCGCACTGGATTTTCATCCATTTCTATGACCTCACTCGCAGGTAGAAGGCGAATATTTCCATTGAGGGGAAGGCCTATACGCCGAGCCCCTTGCTCAATTTCGACTGGCTTCCCTACGATCCAGATTTCCGTGTCAGCAGATAGCTCATTAAGCACCAGCAGAACACCTTGAAGCGGATTGTGAGGGGCAAAATCGCCCCCGAAGCCATCTATCGCTATCCGCATTAGGCTTCGTCGTCTTCAGCAGTACGGAGTACTTTTTTGCCTCGATAATAGCCGCTGATGAGATTCACTCGATGAAATAAAGTAGGCTCACCGCTCTGAGGGTCTATGTAGTAAGCGGGAACGGGAAGCTTATGGTGGGTTCGGCGCTTATCTCTCCGGCTTTTAGAATGTTTGCGCTTAGGATTCGCCATAGCGGCGCAAAGGTAACAAAAAAAGCTTAGCTTATATCGAGATAACTAAATATAAACGAAGGACATGCCTCATCCGGACAAGTAGGACGTACTCGACGACGCGGTATCGCCAGTCCGATATAGTCGTAGATAGCCTGGGCTAAATCTACCTCATCTTCCCGAGGACCTAAAGAAAAATACTCTTCCACATCCTCCGGCGGCAAATAGTACCTATCCCAACTGTAAATATGCTCATGATGGGCAGTTATCGGCAGCGTTATGAGCTCTTGCCCCCTATCACAGTTAACCTGCACCCATCCATCCAAACTCAAAGATAATCGAAGATAATCAAACTCCTTGTGTGCCACTACGCTTACCTGGACTCGTAGATCATGAATATCATAGTCTGCTCCTATTATCTTAAAAAGAGTGCTATCCACTTCCCAAGACCAACGGCTTTCGCCACGCGGAAGCTTAGATATCAAGAAGGAGTATTTCATTGTGAGTACCAGAGGCTACGATTTTTCTAAACTACTGGATTATTCTTTCCATATCCGCATCTAATCGCTGCAAAAACTCCTCTTCATAAGGGTGCTGCTTTCCATCGGCTTGTATAACCTCTCTAAATATATTCAAAATGTCAAACCGATAATGCCTAACTTCGTCCGGGACAGCCGCAAAGCTTTCTATCGCCTCTTGATAAGCTTTTTCAGGTGTGTAGGACAGATTGTAGAACAGCTCAAAGGTAGATAGAGCTCGTTGTGGAAAGTTAGTGGGAATACCAGAGAAGCTCTGCTCAATTCGTTCAGCGAAAGTGCGCATTTCACTCTCCTCTATCGCTCCATCGGCTTTGGCAAAAGCATAAGCGAGCCCCCCAACCCCATCCCAAAATCGCCGGCTAACCAGCATGCGGCGAAGATAAAGCAAAAAACTATTACCTTTGCCTCATGCGAAATTTTTATTGGGCTGCTGGCTTGATTGTCTTTGGACTTGCCCAGCCCATAGATCTCACCAAGCATAAAGTAGACCCCCTAACTTTTACTTTTGATGATGGAAGGACTACCTTAGCAGACTATGTTCTATCTCAGCTTCGCCAGCATTCGACCTGCTGTGGGATAGATAATATTTATGTAGAGCTGCGGATTACGCCGGAAGGGACGGTAGAAAATGTCCGGGCCATGACAGGTAGGAATGATTGCTATAAGCAGTCTATAAGAGATATCCTCCTCCCAGTGCGTTGGAAGGTGGAAAATTTCCGCACCACTCGTCCTATTTACTACGAACTCCGTTTTAGTGAAGAGTGCAAAGGCACTTCGACGGATAATATTTATAAACCTATCCCCTCCCCTATAGGAGCCGTAGCCCAAGCTCCTGCCCAGCAGCCCCTTAAGGAAGAGCCTAAGACCTCCAAGGAGGACCCTAAGCCTATCGCTCTAAATCCCTCCTTACCAGGAGCTACTCCTCCATCAGAAAAGCCTTCTCAAGCCCAATCAGCACCAGAGCCACAGCGAGCTGAATCTACTCCCAAATCTACTTCAAAATCAGAATCCAAATCCACCTCATCTCCCCAAGAAACTCCTCCCACCAAAGAACCTGTCAAACCTAAAAAGCCCCTGACAAAACCCAAGTCAGAGGAGACAATCCCCTCTCCTGAGACTTCCACCGAACTAGCCCGAAAAGGTTACCAGCCAGGAAAAGAGCCCCCTAAAGAGCCTCATCCCCCTAATCCGCCCGCTATCGTTGGAAAGCTCCCAGATAGCTTGTCTCAACTTTCTGTCCCTATCCCTAAAGGATATAAGAGTACCGGAGAAAAGCGACCACCTAATGAACATATTGGCTCATTTGTCAATACAGCTGGACCTCGGTATGCCGAACCAGATTATATCAATGGCCCGATAGCTAAGGCGCTATATCTCAAGCAGGAATATCGCAAACGGGGAGTCTGCGGCCTCGTACATGTCCTATTAGAAGTGGCCATAGATGCTCAAGGAAATGTGAGAGGATACCGAATCCTCCGAGCGAATCGCCCCGATGTAGAAATCGCCACTCCTAACATTCTGGCTGGGATGAAATACAAGCCTACTCCCCTTCCTATGGTGTTTTATACTGAGTTCAAGATAGATGTGGACTGCCAGAGCGACCAACAGAAAGTGAGATTAGATACCATCGTTGATTATCTGGCATCGCCCGACGGGAAGCTGATTCGTCCCGCGCCCCAACAGCGCCCCTAAAAAATTTTTGCAACTTTTCTTCCGCTAAAATCGTATAATACCTTTTTGAGCTATGGGCATGCGTCAACTGAAGATCCAGAAGCAAATCACTAATCGTGAATCCCAGTCTCTGGACAAGTACCTTCAAGAGATTGGGAAAGTCCCCTTGTTATCAGTAGACGAAGAAGCAGAACTCGCCCGACGCATCCGTCAAGGAGATGAAGAAGCTCTCGAGAAACTGGTAAAAGCTAACCTACGATTCGTCGTCTCTGTCGCCAAGCAGTATCAAAATCAAGGTTTACCCCTTACAGACCTCATCAGTGAAGGCAACCTTGGTCTCATCAAGGCCGCTAAACGCTTTGATGAAACGCGAGGATTCAAGTTCATCTCTTATGCTGTATGGTGGATTCGCCAAAGCATACTCCAAGCGCTGGCTGAACAAAGCCGTATCGTACGACTACCGCTGAATCGCGTCGGAGCATTGAATAAAATCAATAAAGTTTTCGCTCGTTTAGAGCAAGAGTATGAACGCGAGCCTTCCCCAGAAGAGATTGCCGAAGCGATGCAGGGAACGCTTTCTCCCGAAGAGGTTGCCGAGATCATGCGCCAATCTGGACGTCATGTATCCCTTGATTCACCCATAGCTCCTGGAGAAGAGACTCGCTTCATAGATGTATTAGAGAACCCTGATCTGCCTCAGCCCGACCAAGTTCTAATGTACGAGAGCCTACGACAGGAAATTGCCAAGGCTCTCGCCACCTTGGAGGACCGAGAGGCACAGATTCTGCGTATGCACTTCGGTATCGATCAGCGCTATCCGATGACCTTGGACGAAATAGCCGAGAAGCTAGGCCTTACGCGAGAACGTGTCCGGCAAATCAAAGAAAAAGCCATTCGAAAGCTTCGCAGCAACCCCGCAGTTTTAGAACCTCTGAGGCAATATCTCGGGTAGCCTCAAGGAAAAACTCAGAGCCCCACAGCTAATCAGAGAACGACCTTTCATCCTTCGTAAGCCAACCAGTGTACGCGGTCGGGAAGCTGCTGGAAGTACAGGGCTTCTCCGTTCGGCAGAGAGAAATTTGCATCGGGATATAAAACGGTATAGAGAGTAACGGGCTGCCGTACACTCACATCCCAGCCGGTAGGAAGTACAGCTCGCCAACGCTCTATGGACTCCTGAGAACCTTTGATAGCGAATGCCGCTGTGCGGACTCCCCCTTGGACAAAGTATGCTTCTATGCCCTCCCCTTCCATCTCTCTGAGCATCTCGGTGAGGGAAAGCGGAGAAAGATCGGTACTTTCTACCTCTACGAGGGTTAATCCTCGACGCTGGGTATGAATAGGTGGTAGGGGAGAGACCCATTTCTCGGCGATAATTGTGCCTTCCCCAGTTGGATCAAAATATGGACGCACATATAGGGGTATGCGCTTCTCTCGGAGAGGGCGCAGGGTGCGGGGATGTAAAATCTGCGCTCCATAGTAGGTCATTTCCGCCGCTTGACTATAGCTCAGCTCTGTCAGAGGCTGAGCATTTTGGTATAAGTTGGGGTCTGCAGAATAGAGCCGCCCTACATCTTTCCAGGCTATCATCCCTTGCGCCCCCAGCATGTTGGCAAACAGCGCAGCAGAATAGTCAGAGCCTTCCCGTCCGAGCGTTACACTGCGGCGTCTGAGATCAGATGCGATATACCCTTGCGTCAGAACTAACTTGTGAATCCGAAAGAGCGGAACAAGTTGCGCATCTACATTAGCTTGACTGGCACTGAATATCACTGAAGGTTCAGGATGGTAGCCGTCAGTAACGATTAGGCGACGAGCATCTACCCAGGCCAGTGAAAATCCCTGCACTTCTAAATAAGCCCGAACGATTTCACTGCTGATCAGCTCCCCATACACCAGTATCGCATCAGTTGCATACCCAGCTTCGTCTGAAAGCTGAACCAAGGCTTGAACACGCTGCCAGAGAGGTGTCCAGTATCTTTCACTTAAGCGCTGGATAAGCTGGGCCCCTGATCCCCCCGGCAGAAGCTCCTGAATAATAGCTTCATGATCCTCACGCAGGCGTGTCAAAAGCATTTCTGCCTGTGCTAAATCCGAGCGACCAGCAGCCTCAGCTATTTGAAATAGTCGATTAGTAGTTTTCCCAATAGCCGAGACCACCAAAAGACGCGGCGAATCGCTATAAGCTGAGTTTAGAACAAAAGGGAGCTGTCTAATCCCCGCGGCATCACGCAGGCAGCCCCCTCCGACTTTCATTACCCACATCGCCGCAAATGTACTTCGTTACCTTTGCTATTGTGCGGGTGCAAATAGACTGTCTGGTAATCGGATCGGGAGTCGGCGGATTGTATTTTGCATTACGAGCTGCAGAAAAGAGTGATGTGATTGTCTTGACTAAGGGCGCTGCCACTGAGAGCAATACCACCTATGCTCAAGGAGGGATAGCAGGCGTTTTCTCTTCGCAAGATAGCTTTGAAGCCCATATTCGAGATACCCTCATAGCAGGAGATGGCCTGTGCAGAGAAGAGATAGTGCGCGGTGTAGTGATGGAAGCGCCAGCGGCAATACGGCGGCTCATGGAGTATGGCGTCCAGTTTGATAGAGATGAAAAAGGGGAGCTACTTCTTGCTCGGGAGGGCGGACACTCCCACCCTCGGATCCTCCATAGCCGAGATGCGACGGGTGCAGAAATTAGCCGGGCCCTCCTCGCCGCTGTAAAGACCCACCCCAGGATCCAACTTTGGGAAGGTTTTTTCGCCCTAGATCTCATTACACAGCACCATCTTGGCATTTATGTGAATAGAGGCTATCCAGGTATCGCTTGTTACGGCGTATACGCCCTGGAGGAGGCTACGGGCACAATATGGACAATCCTCTCCCGGGTTACCGTCTTGGCTTCAGGCGGAGCAGGTCAAGTCTATCCCGTCACCACCAATCCAGATGTAGCCACAGGCGATGGCGTAGCTATGGCTCTGCGCGCTAAAGCCCGAATCGCAAATATGGAGTTTTACCAGTTTCACCCGACGGCCCTATATGAACCGGAAAAGCGTCCCGCCTTCTTGCTCACTGAAGCTTTGAGAGGAGCTGGCGCTACCCTATTGGACCCCATCCATAAACGTCCCTTCATGAGTAAGTATGACCCCCGAGGGGACCTTGCCCCCCGAGATATTGTAGCTCGCGCTATTGACACCGAATCCAAAATTGCTGGCACCCCTTTTGTATATCTCGATGTCCGATCAGTACCAAACTTGCCCGAGCGTTTCCCTACTATCTACAACTACTGCAAACGCAAAGGCCTAGACCCTACCGAAGAGCTCCTTCCTGTAGCTCCAGCTGCTCATTATATGGTAGGCGGGATTGATACCGACGCCGTCGGACGCTCTTCCATCCACCGCCTATATGCCGTAGGAGAAGTCAGTTATACAGGTCTACACGGAGCCAATCGCCTCGCCTCGAACTCCCTATTAGAAGCTCTTGTGTTCGCTGAAAGGGCTGCCGCCGATGCCACCCAATATGCTATCACCTATGACTTTCAAACTAATGTACCAGACTGGGACCCCCGAGGTACCCATCATCCAGAAGAGATGATCCTCATCAATCACAATCTCCAAGAACTGAGAAATCTGATGGGTAGCTATGTAGGAATCGTGCGTTCCAACTTTCGGTTAGAGCGGGCCCGAAGGCGCATTGCGCTGCTTTACGAAGAGACAGAAGCATTTTACGCTCGTACTTATCCCTCGCGCGCCCTATTTGAACTGCGCAATCTTATCGCTGTGGCCTATCTCATAGTGAAATGCGCCAGCATTCGTAAGGAGAGCCGAGGTTTGCACTATACCTTGGATTATCCGCATAAGCATCCTACTCTGACGGTGGATACCTTAGTATGAGCAGATAACGAGATGAGGTAAGACTTAGGGGGCGCCAGCGCCTTTGGTGCTGGCGCCCCCCACCCACACTTGATACCAGCCCACGCTTACCCTCCTGCCCGCCGAATAGCCTTAGTTAAAGTCTCATCCCATCAAGAAGGCTCAGTAGCTGCCCCATCTTACGGGAGCCAGATGAGCTTTCGCAGGTGTAATACTTGCCCGTTTCTACTCATCCAGCATGCAAGGTATGAACCAGGGGCTAACGACGGAGCAGTAGTTGCGTAACTTCCTGCTTCGAACTCCCCTTGCAGCTCCCATATTACTTTGCCTTCCAAACTGAGGATGCGGAAAACTTGAAATGGCTGGCCTGCCCCAAAACTTAGCACCGAACTCACCGGAGACGCTACCCAGAATCGACTCTCCTCCGCTTGAAGGGCATGTGACTCCGTATAAGCCAGAGGAGGAGGTGCACCAGCTGCGTATCCTGAGAAGGAGGTGAAGGTACCTCGAATCCATCTCCCCGTAGAACCATAGTTGCCCACGCTGCGCACAGGACTGAGCTGATAAGTAGGCGTAGCCGCTGAATACTCACTACTAATTGTCCCAGCAGTTTTGACGACATAGGGAGCGCTATTCCAGCTCATGCCCGTAGTAGTTTGATAGCCATTTACCTCAGCGTTGGTATAGTACAGCGTAATCGCATAGGAAGGTGAGCCAGGCGTTGTAGGAGTGACTACGAAGGTTTTATCTGTCACGTATTCAGGGACCGTATGGGTAGGACGGAGTGCCTGGGCAGTAGTACCCGTTCGGTCTATCTGAATCTGGGTACAACCATGATCCGATACACCTAAGTTTACAACACACATCATGAGCTCTCCATCTGAGCTACTGTAAGCATATAGCGAATCCCCAGGTCCGAAATACACCGAAGTAGAGGCCAGAGAACTCTCAATATTCGGAGTTTTGCGGCCATACAGAACGATGTTATCAATAGCCAGGGGCGGCTGGGTACCGCCTGTACTTTCATTGTCCCAGCGCCATGCGAGCCATAGGTTAGGCTGATTCCATGTAGCTGATGGAAGGGGTACCACTATGCGCCTCACCTGATTGGGATAGCCATAGAGGCTATGACTTCGGTACATACTTGACAGTGGACAGGTAGTATTAGTCCAAGCGCATCCTATGACAGGTTGAAATCCACTGGTAGCAGAAGTCGTGGAGTAAAACAAACGTCCGAAATCCTCCAAGTTTGGCGAGGAATATTCACCCCCAACTAAGACATCAAATGCGAGTACCAAGTCAGTCGACCCAGTCGTGTTAATAGCTGGCGATACAGTGGCTACTCTACTTACTGAGGTTTGCGTATACTGATGAGGAGGAGGGGTTCCAGCAGGGTCATTCGTGATATACATAGAGAAACCAGACCCCATGTTAGCCCCCGTGCCGCGCACCCATCTATTAGCCCCATTTTGTATGATCAAGTCGGTGAAGCCTGTAGGCGCCATTTCAAAGTTTTGCTGATACAAAATCACTTCGGGTGGGAAAAAGTCATTGTCTTCTATCCACACCCGATGAGAGCGTCGATGCTCGACTACACTGGCAGGACCGCTATTCACAGTGAGTTCTAAGTCTATATACCGCATGGGCTCAATCGCCTGATCATCAAAGACGCGTACGGTTACTGGCTGAGTAGTAGATCCTCCTGAGGTAAAGGTAACCGTCGGAGTAAGGATTACGAAATCCACTCCATTACGCGCTGTGCTGGAGGCAGCAGAGCTCACTGAAACCGTCACATTAGAAGAGGGTGAGGAAGAGATCTGAACAGGTATTTGGATATCCCGATATCGGCGACAATCTCCAGTTAGGAGAGGCCAAATAAGCTCTTCTCGTATGACTTGGCCCGTATCTCGCCAAAAAACTACTGGTTGATGGATGATGCGTACATTATCTATCCAGATGCAGTTCCCATAACGGTTGATGGTCACAAAACGCAAGCGAATGCGCTGACCTGCGTATGAGCTCAGATTCACAGTACGGGTCTGCCAATCGCTGGCCGCCGAGGGTACAAAGCGAGCGGTGGTATTCGTACCAGTAGCCAGAGTGGCACCTGACTGCTGAAATATAGGAGTAGCCACCCAGTTAGTACCGCAGTTGGTAGCGATTTCTACTCGCAGTTCATCATTGCTGGAGTTATTGTATCGGCGATAAGCTACATCAAAGCTTAGCTGCACACTCGCCGGAGCACCAGTAAGATCTATGATCGGTGTGTACAGTTCGTCTCGGCGGTTAGTTTGATCATAGGCCCAGCAGTTGACGTACATGGCGATTGTGCGCTGACCATTACTGCCAACACACGCAGCGGGAAGCCAGGTGAAACAATCGTCATCTGGATTAACCACGCGCCATAGATTGGGAGGAATAGGCTGTCCTTCCCATCCATGCTCAAAAGTTTCAAATAGCGGATAGAAACCATTATGGACTAATATGCGAGTGCTCACACTATCTTCTGTACGATCTGGATCGCCAACCAGATTAGAACATGCTGTAAGGATATACTCCCCGGGCGTGGAAAGATCTACTCCTGTCAAGGCAAAAGTGGTTGTAGCTCCACCAGCCAGGCTGCCTGTCCATGTTTGGGTTTGCCAGGCTCCATTATTGAGCCTATAAGCCACTGGAATGCTGGTGAGGGTATTAGTACCATTATTCCGAAGCGTAGCATCGAAGGTATAGGTTCCTGGACATAGGTCCTGTGGGATAGGGAGGCTTATGAGCGCAGCGTCGGTAGCAGCGGGCGGCACCAAAGCAGGGGAGGTGATTAGGGAGCGTCGCCGAGGGCAGTATTCTAAAACCACTCGCATCCGTAGAACCTGGTCCAGAGTAAAAATATTCATACAGCCGTCATCAGAGTAATCCATGTAGTTTTCTATCATGCGGCGCACTCCTGGCACACATGAGGAGGGATTAGACGCACATCCATACAGAGCATCTGCACAATCCGGCGTATCATCACAGAAATCATCTGGCGTACAGTCGCCAGAAGTGGTATTGTCACCCCACGTATGTCTCAATCCCAGCCAGTGCCCAACTTCGTGAGTGGTCGTGCGTCCCATATTGAAGGAGGAACTCAACCCCGTAGAGCCCTTGAGCACAGAACCAAAAGCCGAGTACAAAATCACCACTCCATCGGTATTCGCAGCTTGCGTACAACTTCCCATCCCAGCATCTCCAGGAAGGCCAAGGAGACCCGAAGCGTCAGGAAACTGTGCGTATCCCAGGACTCCTCCCTGTAAATCCGCTACCCATATATTGAGATACCGATTAGGGTCCCATTGGGTAGCAGGCTTTATAGTAGTCTCGAAATAGGTGGTACTGTAAGGAGGCGCATTCCAACCATAAGCATTGCGATTCCATCGCACAATGCCTGTGGTAGGATTGCCAGCAGGGTCTCGCTTAGCTAAGACGAACTCTATCCGCGCATCCGCTCCTCGAGGGTCATTATTCCAGCCTGGGGTGCCATATTGCCGTCTAAAATCTTCATTCAACACCTCAATCTGATGATGAATATTAGCATCAGGAATGTTCCTTCCCGTACCTAATGCCTCCCCATTGTGAATCACATGAACTACCACGGGAATGCGGTATACTTCACCAATCGTACGAGCATGAGATAATAAAGCTTTCTTCTCGAGGACTTTTTCTCTTAGGAGCGGCTCATAGTCATCTAAGCGCGGCCAGTCTGGGTACATTGCTCGCTTCAAGCTGTCGACTTGCATCGTAGCGCAGCGTACTACATGCTTCTGACCATACAGAAAAGCAAGAATGACGCCCAGCAGAAGTTTCTTTTGCATAACATGACAAATATACTTTTTCCAAATTATACCTTCGCTCTTTAGATGTCTCCTATCCGTGTACTGCACTTAGCGCGAGTGGTGAATCGGTACGACTTCATTGATACCATCGTACGATACCTTCCTCGAGACCAGTTCTTCACGGAAGTAGCCACCTTTCAGGCATATCCTAACATCCAATCGCCTGCTTACGAACAAATCGGTATTCCTCATCATGTGATACCTGTACCCTCTATGCGGGCGTATCCAGCCTATTTGAAAGCCGCTACTAAACTAGCCAGGCTCCTCAAAAAGAGAAACATCCACATCTTGCATACCCACCACTATTGGGAAGGCCTTGTAGGCGCCCTCGCCAAGAGACTCTACCCCGCCACCAAGCTTATCATTCATCGACACTACACAGAAGACATTACGAGACTCAAAGGCTGGAAAGCTAAAACGCTCCTATACTTTGAACAATTCTCGTATCAATTCGCCGATACCATAGTGGTCCCTACCCGAACTATCCACAACTTTGTGATAAGCCTCCATAAAAGCATCAAACTGCCAAAGATTGTAGATATTCCTTATGGATTTGAGTTTGAGGCAGAAAAGTATCAGCCTCTATCCGAACAAGAGCGATTAGATTTTCGCCGAATCCATGGAGTGGCAGAAGACACCTGCATTGTTACGAACGTCGGCTCCCATCGCCTTCAAAAAGGACAGGTGGAGCTTATTCAGGCCTTTGCCAAGCTTGTAAGAGAAGGAGCCCGAGCAGTTTTATGGTTAGTGGGCGATGGACCTGATGGGATACACCTTCGAAAAATAGCCGAGCCCCTCGGAGACAAAGTACGGTTTTGGGGGTGGCAACCGCCAGAAATGGTACGGCTCTTGATGGGGACTTCGGACATCATAGCGCACCCAAGCTATTCCGAGGCATTTCCACAGGTAATGATAGAAGCCCTTGCCTTAGAACGGGCTTTAGTGATTAGCCAAGTCTCTGGGGCTGTCGAAACTCTAACGCATACCGAGACAGCCTGGCTCATTCCAGTGGGGGATACGACTGAGCTGTACAAAGCCTTGAAGACACTTATCGCTAATCCAGAACTTAGAACAAGCTTGGGGTCAGCTGGGCGACGCCATATTTTGGCTAAACTTCATTACAGCGTCATCAATCGCTCGTATCTACATTTGTATTCCGAACTGTGCTCCCAGTCAGTGTCATAATCCCCGCTCGGAATGAAGGCGATAATATCGCCAGGCTGATTGAAAGTCTCCGAACCCAGATTGCCCCGCCAGCAGAAATCATCGTTGTAGATGCAGGCTCCACTGATGACACAGCCAAAAAAGCAGCTGAGGCCGGCGCCAAGGTAATCTTAGTAGACAGGGCCTATCCTGGGCAAGCTCGTAACATAGGGATTCGCCACGCACAATACGACATTATTGCTTGCTGGGATGCCAGCATGCGGGTAGCCCCCGATACCCTGAATAAATTGGTGACCCCCTTGCTTCAAGGCCAAGCCGACCTCGTACAAGGACATTTGGAAATAAAGCCACAAAGCTTGGTCAGCTCCATTTATCTCCTGCTCCTACTTCCGCCCCACAACTATCACCTTCCTGACGGCACAAAAATGTATGCTCCGCCAGTAGCCTGTACAGCGTTCCGCCGAAATTTATGGGAGGCTGTGAATGGCTTTCGCCCTTGGCGAGCCCGAGAGGACAGTGACTTCCGGAAGCGCCTCATGACCCTCAATCCCCGAATACAATATATCCCCGAAGCCGTCAGCTACTGGGAAGCGGCAGACAGCTGGGTCTCACTTTTGCGAAAGGTTCGATTATATGGCAGGCATAATCTTTTATCTGGTCAGCCGAGGGAGTGGTATGCGAGTCTTGTAAAAGTTTATAGCGCTTACCTGGCAGCGAGCCTCACTGCTGGAATCCTGGGAGGACTCGGAACGGGAATAGGCAGCTTCATTGCAATGACACTGGGGGGCGGATTACTGCGCGCTCTCCGAAAAATATTCCGCCACGGCGCTGCCTTTAAGGAGAAGACTTCTCAAAATCCCTATGCCCCACGGATCATATTCCTTACCACAGGCCTACTTGTTGCCACAGATATAGCGTCCTTTCTCGGAGCGATGGACTGGCTTTTATTAGATAAGCTAAAACTCAAGCCCGAACGTTTCCCTGAGCCTACGGTACTTGGCGAGCTTTTACCACCTTTGCCCCAGTGAAACGCCCGCTAATAGCGCCCTCTATCCTATCCGCTGACTTTGGACGGCTCGCCGAAGAAATAGCTGATTTGGAAGCCCTCGGTGTAGATTGGCTTCACTGCGACATTATGGATGGAAACTTCGTGCCTAATCTATCCTTTGGTCTGCCAGTACTGGAAGCTATTCGCCGCCATAGCAAGCTCCCACTCGATGTGCACCTCATGATCCAGCGACCAGAAGAATACATAGAAAGATTTTCAGAGGCTGGGGCTGATATATTGACATTTCACTGGGAAGCTGCCCTCCATCCAGACAGAATCGTCCAGAAAATCCATCAGCTGGGCAAAAAAGCTGGCATAGCTATAAACCCTGCTACACCCGTAGAACTGCTTGTTGATATTTTGCCAGAAATAGATTTGGTATGCATCATGAGCGTAAATCCAGGCTTTGGAGGGCAGCGCTTCATTCCTTATGTTGAACGAAAAGTCAGGCGCCTCGCCGAGCTGCGATACAAGGTAGGTAGCCACGCTCTCATAGAAGTAGACGGAGGAATCACTCCCGAAACCGCCTCCTTAGTCCCCCAAGCAGACGTCCTGGTAGCTGGACACAGCCTCGTTAAGGCATCTGACCGAAAGTCAGCCCTTCAGCAACTTAGAGAATCCCATGCCTCTGCCATGAAAGCCCTTTCATAGCACTCGCCGCTCAGCAATGTTTATAGATTTTCAGCGTCCCCCCTTATCTTATCCCTCTTCAATACCCGGCCAAAAGTTAAATCATCGGGGCTTTTGACCTTTACGCGCACTCCTCATGAGGCGAACTTGAGGTGATAGGTGTACAAGTTCTCATATAAGGGCAAAACTTTATCCACATCGTACGAGCTGGCAGTACGTAAAGCTCCTTCTCTGTAAGAGTCAAGTCGGCTTACCACTTTTAGGATAGCATCCTCAGCGGCTGAAAGGTCATTAGGAGGATAGAGCATACCACTTTCTGGCTGAATGATTTCTGGCAGTCCGCCCACAGTAGCTGCTACCACAGGTACACCGCAAGCTAACGCTTCCAGAGCAGCGAGGCCGAAACTTTCATAAGCTGACGTCAGGAGAAACACATCTCCAATAGCCAGAAGGGGCGCTACATCTTGGATGTTCCCGACGAAATGTACGATGCGCGAGAGTTTCAACTCCTGAGCTAAACGTTCACACTGCGCTCGTTCAGGACCATCCCCTATCATCAAGAGGCGGACGGGCAGGCCACGCTCTAAAAGGCTAGCAATAATGCGTAAAATTTGAGTGGTCTGTTTGATAGGACGGAAATTAGAAGCATGGACTAACAGAATTTCATCAGGGGAAGCGAAAGCAGTTCTGAGGCGCTCATCCCTTTTGTTAGGGGAAAAGTATGTTGTGTCTACGAAGTTGGGGATGACTAATGGAGGCTCTTCCAAGCAGAAGCGTTCCTGAGTCTCCTCCGCTAATGCGTAGGATACGGCGGTAACCTCATCACTGGCCCGCAGAGCCAAACGCACGATTGGATACAGATCGGGATCTTGACTGACCAGGGTCGTATCCGTCCCATGAAGCGTAGTAATGACCGTTACAGATCGGTGCTGATACCGCAGGGCCTGCTGAGCTAAATACGCACTCACTGCATGAGGTATCGCATAATGCACATGAATAATATCCACACCTTCTTCTACCAGTCTCACTAACCGTCCTGCCAGAGCGCTCTCGTAAGGGCGATACTGAAAGAGAGGGTATTCTGGCGGAACTACCTGATGAAAGGTAAGATTAGGAAGGCAGCCAGTCAGCCGTACAGGGGTGTCCGACGAAACTAAATGTACTATATGCCCTCTACACGCTAGATGGCGGGCAAGTTCGGTGGCGACCACTCCACTCCCCCCCACCGTTGGATAGCATACAATCGCTATGCGCACATTCTGCGTAACAAAATAGCCTCTACTTAGAGCGAGACGGTGCCTGTATAGTCTATGCCCTTGTAGGTGATTTTATATCGCAGCGACCCTCGGACATTTTTAGCACCAGGAAGTCTTCGTTCTCTTTTCCCTTGCGGACTGGGCCACTGGAAGAAATACACTACGGAGTCCTGAGCATTCAAAAGGCGCAGTTCTACCACCCCATCAAACGGAACTTCATATCTAACTACAAGGCCATCTTCCCCCTCTTTGACCATCGACTCCAAGCGAAAAGTATTAGGCTTTTTAAGGGGTGCCTGAGCATATGCAGGGCCCCCCATCAATAGGATGCCGATTATTTGAGCTTGGATAAAAGCAAGTAGTCGCAATCGGTCCATATTTCTGATATCTTTTGAGCAAGCCGATTCATCCGATCTAAGTACTGACGGTAAGCAACCAACGTCTCCTTTACAGAAGGGGTAAGTCTATGAACTACCTTAAGCTCACCGAATCGAGTGTAAACAGCCATGAGCGCATATTGATGAGGCAGCCATTCAAACTGCATATCCTTCAATCGAGCGAGAAGGGCTTCACTCCCCGACCGAATCCGGCCCGTGACTACCCTAAATGAATCTACATAAAATGGCAGACGCTTCGGATACCGAGCTATTTCCATCATCTGATTCAAAGTGTCGCGCCAGCTCCGAAGATAGCTTTCAATTGAATCCAGGTCAGGAGTGTGATAAGTAATAAGCCTAAGGATTGTCTGCTGATGCGCTTCAAAAGGGGTGATAGCACTATCAATCGCTGGTATAGAATCTGGGAGGGGCTTCTTAGGTGCCTGAGCATTGAGGCTAAGCCAAACCAGGCCCCCCCATAGCCACAGGCGGCATCCAGTCATCCTGTATAGAGATTTCGCCAAAACGGTTCTCGTACTTACTCAGATTATCCTGCATAGCTATTAGGAGCCTTTTGTAGTGATAGGGAGAAAGGATAATCCGACTGCGTACTCGCGCCTTAGGAAGCCCAGGTAGAACTTGCAGAAAGTCTATCACAAACTCGCTCGGTGTATGAGAGATTATGGCTAAGTTTGAATAGATGCCACCAGAGATGTCATCGGAGAGCTCCACATTTAGTACATTTTCTTCTTTCGGTTGCTCGGGGCTCATAGAACAAAGGTAACGCTTTATGGCTAAGCTCCTACCCTTCCTGCCATGGATAGAAATAACGCTGAAGTGGAGTATAGAAATGCTCATAAGTTTTTTCGTCGGGAGTGAAACAACTATCGGCAGCATAGAAGCAATAGACATAGACGCCTCCGGCCGATGGAATATACAGCTCACCCAAGTACGCATAGCAAGTACGCTACCGGCTGATTCACAACCCGTAGCCTGTTTTCGCAAAGTCTCTCTGTGCGGTAGAGGAAAATGGATTGATACCGTAGCTATCGCAGGAGGTGAACTCAACCTCATCCGAATAAATAAATCCCATAAAAACTTTCGGCTTTTTCCTAAAAGGGGAAAGGCAGCAACCACCCAGAACATAGTCCTAATCGCTGAATCGGTCCGCTTTCGACTCTTCAATTTTCCGCCTCAGGTATTTTTGACCTTTGCCATAGATAGCCTTTTTGGACAGGTACGGGTAGAAAGTCTTTTCATTCAGGTAGCAGAAGGGAAAGTCTCCTTTCACGCAGAGGAAACATGTATAGGTCGGACATTCAGAACCTTCTCTGGGCCTGTGTCTCTCCGTCTCAAAGGCTCCTATCACAAAAAAACAGATATATGGCAGAACGTTCACTTAAGCCTCACATTAGATGAAGGACATATAAACTTTGAAGGTGAAGTCGAAAAATGGGATAGTCCAATCGGAAAAATAGGAGGATTCCTAACAAGCGACGCGGCTCAGCTTCTGTTCGTTTCCTATTCTGAATGGATAGGATCAGAAAGGCTCTATTTCAGCGGGGAAATAAATCGCCTTGCCTATGAAATCCGACTCAATGGAACTTGGAAGATGGGGGAATATGATATTTGCCTCACAGGAAAAAGGGATACTATTGTCTGGGTCGCCGCCAAACTCGGTATATCTCCATGGGGCAATCTATCCTTGTACGGGCCGCTCCATGCCTTACATATTTACGGGAAAGGTAAACTCCAAAGTCTTGCCCTGTCGCTTAGCGGGAAGGTAGACCTGCTTTCTCGCAGGGGCTTAGGTATCTTGAGAGATGCTTACGGAAACTTCCTACAAGCCACAGGTACGCCCTCCTATCTAACTTTGACAGGAAGGGTAGAAAAGATCTTTTTAGAAGGAAACTGGGAACCTCACAGGCGGCTCTGTATAGCGGTAGATACAGCGGAAGTTGGCGCCATTCAGGCAGCCTTAGGGCCTTACCTACCGCTTCTGCGGGGAAAAGGGGCTTTTCCCATAGAAGTAAAAATAAGCTCCCTCCTATGGCCTCCCTACGGAATCTTGAAAGGAGTACATATTCAGAGCCAAAAAGGCTATCTTCATCTTTCGGCTACCGGAGAATTTCAGCCTCTCTCTCTACATCCCCATATTCGTCTCCGTACCACCACCGATTTTACCCAAGGCACAATCACCGCCAGCGCCTCTGAAGGGTACCTCTACGGGGAGTGGCGAGGAGATACTGCTAACCTCTCTGTAATAGGACACTGGGATGACCTCATAGGAGAAATAGTAGCCCAAGTAGAGCGTAGAAAAAATACCGTCTACCTCAAGCACGCTACAATACACTTTCCTACAGGTGAGCAGGTTGCGGTGCGGGGCACTCTATCTATTGACAGTGCTGACACGCAAATAGAAGGAAGTGTGCCTTTACCCTGGTTATTCCGCTATCTCCCCCTCCGCGGCATAGAGCTGTACCAGGGAATCATGAATCTCCAAGTATGTGCGAGTGGCTCATGGGATACGCTCCTGCAATGGAGCAATCCTTCTGAGGGGCAGGTAAGTCTTAGAAATGTCCGAGGATTTTTCCCCGGCGTAGGCTTGCCTCTTCATGATTTATCAGCTGATTTGTGCTACTTCCCTCATGAAACCTTCCTAAACCATTTGAGCGCTAGCATTGGAAGCCTCAATCTAAACGCTCATGGACAGGTAGAAGGGGCCCTAAGTTATCTATACACTGACTGGTATCGTTTGAAAGGGAAACTTCACATAGACGCAGATCACCTGGTTCTATCCGACATATGGCGGGAGGTTAATCAAAAAGATATTCGACTGCGCGTTCGTTTCCCATCGCAGCTCAAAGCTCAGATAACCCTTAGGATAAGCAACATTGACTTTCTTGGAATCCCGATTCAATTCGCTAATCTCTCGGGGTCAATAGATGAACTCTCCTCCCGCATAGACACGGTAGAGATCAGTTATCAAGGGGCTCAACTTATAGGACGGGCTGCTCTGGAGATGCAGGATAGCACCTGTTACACAGCAGCGGGACGGCTAATCATACGAGGGCTACCGATTGAGCGATTTTTATCAGATATGCAAGTTGGGAACATTTCCACCCTCCAGAAGCTAGGCATAAAAGGGATATTCTCTGGCGATATGCAACTCAGTCTCCGATTCACCCCAGAAGTTAGATGGCTCCACCAGAGTAGCTTATATGCAACGGGGAGCATTTCCGCTGGAAGGATTAAGACTCCACAGTTTTTGCGCTGGCTACGCCCCTACTACCTGAGCGCCTATAAAGACAGCATGGACTTTTACGCTCAGGTATCCAGCTTGTCTGTAACTGATGGCTTTTTACGACTACCCACAGCTCTGCTGCTGACTCGGATTGCTGCGTTCGAGATTTCAGGACATCATTATCTGCCAGCCGATCGGTTTATGTACCGTATTCAAGCGATGCGGGTGCGTCGCCGCGTCCAAAAGTACCCCAACTTAGAGGCTCTCGCTGCGGCCTTTGAAGAACTGATAGATAGCAGTATAGGGCTCATTTATGTGGAGAAGCTGAATGAGAAAGTAGTTTGGCGTTACCCATGGCGATATGTGTTGAAGACACTTATAGGCTTACGCCGCCTTAGGCGACAATGAAAGCCATGGAAATAGTATGGAAAAGATTTTCACTTACCCTGCCTTTAAGCTCTTCCGAAGGAGGGCAAGGCGATGGAAAAGCTCTTCCCTTTCAAGATTCTGGTAAGCAGGGGGAAGAAAGCTACGGCGCGTGCATTCCAAGACAGCGAGATAGGTCATGTACGCCACCTCCTCCGGATAATTAGGAGGGAGAAAGTCGGAAAGAGCCGCTTCTACATCTGCCCATGTAACCGTTGAACGACCGTCCGAAATGCATAAGAAGCGGGCCCGTGTAAGGATAGCCTCCCATTCCGCCCCAGAGAAAGAAGGTAGGCGTTCCCAAAAATCATCTGAAGTGGGCAGTTCAAGTTCAGTCATCGCCAAGCGCCGAGCCAAAGCGGCAACAATTTCCTTTTTTTCTTGAGGGGAAGTTGGCGGAAAGAGGGGAATGTGCTCCTCAGCCCGTCCTTGCCGCTTGATATCCACAGGTAGCAGATCTGGACGAGCAGTCGCCAAAAACCACAGAATGCGCCCTCTGTGGCGGGGATCACTCATGAAATTAGCTAAGCGACCAAAAATCCGAGCGCTTACTCCCCCGTCTCCTTCGCGCTCTCGCCCGCCCAACTGCGTATCCGCTTCATCTATGAATACAGCAATCGGGGCCAAAGCCTCCAGCAGCGAAAGTATCCGCTCTAAGTTGGCTTCAGTTTCACCGACCCATTTAGAACGAAAGTTCTTAAGCTGCACCATCGGCATGCCAAGTTCTCCGGCGAAGCAGCGAATCAAAAATGTCTTTCCAGTGCCCACAGGCCCAGTAATCAAGAATCCCATTGGAACTACCTCTGTATGCCCCTCTTTGAGGGCTCGGGCAAGAGCACGCAAATAAACCTTCACCGCCTGATGCCCAGCAACCGCGTCTAAGGTCAGATGCGGACGCATGAACTCCAATAACCCCCCTGCATGCGCCTCTACAAGCTGCTGCTTTCGCTGCATCAAATGCCCCTCCGACCAAGAGAAAGAACTCTCAGCGATTTCCGCTAAAAGCTTTTCTATTTGAATAAGGGTCAATCCCCCTGTGGCCAATGTAAGCCCCTCCACAGAAAATCCCCCCCCTTTTTCTACCACCGCAGGCTGACTTTTTACCTGATATTGCACAAAAGCATGTCGTTCTTCAGTATTCGGATAGGGAATACGAATGTGAGACACATGAGGATTTGATACGAGCTTAGGGTGGAGTTCATTGAGACTTTCAGTAAGCAGAATAATCGTAATGTCAGACTGAATGAATAAAGGCGACTGAGCCCACTGCAGGAGATAAAGCAGGGTGATTCGCTCCTCTGCGGAAGAAACATATCCCCCCGCATTAGGAATGAGAGTTTCGCCAAACTCTATGACGAATGCGATACGACGCCGCTCTTTGAGTCGCTGTTGAAAATACAAGTGAAGCAGAGGAAATAGCTCCGCTGGAGAACGGGGCAGTCCATGCCGCTCACCTGAAAAAGCCTGTAAGTCTTTCTGAGCTGATTCATCTCGGGCAAATAGGCCGGAGGCCCGATTGTAGAAAAAGATTATATCGCGCCGTCGAAAAAGAACCGAAGCGTAAAAGTCTCGGGGGGTATAAGGTTTGCCCTCATACCAGATGTAATCGTGGATATTTCCGTGAAGGATGAATAGAGCCGTGCGTCCCGCATAATACTGCCGAGCCAGCTCTTCTACCCAGGTAGGTAGACCTGCCCGGCTCATTTTACTTGAAGATGCCGATAGTAAGCCGGCCTGTTCGGTCTTTTCCAGCTCGGTACATGCCAGAAGTATTGAAATGGAAGAAAATCTCCCCCTCTGGCGAAACAGCTATCACGCCGCCTTTGCCCCCGATGCTCTCTAATCGCTCCTGAAAAGCACTTTGAATAGCAGTAAGGGGGGCCATTTTAGCATAACGAATCCGGGCTGCTATATCATAAGTCAGCACACTACGAATGAAATACTCCCCATGTCCTGTCGCAGAAAGAGCAATCACTCCATTCTCCGCATAGGTGCCCGCACCGATGATAGGGCTATCTCCGACGCGGCTGACCTTCTTCCCTGCGATACCGCCAGTAGAGGTAGCAGCGGCCAGATTGCCATACTGGTCCAGAGCTACGGCACCAACGGTACCCTGAGTAACTACCCCTGGCGCAAGGCTGGGTATCTCATTACGCAGGGGGGGAAGAGCCCATAGCCGAGCCAAACTATCGGCCCCTTCTCCTACGATGAATACATGAGGAGTCCGCTCCATAATGAGCCGCGCCAAGGTAATGGGATTGCGAACACCCCGCACAGCGGCGACCGCTCCAGTACGCCGGGTCTTCCCATCCATAATAGAAGCATCCATCTCTATAAATCCCCGCTCATTGAGATAGGAACCGACGCCAGCATCAAACCATCCAGCATCTTCCAATCGACGAACAGCTATCTCTACTACCTCCAAAGCTAAACGCCCCTCGCTTAGCAGCTGATAAGATTCTTCTACTACACTACGCAGGTAAGCTTCTATTTGCTGAGCCTTATCAGGGGGCAGATTTTCCGGCGTCATATTTCCTGCCCCACCATGAATAGCGATAGCAATGGGTTGGGCCATTACAAGTCCAAATAGCCAATAGCCTACTGCCTTAGTGAAGGGCATATAGCGTTCCCGCCGAAGTCAGCACATATACTGACCCGTCCAGCACATGAGCCGCCGCTTGGATTGGAGCATCCAGTTTAGTCTTCCAGGCTACTTTACCCGTAGGTATCTCTATGGCATAAAACTGACTGTCCATGCCCCCAATATACACGAAACCCTCTGCCAGAGACGGCGACGCTTTGAATGCCCCCTTGAGGCGGAATGTCCATTTTTCCTGCCCACTCTTGCTGTCCAGAGCAGCTAAAAGCCCTGATTCACTCGCTACGAAAATTACGTCTATGTCCTCTGCCAGAGCAGGCGAACCCGTCACTTTGCCCCCTGTATTGTATCGCCAGAGCTCCTTACCAGTCTTAGCCTCTAAGGCGTAGAGATTCCCATCATCACTTCCGAAATACACAATGCCCTCAGCTACGACTGGCGTAGTATTGATTTCGTTCTCTGTTTTGAACTGCCATAGGAGCTTCCCGTCCTTGAGAGAAAGGGCATAGAGGGTATAGTCATCAGAGCCGATATAAACGACCCCTTCGGCAATCGCAGCCCCAGACTGCACCACTCGTCCTGTGGTGTATTCCCATAGCTTCTCTCCAGTATGCCTATTCAAAGCGTATATGTTGTAGTCATGACTCCCGAAAACGATAATATCCCCCGTAATAGAAGGAGGACTTTGCACCGAGGCATTAGTTTGAAAGCGCCAGAGCTCTTTCTTGCTCTCATCTAAAGCGTAAAGATACCCATCATCACTTCCGAAGTACACTTTCCCCTCATAATAGGCTGCTGGACAAGCCGCTATATCACCGGTTGTGTATTTCCAGAAGATTTTTCCATCAGTGATGTTGATAGCGTACATGTTTTTATCCTTGCCACCGACGTATACTCGAGCCCCTACGGCTACGGGCGCCGCTGTTTCCGCTACTCCCCCTTGAATCTTGACCTGCCAGCGAATACCATTTAGCTTAGGAAGGGCTTTGGTACGGAAGGCCCCCGTTCGCCGGGCTATACTCCGATAGAAACGGATGTTGCGATTGAGCTCTTCTCGGGCTTGAGGGTCAGGCTGAGCCCAGAGAAAAGCTATAAGCACGACTACATACCGCATAGCACAAAGGTAATACCATAAACTTAGGGCAGAACCGACTCTACACCTAGAATACTCTCCTTTACCTCATCCCATGAAAGGATACCTGTAATCCAGCGGAGGCAAGAAGTTTTCTTTGATAGCTCGGGGGGAAAGCCAGCGAATGAGATTCCATGGCGAACCGGCTTTATCGTTTGTGCCCGAGGCTCGCGCCCCGCCGAAAGGCTGTTGATTGACCACTGCACCAGTGGGCTTATCATTCACATAAATGTTCCCAGCGCTGTACCGAAGGGCATCTAACGCATGCTCTATCACTCGCCTATCCTGCGCCCAGATAGCCCCCGTAAGTCCATACGGAGAAGTCTCATCTACGAGCCGAAGACTTTGCTGCCATTCATGGTCGGGATATACATACACGGTGAGGACAGGTCCGAAAATTTCCTCCTCCATAAGGCGGTGGTTGGGATCCTGCGAAAGGAATAGCGTCGGCTGAATAAAATATCCCGTCGCATCGTCATATCCTCCGCCTTCCAAGAGCGTGATAGAGGGATCGTTTTTCCCGAGCTCTATGTAAGAGACGATCTTGTCAAAAGCCTTCTTATCAATCACAGCCGTGATAAAATTTGAGAAATCTTCAGGAGGCCCCATCCGAAAGCTACGCATCATGTCAATAAGGCGCCCTAAAATGTCATCTGCTCGTGAAGCAGGTAGGTAAGCCCGAGAAGCGGCTGAACATTTCTGGCCCTGATATTCGTAAGCCCCGCGAGCCAGGGCGACAGCCACCCCTTGACTATCTGCCGACGCATGCACCCACACAAAATCTTTTCCTCCAGTCTCCGCCACGATTCGTGGATAGCTGCGATAATTGAGAAGGTTTTGTCCAATCTGCCGCCAAAGGAGATTGAGGGTGCCGGTAGAACCTGTAAAATGTAGCCCCGCAAAAGCTGGGTGCTTCAAAGCCACCTCCGACACCACCGGACCAGAAGCCACCAGCATGTTGATGACCCCCTCTGGCAGGCCTGCTTCCAATAGCACTTCCAAAATCACCTGGGCTGAGTAAAGCTGAGTCTCTGCGGGCTTCCAAAGCACTACATTTCCCAAAAGCGCAGGAGCTGTCGGAAGATTGCCAGCTATGGAAGCAAAGTTGAACGGTGTAATGGCAAGCACAAATCCCTCCAAGGGACGATAGTCCACGCGATTCTTAGTCGCAGAAGGACTATAAGGCTGCCAACGCATGATCCACTCCGCATAATGCACATTGAACCGCCAAAAGTCTGCCAGCTCAGCGATAATGTCTATCTCGGACTGGAAAACCGTTTTAGATTGCCCTATCATACAAGCGGCATTAGCCCGGGCCCGATGCTTTTGGGTCAGTAAATCTGCCGCTTTGAGAAAAATCTCGGCTCGGCGCTCAAAACTCCACCGGCTCCACTCCCGATGCGCTCGTAAAGCGACTTCAATCGCTCGTGCAACCTCCTGATGACCAGCACGATAGGCTATTCCTAAAACATGGGATTTGCGATGAGGTGGAGTAAGAGAGAAAGGCTCACCCCCTAAAAACTCACCGCCGACATAGCTGCGCACCTCTACTGAACGGCTGTAAGCCTCTGAGAGGGCTTTCTCTAAAGCCTGTCTCTCAGGCGATCCAGAAGCATAGGATAAAACAGGCTCATTAGCCGGCGCTGGGAAGCTCCATTCCATGCTACAAAAGTAAGTCGTAACCCCTTCAAGGAAGTAGCCGTTGAATCTCTAACGGCAGACGGGTCATATCCCCCCGAGCCAAATGAACGGTCGTCAAAATCCCTCCTCGAATGTTATAACGCAGCGACAGCCGCATGTATCGGGGCTGCACCACCGCCCATAAATCCTCAAATATCAAATCCGCCGCAGGCTCTTGAAAAATCTCCGCATTGCGGTAGCTGAAAAGATACATTTTGAGTGACTTTAGCTCAATACAGCGGTCAGACGGGATATACCATATATCTAAGGTACCAATATCCGGAAGGCCAGTACCTGGGCATACTGCACTAAACTCCTCCGTGTGAAGGTGAATAAGCTGGGGCTGATCGGATACAAAAGAAAAAGTTTCCAAGATAGCCCGCCTTTCAGGCGAACGTACTTCATCTCGCGTGTCAGCAATTCGAATCGGCATAGGCTAATTAGTTAGAAGGTTTAGGATTGGGCAGCATTTTCAGCCATCCGATCTCCTGCGGAGTAAGGAAGCGCCAGCGACCCCGTGGAACACCCTTTCGAGTAATAGGGCCAAAAGCAATCCGATCTAATGATTTTACTCTGTAGCCTAAGTAGTCAAGCATGCGCCGTACAATATGCTTGCGCCCTAAGTGTATAGTAAGAATCAGCGTATAAGGATCCTCTAACTCCGCCGCATCCGCGCGAGCTACTCCATCTGGTAGCGGAATCCCCTCCAGCAAGCGGCGAATCACCGTCTCATGCATTGGCTTGACTGTGGTCACCCGATAGGTGCGGGGGACCTTACTACTGGGGTGAAGGAGCTTCTGAGCTAAATCTCCATCATTTGTCAGCAGCAGAATACCCGTAGTATTTCTATCCAGTCGCCCAACGGGATAGAGACGCACAGGCGGCGCTCCTTCCAACAAGCTCATAATAGTACGCCGACCCTTTTCATCTCGCAGCGTGCAAATCGTATTCTTTGGCTTGTTCAATAAGATATACACAGGCTTTTCAGGACGAATCACGGCCCCCCGATAAGTAATGATATCCTTCTTCGTATCTACATAGACCCAAGGCTCCTTCACCACCTGCTGATTTACCGTAACCTGGCCATTTTTGATAATCTCTACGGCCTTTCGCCGAGATGCTACCCCCGCTAACGATAAAAAACGCACAAGGCGAACTTTTTCAGGAAATGGGCTGGCTGAAGGCGAAGGGGATTTAGGCTTGGATACAGTCGCTTTGCGGGCCCCTTCCTCCCTAAGACGAGGACCTGAAGCAGATGAAGGCGCAGTTCGGCGAAGCTTAGGCTGAAATGATTTTTGGGGATCGTTTTTCATAGGCAAAAAAGAAAGGTACGATTTTTCTTCCTTTTCAAGGTAGATTTCGTCTCTCCCAGCGTCGTGCAGCAAAGCCCGCATGTAGGCCAAGCTGAAAGGGAGCAAATGGCGTAGAACCAAAAAGCCTCGGCTCTACGAGAATATAAGGCTCCACCGCCCCCCCATAAGCTTGCCGAAAAATATGCTGGTACCCGAGGGTCAGCCCAGGCACCCAGGAAAAGGAGGGGCTTTCACCGCGCATCCCCCAAGCCTGCCCCGCCCCATGAATGCCTACCCAAAATCCCTGCGGACTATAAGCCGAACGCCAAATATAATATCGCAACCCGATTTTCCATACGCCACCCCGGACTGGAAATCGCCGATAGTATCCTCCACCCACGACCAAAGTGAGCCCATCCCATTTATGTCGCTCTACTGAAGCGATAAACGGAGGAGCCCACCGAAAGAGGCGATACTCTACCGACAGCCGATATTCTCGCCATATAAAGCTCAATGCATCCGCTTTCAAGACATATCGCGCAGGCAGTTGTCCCCATAAAAGGGGTAGCCCTACGCTACTCCAAAGCTGCACGGGTATTCTCCACCTCCCCATCGATAAAGGGACGAATGCTTCCGTAAGCAAAAAGAGCCGTTTGATTATCTCGATCCAAAAGCGGGTTAATCTCAGTGACTTCTAAAAATCTGACTTTTTCTATGGCAAAAAGTTCATTGAGAAGGGCACGCACTTGGGCTATACTAAGCCCGCCAGGAGCTGTGGAGCCCGTCCCTCGAGCAAAACTCGGGTCCCAAACATCTACATCGAAGCTTACATAAATAGCATCGGTACGCTCCGCTAGACCCCGTATAGTCTGCAAGGCCGAGCTTATTCCATTTTGAATGATATCAGTAGAGGTAAAATGTGGAATCTGGGCTTGCGTAATAATCTCCATTTCAGGTGGCTCGTAACTGCGCAGCCCGACATACACCAAATCCTCAGCCTGTATGACAGGGCGGATCAGAGATTCCCATTGACTCCATGTAAAAGCAGGTACAGGATGGAACCGTTCGGTATTGAGCCCAGTCACCATCGCCAAAGGCATGCCGTGTATATTGCCCGAGGGTGAGGTAGCAGGATTATGAAGATCTGCGTGGGCATCTATCCAGACAACTCCTATACGCCCCACCCGCTCATGAAGCTCGGGTAAAATACACCCTGCCCAACTATGGTCCCCCGTAAGGAAAAGTACCCGTCCCTCTATCGGAAGGCTCCTAAGTACTGGTTTGATCTCTTCCGCGAAAGCCATCCATGGATCCAACCGGCGCGCATACACGTGGCGTCCTGTCTCTATCCACACCGGTTTTCTCTCCGAGGGATACAACACTATATGTTCTGCTTCTATCCAGGCTAAATGCTTATAATGCAGACCTAACGCATACCAGCCCTCCACCCCAGCTGAACCTCCAGGCTGCCCCGCCCCCCAATCGCAGATTATGCTAACTACCTGGAGGCCCATATTCCACTACCTTTACTTTTACATTTACATTTTCGCCCCATATTTGCGTCGTGCAAAGTTACGCCGAGTTTTTAGACCTAAGTGTGGACTTCCCCCAAGAACCCTTTGAGGTCATAGAGGACGAGCTACACTTCCACGGCATCAATCTAATAGAACTGGTTGAAACTTACGGTACTCCTCTTCGGCTGACCTATCTACCAATTATCGGAAAGAAAATACAACAGGCTCGTCTGTATTTCCAAGAAGCTTTTCTAAAAAACGATTATCATGGGCAATACATTTATGCCTACTGCACTAAAAGCTCTCATTTTCGCCATATATTGGAAGAGGTTCTGAAGCATGGAGTTCAAATAGAAACCTCTTCTGCATTTGACATGGAGATTATAGAAGCTTTAGAGCGAAGGGGGCTAATATCAAAAAAAGAAACTATGATCATTTGTAATGGCTATAAGACACCTGCCTATGCGCAGCGGATTGTAGATCTACTGCATGACGGTTTTGAAAACCTCATACCCGTACTGGACACCAAACGGGAAATTAACTTTTACATTAGCGAGTTAGATGTCCCTGCGAAGCTGGGCATACGGGTCTCCATAGAAGAACGGCCAGATTTTCCCGTTTACACCAGTCGATTGGGAATTCGGCCGGATGATGTGATAGACCTATACTTAGAAAAAATAAAACCTAATCCCAACCTCCAGCTTGTGATGTTTCACTCCTTTATCAGTTCTGGCATTCGAGACACTCCATATTACTGGAATGAACTGGATAAGATGATAAACTTGTACTGTGAGCTCAAAAAGGAAGCCCCCACTCTCCGTTACTTCAATATCGGTGGCGGCTTGCCTTTCCGCAGCTCCCTGGATTTTGATTTTGATTATTCCTATGTAATAGGCGAAATAGTACGGCGACTCAAGGTCGCTTGTACTCAGCATGGCGTGGAAGAGCCAGATATTATCTCTGAGTTTGGCAGCTACACAGTGGCAGAGTCTGGCGCCGTTCTTTTCAAGGTTCTGGAAAGAAAGCGTCAAAATGATCGGGAAAGCTGGCTTATTTTAGACGGAAGCCTAATGACCATCCTTCCAGATATTTGGGCCCTGAAACAGCGCTATATCATTTTGCCTCTCAATAACTGGAGCGCTGAGTACGAACGCGTTATTTTAGGTGGAATCACCTGTGATGAGTTAGACTTCTATCACACGGATGCTCATACGAATGTGCTATTTCTTCCCAAAACTCGTAAGGAGCTCTACATTGGCTTCTTTCACACTGGAGCCTACCAAGAGGCTCTTAGCGGCGTAGGCGGGATTCACCATTGTTTGATACCTACTCCCAGGCACATTCTCATACGGCGAGATAGAGACGGTCAGCCGCATTTTGAAGTCTTGTACGAAGAGCAGAATAGCAAGCAAGTCCTCAAAATTTTAGGCTACATATGAGCCAAGTGCTACGAGGAGCTCCAGTTGCTCAGAAAATCTTATCAGAAGTGGCTGAGTATGCTCAGCATCACAAGCTTAGATTAGATATCATTCTGGTGGGTCATCATGAAGCAAGTCAGATATACGTCTCTCACAAGCTTCGGCAAGCTGAGAAAGTGGGCATTAAGGCGGTGCTGCATCACTTACCAGAAACCACTTCCACCCATGAAGTAATCCAGCTCATTCATCACCTAAATGACACCCCAGAGGTGACTGGTATGATAGTGCAACTGCCTTTGCCCGCCCATATTTCAGAAGAGAAAGTATTAGATGCGATTGCCCCTCATAAAGATGCAGATGGCCTCCATCCGAACAATCTTGGCTTATTAGCTCAGGGAAGAGCCCAGTGGGCGCCTGCTACTCCCTGGGGCATCATAGAAATGCTTTTACACTATGGGATTACCCCCGCTGGTAAGCATGTCGTTATTGTCGGACGGGGACGGCTCGTGGGAACTCCCTTAGCTCTTCTTTTATCACGTCCCACTGCTTATGGAAATGCCACAGTCACGATTTGTCACACCCACACTCAAAACCTCTACGCCCATACTCGGCAAGCAGATATTTTAGTTGTGGCTATCGGACGTCCACACTGGTTCAGGGCAGAGGGTGTCAAACCGGGAGCGGTCATCATAGATGTGGGCATTCACCGATCGGAAGGAAAGTTAGTAGGGGACGTCCAGCCAGAGGCCCTTTCCATAGCCAGCGCCTATACACCAGTGCCTGGGGGCATCGGTCCTCTGACGGTGGCTTGCCTCTTAGATAATGTGCGCCGCCTTCACCGCAGCGCCACCCAATAGCGCTTTCCTGTCGTCCATACCACTATCCATTTGCCTGCACGAATACGAGTGGTATCCCAAACGAAGACGTTCTCTACGCCACCATTTACCCAACCATCATAAATGCGAAGCACCTCCGTAAAGTATTGATCCAAAAGGCGCACCTTGAGGGGCTGGGATTGGGCCACCCAGAGACGCAAATACCCAGCCTGCGCAGACATATCAAGGGGCGGCCGCTGTCGAAAGCACTGAATATCAGCAGGGGTGGAGGTCACTCTAAAGGACGGCAGCTCCTCATACACCAGACGATAGCGATATGATTTACCCTCCCGTACATTCAGGTCGTAATATTCTACCCGCTGAGGAGCCCGGCTCAGACTAGGACAAGGAAAGACAGCGATAGTCTGCCAAATCCCCCCCAACTCCGCCCGTTCTAAGCGATAAGCCGTACATCGCTCCCGCACTTCCAAGGCCCATGAGAGATGGACAACTCCTTTCTCGTAGTTAGCAATCAGAGGCAAAAATCTCAAAGGCGCATACAACCGAGCTTCTCTTTCTTCATCAGCCACTGTATACCGCCAAGTGCCCCCAATCCGTACAACCCCTGTTATAGGGTCTGGTTCCCATGGCACATATTCCCAAACAGGGGCAGTTTCAGAAGGAAGGTAAAACGGTATGCGGCGTCCATCGCGGGTGATATTTACACCAGAGTCTGGTAGAAAAAGTACTTGAGGAAGCGGAGCCAAATAAAGACCGCGCCGCACATGCCCTTGATCATCTATTAGAGCCACATAAGCCCCTGGCTGAGACTCTTGGGGAAACCTAATCAGAAAGTCTGGATAGCGGTCTAATCTGACATCTCCTCTAATCTTAGCAATGCGAATACGCTGGTGCGGTGCCAAAGTCAAACTATAAGGCAAACGCACTGAGTATTCTCTCGTAACGAGAAGCCAATTACCGAGCGAGAGTGGACGGTCCGTCGGATTATAGAGATCTACCTGATGAATGGCACCCTCCCTATATGACCCAGGAATAAACCTAAGTATTTCAGGAGCTTGGGCCCATACGAGACCAAAAAGTATTAGCCTTATCACATGGTCACTTCTACCAGGGCATGGAGAATATCCGAGCGAGTGATGATATCCCAGCTCCCATCCTCAAGCTGTACCAAAACCGCTGGCATCTCTCGAGTCAACATTTTAGATACAATATCTACGGGTGTGGAAGGCAAAACTATCACCGGCGGATCAGCCATGTATCGCTGGACTGGATGGTCACGAGAGAGCGGATCATCCATAAGTACCTCTATAAGACGAGATTCTGTCAAGATTCCATGGATTCTGTCGCCATCAATGATAGGCAACTGAGAGATTTCATACCGCTCCATCAGCTCTACCGCTCGTCTCAATGGATCCGTCGGAGCAATAGTAGCAAGCCCAGGCGTCTTTCGGGGTTTGAGCTGGAGCACATCGCGTACAGTAAGTTCAGAAGTAGACTCTAAAAACCCCTGAGAACGCATCCAAGCATCATTGTAGATCTTATTTAGATAACGGGTACCGTGGTCTGGCAGTACGACGACCACTACATCTTTGGGGGAAAGCTCTTTGGCCACTTGGAGAGCGGCCCAGACCGCTGACCCACTGGACCATCCAACAAACAACCCCTCATAACGAGCCAACTTTCGGGCCATGAGCGCCCCATTTCTATCGGTAACCTTGATTATTCTGTCAATCAGTGAAAGATCTAAATTCCCAGGTACAATGTCCTCACCGATACCCTCTGTGAGATAAGGGTAAATCTCTTTGGGGTCTATCTGTCCTGTCTCATGAAGCTTTTGAAACAACGAACCGTAGGTATCTACTCCTATCACCTGAATCGCAGGATTTCGCTCCTTGAGATACTGGGCGATACCACATATGGTTCCAGTCGTTCCCATTCCTGCCACCAAATGGGTGATTCGCCCCTCAGTCTGCTCCCATATTTCAGGGCCCGTAGTTTCATAATGAGCTTGACGGTTATGAAGGTTATCGTATTGATTAGGATAAAAAGCCCCAGGTATTTCCTGAGCTAGACGCTTCGCCACACTGTAATAAGAGCGGGGATCGTCCGGGGAAACGTTGGTAGGGGTAATTATAACCTCTGCCCCCAAAGCTCGGAGAGCATCTATCTTTTCTTTGGACTGCTTGTCTGGGACTGTAAAGATACAGCGATAGCCCTTGATAGCAGCGACCAGGGCTAATCCCATCCCAGTATTACCCGAGGTGGCCTCTACGATAGTGCCGCCTGGCCGCAGAAGCCCAGATCTTTCAGCTTCTTCAATCATTTTGAGAGCGATGCGGTCCTTAATGCTATGACCGGGATTAAAGTATTCTACCTTGGCGAGTACGGTGGCTGGAACTGCGCGAGCGACAGCGTTTAGTCGGACGAGAGGAGTACGTCCTATGAGGTCCAGCAAACTCTTGTACCACATATTAGCGAGGACGAGAAGTACCAGTAGAGTTTCGGATACCTCCCCCTCCTACACCTGACCCTGCGGTGCTAGGACGAGGGCCGACAGGGGTAGAAAATGACCTAATATTAGGCGAAGGGGCCGGGCGAGCCCCAGAAGAGGGCGCTGCTGAGCGGCGGGGGGGTGTGGGAGAGGAATTTACAGCGCTTCCACGAGGCGGCGTGTAAGTAGTAGTTGCTCGTGGGGTAGTATAAGTACGCGGCATATAGTTTGTGCGAGGGGTAGATTGCGCACTCCAACCGCGATCTGGCCACCAGCCTGGCCCAGCATAGAAACTCGGTCCCCAATATCCCGAATAATATGTCCAGCCCCATCCAGGAGTATAATACCATCCTGGCGCAGCAGCCCACATACCGCCCCAGCCCCATGAAGGGCCCCACCATGCACTTCGCCACCCCCACCCTGGCGCGCACCAGGGATCAAACCATGGGTCGTACCACACACCCGTTGAGTAGCGACGAATCCGCCGTGAATAAGCGTAGTCGTCATCTTCCCAGTCTCTACGACGGCTCGTAGAGCTACTCTCCTCATAGTTATCGGCCCGAGCATCTACTTCAGAGCGATTAGCGGCTGATTGAGCACTCTGATTGAGCTTAGCCCGATCTTTAGCGGAGAGATAAGTGTCATTTTGTACGGTAGTGGCTGAACGGCTACTCCCACAGCCCCATATGACAAATAGGAGTGCTAACACTCCTGCCCAAGGTCCGATTCTCGTTTTCATAGTCGTGGTACTTTTGCCTACAAACAAATATACGAAAGTCATGCCAATCCCGATGCACGCAATCAGTGATTGGTATAATACCATCGTAGAGCGCGCTGGATTAGCGGAGCACTCTCCCGTACGAGGATGTATGACTATCAAGCCGTATGGCTGGGCCCTCTGGGAAAATATCCAACGGCCCTTGGACGAAGCTTTTAAGGCCACCGGTCATCAAAATGCCTACTTTCCTCTATTTATCCCGCTCAGTTTCCTGGCCCGGGAGGCACAGCATGTGGAAGGCTTCGCTCAAGAGTGTGCCGTCGTAACCCATTATCGGATAAAGACGGATCCCGTGTCTCGGAGTGTGACCCCAGACCCTGAAGCCTCTCTGGAAGAGCCTCTGGTCGTACGTCCTACTTCCGAAACAATCATTTGGCACAGCTTCAAGAACTGGATTCATTCATACAGAGACCTCCCTATCCTCATCAATCAGTGGGCTAATGTCGTCCGCTGGGAAAAACGCCCTCGTTTATTCTTACGCACAGCAGAGTTTCTCTGGCAGGAGGGACATACCGCTCATAGCACAGCCGAAGAGGCCATGCGAGAAGCGCGCATGATTCTGGACTTATATGCCAGATTTGTTCAGGAATATCTGGCCATACCCGTCATCAAAGGCGTGAAAACCCCTAATGAGCGGTTTGCCGGGGCTGTAGAAACCTTCACCATAGAAACCCTATTAATAGATGGCAAGGCCCTACAAGCAGGAACCTCGCACTTTTTAGGACAGAACTTTGCCCGAGCATTTGAGGTGAAATTCCTGAATGCCCAGAATGAGTTAGAATACGTCTGGGCCACGTCGTGGGGCGTATCTACACGACTGATTGGAGCGGTGATTTTATCGCATGGAGATGAGAAAGGACTGATTTTACCTCCACGGGTCGCTCCCATTCAAGTCGTGATAATACCGATCTGGCGAAAGGAGGAAGAACAAGCAGCGGTGATACAGAAAGCTTGGGAAATAGCTGAGCAGCTCAAGGCAAAAGGGATCCGAGTCAAGCTGGATGATGACCCTCAACATCGTCCAGGTTGGAAGTTCAACGAATGGGAACTGCGAGGGGTACCTCTCCGCTTTGCCATCGGCCCGAAAGACATAGAATCTAATACCATCGAAGTCGCTTGGAGACACTCAGGTCAGAAAAATACCTACCCGTTGATTGAAGCGATTGAGCGAGTGAACGAATGGCTAACAGACATCCAAATGGCTCTTTTTGAACGAGCAAAAGCTCGCATAGAAAGTCAGACTTACCGCGTAGATAGCTATACAGAAATGCGAGCAATTCTGGAAGAAAAAGGAGGGTTTATTTTCGCTCACTGGGACGGAACGACTGAGACGGAGCTTGCTATCAAGGAAGAAACGGGCGCTACCATCCGATGCATACCTTTAGAAATGCCCTCAGAACCTGGACGGTGCATCTATACAGGACGGCCTTCCCCTCAGCGCGTACTTTTCGCTAAAGCCTACTAGCCTCAGACCAGGGACTCAAACTTTACTATCTAACCCACCCCATCTTGATTGGAAGCATCGTTTCACTGTGTTTCTGGGCTCAGCTTAGGTGGCCAGTCCCAGGTCCTATTTCCATCACAGGCAGCTATGGAGAAATTCGTACGCAGACGATTCATTTAGGGATTGACCTCGGCGTGGGTGAAAAAATCGGGACTGTCCCAGTTCTGGCCGCAGGTGAGGGTTATGTGTTCCGAATCAAGGTAAGCCATGCCGGCTTTGGAAAAGTGATTTACATTCAGCATCCAAATGGTTTATACACTGTTTATGGTCATCTTTCTCACTTTGCCCCGAAAGGCGAAGCGATTATTCGGAGCCTTCAACAAAGTCAAAGGCGATTTGAGGTAGAGAAATATCTCGCGCCGCATGAATGGCCTGTAAAGGCGGGCGATACGGTTGGCTGGGCGGGCAATAGTGGGTATTCTTTCGGACCGCATTTACACTTTGAAGTACGTACCCCCTCCCATCAAACGCTGCCTCCCCTGTATTATCTGCCTCCTCTGGTAGATACCATACCTCCAGTATTTTTCCGGGTAGGTTTGTATCCTCTCACTGCCGAATCTCACATTGAAGGAAAGCACGCAAGGTACTTCTTGCCTCTGCGACAACAGATCTGTAAAGGCACTCTTCGAAAATATGCCCCTCCTGATACTGTATCCATTGCCGGTACAGTTGGATTTCTCTACACTGCCGCCGACCGAGCAAACCAAGGTACTTCCTGGCTGGGTTTGCGTAGAATTTCCGTACTCAATAGCCAGGGAGAAAGTATCTACGCTGTCCAGTGGGAAACCTTAGACTTTGACTGGAGGCGATTTTTGCGCTGGCATTTAGACTACGCATATCAGCAGGTATATAGAATAGGCTTAGGCAAACTGTACGAACCCTCTGCGGCTATCCCCTGGAGCTATGGAAAAGGAAGGATCACCCTCGCCCCTGGTCAAATCGAAGCCTTTACTATCAGAGCCGAGGACTTCTCTGGAAATAGGGCTGAGATACAGGTCATCTTGAAGGGTGAAACAGCCTCTATACCAAAGGCCTGGCAGCCGATAGACCCCCATAGTTCATGGAGCATAGAGGAAGGTTTCCTCATTGTAAGGAGAAAGTATTTCACTTCCCTGAGAGATAGTGTATCTCCGGAAAAGCCTCTCCGGTTAGGAGAAAGACTTCCTGATTCACTTATACCTGAAAGCGGGCCTGCAATACCTACTTACCTTCGTCAGCAAATCTTACCAGGCATAGACTATACCCTACAGATAGCAGAAAGGTGCACCCTGCGAATCTTCAAAGAGAGCTTACAGGACACCTTATATTTGCGCGTAGAGCCTATCCGATCAATATATGGAGAAGGGTACTTTATAGGAGATCCTTATACGCCACTCAGATTTCCGGCGGAGATAATCTGGTCCTTACCCGATACTTTCGCCTTGAGTAAGAGTTATCCTCTTTACAGGCCCTGGTACGAGGAAGTCTGGTCCCCTGTAAGAGGCTCGGTACGAACTGGACGCCTCTGGCGAATCCCCGTAAAAGCGTGGGGCGCTTACCTCATCATGATAGACCGCACTCCCCCACAGATACGACCCCTCAAGGCAGAGGGACCTTTTTACTTAGTATCCATAGATGATCTGGGTAGCGGAGTCAACCCATATAGCTTGCGCATTCATGCAGGAAAGGCAGAAGTACTCCCTGAATATTACGAACCGCAGCGGATTCTATACCTCCCTCGTTCGGCCGGCCGTCAGTTTGTCATAGAAGCGTCAGATTATGTCGGCAATCACACCTCTAAAACCATATCGTTTTAGGACTTGATAAGCTCTAATCCCGATGTTATTTTTTCCATGCGTACCTCAATCGCTTGAGTTAGGCCTCTACATGGGCATCCATCGAGCAGCCTTTTCTTAGGGTCCTGAAAAAAAACCAGCCGCACCTCATAATGAGGCCGGCCGGGCAAGGGAGACGATCTTAAAGCGATATTACCGCGCTGAGAGCTTATCCAGCTCTACCTTAGCGGCTAACTTGAACTGCTTATATGTCACTTTCCCAAGAGCATCTCGCGCTTTATCTACTTGGCCAGCTTTACGAGCGGCTAGGCCCATGAGAAAGTAGGCTTGAGAGAGTTTCGCTGCATCCGTCCCCAGAAGAGGAATAGTACGCTCCACAGTAGAAATGACCTCCCCGTACCGTCCGAGAAGGTAGAGAGCTTGGGCTTTGAGGAGCAGGGTTTCTATATTGTTGGGATTCTTTTCTAAGATACGGTCAGCCGTGCTGATTGCACCTTGATAATCCCCTGCATTATACTGGAGGCGAATAGCACGAGCATAAAGATTAGTTCGCTTCTTCTCATCACTTTCATTAGCTGCTGCTTGGAGAAAGCTCTGGGCTGCTTCTGCCGTGCGCCCTTTGCGCAGAAGAATGGCTCCTTGCATTTGGTAGACTTGATTGAGGCGGTCTTTCGTCTTAGCAGCTTCATTGACATATTCCATGGCTTCGTCAAGCGCCCCAGTCTTAAAATAAGCATAGGCGATACCCAAGCTATATGCAGCTCCACTGCGAGCGACAGCTGCTTTCAGTCGCTTTCCGTAGGGATGGTTTTCTATTTGCTTTGCATAGCGTTCATACTCCGCGTTATTCCCTGCTTTATAATGCGCTAAAGCCAAACCATAGGTATATTTTGCACTCTGAGCGATAGGTAGATCCCGAGTTTTATCATATGCACGCTGAAAAGCTGCAATTGCAGCTTGGGGATTACCGAGCGCAAGCTGAGTCTCACCTTCCACATATAAAAGGCGGGGATCATCTGCCACTTGGGGCACCTGAGACTTGAGCATACCAAGCTCTGAGAGGGCTTCTTGGGATCGACCTTGTAGATTGAGGAGGCGAATAGCATTGAGCTTATAGGTCATCTTTTTATTGACATCTTGCTCCTTATTATACGCTTGGTTGAGAGCTTCTATTGCGGCAGGATAGTTTTTAGCCCGAATGTGAATCTGCGCTATCCGAGCATAAATGGGCGTAAGGCCCGGATTGAGCTCTAATGCTTTTTGATAAGCCTGAATAGCTTCTTGCGGACGCTTCATATTGTTTAGGACCTCCCCCTTTCGGGCATGATAAATCGCTTTGGTAGGCTCCAGTCGGATGGCTTCTTCATATTTTTGAAGGGCCAAATCGTATTGCTTATTTCTACGGTACTGCTCCCCCTCCTTAAAGGCGGCTTGACCACTCTGTGCGAGAAGGAGTGTCCAACAGCCCAGCAAAAAAGCTAATTTCAAGTACTTCATATCTCTCTATTAGTTTGGATACGACACAAAGGTACAGAAATTCTACGATACAGAAGCCGTGGCAAGTTGCAGGCGGCCATCTATGCAAATATAGGTAGAAGCTGGCATATCTTGAATATGTTTAGGATTATGAGTGGCAAAAATGACAGCAGTACCCCAACGCGCTATCTGATGAAAAAGAGATAGTATCTGTGCGCCCACTTCAGGATCTAAGTTACCTGTAGGTTCATCCGCCAAAATCAAAATAGGCGAACCTACAAGGGCTCGAGCGATACACGTGCGCTGCTGCTCACCGCCAGAAAGCTCATGGGGATAAGCGTCTTTGCGGGCTGAAAGCCCAACCCGCAGGAGCGTGTCCATCACTTGCTCGCGAATCTTGCGTTTGTCACGCCATCCAGTAACTTCCAGAGTTAGGGCAACATTCTCGTATACTGTACGATAAGGAAGTAGCTGAAAATCTTGAAAAACTATTCCGAGCTTGCGTCGAAGGAAGGGTATTTCGGCAGGCGAGAGTGTATCTACTCGCATGTCGCCCACCCATATTTCCCCCTGTATAGGACGAAGGTCTGCATAGATGGCTCGCAATAGGGATGTTTTCCCCGCCCCAGTGCGACCAGTAAGGTAAATAAACTCCCCCTTTCCCACAGACAGACTGACTCCTTGAAGGATAGAGCGTTCCCCATACCCGATGGATACATTGCGCAAGAGGAGAACCGGGCTCATGTCAAGTGAATTTCTCGGGTCGCAGCATCCCACTCCACTGCGCACACCTCTCCATAAGCCAGCCGAGGAAAAAGTTCAGAGACTTTCTCCAAAAAGCCATCTGGCAAGGAAGCGCGTTTATCCGTGCGGTCGGGACGAACATAGCAGATGAGGGAAAACCGCTCGTCTCGTATTTGGACATAATCCGGAATCTTGGCTACCCCCTTCACCTTTAGAAGATAGTAGCGATGTCTCATCCTAAGAGCTTGCGAACTAAAGAAAGCTTTTTCCCGTAAGGAGGATAGCGCAAAGGGAGATCTATCCATGTAGGCGTTTTGACGACGGCACGAGCATGGGAAAAAGTCTCAAATGAATACCAACCATGATAGCGCCCAATGCCACTATCACGAACTCCCCCAAAGGGCAACCTGGATGAGCCAATATGCATGATGGTGTCGTTAATACAGACCCCACCTGATTGAAGCCGCGTGAGGTAGAATTCCTGCATCGCTTCAGACCCAGAAAATACATACATCGCTAATGGCGGGGAATACCTCTTTACAAACGAAACCGCTTCTTCTGGCTTAGCGAAAGGTATTACAGGCAAAAGTGGACCAAATATTTCCTCTCCTAATAAGCTTCCTCGCGGCGAGAGAATAAGAGTGGGACTGATATAGAGCTTGTCAGGATCTGTGTAGCCTCCAAAAACTACCTCTCCTTCTTCGAGCATTCTGACAAGTCTATCGTAGTGTTTTTTATGAATAATCCGAGCATAATCAGCCGGAGGATGCTGAATGTCTCCATAAAAGTTTAGCGTCTCCTGCTGGAGAGCTTCGATGAAGGGCCCCATAACCTGCTCATGAACCAGCACATAATCGGGGGCTATGCAGGTTTGGCCAGCATTCAGCCACTTGCCCCAAGCGATCCGACGAGCAGCTATACTAATATTGGCGTCTGATTCTACGATAGCAGGGGACTTTCCACCTAACTCCAAAGTGTAGGGTATCAACTTGCGTGCAGCAGATTCTGCAACGAGCCGACCCACTCGGGGACTTCCAGTGAAAAAGATATAATCCCAATCCAGATTGAGCAAAGTAGCTGCCACCTCCGCATCGCCTTGAACTACCTGAACATACTCAGGCGGGAAGACTTCCTGTACGAGCTTATCTACCACCCCTGCGATAGTGGGAGCAAACTCTGAGGGCTTGAGGACAGCGACATTCCCGGCTGCAATAGCCCCAGCCAGGGGCACCATAAGCAGCTGAAAAGGGTAGTTCCATGGGCTGATAATCAAGACAACTCCCCGTGGCTCATAGCGGATATAACTGCGTCCAGGAAGCTGTGCCAAAGCGGGCAACACGGCCCGGGGGCGAGCCCACTTTTTTACATGCCGACGCAGATAGCGGATTTCATCCAAAGTAAACCCCACCTCAGAGGCATATCCTTCAAAGTCAGACTTACCTAAGTCGGCCCGTAGCGCGTCCAGAATAATCCTCTCTGACCGTCGAATCGCATCCTCCAGCCTTTCCAGATAACGCACACGGACTTTGACCTCTTTGGGAGGGCCTTCATCAAAAAATGCGCGCATCGGGGTCAAGTCTATGGGCGCTTGTATTTGCTCAATCACCATCGCCATATCGCAAATATATCACTTGACACCTAGTTTCATGGAGAGGAGGCAGGAACAAAGTCACCACTATCCTGAATAATCAGATTTCCACCCCGAAAGTCTTCTTGGGTGAGACGCCGAAGTAAAGCAAGGGATTCTTTCTTATCATCAGGTACAGGAATGCCCTGGAGGATCCGCATAGGATGAAACTTGCCTCGGAGGAACCGTCCTTCCTTATCTAAACTCACTTCAAAAACGCCCGTCAGCCCATTAGGACCCTGCGTACTAATCCCATTGACGACGATAAAATTCCCCAGTGAATACAAGACCAGTCGCCCCTTGTAGAGCTCCATGCCTCGCATCACATGAGGGCCATGGCCTACTACCAAATCTGCCCCAGCATCAATCACTGCCCGAGCAAAGGCCCGTACATGCCCCCGATTTTCTCCATAGAACATCTCCACCTGGTCAGGCGTATGAATCATGTTGGAGCCTTCAGCCCCCCCATGGAATGACACAATCACCACATCGGACTTTTGCGCCAAATCGCGCACAAGCGATACCGCCTGGGGAATATTCCCTACATGATAGGATCGTCCAGAAAACCCAAACGCAATCAACCCCACACGAAGCCCGTTTATTTCTAATATTTTGCTTTCACGCTTACCCAATGTCGTAATCCCCAGGCTTTCTATGAGCCGCTTAGTGGCCTCATACCCCGCCACGCCATAGTCCTCCGTGTGATTATTATCCAGATGGGCTAAGTTGAAGCCTACTTCTTTGAGGAGGTCTGCGTTCTGAATAGGCATGCCGAATTCAAAGCACACACCGCGCTGACGAGAAGCTTCGGAGCACTTGCAGGGTTTCTCTTTACCCGTGATGAAATTCCCTTCTACATTAGTGAAGCGAATATCGCCCTGGCTCAAATAGGGGCGCAGAGCCAGAATCCGCTGCCTCAGCTCAGGCGGCAAAACAAATGTGCCAATCATGTTATCCCCCGATAGAGTCAACTGCAAGGCAGCCTCCTGAGCGAAGAGCCAGCCTCCTATGATTGCTATCAGTCCTTTGTACATCCAGACAAACATACGCCATGCATAGGTCATACGCTAAGTCGTACCTCTCCGCCCATCCATAGCCATGAAAAAAACAGATACCCGCTCTTAGATCCCCCAAAAGCTATTCAAGATAGCAAGGAGGGGGGATTGTAAATGCAGCTTGAGAAAGTTATGAGTTATATTTGCCATATGAGGAAGCTTTACTATGCGGGCTTGCTATGCGTTTGGGCATGGGCCCAGCAGCCTAATGGCATTCTGGATGACCTGAACGACTTAGTCCAACACACCGAACACATGGTACCCATGCGAGATGGGGTGCGGCTCGCCACCAGCGTCAACTTGCCAATTTTTTCAGATACGGCGGCTGTGGATGTGGATCTATCGCAGTATGGACTAGGGAGAAGGCGAGTTCGTTTTGCCTATCCAGGCACTCAGTACTTTGTGTATCCCAATCAGCCAGACCCTTATGCGCTGCCAGTTATTTATACCCGTACGCCTTACAACAAAGGGAATACTGAACTGAGTAAGGGATATGCGCTATTGGGCTACGCCGGCATAGAACAGGATATGCGGGGGCGCTATCGCTCTTCGGGTGTCTATTTGCCCATGTACAGCGATAGCTGGGAGAAAACAGCCTACATGCAGCACTTAGGACCCAACGCTGGCCATCCCCTGGACGCTACTCCCAATAAAGAAGCAAATCTCCATGAAGACGGCTGGGATACCTATCAGTGGATTCTGAATGAGCTGCGCTACGATAGCGATAGAGATGGTCAAATCACCCTTTCAGATCGCCTCCGCTGCAATGGTAAGGTGGGTATGTTTGGCGCTTCTGCTTTAGGCAATACCCAGCTTCAGTTAGCAGCAGCTCACCCCATAGACCCTAATGCCCCTGGCCTCAAATGCCTTTTCCCCATCGTAGCGACTGGTGAGTATTATCACAGTACAGGCCATCACAATGGAGTATTTCGTGAACGTATTGTAGATGGGTGGGTGCGTAGCCAGGTAGAGTTTTACAGTAGATGGACGAATGGCCCGGCTAATCCCTACGACAGCATCCACACCCTAGCAGATTATGGTCCGCAAATTCAGAATCCTCTCCAAGCAGCCGAGGCTTGCATAGACTTTTTTAGTACCCTGTACGGTGTCCATTACCCTAACTCCCCCGCAAGAGCCGTGATGGATATTAGTCATGCTACTTTGGATCAGAATGGTAATCCGCACTGGAAAGGCCCCAAAAGCCGATATGAGAACATGAAAGTACCCACTTACCATCTCACTGGATGGTGGGATGAGTTCATTGATGGACAAATCCAGACCTGGCAGTACCAAATGCGGCATAATTCCCCTTCCATCAAAAAGTATCTCAAAATCGTCATCGGTCCCTGGGCGCACGGCACCATCGGTACTCGGAGTACAGGGGATATGCGCATCTTGCCAGATGGCAAAGATCACCGCTATCCCTCTAATGTGATAGACGAGTTCAACATTCCAGATGTGAGCCGGCTGGATGGACGTTCAGCCATTCGGCTCATTACTTCTGAGGTCGTAGGATGGTTCCGCTACTTCTTAGGCACGCCTACCTTTCAACTGCCGCCAGATACCGCCTGGCAATATTTAGGCAACTCCCCGTTTGGTGATGTGTATGCTCGCGTACCGGCTGATACATTCCGCACCGACTATTACACTTTCTTCAACTTCATCAATGGAACTGGAGGGCTCTCCAACTTCCCCGTGGAAATCAAGATAGGAAATAACTCCCCCATCCGCCAGCAGATAAACCTTCCGCCACTTGGTCGATCTCTTTTAGGAGATACTACGACTGGTACTGTGGTGACTCCACCTTCTTATGAGTTTGATGCCACTGCCTCTAATGGAATCAAGCCTGTGCGTTTTTATGTGGTTGGGCCGGTGGCAGATACCCTAAACCGCCATGTAGGCAACTACTGGTATCATGCAGACACCTTTCCGCTTCCTAATCTACCCCGCCTGAGGCTGTATTTGCATGGCAATGGTAAACTAAGCGAACATCCGCCAGCTCAGCCAGAACCCATTCGCAGCTTCGTCTCTGACCCCGATGACCCTGTGCCTACTCATGGAGGCTCCAACATGGCCGTTTATACCCCTGATAGACAGAGACTTAGCCAAGGGCAGATGGATTTCGCCGACCCTTTATATCGCTCTATCGTGCTAGATCGACCTGCCAGATTTTTGGTAAATGGCAAGCATTACAGCGACCTCATCAGCTACATCTCAGATGCGATACCTGATTCGCTTTGCATAGCGGGCTTTCCTGTAGCCCAACTGTATGCGGCTCTCAAGCCCTTGTGGGGGCCTTTCCCAGACTCTGCTAATGGAGACCTCATCGTACGAGTGCTGGATGTGTATCCCGATGGGCGGGAGTATTTCGTATTTGAAGGTGCCTGCAATGCCAGGGCCCGAGAATACGCCGAAAGCTGGGCAGATGGCGAAGAGGACACCTCCAAGCCTTGGTATAACATCGTAGCGGATAGCGTCTACAAATGGCGCTTCCGAATGCTGCCCATCGCCTACTGCTGGGGCAAAGGCCACCGCATAAAAGTGCTGGTAAGCGGTACTAACTGGGCGCGTTATCAAGCTTGTCCAAATGTGCCTCTCATGCCTGGCGAATTTTATCGTCGCCGGCCCGTAGGCAACCATCCCTATACTTTCCGTGGCGTGACGATGTATCCTCGCCGAAACCTCCAGCACATCTACTCCTCGCCCTCCCACCTCTCTTACATTGAACTGCCTGTGCTGGGCGGTAGATTCGTCTCCAGTCTCCCAGCTCAAGAAACTCCTTCTCTCCAAGTTTCCCTCTCTCCTAATCCAGCACATGAACAAACTCAGCTAACAGTAGCAACTCCCGGCGACTGGACAGTGGAAGTGCTTAGCTTGACAGGCGAGCGGATATTCCAGGCCGATTTTGCTGAGTCCATCACTATCCCTACTGCAAACTGGGCGGCTGGGGTTTACATGGTGCAGGTTCACTCCCGCAGGGGAGAGGAGCGAGTCACCCTACGATTGGCAGTCATTCCGTAAAGCTAACTACCGATTAGTTCAGGATTCTTTTCTTATCTTTATAAACTGATGACCTACAAGTAATATTAGGAGGCTTGCTACTCGGCTGGGCGCTGGCGCAGAAACCCTCTCCTGTGCCAGCAGAAAAGTTAGCCCATTACGAAGCGGTCATCCTACTGCGTGAGTACAAACCCGGTACAGACCCTTCTCCTCACTGGGAGCGCATCCGACAGATGATTCTGTCCAAGGTCGGCTTCCATGAAGCGCAGCTCGTCGCTACAGAAGGCCAGCAGCTCAAGGTGCACCTCAGTACGGCCCCTGAAATGCCCCTTTCAGATATCTACGAAGTGCTGCGCGCCGCCGGAACCGAAACTCGCAGCCTCTACCGCATAGAAGCACCGAAAACTACCCAAACGAAATAACCTATGCGCATACTTAGGACGCTGGGCTTGCTACTCTCGCTGGGGTGGACACAAACAATACTGGTAAGTGGCACGGGGGATGGGTCGTTTGAAGGAGGGACAGGTTGTACAGGCAACTCCTACACTGTAAATGGCTGGACTATCGTCAATGGGACCCAAACCAACCGCTGGGCCGTAAATAACATCCCCGGCGGCGCTCATCACGGCTCCCGAGCGATTTATATCACGGATAACTGCGGCCCTAATCCTCCGTCTCATAACTATAACGTCAACTCTGCCTCTGTCGTGCACTTCTACCGCGACGTGACCCTGCCAGCGGGCCAGCCGTATATGACGATATCGGCGTACGTCAGGGTGAACGGAGAAAACGGCTGGGATTATTTAGACATTTTCGTGGCACCTACTAGCGTAACGCCTACGGCTGGAACCCAGGTCGCTGCTGCCTATCGGATAGCGCGATACAGCATGATCAGCTCCAGTTGGACCCAGATCACTGCTCGCTTTTGTGGCACGGCGGGGCAGACCTACCGAGTGATTTTCTCCTGGCGGAATGATAACTCTTTGGGGACGCAGCCACCAGCGGCAGTAGATCGCATCCATATCACGGCGAGCAGCACCCCTGCCTGGATGGTGAATGTACCCGCTCTTCCTTATACCCATGGGGCCGATAATACTTGTGGCAAAGGCAATAACTTCACCAGCTCTAACGTCTCCCCTACCTGCGGTAGTACGAACTACTATGGTGGTGAAGACATGGTGTGGGTCTTTACGCCTACAAGTAGCGGTTCTATCACTATCACCCTGAATGCCTCTACCACATGGACAGGACTCAAACTTTATCGCGGTGGTACGCTGAGTCCCTGCGGAGGGCTCACGGGGGCTACCTGCGTCGGCGAGGCTGTCTCAGGTAGTAGCACCGCCTCTAACCTCACGTTGACGGCTTGCGTAGATGCTGGGCAGACCTACTACCTTCAGGTAGATTACTGGCCTTCCCCGACTTGTGGGGCGATTACGAACTTAACTATCTCTGCCCCTGTGCCTCCAAGCTCTTGTACGGGGCTGGGTACTGGTGTAACGAACGTAGCCACTCTTCCCTACAATAGTGGCCCAGGCACGACCTGCGGCGCCGTGGATGA
>JBCNVG010000012.1:0-50269 GCA_039630325.1 Bacteroidia bacterium
TATCCGACTCCATAACCGATCAAACTCAGAAGAACGCTCAGATAATATCTCCGCCAGAAGCTCCAATAATCCCTCATCTACTTGCACACCCCGACGCCGTGCCATCTCCCGCAGTTCTGAAAGCGTCATATAGCAAATATAAACATTCAGCGATAAGGCGAATATGCCCTTTTGATCACGAAGAGCTGCTCTCTTGAATGTCGGCTCTCTCACACTTCATTAGGAACCTCTCTGAAAAAAATGACCTTAGACCTGCAGAGTAAGAAAGCCTCACCTACTGTCCACCCTCAGAGTGCATCTCACGGCGAGGCTGCTTCCACTGACGAAGCACCTCTGTCAATGGCGGTGTGAAAGCTGCCGAAGGAATCGGTGTACGCAAAATAAAAGCCAATGTTGGCGCGATTGCTGTGATTGATATCCTCTCGTAGATGGCGCCATTACTTAACCCCCCCCCCCACCATACAAGTGGTACATGTGTATCATAGCTCCAAATAGAACCATGGGAAGTACCCACGGTGTATCCTTCTCCTTCTATCCACCCAGGCGCATATACGACTATCACATCTCCACTCCGTGAAGGCGCAAAACCCGCTTGTAGCCTATCAAATGCATAAAAGGCCCCCCCTGGCCCCGCCAGCTCGTCCGCAGTATAAGCATGGGTGATATTTTGCTGATGCAGAAGCCACTGCTTGAGAAGATACATCGCTTCTCTACGCTGAGAAGGGGAAAGAGCCTCTGATAGATAGAAGCTTTGATTGACAAAGGAAGCTATAGGCATCAAAGTATCCGACAAATGCAGCTCCCGCCGTAAATATTTCTGCGCTTCCATCAAAAGATCTCTGGTAGAGAAGCGTCCCATTCGCCAACCTCTCTCTGCAAGAATCTCTGGAGTGGGTGCGGCTCCATGGTCTGCGGTGAGAAAAAGAAGCAAGTCTTCTTGTCTAAATCTACGACTCAAATAGCTCAGAAAATCCCCGAGCTGCTTATCCAGAGTGAGATACATCTCTTCTATCTCACAACTTTCAGTTCCAAACTGATGACCAGCTAAGTCCGTACTGGAGAGGCTAATCGCCAGAAAATCCGTAACGCCCTTTCGCTGCCCTAGCTGCTCAGCTTCAATCGCTTGGCGAGCGAGCTGAAGAGTAAGCCAGTTACCCGCTGGGGTAAGCAGAAGCTCCTCATACGAAATGGGACGATGCGGGAAAGCGACTTGCTGCCCAATAGGCCCCTCATAAGGGCTTTCATCAATACAATCATGCGCATGATGAAGCTGCCAGGGCAGCTTCTGGAGGCTATCCAGATAACGCCGCTGATTGAAAGCTTCCACCCAGCTCGGCAAGGTGTCTGCATAATAAGAGCTGGTAATCCACCGTCCCGACTTACTATCGAACCATACAACCAGCGATGGCGAATGCCCGCCTGGAAGTATGGCTGAGCGGTCCTTGAGAGCGATACTGATCACCTTGCTTTGGAACCGAGAAGCATATCGCAGCTCATCGGTAATAGTACTAGCCCAAAGCGTCCGAGGAGACCGCTGGCCAACCGCCGAAGTAGTACCAACTGGACGAACACTCGTGTCGGTTACGCAGTAGAAACTTTGACGCAGCTTCCTATCGTACCAAGTGTTTGCAACGATACCGTGATAAGCCGGGGTAGCCCCAGTGTATATAGAAGCATGACCAGGTGCAGTGTAAGTGGGAAAATAAGGATAATGGCAGTTCCAGAAAATTAGTCCTTCTTTTAGGAGACGAGAAAAACCGCCACTCGCTTTGTAGGAAAATCGCCAAAGATAGTCCGTGCGCATTTGGTCCACGACGATACCGATGACTAAGCGAGGCCTTTGAGCAGATAGGAGTGACAGGAAAGCAATGATGGCTAAGGCAGAAGGAGAAGCGACCCTCCACCCTCTGGGCGCTGGCGCCCCATACCTTCTCTCTCTTGAAAGAATCCCCCTTCCCTTACGAGCGTACATAAACCTTTCCCACACAAATTTCTCCCCAAAAAGCCTCCAGTTCGTCTTCTCGCTGCACTGCCCCTACCCCAGCAGGCGTTCCTGTGAAGAATACATCCCCTGCCTCGAGCGTAAAATACTCAGAAGCAGCCGCTATCATCGTGCCTAACGAAAAAAGTAACTCCCGTCCATATCCCTCCTGAAGGAGATGGCCCCGACGATACAAGCGAAAAGGTACATCTTTCCAATCTACCCGCAAGGGAAGCCACATCCCCCACCAGGCCGACCCATCAAAGCTTTTCGCCATTTCCCACGGGAGTCCCTTGCTCTTAAGCTCTCCTTGCAGGTCACGAGCAGTGAAATCTATTCCCACCGTTATGGCATCAACATATGACTCCGCTTCCGAGAAAGGTACTCGCCTACCCGTTTTGGCTACACGAAATACCAACTCGGTCTCGTACTCTAGCTGCTGTGTAAAGGGCGGATACTCAAGCTCCCCACTTGCAAGCCAGGCCGTAGAAGGCTTGAGGAAGAAAATAGGCTTTTCTGGTGGGCGAGTCCCCATCTCCTGCGCATGGAGAGCATAGCTTCGGGCGACACAAATAATCTTCATAAGCTCATCACCCACTCTTGTCCTGCCGTAAGCAAGGCCTCAGCGCGCTCACGCGTTGGCGCCTCTGCATAAATGCGCATGATTGGTTCTGTACCAGAAGCTCGAAGCATTACAGCTTCCCCATCAGCTAAAATGAGTTTGAAGCCGTCTGTGCGATCTATGTCCTGCACCACTTTACCTGCAAAGGTATCAGGTGGTGCCTCCGCTAAGGCACGCAAAGCTTTTTGCTTTCTATCCTCTGGCAAGTGCCAGTCTAATCTATCCACTGCAAATGCGCCCACTACCTCGTAAATCTCCTGAAAGAGGGCATCCAGAGGCTTCGCCGTTTCAGCCAGCATTTGAAGAATGAGAAGGGCAATAAAAGTTCCATCCCGCTCAGGAAGGTGTGAAGGAATCGCCACCCCGCCAGACTCTTCCGCCCCTAAGAGCGTGTCAGAATTCTTCTGCATGCGTTCAGCAATATATTTGAAGCCAACAGGCGTAATCTCCACGGGTAGTCCATGGGCCTTGGCATATTGTCCTACTCGAGTAGCACAGCTCAGACTGAGGATAACTCGCCCTTTCTCCCCCTTGTATCGTACAAGATAATGAAGCACTAACAGAATAATGTGATGCGCATCTATGTAGTTTCCGCCCTTGCCCAGCATGCCAATCCTGTCTGCATCTCCATCCAGCACGAATCCTATATCCAAGTTTCGCTCCTTCATGAACCGAGCAAACTCCCCGAGATTTTTAGGGATAGGCTCTGGATTGATCCCACCGAAGCTGGGATTGTATTCACAACGGAAGCGTTCTACCTGTGGAAGAAGCTTGGGAAATATTCGCTGCCCCGCTCCATACATGGCGTCAAACCCTATTCTGATAGGCAACTGACTAAGAGCTTTCAGATCAAAACGGCTCTTGATGTAGTTATGATAAAGAGCCTCCATATCATAGATTTCCAACTGGCGAGTCTCAGAGAGCTCTTCCCAGCGGTCGGGCACCTCTATAGGTTCATCCGGAACAAGTGCTTCAATTTCTTGCAGAATAGAAACCGGCGCAGGTCCCCCATAAGAGGCCTTGAGCTTATAGCCAGCGTATTCGGGTGGATTGTGAGAGGCCGTAAGAACTATTCCCAACTGACACTGATGCTGCATGGTAGCAAAAGATACCATGGGTGTAGTCGCAAAAGAAGGACTGAGATAAACCTTGATGCCCCGTTGAGCCAACTGTTGAGCCACTGCCTGAGCAAACTTATCCGCCAGGAACCGACAATCATAGCCTAGCATGACTTTTGGATGGGAGTAATGGGCCAGCAGCCACGAGGCCGTAGCTTCAGTGATCCGGGAGAGATTATCAAAAGTAAAATCCTTGGCAATCACCGCTCGCCAGCCGTCTGTGCCAAAGCGAATGGATTTCATGCTGCAAAGTTAGTCGGGAGCATAAAGGGATGCGTAAAGTTGCTCTATATCATGTAGCAGGCGCATCTGATCGTACCGATTACGAATGATAGGCATGGCTGCTTGGGCTTGCATTTTAGCTACTGGTAGCTCACAAAGAAACTCATACAGGCTTTCTGCCAGCGGCTCATAAAGGAGCTTACCCCAGCGTCCTCCTTCCAGCACGTCAGGAATCCCCCCCACTGGTGTCGCTGCCACTGGTACACCACAGGCCAGGGCCTCTATGAGAGTTACAGGAGTACCTTCGTTATCTGAAGTCAGCACTATGGCATCTACCGCTCGCAGGACGTTGGCAATATCCCACCGCAGGCCCGCCCACATGACGGAAATGCCGAGCTTTTCCGCCAACCTCTCCCAAACTGAGCGCAAAGGCCCCTCCCCTATCATAACAAGCCGAAAGGGTTTGCCACGTCGTTGCACAGCCGCTGCCGCCTCTAAAAGCCTATCTACTCGCTTGATAGGGACCATGCGACCTATCCAGGCAATCAGCGGCCAGTCCATACCCCCCTGCCACTCCTTCCGTAGAGCCTTCACCACTTCATCGCAGTAATCATCTAACCGCGTTAGATCAAATCCCAAAGGAATCACTGCTACTTTATTAGCTGGTGCAATCCGAAAACGTTGAACCAAGGCGGCCTTTTGCGACTCACTAATGGCTATAATAGCATGAGTAAGACGGGCCAATAGCCGCTCTGCAAACCGATAAATAAAAGAGACAGCCGGAGAGAAATAGCCTTCCAGCGAATGCCCGTGAAAAGTATGAATCCGTACCGGCACTCCCGAAAGCCAAGCAGCCACGCGTCCTAATGCCCCGGCTTTCGCAGTATGGGTATGGACGATGTGCGGTTTCCAGCGACGCATGTAGCGCCATAACCACCACAGCGCCTGTAAATCTTTCCATAACGAAGGCTCTCGTTGGAGTGCAGGAATATATTCTACTTTCACACCAGAGGCTTGTATCCACGACTGAGCCCGAAGCTCTCCAGTAGGCTCTTGACCTGCTACGAGGCGAGAATCGTATCTCTCAGGATTGAGAGCGCGCGTAAGGAGGAGCACATGATGCGCCGGCCCCCCAACATTCAAACGGCTGATTATGCGCAGGACTCTCACCTTCTCCTTAGCAGGAAAGGAAGGCTCTACAGGTTCCAAGCTGAGAAAGCTTTATTTTCCTGAATCAGTTCGCCGGTATATAATGCAGACGAAGACGATTCTCAGAAGTTACAAAGGTCTGGGCCACCCAGCGAAGATCGTCTATGGAGAGACGCTCATACGGTAAAAGCGGAACTTCATACCATTCAGGGTGGCCAGCTAACACCGCATGCACGAGGGCCGTCGCCCTGCCAAGAATCTTGGACCTTTCTCTGTGCAGGGCTAAATATCGCAATGGTCGGTATACTTCCAGCGCTTTACTCAGGTCAGTCTCAAGTGCTTTCGTGAGAGCCGCTTCCAGTTCTCTTTCATATTGCTCTATTGAGATACTGTCAGAGAGATATGCTTCTATTATCCATAGCCCTCCTTGATGCATTTGCCAAATGTAGGTACTGAGGCGTGAAGCCACACCTGTCTGATACACAAGCCGCTGTGTGAGTACACCACTTCGGCTATCTCCCAAATAGTCATCTAATAAGTCAAATGCATGTGTGATCGGCTCCTGAAGCGGAGGCAATCGGTATGCCCATATGACCGCCTTTTGAGGAACAGCAGCGTGGCACACCTTCTCCCTTTCTCCCAAGGGTAGGGCTTCTACGGAAGGTATAATGGGCGGCTGTTCCCCAACTTTGGGGCGGTCATATAAAGCTTGAATGATAGAAAATGTGCCTTCTTCAATCCCGCCCCCTGCTACGCATAAAACGGCATTAGAGGGAGTATAAAACCTTTGATAAAACTCATGCAAAGCCTCGTCAGGTAGAGCCAGCACCTGCTCTGGCGACTCCCCAATCACCATTTTTCCATATGGATGCAGAGGAAAAGCCATTTTTACCAGATGAAAGAAACGATCTGCATAAGGTGGATTGAGATAGCGCTGGCGAAACTCCTCTGCTACTACCTGCCGTTGGATAGCGATTTTGTCGGGAGAGAGCTTTAGGTTGAAAAGACGCTGCGCTTCAAGCTCTAATGCTAGGCCAAGCTTCTCACGAGGGACCCGAGCATAATACACGGTGTAATCCTGCCCAGTATAGGCATTTGTATTACCCCCTACCGCCTGAATCTTCTCATCGTAAGCGATATCATCATCTTCGAAGAGTAAGTGCTCCAGAAGATGAGCGACCCCGGCTTGGTGAGGGGATTCGCTCGCCGCCCCTACCCGATATGCCAGTACGACCGCCGCAAAGGGAAGGTCCGCTGGTAAGAGATATACCGAAAGCCCATTAGAGAGCTGCCACGAGGTCATTCCTTGACGCCTAAGATTTCCAAGATACGGTCCAAGTCTTCCGCCGAAGTATAACGGATACGAAGCTCCCCACTCCCATCCGGTTTATTGCGGACCTCAACGGGCGCATGAAACCGATGAGTAAGGACTCGGGCGATTTCTGTCAAGTGTACATCCAAGAGCGTAGGCCCCTTGGGCAGTTTGGGAGGTTTGGGACTGGTAAGCTGGGCAATTAACGCTTCTACTTGGCGAGCATTTAGCCCTTTGCTTTGAATCTGCCGAAAAACCTCCAACTGCATCTCAGGGGAATCCAGTGCCAATAAGGGACGAGCATGCCCTTCTGCCAAGGTTCCTTCTTTTAGGGCTTTTTGAATCTCAGGAGGCAGTTTTAGCAAGCGCAAGGTATTTGCCACTGCGGGACGACTCTTACCCACATAACGAGCGACATCTTCCTGGGTAAGGCCGCACTCTTCAATCAGACGCTTATACGCCAAAGCCAACTCTATGGGATTGAGATTCTGACGCTGAACATTTTCTACCAAAGCAAAGGCGAGAAGCTGGGTATTATCTGCGGCTCGAACGTATGCAGGAATATGGGTAAGCCCTGCCATCTTAGCCGCTCGCCATCGCCTTTCCCCTGAGATAAGCTGATACTTGTCTCCGACTGCTCGAACCGTAATAGGTTGAATCAGTCCATGTTGACGAATAGACTCGGCCAGCTCCTCTAACCCCTCTTCGGAAAAATCCAGCCGGGGCTGGTATGGGTTCGGCTCTATCGCTTGAATGGGTATTTCCTGCACAGCGTGAGACTTTTCTATAATGCCTTCTTCTACGGGTAGGATAGCGCTAAGACCACGACCTAAACCGCGCCCTTTCATGCAGGTACAGGGATATTATTTCGTCTAAGGATTTCCTCCGCCAGCGCTAAGTAATCCTGAGCTCCACGAGAGTGGGCGTCATATTGAATCACTGGCTTGCCGTGGCTCGGTGCTTCACTTAGGCGAGTATTACGCTGGATGACAGTTTTGAATACAATGTCCTCAAAGTGGTGCGAAACCTCCTCTACAACCTGCCGAGAAAGGCGAAGTCGAGCATCATGCATGGTCAATAAGATTCCTTCAATGGTCAGACTTGGATTCAGGCGCTGCTGAACTATTTTGATAGTATTGAGCAGTTTCCCCAACCCTTCTAGGGCAAAATACTCACACTGCACGGGTATGAGCACACTATCAGCCGCCACAAGGGCATTCACCGTAATGAGCCCAAGAGAAGGGGCACAATCCATGAAGATAAAATCATACTCCCCTCGGATAGGTTCAATCGCATATCGTAAGCGATGCTCTCTTTGGGGAAGGTTTATCATATCTACCTCAGCCCCTACTAAGTCTATATGCGCAGGAATGAGGTGAAGATTCTCTAACCCAGATATACGATGAATCAGCAAACGAGGGTCTGATAAATGTCCAAGTATCACATCGTAGATAGTCTGCGTTACATTTCTGGGGTCAATGCCTAACCCAGAAGTCGCATTAGCTTGTGGATCTACATCAATGAGCAAGACTTTGAATTCATACACAGCCAAGGAGGCAGCAAGGTTTATAGCCGTGGTAGTCTTGCCAACTCCACCTTTCTGATTGGCGATGGCGATGACTTTTCCCATTGCTCTACAAAGCTACGGAAAGGCTGCGTATTTTTCCCGCAGCGATGGTGAAGATTTGGTGGAAACTTCTGAGCCTTGTCCTAATAATAAGCTGTGGGGGAAAGCCCACTACATCAGAAGAGATATTGCGGATTGGTCTATTTACTCCTTACGCCAGCTTGGATCCGATATACGCTCGTGATCAAGTGAGCGTGTGGATAGTTCAACAGCTTTTCCAAGGGCTCATTAGCTACGACTCAAGCATGCAGATTATCCCAGCAGCCGCTCGCCGCTGGGAAATAAGCCCTGATGGCAAGCTATACCGGTTCTTCCTACGTACAGAACTTGCGTACGCGAAATCCCCTAAACGCCATCTCAAAGCTCAAGATGTGGTGTATAGCTGGCACCGCCTTGCCAACCCTACTTTGGCCTCGCCAGGCAGTTATTTATTTCGAGGTATCATCGTGGGCTGGGATCTCTACCAGCAAGGAAAGAGCTCTACCATTAGCGGCATACGAGCTCTAAATGATAGTACCCTGGAAGTAGAACTGGAAAGACCCTATGCACCCTTTCTGCATCTGCTGACTTTACCCTACGCTGCTATCGTCCTTCCCGAAGTAGCCGAAAGCTTAGGAAGGGACTTTGGAAGAGCTCCTATGGGGTTGGGGCCCTTTTATCTGCTTTATGAGGAAAAAGATCGGCTTTTAGTTCTCAAGCGAGACAAAGGCACCCCTCAAAAAGTGGTATTTCGCTGGTTCAGTAATCGCCTCTGGGCCTGGGAAGCCCTCAAAAGTGGAGAGATAGATGCCTTTGAAGGGACGGATCGCTCCCTTGAATATCTTGTCGTTCGTGACACGAGCTGGAGAAAGCACATTCGCCGCATTTCTATCCCGCAGTTGGGTACGGAATATCTCGGCATGAATACGCGTCCTGGAAGTCCTTTCGCAGACCGTCGAGTACGGTGCGCTCTTAAAACTTTAGTGAAACGCCTACCTATCAAAGAAGCCTTGGGCATCGATTGTACCCCAGCCCAAACTTTCATCCCTCCCTTACTTTTGTCTAACCGAGGGTACGACAGTCTGTGGAACTTACCGCCCGCTGACACCGCTCCCCTCAATCATGCAATTGTCACCTTACATGCTTCTCCTTCATTCCGAGAACTGTGTGAGTATATTCAGACGGCTTTGGCTCGTGAGGGAATCTCCATCAAAGTGGAGTACCTCCTAGGACCTTCTCTGCGCGAGCGGCTCGCCCGAGGGGATATCTATCTCTGGAAAGCAAGCTGGCTGGCTGATTTTCCCGACGGGGAAAACTTTCTTATACTTTTCGAGTCTACCCAATACGCCCCTCGCGGCCCCAATACCACCTATTTCACTCATCCATCAATAGATTCTCTCATTGCTCTGGCTCGACGGATACCAGACGAGAGTACTCGGAGAGAGGTGTATACTCGCGCCGAAAGCCTTCTGGCTCAGGAATGTCCTGTGATCCCTTTATACCATGCCCACGGCATTTGGTTTGTCCACAGGCGAGTTGAGAACTTTCCCGCCAGTCCTTTGGGTGTTTGGCTCCCACTGGATAAAGTTCGTTTGCGCCCAACTTTCTCAGAGCGATAGCAATCAATATTTCAAAAGAGCCGGTACGGGGAGAAGCTGCCCTGCTTACTGCCTACGGCACCCCTTCCCAATACTACAAAGACAGCGTGCCACTACTGTGATTTCTACTGGCGCCTGTCCACGCCCCCGCTGTATTGTCCAGCCCCAAAAACCGCAATAGGCCTAAGAGACCAAATCCAATGGCTTCACGATAGCTAATTAGCTCAGGGGGCGCTTCGAAGTAGGAGGCGCCGACCTTACTGGCTTCGGTACTGAGCTGTTCTATGAGGAAACGATTCCACGTTCCTCCGCCCGTGCAGGTGAAAGTCTGGGCTGAAACGCGCTTTAGGGCTTCAGTGATCTGGCGAACGATTCCTATCACCGCCGTATGAAGCTTATCTTTCGGGTCGGCTGGGTGGTGTATGAAAGGCAATATGAAATCGCAATATACAGTCTCATTGTCCAGCGATTTAGGGGCAGGGATTTGAAAGAAAGGATGCCGCTCAAATACCTCTAAGAGCTCAGGAACTACCTCTCCTACTCGGGCGAGGCTACCAGCGGGATCATACTGATACTCTGGATTAGCTTGGAAAGCCAGCGCATCCAGCAGTTGATTGCAGGGGGATATGTCATAGCCTGAACGAGAAGGTAAATGTGTAATATTCGCAATCCCACCCAAGTTGATGAGAGTCTCATAGGACGAAAATAGAAGGGCATCAGCATTAGGAATCAGCGGTGCTCCTGTGCCGCCGGTCGCTATATCTCTGGCTCGCAAATGAGCCACTACTGGTTTGCCAGCCAATACACGCAATCGCTCAGCATCACCCACACTCCATGTAAGCCCAATGGCTGGTTCATGAAAGACCGTATGTCCATGCCATACAATCACATCGTATACCGCTTTCGTAAACCGCCTGCTAATCATTCGGGCAGTCCAGTCCGTATACTCCACACTGAGATGAAGAAGGGCCCTTCCAGAGAGGCCTGCACTTTGGCGCAGTGAAGAGCGCATTGCATCTGGATAAGCGAAAGTCTCCGCCTCAAGTAAGGCATAGATCCATTCTGCGTGGCGGTACTGGTAGGAAATCAAAGCCGCGGTCAGTCCATCGGCCGAACTTCCTGCCATAAGTGAGAGTACTCGCCAGCTACCGAGGCAGGAGAGACTCATAAAATCTCTGTAAGCGAGGCAGTAGTACTCGGCGATCATACTGTACCTCCGCAAGCTGACGAGCTGCCCGACCTATTTGAGCCCTCAAAACGGGATCCGTGTAGAGCGTAGATAAAGCCTCCTGAAAATCATCCGCCGTGTCCGAGATAAATAAATGTTTGCCATGCTGATAAATCAGACTTTCTGCGGCGACTGAAGTCGCCACGATTGCACGACCCGTCGCAAAAGCTTCTACGAGCTTGATCCGGATACCGCTGCCCGAGAAAAGAGGGATAATCAGTATCTCGTGATCATGGAAAAAGGCTTGCGCATCTCGGACTGCCCCTAAAATATGTGTCCTACTATCGGCATACCGATAAAGCCAACGCGGGGTATTTCTACCTGCGATAGAAAGGTGGGCATCTGGATGTTTTTTTCGGAAGGGCGGCCATACGTTCTCTAAAAACCATACGATACCGTACTGATTGGGAAGCCAGTCCAATCCTCCGATGAAACCTATGCGAGGAGGCTGCTGACCTAATGGGGGCGCTGTATAGTTTTCTAAATCAAGCCCAAAAGGAAAAACCTCAATAGGGCCTGAGTAGCCGCTTTTGCGAGCCAGCTCAGCTTCTTTCTCCGATATGGGCAGAAGCCCATCATAAACATGCAGGATTCTCCGCTCATATGCTTCTATGCGGCGTGCCTGTAAACGAAAATAAGGACGCAAAAACCATCGCTGCTCTGTCGAATGTCGCCACCAGATTTGAGATTCTATATTGTGGAGACGATATACCCGTGGAAGAGAAAGCTTCTCCACATAAGGGGTGAGATAAGGACTCTCTACCTGAATAAGGTCAGGCTGGAACGCATCCATGACTTCCCGCAAAGCCTCCATGAAGGCTTTGCTCCTAAATCGGGCCACGTGATATGGCTCTTGCGTGAAAAGATTCCTGATAACCCCCCAAGGGGTTGGACGGGTATCTACCTCCACAGCAGTGATACTAACTGGAGCAGGATAAGTGGGATCATACGGGTGCTTGTAAGTGCTCATCGCCAGAGAACGAGCCACCCCCCCCATCGCCTCTATCATTTCTAAGAAATAAGCATTTCCGATGGCGCCACCATCGGCAGGAGGATAAGGAGGCTTCGGAGACAGCTGGAGGAATCGCAGCATTAGCCTAAAAATGTAAAGCGAATAGGACGAAAGTCTACCTCTCTAACCAAGTAGAGCCCCCTGACGGATTCGAACCGCCGACCTACTGATTACAAATCAGTTGCTCTACCGCTGAGCTAAGGGGGCGAGGAAGGACAAACCTAATAGTTTCATTTCTGACGACGCCGACGGCGAGTACCCTTGGTACGAGATAGGGACTCACCTGCTAAGTAAGGATTGAAATCCACCAGCTCTATCATAGCCATTTCCGCCCCATCCCCGTGCCGCGGCCCCAGCTTAAGGACGCGCGTGTAGCCACCAGGCCGCTGCATTACGGCAGGAGCTATAGTACTATATAGCTCGCGTACGGCACTTTTCTGCTGAAGGTACCTAAAAAGAATACGACGGTTGTGAGTATTATCCACCTTCGCCCGGGTAATAAGAGGTTCTATGAAGCGACGCAGCGCTTTCGCTTTAGCAAGGGTTGTAATCAACCGCTTGTGTTGGATTAGAGAAATAGCAAGATTTCTAAGAAGGGCTTTACGATGTGAAGCCTTACGACCGAGATTATTGATAGTATCTCCGTGACGCATAAGCTATTTCGTTGTATAGGATTTATATGCTGAGACATCCATACCAAGACGAAGATTCAATTTGGCAAGGTATGCCTCTAACTTTTCTACACTTTCGCGTCCAATACCGCGATAATGCTCTAAGTCTTTAGGCTGAAGCTGCACAAGGTCTATCAAGCGAGTAATACCCGCATTTTTCAAAGAGCTGAATCCAGTAGCGGTGAGTCCCAGCTCTACATCCTCTAAGGGCGTGAGGAGAAGGCGGAGCAGGTCAGGATTTGGTTCTGCTGACCTGGAAGCAGCGCCTGTAGAAGAGGTTTTCTTACTCCCCCCTCTTAGAAGCCGACTAAAGTGCTCTAAGAGAATATCTGTAGCAGCCTCCAGAGCCTCCCGTGGGGTTACATTTCCTTTCGTTTCAATCTCCAAGGTTAGCTGCTCGTAATCTGCTCTTTCTCGGTAGAGAATAGTTTCTACCCGCGGTACGACGCGCAGCACAGGAGAAAAACTTGTATCTAAGACAATCTCATGTAGATCAATCTTGCCGCGCAGGAGAGCCTTATTTTCTTCAGCCAAACGGTAACCGCGTCCCCTGGCGATTCCAAGCTCCATTTGAACCACCGCTGAAGGATCCAGATTCATGATAACTAAATCGGGATTGGCTATCTCATACGCAGACGTCTGTTGCGCAATATCCCCTGCGGTGAAAACTTCTTTATTCCGAATCTCAATGAAGAGCCGATCAGGCGCATCCTCTACAAGCGGGCGAAGCGCTACCTTTTTGAGATTAAGAACAATATCCACTACATCTTCCATAACCCCATCTATCGCACTAAACTCATGAGGAATCCCAGGCACCTTGAGGGTGGCTATGGCGTAGCCCTCTATAGAGGAAAGAAGAACTCTGCGAAGGGCATTACCAATGGTGATACCGTACCCTGGCTCCAACGGACGAAATATGTATTTCCCAAAGTAACGGTTCTCTTCAGCCACCTCAAACGTATCTGGTAAAACTAACGGCGCTGTAAGCTGCATAAATCGTATGATTTATTTGGAATATAGCTCAACTATAAGACGTTCCTGGATATTTTCAGGTATCTCAGCGCGCGGCGGAATGTAAAGGAAAGTTCCAGCGTACTCAGCTTTGCGGACCTCTATCCATGGATATTTAGAACGGCTTGCCTCAAAGACTTTCTGGAAGGCTTCAATCTGTCGAGCTTTAGGACTCAGAGCTATGACATCGCCAGGCGACACTAAATACGAGGGAATGTTGACTCGGCGACCATTTACCAGGACATGACCGTGGGAAACGAGCTGACGAGCAGCAGGACGCGTGCGAGCAAATCCCATCCTGTAAACGACATTATCCAGCCGGCGCTCTAAGAGTTGAAGGAGGTTTTCCCCAGTATTACCTTTCATCCGAGACGCCTTCTCAAAAAAGCGGCGAAACTGCCTTTCTAATACACCATAGATCGCCTTAGCCTTTTGCTTCTCCATGAGCTGACGGCCGTATTCACTAACTTTTCCCCCACGTTTAAACCGACCATGGATCCCAGGGGGATAATTTTTACGGCTAAGGGTCCGAGAAGCTCCAAATATAGGCTCTCCAAATCGCCGAGAAATACGAAGTCGTGGTCCTGTATATCGTGCCATATTTATACTCGTCTAGGTTTAGGCGGGCGACAACCGTTATGTGGAATGGGCGTTATATCCCTGATACTCCGGATGTGAATACCACTGGATTCTATAGCTAATAGAGCGGCTTCGCGACCAGAGCCAGTACCTTTGAGATAAGCATCTACGACACGCAATCCAGCCTCATATGCCACCTTTGCTGCATCCTGGGCAGCTATCTGTCCAGCATAGGGAGTATTTTTCTTAGAGCCGCGAAAGCCCACTTTCCCAGCAGAACTCCAAGAAATAGTATTCCCGCTGGCATCCGTGAAGGTAACGATAATGTTATTGAAGGTAGCCTGAATGTAAACTCGACCCTCGGGCGCAACTTTGAGCTTCTTTCTCGCTCGCCCTTTCTTATCTGCTGCAGAAGACATATATTATTTCTTTGGAGCTTTTTTCTTGCCTGCCACAGTTTTACGCTTCCCCTTACGAGTACGAGCATTAGTGCGGGTGCGCTGCCCTCGCACTGGCAAGCCCGCTTTATGCCGCATGCCCCGATAAGAGCCTATCTCTATTAGCCGACGAATATTCATTTGAACCTCAGCTCTTAGTTGGCCTTCCACCGTGTAGCCTTGTTCAATCACGGAACGAACGCGGCTTATCTCTTCTTCAGTCCATTCAGAGACGCGCTTACGGGGATCCACCTCAGCCTTCACCAAAACGTCCCAAGCATTACTGCGGCCGATGCCATAGATGTATCGTAGAGCTACAAAACCCGGCTTATTTCTTGGCAAGTCTACTCCAGCTACACGCGCCATACTACCCCTGCCGCTGTTTAAGTTTAGGATTCTTCTTGTTTATAATATAAATCCGTCCTTTTCGTCGTACGACGATGCATTCCGGACTACGTTTGCGTACCGAAGCTTTTACTTTCATATGCGTATCATTTCATTTGTATCTGTAAATAATGCGTCCTTTAGTGAGGTCGTAAGGGGAGATTTCCACTGTCACCTTGTCCCCTGGAAAAATGCGAATGAAGTGCTTGCGCATTTTACCCGAGATATGTGCCAAGATCAAATGCCCATTCTCCAGTCGTACCCTAAACATAGCATTCGGGAGCGACTCTTCAATCGTACCATCTAAGCGAATAAAATCGTCTTTAGACATGGACTAGGGCTTTTTTGATAGGTTCAAAAGAGGTCAGCACCTGCGCTTGCCCCCGACGCACTACGAGGGTATGTTCAAAATGAGCTGCCAGCGACCCATCCTTTGTTCGTACGACCCATCCGTCTGCTCCTCTACACACGCGACGAGAACCGATCTGAACCATCGGTTCAATCGCAATGACGAGATTCTCTGGGAGCTTAGGTCCCCTCCCAGGTTTACCTATGTTTGGCACATCTGGTGGCATATGCATAGCTTCTCCCACACCGTGTCCTGTAAGCTGTTCTGAAACCGCAAAGTTATGACTTTTTACATACTCAAAGATGCTGTACCCTATGTCTCCGATGTGAGCCCCCGCCTTGGCTTGACTAATACCTCTATAAAGAGCCTCCTCTGTCACACGAAGTAACCTAAGAGCCTGTGATGAGACCTGCCCTACCGGAAAAGTATAAGCCATATCTGCATGAAAGCCATCAAGTCGTACCCCGCAGTCTATGCTCACAATTTGCCCTTCCTCTAAGTATCTCTGCGGGGAGGGAAGCCCATGAACAATCTCCTCATTGATAGAAACGCAGAGCGTGTATGGGTAGGGAGAGTCTTCAAAGGGTGGCTGATAGCCCTTAAACGCAGGTTCTGCTCCCTCCCGACGAATAAACTCTTCCGCATATCCATCAAGCTCCACCGTAGCAATACCAGGGACGATATGCGAAGCTAAATAGCCAAACATTCGGCTAAGAATGTCCGCCGCCGCTGCGATGACTCGTATCTGCTCTTCTGAATAAATAGGCCACCCCTCGTATTTCATAACGCTGGTGCTGTAACACTACGACCTCTAATCCGACCCGTTTTCATGAGTCCTTCATAATGTCTCATTAGCAGGAAACTCTCTATCTGCTGGAGGGTATCAAGAACCACCCCTATCATGATGAGAATGGTAGTACCCCCAAAAAACTGTGCAAACTGATTAGAGACGCCAGCCAAACGAACGAAAGCAGGTAAGATGGCTACCGCTGCTAAAGCAAAAGCGCCAGGCAAAGTAATCCGTGTCAAAACTGCGTCTATGTAGTCAGCTGTAGGCTTACCTGGCTTGACCCCAGGAATGTAGCCTCCAGCCCGCTTGAGCTGATCCGCAATATCTCTCGGATTAATAGCAATAGCCGTATAAAAATAGGTAAAGAGTACAATCAATATCACAAAAAGGATATTGTAAGCAAGGCTGGTGTAATCCGCAAACCAGCTTCCCGTAGAAAGCCAAAAGTCACTCTCAGGAAAATACTGGGCAATTGTCGCAGGTAAAAACATGAGAGATTGGGCGAAAATAATGGGCATAACACCCGCAGAAGTAAGCTTTAGAGGGATATGACTGGTAGAAGAAACACCTCCCATGCCCATCGGAAAACGTCCCCCAGCCATTTGACGAGCATAATGTACAGGAACCTTCCGAACTGCTTGCTGGAGAAGGACTACAGCACCAATCACCACCATCAAGGCTAAAATCTCTACATAGAATATCATGGGTGGATTAGAAGTGGCTTCATTCAGAAGAGCTGGAGGGAGCTCCGCCACAATACCTATGGCAATGATCAAAGAGCTACCATTGCCCAGCCCCTTATCCGTAATCTTGTCTGCCATCCAAACTAAGAACATGGTACCTGCTAGCATGCACAAAAGGGAAGTAATAGTGAAAGTAGTAGGGGACATTGTAATCGCAGAGGCGTATTGCGTGCGCAGATTCACTAAGTATCCACTTCCTTGAACCAGAACTACCCCCACCGTGAGCAGCTTAGTATATTGATTGAGGCGACGAGTACCGCTCTCTCCCTCTCTTTGAAGTTTTTGGAGAGAAGGGACAGCAGTGGCTAATAGCTGAATAATAATGGAAGCCGAGATATATGGCATGATGCCAAGCGCCAAGATGGCTCCACGGGAGAAAGCTCCCCCTACGAAAGCATTAAGCATGCCTAATATGCCCGTGCCCTGGGTCCGAGCGAACTCTTCAGATAGGACTTGCGAATCTATCCCAGGCAAAATGATAAAAGAGGCTGCCCTATAAACCGCTAAAAGAAGCAGCGTAAATAAGATTCGCTCTCGGAGCTCAGGTACACTGAATATATTGCGTAGGGTCTGTATAAGCCCTCTCATGTAGATAAAGATACGACCTTTCCACCGACTTGCTCTATCGCCGCCCGGGCAGCGGCACTAAACTTATGGGCATGAATCTCTACGGCCCGACTCAGACTACCACGCCCCAAAACTTTGACAGGCATGTTTTTACGGGCGATTCCATTAGCATACAACCACTCCGGGGTGATTGCAGTAAGGTCTGGGTGAGCCTCTAAAATGGCTGAAATACGATCTAAGTTGAGGGGGAAATATTCTACTCGGAAGGGATTCTTGAAACCGAACTTAGGGATGCGCCGCTGATATGGCATTTGCCCCCCCTCAAATCCGCGCTTGAGCCGATAGCCTGAGCGGGACTTATCCCCCTTGTGACCTCGAGTAGAGGTGCCACCGTGTCCGCTTCCTTCCCCTCGACCGATGCGTTTCTCTTTGTGGGTAGCCCCAGTAGCGGGACGAAGGGTATGTAGTATATGACTCATGGTGCTGGTTCTATTTTGATGAGATGACTTACCCGACGAAGCATGCCGATGATGGCTGGGTTGAGCTCTTTCTCAACCGTGTGCATGCGATGATGCAATCCAAGCGCCCGCAGTGTGTCTTTTTGACGGCGCGGACAGTCTATGCTACTGCGCACTTGAGTTACTCGTACCCGAATCCCCGATTTCATAGGTTCCATGGAAAACTTTTTGAAGAGAGATATTTCGCCTGTGAGCGACAGAAGCTGCGTCTTCCAGCTCCATTAAAGCCTTGAAAGTAGCCCGAACCACATTATGAGGATTAGAGGAGCCGATGACCTTAGCGAGAACATCCTGGACCCCCAGCACCTCTAAAACTGCCCGTACGGCCCCTCCTGCAATAAGGCCAGTACCTGGTGCAGCAGGCCTTAGAATAAGTCGTGTAGACTCGTATTTGACCGATACTGCATGGGGAATCGTGGTGCGCCGAAGGGGTATGCGATAGAGATTCTTTTTCGCAGCCTCTACCCCTTTGGCGATCGCAATATTAGCTTCAGCCGCTTTCCCTAAGCCAAAGCCAACAACCCCCTGTCTATCACCGACGACCACCAGGGCAGCAAATCCAAACCGCCTTCCTCCTTTCACTACTTTGGAGGTGCGGTTGAGCCACACCAATCGGTCTTCCAGGGCTTCCTTAGACATTACACGCTTCGCCATAGTTCAGAATATAAGTCCTCCTTCTCTGGCGCCCTCTGCCAGGGCACGCACATTCCCATGATACTGATAACCATTTCTGTCAAAAACTACCTTTTCTATGCCTACGGCTCTCGCGCGCTCCGCTAGTTTCTGCCCCACGATACGACTGCGCTCAATCGGACGAGTGGCAGCAGATTGCACTTCTGGCTCACGAGAGCTGGCAGAAACCAAAGTATGACCCCTTGTATCATCTATGAGTTGGGCGTAAATATATCGATTACTGCGAAACACTGAGAGGCGAGGCCGCTCTGGTGTGCCAAAAATTTTCTTGCGTATCCGACGCTTGATACGATAGCGGCGATATTTCTTAAGCTTCACCTGCATGACTCAACTATTTTTTGCCTTTACCTTTTGCTTTGCCAGCTTTCAGTCTAATTACCTCATCGGCATACCGAATCCCCTTTCCCTTGTACGGATCGGGGGGGCGCAGACTGCGCAGCATAGCAGCGATTTGCCCCAGCAACTGCTTATCCGTGCTCTCTAAAACAATTCGCAAGTTCTGTCCCCGCTCTTGTACGATTTGCGCCTTTACTCCTTCAGGAAGAACGAAAGCAATATCATGGGAGTATCCGAGCGTCAGGACGAGTACATTACTTCCTTTGAGTTCCGCTTTGTAACCGATACCGACAATCTCTAAGACCTTTTGGAAGCCTTGCGATGCCCCTATGACTGCATTTTGAATGAGAGCGCGATAAGTGCCGTGAAGGGCACGAGCATGCTTTTCATCACTTGGTCGGCTGAGCACAATAAAGCCGTCGGTCTGGCTAATAGAAAACCCCTCTGGAAGCGTAAGAGACTGGGTTCCTTTCGGTCCTTGAAGAGTGAGCACGGGGGGCTGCCAGCTGATTTTCAACCCCTTAGGAATAGTAATAGGCTTGTTCCCAACGCGAGACATATGCTATCGGACAAAACAAAGGATTTCACCCCCGACATTATGACGACGAGCATCTTTATCCGTCATGATCCCCTTGGAGGTAGAAATAATCGCAATTCCAAGGCCATTAGCGACTTCGGGCAACTTTGCTGCGGAGGCATAAAGGCGACGCCCAGGCTTGCTCACACGAGTCACTTCGCGCAGAGCAGGCTGATGCCGAGAACCATATCGGAGGAGCACTCGCAGAAATTGCTTATTCCCATCCTGAATGACCTGATAATCCTCTATAAAGCCCTGATCCTTGAGAATCCGAGCAATCTCTGTACGAACGAAAGACGCCTGCACCTCTATCATGGGATGGTGTGCATGATAAGCATTGCGCAGGCGGGTAAGAAAATCTCCTATCGTATCCATACTACCAACTCGCTTTGGTCATACCGGGAATCTTACCTTCCAGAGCTAGCTCCCGAAGTTTCACTCTGCACAACCCGAAGGCTCTGTAGTTCCCACGGGGACGCCCAGTGAGCTGACATCGAAACCGCAAGCGTACTGGCGAAGAGTTTCGTGGTAGAAGAGCTAATTCATCCCAGCGCCCTTCCTTTTTGAGAAGGGCTCGCTTGCGAGCATAGCGCTCATACAGCTTCCACCGCTTGCGCTCACGGGCTATAACTGCATCTGTCGCCATAGAAGGTTATGTTTTTTTCTTTGAGGGTTCTTGTTCGCGAAAAGGCATACCCAAAGCCTTAAGCAGCTCAAAGGCTTCCTTGTCCGTACGAGCTGTAGTAACAAAGGTAATATCCATACCAGCTATTTTGTACACCTTGTCGATATCTATTTCGGGGAAAATGAGCTGCTCACGAACGCCAAGGGTGTAGTTTCCTCGTCCATCAAAGCCCGTCGGCGAAATACCTCGAAAGTCTCTGGTACGCGGCAAAGCTACATGAATGAGCCGCTCCATAAACTCGTACATGCGTGCCCCTCGGAGCGTTACCTTTACGCCGATAGGCATACGCTTTCGGAGCTTGAAGCCCGCCACATCTTTGCGGGAAAGAGCCACCACCGGCTTCTGCCCTGTAATAAGAGCCAGCTCCTGTTGGGCTTGTTCTAAAAGCTTCTTGTCCGAAACAGCCGCCCCTACCCCTCTGGAAACTACAATTTTTTCTAAACGAGGGACCTGCATGACATTTTTATACCCCAGCTTCTCTTTGAGAGCAGGGACCACTTTTTCCTTATATAGCCGATATAAGTTGGGAATGTACGTCATAAGACTTTACCACTTTTTTTGGCATAGCGCACCCAGCGACCATTCTCAAAACGACGACCGACGCGGGTAGGCTTGCCCGTAGAAGGATCTATTACTTGAAGCTTAGACACTGGGATGGGACGCTCTACTTCTACCACCCCACCCTGGGGATAGCGCTGGCTTTTTCGCACACGCTTTTTGACCAAAGCGACGCCTTCGACAATCGCTAATCCTTTTTTGGGGAAAACCCGAATAACTCGTCCTGTTTTTCCCCTATCATCCCCAGAGAGGACTTTGACTAAATCTCCGCGCTTGATATGGAGCTTAGGAACGAAACGAGGACGCCCCTGTAACCCTGCAGCGACCTGTGACTTGTGAGTACTCATAAGACTTCTGGCGCTAATGAGACGATTTTCATGAATCCTTTATCCCGCAGTTCGCGTGCCACGGGACCAAATATGCGGGAACCGCGCGGCTCTCCATCATTATTGATGATGACTGCGGCATTATCTTCAAATCGGATGTAAGTTCCATTCGGACGGCGGTACGCTCTGCGAGTTCTTACAATAACCGCCTTAACTACGTCCCCCTTCTTGACCAGGCCATTCGGAATAGCATCCTTGACGGAGGCGACAATCACATCGCCTAATCCCCCATAGCGGCGATGACTTCCCCCGAGCACGCGAATACATAAAAGCTCGCGCGCCCCTGTATTATCTGCCACGTTGAGACGAGACTCCTGCTGAATCATAGCCTACTTCGCTTTCTGTATGATTTCCACGAGGCGCCAGCGCTTGGTACGGCTCAGCGGACGCGTCTCCATGATTCGGACGATGTCTCCTATCTGAGCCTCCTGACGCTCATCGTGCGCCGCAAATTTACGAAATCGCTTCACTGGTTTGCGATACAAGGGGTGAGGTTCATTCCGCACCACACGAACGATGATTGTCTTCTGCATTTTATTACTGACCACCTCGCCGATGAATTCTTTTCGGCGACCGCGGACAGGCTGATTAGATTGATTTACTTCGCTCATGACGCTTCTGATTGATTACTGTGAGAATTCGGGCAATATCCTTTTTCAAAGCGGGTATTTTAGAGGGTGCATCCGATAACGGGCTTTGGGCATTGCGGAAACGGAGATCCGCCAGCTCCCGCCGCTTTTCGCGCAAGAGCGTATGCAGCTCGTGGAGACTATATCCTCGCAGTTCTTCAGCCTTCATAATCCACTCGACGAATGAATTTTGTCTTGATAGGCAACTTGAAAGCGGCCAAACGAAATGCTTCTCGCGCCGCCTCTTCCGAGACACCTTCACATTCAAATAAAACCGTTCCCGCCTTGACCACTGCAGCATAGAACTCTACATTCCCTTTTCCTTTACCCATTCGCACTTCCAAAGGCTTTCGGGTAATGGGCTTATGGGGGAAGATACGAATCCATATTTTTCCTTCCCGCCGTAGGAAGCGGGTCAGAGCGACGCGAGCAGCTTCTATTTGGCGTGAGGTTATGAGCCCTCCATCAAGAGCTTTTAGACCAAAAGAGCCGAAGGCCAATTGATGGCCGCGTGAAGCCACCCCCCTGACGATGCCCTTATCTAAGAGCTTACCCTTCTGTTCTTTACGATACTTAGTGCGTTTTGGCTGGAGCATAGGCTATGACTTTTTGCGTTCTTTGCGCCCAGAGCGAGGCTGTCTGGCTGTTTCACTCATCCATGGGAAAAGGTCCACCTTGCCGTACAGGGTTCCTTTGAGTATCCAAACTTTGACCCCAATCGCCCCATAGATCGTATGCGCCGTAGCGGTAGCATAGTCTATATCAGAGCGCAAAGTCTGCAGAGCAATGTGGCCTTCCTTGTACTCCTCAGAGCGGGACATATCAGAGCCGCCAAGCCGCCCTGTACAGCGAATCTTAATACCCTGAACCCCAGCCCGCATAGCCTGAGCGATAGCAGATTTCATAACTCGCCGATGGGACATTCGGGCTTCAAGCTGCTCTGCAATCGTCTTAGCCACAATTACTGCATCAGCTTCGGGCTGGGTGACTTCCCGAAGATTCACTTCTATATTGTCTGTCGCTAAATACTCCGGCTGTCCTCCAGTTTCCACCCTTTTCCCTAAAAGCAAATGCCTATATTCTTTATTGAATCGGCGAGCGATACGCTGAAGATCTTGCTGAAGCTTTTTGATATTGCTGCCATCCTTTCCTATAAGTATCCCTGGACGAGCTGCATGGATAACAATATTAGTGGCTTGAAGCGAAGTTCTATTGATGTATATGCGTGAAATATGCGCCTTAGGATACTCGCGTTCTATGTGCTCCCGAAATAGCTGATCTAAGATGAGGTAAGGCGCCAGCTTGCGCCCAGCATACCAGTTAGAGTACCACCCTTTGGTGATACCTAAACGAAAGCCTATTGGATGCGTTTTCTGACCCATAGTTAGCCGAGATATATACGAATGTGTGAACTTCTCTTACGAATGGGATGAGCTCGACCTTGGGGAGCGGGTTGTATTCTTTTGAGAAAAGGACCACCATCAACTTCTATACGGACTATTTTGAGATTTTCTAGATCGCCAGCTCCCCCAGTTTTCTGTTCCCAGTCATTGATAGCGCAGCGCAGCGCCTTGAGTACCTCTTTCGCCGCCCATCGACGAGATAGCTTGAGATAGGCGAGAGCTTTCTCTACTGACTGACCGCGAATAAGATCAGCCACTAGACGAACTTTTCGAGGAGGATATGGACACCCTCGAAGGATAGCGTAATACTGAGATTTACGCCGCTCGCGAAGGGCAGCGGCTGCCCGCGCCTTGCGGTTACCCTTGTAAGGCTTGGGAATACCTTGAGCGATTTTCTCTCTGCGAGTCAACGCCATAAACTACTTCTTTTTGTCAGATTTTTGGCCAGGATGCCCACGGAAAATGCGGGTCGGCGCAAACTCTCCCAGCTTATGCCCTACCATGTTCTCGGTAATGTAGATAGGAATGAACTGTTTGCCATTATGTACGGCTATCGTATGCCCGACGAAATCAGGGGTAATCATGGAAGCACGCGACCATGTCTTGATAACTTTTCGTTCGCGCGTTTCGTTGAGCTTTTGAATCTTCTTAAGTAGCTTGGGATAGACGTAGGGGCCTTTCTTAAGTGAACGCGGCATGGTTATTTAGACTTTTTAGATTTTCGGCGAGAGATGATTAGTTTAGAGCTGGGTTTCTTAGGGTTACGGGTCTTTTTGCCTTTTGCATATAATCCCTTTCGAGAGCGAGGATGGCCACCTGAAGCTTTACCTTCTCCCCCACCCATAGGATGGTCAATAGGGTTCATGGCGACACCTCGCGTACGGGGACGACGCCCTAACCATCGGCTGCGTCCCGCCTTGCCGATGGTAATGTTGATATGATCGGCATTGCTGAGCGTGCCTACCGTAGCATAGCAGCCGAGCAATATTCGGCGGATTTCCCCAGAAGGAAGCTTCAAAACGGCGTATTTATCCTCCTTTCCGACGAGCTGAGCAGCGGTTCCAGCGGCGCGAACGAGCTTACCTCCCTGTCCAGGTAGCAACTCTATGTTGTGCACAAAGGTACCGAGCGGTATCTCACTTAGAGGCAGAGCATTACCCGGGCGCGGCTCTACATTCGGTCCAGAGATGACGATGTCTCCCGGCTTGAGTTCAGCCGGGGCCAGGATGTATCGCTTTTCCCCATCCGCATAATGCAAAAGGGCAATACGAGCGGTACGATTCGGGTCATACTCTATAGCAGCGACTTTCGCAGGAATACCATGTTTATCTCGGCGAAAGTCAATAATCCGATAGCGCCTTTTATGCCCACCACCGATGTAGCGTGCACTACGACGGCCTTGATTGTTGCGTCCACCTGATTTTTTGTAGGGTAAAAGTAAGCTTTTTTCGGGCTCAGTCTTAGTAATGTCCGAAAAATCAGAGACGGACATCCATCGGCGACCAGGCGTAGTTGGTTTGTACTTCCGAATGCCCATAGATTTAGATGTTTTCGTAGAGGTTTATCTCAAAGCCAGGTTTAAGCCGAACATAAGCCTTCTTATATGAAGGAAGGCGGCTCTCCTGAATGCCCTTTCGAGTATACCGATGCCGGATTCGAGCAGGTAGCACGGCCGTACGAACCTCATCCACCTCTACTCCATACCGCTGAGCGATAGCTGAAGCAATCTCGGGTTTAGTAGCCTCACGGTGGACTTTGAAAACATATGTATAGGTTCCACTTTTGCTCTTCTTCTTGGAGAGATTGATGGCCTTTTCAGTAAAAAGAGGCTTTATGAGAATTTCTTTCATAGGCTAAGCTGTTTGAAAAGGCTTTCTAATGCGGCTCGTTCCCAGAGGAGATAATGTGCTCTGGCCATATCATATGTATTCCAGTTGTGAGCGGGTTGAACAGACACTCGGGGAATGTTGCGGGCAGATAAATAAGCGATGGGGTTATATTCGTGGGTATAGACTTGCAGAGGTGAGCCCTCTTGCCAACCTAAGTTCAGAAGCGTGCGCCAAAAGAGGCGAGTTTTAGGCTGCTCATACCTTAGGGATTCTATCACCCATACAGTCTGCTGACGCAAATGAAGTACTAAGGCGCTAAGGCGAGCGATCCGTTTCTCTTTTTCGTTGAGCTTGATAGTATAATCACGTGGAACTGGACCATGGACAGTTCCTCCGCCCCGACGAATGGGGTTGCGGATAGATCCCATTCGCGCTCGTCCAGTCCCTTTCTGGCGATAAAGCTTGCGTTTACTCCCCTTCACTTCACCCCGAGTCTTGGTTTTGTGGGTACCCTGACGAGCATCGGCCAAAATACGCTTTACATCTAAGTAAATGAGATGCTGATTAGGCTCAAAAGTCAAAAGAGCCTCTGGAACCTCTAAATAAGAGTTAGTCGGCTGTCCTTCTATGGAGAAAATCGGAAGCTGCATAGGCTTACTTGTAAATTAGTAAGAGTCCACCTCGCGGTCCGGGTACGGCGCCAGACACGACGAGAATGTTTTTCTCTGGGATGACTTTGAGAACGGACAGATTCTCAACTGTGACTCGCTCATTACCATAGCGGCCGGCGAGCCGCTTACCTTTCCACACGCGCCCCGGGAAGGTATTAGATCCCATAGATCCTGGATGGCGCTCCCGATTATGCTGGCCGTGGGTACGCCCACCCACACCAGCAAATCCATGGCGCTTGACCACGCCCGCAAATCCACGACCTTTTGTCCAGCCCGTCACAGACACGATGTCTCCTTCTTGAAAGAGACCAACATCCAGGACCTGTCCAATCTGAAACCCCTCTACGCTATCTATGCGAAACTCGCGGAGGAGCCGCGTTGGTTCTACACCTTGTTTCTTGAAGTAGCCGGCGAGTGGCTTGCGGAGATGCTTAGGTTTTATCACGCCATAGCCAAGCTGGAGTGCCGTATATCCATCCCGCTCAGGTGTACGAATATTGACTATCGGACAAGGCCCAGCTTCTATAATGGTACACGCCGTATCGCCTTCGGGCGTGAAAAAGCTCGTCATTCCGACCTTGCGTCCAATCAAACCCAACATAGCTTTACTTGATTTCCACTTCTACCCCCTCTGGGAGATCTACCTTGGAAATTTCCTCCACGACTTCTTTGAGGTTATTGTAGATGTCTATGAGGCGGCGATGATACTTGATTTGAAACTGCTCACGAGACTCCTTATTTACATGAGGGGAGCGATTGACGGTTACGAGCATTTTCTCGGTAGGCAAAGGAATGGGACCTTTTACGACAGCACCAGCTTTTTTCACCGCCTGCACTATACGCTCAGCCGAACGGTCTATGAGCGTATGGTCGTACGATTTCAGCTTGATGCGAATTCTTTGTAGGTTAGTCATAAGCCTTATGCGATTTCTTTTTCACGAACGCCCTTAGACTGGGCAATAATCTGCTCTTGAATATGTGGAGGCACGGGCTGATAATGGGAAAACTCCATAACAGCATAAGCCCGTCCCGAAGAGAGGGTTCGCAGTTGGGTAACGTAACCGAAAAGCTCCTTGAGAGGGACCAGAGCGGTAACCACCTGCATACCCCCACGAACCCCCATACCTGTGATTTGACCTCGGCGACGATTGAGGTCACCCACAATCCCGCCCATATACTCCTCCGGAGTTTCCACCTCTACTTTCATGATGGGCTCCAGGATGATGGGAGAGGCTTTTCTACACCCTTCACGGAAAGCGTACCGTGCAGCAATCTCAAACGACAAGCTGTCGGAGTCTACTTCGTGATACCCCCCATCATACAACCGAGCTCGGATGCCTGTGGCAGGATAACCTGCAATAATTCCATCATTCATCGCCTGTCTAATGCCCTTTTCCACAGCGGGAATAAACTCGCGAGGAATTACCCCACCTTTTATCTCATTAATGAACTCGAAGTGTCCATTTTCCAGCGGTGAAAACTCTATTACGACATCGGCGTATTTACCACGACCACCAGTTTGCTTTTTGTATAGCTCTCGATGGGAAACGGTCGCAGTAATCGTTTCTCGATAGGCGACTTGGGGCTCCCCTTCATTCACCTCTACCTTGAATTCTCGACGCAAGCGATCCACAATAATCTCCAAGTGAAGTTCACCCATGCCCGCCACAATGGTCTGGAGAGACTCCTCATCTACCCAGTAGCGGAAGGTAGGGTCTTCCTCCGAAAGCTTAGACAGGGCGTTGGACAGCTTGTCAGAGTCAGCTTGGGTTTTCGGCTCTATGGCTTTTTGAATAACTGGTTCGGGGAAAGTCATTGCCTCCAGAGCAATCGGATGAGCCTCGTCACAAAGGGTATCACCGGTTCGCACATCCCGAATACCCACTACGGCTGCAATATCCCCGGCAGAAACCTCTTCAATCAGATTCTGCTTATTGGCATGCATCTGGATGAGACGACTCACACGCTCCTTTTGCCCAGTGCGTGTGTTGAGCACATACGAGCCAGCTTTGAGAGTACCCGAATATACTCGGATGAAAGTGAGCTTGCCTACGAAGGGATCTGTGATAATTTTGAATGCCAGAGCTGCAAATGGAGCCTGCGGATCCACGGGTCGAGTTTCTTCCTCACCTGTTTTGGGATTGGTCCCCCGCACAGCTTCTATATCGGTAGGTGATGGAAGGAAAGCACATACAGCGTCCAGTAAGGCTTGTACGCCTTTATTTTTTGAAGGCGGAGGGCCCGGCCAGCACGGGAAAAGCTCCATCTTAAGGGTTCACGTCGCAAAGCCACCGAATCTCATCAGGGGTGATAGAGTCTGGATCGGAAAAGTACTTTTCCATGAGAGCATCGTCATATTCGGCGACCGTTTCCAAGAGGAATGCTCGCCACTTCTCTACTTCTGGCAAGAGCTCTGAGGGCACTGGGACGACTTGATAAGTCATGCCATAATCCTCTTCATTCCAAATTTTAGCCTCCATCGTAATCAAATCCACCACCCCCCGAAACTGATCCTCGGCGCCAATGGGTACCTGAATGGGCACAGCCTTAGCACCGAGACGCTCACGAATCTGTTCAACCACATTGAAAAAGTTGGCTCCAGCCCGATCCATCTTATTGACGAAGCAGATTCGGGGCACCTTATATCGATTGGCTTGACGCCAAACGGTCTCGGATTGCGGCTGGACGCCAGCAACCCCACAAAACACCGCCACGGCTCCATCCAGTACTCGCATAGACCGTTCCACCTCCACCGTGAAATCCACATGCCCTGGCGTATCTATGATATTAATGCGATACTTCTCACCCTGCCAATTCCAGTAGGTAGTCGTCGCAGCAGCAGTGATGGTAATACCTCGCTCACGCTCCTGAGGCATGTAGTCCATTGTGGCAGTGCCCTCGTGGACCTCCCCGAGCTTATGAGTGAGGCCAGTGTAGAAAAGAATGCGCTCGGTAGTCGTAGTCTTCCCTGCGTCTATATGCGCTGCAATACCAATATTGCGGCAGCGAGACAGGGGTATATTCGGATCTATCGGCATAATCGTTTAGAATCGGAAGTGAGCAAAAGCTTTGTTAGCTTCGGCCATTTTATGAACCTCGTCACGCTTTTTGATGGCGGCTCCTTCATTTTTGGAGGCAGCTATGAGTTCACCTGCCAATCGTTCTGCCATGGTACGCTCACTGCGCTTTCGAGCCGCCTCTATGAGCCAGCGCATTGCCAATGAGAGCTTGCGCTCAGGTCGGGGCTCCATTGGGATCTGAAGCGTAGCCCCGCCCACACGACGAGGGCGAACCTCTAAATGCGGCATAGCATTGTTGACCGCCGCTTGAAAGATTTCAAGCGGATTTTGATTCGTCTTTTGGGCAATGATCTCTAATGCGCGGTAGAATATCTTGTAGGCTTTACTTTTTTTGCCCTCACGCATGATTTTATTCACAAAACGAGCGACCAACTCGCTCTTATACTTGGGATCTGGAGGGATGATCCGCGGCTCTGGGTGTCCCTTTCTCATTTTTTACCTCCTTTTTGAGGGGCTCCTTTTGCAGGGGCAGCGGCGGCGCCCTTCTTAGGACGCTTCGCTCCATACAAGGAACGGCCTTGGCGACGCTTGTCTACACCTGCGCACTCTAAGGCCCCACGAACGATATGGTATCGCACCCCTGGAAGGTCCTTTACACGACCTCCCCGAACAAGAACCACTGAGTGTTCTTGCAAGTTATGGCCTTCCCCAGGGATATAGGCGATAATCTCGTACCCGCTTGTCAAACGCACTTTGGCTACTTTCCGAAGAGCGGAATTAGGCTTCTTCGGGGTCGTAGTATAAACTTTTGTACAAGTCCCCCGGCGCTGAGGGCACCCCACTAAGGCCGGGGACTTACTCTTATAAGGCTTGGGCTGACGCCCATGCCGGATGAGCTGCTGTATCGTAGGCATACGACGGCGGGCAAAGGTAGGAAATCTTCTTCATATCGCACAAACCAAACTCTCCAAATCTAAAGCATCTTTGCAGAGAAGATGAGGTCTGGTCGTTTGAGCTCAGCTGTGCTTCGGCGCCTTATTATTCTGCGGAAAGATGCGATGGCCGGTTTAGCGGTGGCTCTGGTAGCCCTGCCATTATGCATCGGCATAGCGATTGCTTCTGAACTTCCTGCATCGGCCGGTTTATTGGGGGGTATTATTGGCGGACTTATTGTGCCGATAGTGAGCCGATCGCCTTTGGGTATTTCCGCTCCTGCCGCAGGACTCATCGTACTCGTGGCCAATGCTGTCCGAGAACTTTCTACCGCCGAATTCTCTCTCAGTGTCGCCATTGCTGGTATCACTCAGCTAATCTTAGGGCTTTTACGCGGCCATCGGATCAGCTATTTTATCCCCACGCCAGTAATCTATGGTATGCTCGCGGGTATCGGTGGCATCGTTTTGATTAAGCAGCTTCCTCAGACCTTCGGCCTCATACAATCGTCTACATCGGAAGCATGGACATGGAACATGCCGATGGGAAATGCAGATATGCACCCGGGAGCCGCCTTGATTGGAGTGGTCAGCTTAGCTATCTTGATAAGCTGGGAATCTTTCTCCCCTCTGCGAAATATAGGGAAATGGCTACCTGGTCCTCTCGCAGCCGTGGCAGCGGGTATAGCTTTATCTCTGGCCTTCTCGCAGGTAGCCCCAGAACTTAGCATTCCTCCTTCTATGAGCGTTTCCTTGCCCAAAGGGGGGATAGAGCTACACTTTCTCCCCACTGAATGGAAAGAGCTTCCTTCCTTGAAAGTATTCAAGCATGGGGTGCTTATAGGAGTAGTGGCCGCTATTGAGACCCTTCTCTCAGCCGAAGCCATCTCTAAGTTAGATCCATTGGGCCGTCCAACGCCTAAGCGTCGCGAACTTTTCGCTCAAGGAGTCGGTAACCTTACCGCTGGACTCATAGGGGCTATACCCATCGCTCAGGTCATCATCCGCAGCACTACCGCCGTACATGCAGGGGGATACAGCCGTATGACTGCTTTTTTTGATGGACTCTTTCTAACCATCTTTTCCTTTCTACTCGCGCCACAGCTCCGGTACATGCCTCTTGCCAGCATTGGGGCTATACTGATATTTGTGGGATATAAACTGATAAGGCCCGCCATTTTCCGCCACTTTTATCAAAAAGGCTTCATTTCACAGTTTCTTCCATTCATATTCACGCTAACAGGCGTTGTGTTTATAGATCTGCTGAGCGGCGTAATAGGCGGCTTCATTCTAAGCACGCTAATCGCTTGGTGGCACTCCTACAAGCAAGGACCTTCTTTTACCCTAACAGCAGAAAATGGGCAGTGGCGCCTCCACATTACAGGGAGTCTAACTTTTCTACATAAAGCGACGCTGCTGAAATATCTATTCCGCGTACCGTCAGAAACCCGCTTAGAAATAGACCTGAGCCAAGTGCGCTACATAGACGCAGACATTACCAGCACTATAGCAGATTATAAGCGGGAAAGCACCAGGAAAAAAATTCAGGTTGCTTTATCCGGCATCCAAGCACCCAACGAATAAGTGGCTAATAAGGCTATCTTTCTCCTAATAGAAATGCGGAGCCGATTCCCAGCTACAACCATGGTAAACGGATTTTCCTCTAAGTTTGCGCTGGCATGGCAGGCGTTATACAAAAGATTCGGGATAAAGCGGGGCTAGCAGTGCTCCTCATCGGTATTTCTTTACTAATTTTCATTTTGACAGACCTCCTGCAAAGTAATGCGTTCATCCAGGAAGCCATATGGGGCAAAAGCGATGTAGTCGCCCGCATTGGAAAAACCGAGATTCGGTACGCAGAGTATAATGAGCTTTACGAGCGGGCTAAACGAAATCAAGGCGAGCCGAATGACCCCTTCACTGAAGAGCAAATCCGAGAAGCTGTATGGCAGCAGCTTTTATCAGATCGACTCTATCAGCAAGAAGCGGAAATGGCCGGACTCAGTGTCTCTAATGCTGAGGTGTATGAAATGTTTGTCTCAGACAATCCCCATCCCCTGGTAATGCAGGTTTTTTCTCAAGGAGGACAAACGTACGATAAAGAACGGGTAAAACAAGTCCTTAGTCAAGCCGAAAGTAATCCCGAGATCGCTCGCCAAGTGCGGGAGTTTGAAGACTACCTCGTACAGACCCGCCTTCGGGAAAAGTATGAGGCTCTAATCAAGGCCGCAGCTTATGTACCTACTCCTCTTGCTTCCTATCAGAATACACTGGATAATACCTCCCTAAGCTTTTCCTTCTTGGCAATCAGCTACAGCGCCGTAGCAGATTCGCTGGTGCCGATTACCGAAGGAGATATAAAACGATATTACAATGAGCACCGATCCGAGTTTGCAATTCGAGAGCCAGAGCGGATCCTTCGATATATCGTAATCTTCAAAGAACCCTCCAAAGCAGACAGTGAAGCCACCTTCCAGCAGCTTTTGGCACTCAGAGAACCCTTTGAAAAAACAAGCGAGGATTCTGTTTTCGCTGCGGGAAATAGTGACTTCTCTGTAGATTATTCTTTCAAGCGATGGCCTGACCTTCCAAGCGAACTGCGAGACTCCGTGCGGTTTTCGGGGCAGGTTATCGGTCCTTATATGACCGACCGAGGATACGCAATCGCCAAAGTGGACACTATTATCCAGGATACCTTGCCGGTGTACAGACTGCGTCACATCATGATAAGCAAAGGGCTGGATAGTGTAGCGGCACGCAAACGCGCTGATAGCCTGTACAGAGCTTTGAAACCAGAAAAGTTTGCTGAGGCAGCTAATCAGTTTTCTGACGATTGGCAGAGTAAGTTTGCCAGCGGTGAATTAGGATGGTACACTGCCACAGGACGCTTTGGCAAAAGCTTTTATGAAGGATTAGCTAAGGCCCCTATTGGACGATTGTATGGTATAATCACCTCCGAGCAAGGCTATCACATCGTAGAAGTGCAGGAAAAGGAAGACCGACAAGTTCGACTAGCAGTGATAGTCAAGGAGATTTTGCCCAGCAGCCAAACTCTAACGCAGTTGCGTCAGCGTGCCCAGCAAATCGCCCGCGAGGCTCAAACCAACTTGGATGATGCGGCCCAGAGAGCCGGACTTAGCCCGCGCGTCAGTCCGACCCTTCGACCATCAGCTCCTACCATTCCTGCTATTGCGGGAGCGAGGGAGATTATTCGGTGGGCCTTTGATCACGAGGCGGGAGATATATCAGGCGTATTAGAGGCTTCTAACGCATTTGTGATAGCTCAGATCCTCTCTGCGGCTGAACCGCCTTATCGAAGCTGGGAATCCGTACGAGAGCAGATAGAACCTAAAGCCCGCAATCAGCTCAAAGCCCAATACATTCGCCAGCGCATACAAAATCAACTTAGCTCCTTGGAACAAGCCCGCCAAGCTTATGGAGCAGGGGCCTATATCAGCAAAGCTGAAAATGCTCTGTACGGCGGCGTGGCGGTACCTGGCATCGGCATGGAGCCTAAAGTCCTCGGAGTCGCCGCCGCACTTCAACCTAATCAGCTTAGCCCCATCATAGAGGGGACGAATGGTATATATGTCCTCCAGCTGATAGAGAAAAAATCCCCAGAAGCAGCTACGGCGGAAGCGGCTCGCTCATATGCCATAGGTCAAACCAATACCCAAGCCAACCTGTTCAGCGGACGATTCATAGAGGCTCAAAAAGAACGCCTAAGCATAGAAGATAGACGGTATCGCTTCGGCTTTTGAAGGCAGGGGGGATAGTTATTATTGGTGTAGCTCTGCTGGGGACGCTGTTTTTGCCAGCGGGTACTCCCGCTGTAGAGGCCTCTTATACTTTTACTGCCGATCGTGCCTCCCAAGGCTATCTACTGTACTCTGAGCTGCATGCCCCTCTGGACTTTATTTTTACCTATCTTCATCAAGTTCTCCATGATCGCGGAACTTATGCACTCCGCATCTGGAAGCTGCTTGGCGGCATAGCCATTTTTCTATTTCTACTTCGAAGTCGCTCGCAGGTATCGCGCTCGTCATTGATATTTTTAGGGCAAGCTATTGCAATAGCCGTTTATTTGGTCTATCCCTGGCAAAATAGCTTTTCCATTGGAGAGCCGCTTTTATGGATGCTAATTTTGCTCAACTACCGACACTCCTGGCCATTTGAACGCGGCATTCTTACAGGGATTGGTATCATAACCTTCCCTATAGCCGCCTTAGCAGCAATATGGACAATATACCGCCGCTTGGAGGAAAGACACTTCTCTGCCATTCTCCCATGGATTTTGGGGATAATCTGGAGCATATTAGGGGGCTTCGCTATACTCCATCTCCAAGGGCAGGTATGGAACTACGTGCATGATTTTTGGATAGCCAGTTGGCAAGAGATGGGCCCACCCCAAAGGTGGGAATGGTTTTTACGGGGCGGAGCTGTCCTTTTAGTATTTCTTTTAGGGCAATCATACTTCCATCAGCCCTATGCGGAACGGCGTCTTTTTCGGGACCGCCTGTGGGCAGGCCTTATAGCCCTTCCAACCGCCACGGCGATTCCTCTCTGGATAGGCCTTTTAGCTGAAATCAAACGCTCCACTATCCCGCACTACATCGGGGTTGCTCTCTGTTTAGGGCAGCTGATCCCTTGGGGCGAAACAGCTTGGGAACGGCCCCTCTGCCAGATCACCTTGCCCCCACAAAGCTGCTTCTGGGGCATTCCTCCCTGTTATATTCGTCTCTCCCCCCCGTATAGCTGCGACTGGTTGACGCCTTTTCGTTGGAAAAGCGACATCCAGAAGATTTCCTGGGAAGCTTTCTATGATAGATGGGGCTCACCCCAACACATATTTGACGCAAACGGCACATGGACCGAAGCCGCTTATCATCTCCCTCACCTCAGTAGGCCCTATCTCCTGAGAGACACCAGTCTGTATGGAATTCGCTTATATTACCGACGGTAGTCGTATCCCTCTATTTGATAGTTTTTGGGAATCTTGAGGCTCTCTGGGTCTAGCTTCATAGGCTTTATACTCGTAGCCGTAACCTCTATCACCATGCCCTCTTGCTTACGAATCATCTTGAGAGGGATCGCTCCATATAGCCCTTCATTGAGAAAAAAGGCCTGAGCTCGCTTTTTCCCAGCAAAGAGACTAACATCTACCCGATATTTCGGACTTACATAGTAGGTGATGTCTTCATTCGGCTTTTTCACATAAAAAGCATAGCACCACTCATTTAGAACCTGCAAGCTGTCTCCTGTATAAGTGGCTGGATAGTTCCGGGCCTTTTTACGGTATTTTTCATACTTAAATGCCCGCTTGTTAGGGGGGTCTAATATGTACACCCAATCCGAGTCTGGGTCATATAATCGACTAATAGGGAAAGCTCCGCCGGCTTCATTGATTAGAAAACGGTTTTTGTGAATATACAGGTGCATTTCGGTGGGGGGTGCATTCTCTTTGAGGATCTCTGCCTTATCGCCCTTAGCTTTCACTTTGTAAACAATCAGCCCCTCAAATGGAGGCACAGGCGCCCGAAAGGCTTCACTTTGAGCATGAAGGAAACTAATCCACCACCCGAATACCCACCAGCGTCGCATCATCTGTCGGTGGATTATCACCCATCCACTCCCTCTTCCAGATATTATTGAAAAGAGCGCGCTGACGAGCCATGCTCGGTTCGCTCCATATCTGCAAAATCGTCTCACGCAAGCGAGGCGTCCCAAATCGCTTGTCATTCGGTCCCCCAAACTGATCCGTGATCCCATCGGTAAAAAGGTATAACCTATCCTCTGGTTCAAGCTCCAGCGTAAAAATCTGAAACTCCACATCTTCTGGCAGCTTTTCTCCACCGATTGGTTGCTTGTCTGTCTTGAACTCCTGAAGCTCGCCTTTGCGAACAAGCCAAAGCGGCCGATTTGCCCCTGCAAACTGGACCTCCGTCATCGCATAATCAAAGCTGCACAGAATAATATCCATGCCGTCCTTGACTAAACGGCCCTCCTCCATATCTTCTTGAAGGAAATACTCTCTAAGCCCCTTGTGCATCTCCATCAAAATCTGATGCGGGACAGTAATGCCACGATAAAGCACTATCTGATTGAGGAGATTATAGCCGATCACAGTCAATAGCCCCCCAGGAATGCCATGACCTGTACAATCCGCCACCGCTAAAAAGGTCCGATTCCCCATTGGTGAGCGCGCCACCCAACAGAAGTCTCCACTGACGATGTCCCGTCCATTGGCCAGCAAAAAGCTTTCGGGAAAAAATTTACGCAGAGCATCTACTCGCGTAGGAAAGATCGCCCGCTGAATGCGTCGAGCATATCGCAAGCCTTCTTCAAAATCCGTCCGAAGCTGAACGAACTGCTTCTCTATCTCTAACCTATGAGTAGTGTCGTAAGCAAAAGCTAAATATCTCTGGATCACTCCGTTAGCATCGGCAATGGGTAGAATGACCATATCTATTTCGTAGAGCTCATACTCCCGAGTGCGATTTTTTATGCGCCCCCGCCAGGGATTGCCTGCAGTGATGGTATTCCACAGATCTCGGAAATAGCCGGGTTCATTGGCATCACTGCGCAGGATGTTGATATTCTGTCCGAGAAGTTCAGCGGGCGTGTATCCGCCAAGTTGGGCAAAACTTTCATTCACATAGGTGATGATGCCTTGAGGATCAGTCTCCACAATCAGAAGCTCTGGATGGTAGTCCCGATAGAACTTATCTAAGGCTTCAATCAGGCGCAGCTGGGCAGGGGTAGGAACTAAGTTAGGATACAGACGCTGAACCTGTTCCCAAAGTGGCGTTGGGGAAGTTATAGCGTCAGAGGGTATAGCCATAGCCACGAAAACTTTCTAAAAATGCCAGATTATTTTGCCCAAAAAGGCGTAAGTCTGGAATCCCAAACAGGAGTTGAGCAAGCCGTTCTACCCCCAGGCCAAAAGCGAATCCACGATACTCCTCAGGATCGATATGACAAGCTGCGAGCACATTCGGGTCCACCATGCCGCATCCGAGTACCTCCACCCACCCAGAGTGCTTACACACAGGACAGCCAGTTCCGCCACACAGACGACACGCAATATCCACCTCAGCACTCATCTCTGTAAAAGGGAAATACGAAGCTCGCCACCGAATAGAAGTACCTTCGCCGAAAAAGTTGTAAATGAAGTACTCTATGGTGGCCCGAAGATCAGCGGCGCTCACTTGTCTATCTACGTACAGGCCCTCTATTTGATGAAAATAGACGTGCGCTCGGGCGGAAATCGTTTCATGTCGATACACCCGACCAGGGGCTAAAATCCGAATGGGCGGACGCATGCGCTCCATCACTCGCACTTGGACAGTGGAGGTATGAGTGCGCAAGAGAGTGCCTTTTTGCGGATCAATAAAAAAAGTATCCTGCATGTCTCGGGCTGGGTGATCGGCTTCAAAGTTTAGAGCGGTAAAATTGTGCCAATCGTCCTCTATCTCTGGCCCATCGGCAAGGGAGTAACCCAGCCGCTGAAAAAGGCGAATAATCTGCTCCTCAACGATAGAGAGCGGATGCCGAGCGCCGGCCTCTAAGTCGAGACGAGGAAAAGTCGCATCCGTCAAAGTATTAGCCGCTACAAACGCCTCTGGAGCGTCAGCAGCACTAAGGCGGCTTTGGGCCAACTGTCGGAGGTGATTGAGCTGGGCTCCGAGAGCCTTTCGCTGCTCTGGTGGCAGATTACGCAGTGTAGAAAAAAGCTCATCCAATATCCCCCCCTTTTTGAGAAACTTCTGGCGAAAACGCTGCTGGGCTTCAGGCGAGGAGAGATCAGCTTCTATAATCTCGCGTTCAAGGACGGTAAGCTCCATTTAGAGCAAAAATATCAACTTGCGCCTTATGCGAGCATGGATACTCTACGAGTCCCTCCCTCGAGATACTCAGCCATCTGGGGAAAAAGTGTGGGAAAAAGTACTTAAGTTAGAAGAGGTAGAGCTGCCCAAACTCCCTCCCGGATATGCTCGAGTACGCTTACAAGCGGCTGCACTCAATCGACGAGACCTGTGGATCACTCTGGGCTTATACCCGAATATCAAGTATCCTGCCATTTTAGGCTCTGATGGATGTGGAGAGGTAGTTGAAGTAGGGACACCTTCTGATGCTTCATGGCTCGGCAAGCGCGTCCTCATCAATCCAAGTATCAACTGGGGCAAGGAGGAAAAGGTACAAAGCGAAGCATATGAGATTCTCGGAATGCCCCGATGGGGCACCCTAGCGGAGTATGTGGATGTACCTGTGGAGAACCTTCATCCAGTGCCTGATTATCTATCGGCTACCGAAGCAGCGGCTATACCTTTAGCTGGCTTGACGGCATATAGAGCTGTTTTTGTTCAAGGACGACTAAAAGCCGGAGAGAAAGCTCTCATTCCTGGCATCGGGGGCGGAGTAGCCGTTTGGGCCTTGCAACTGGCGGTAGCTGCGGGAGCCGAGGTATGGGTCACCTCCAGCTCTGAGTCCAAAATCCAAACTGCTCAACGATTAGGAGCGGCAGGGGGAGTCCTGTACACACAAGCGGATTGGGCCCAGCATCTGTACCAAGCAACTGGCGGCTTTGACCTCATCGTAGATGGTATCGGCGGCGAGCCTTTTCCAGCCTACCTCAATATAGCTCGTCCTGGCGGACGCATCGTGGTGTATGGAGCCACCCGAGGCAACCCTCCCAGTATAGACTTGCGCCGCCTCTTCTGGAAGCAAATTCATCTCATCGGCTCTACCATGGGTAGTCCAGCTAACTTCGCCGCCCTCCTCCAGTTCATCTCTGAAAAACGGATACGCCCTTTCGTAGAAACTATCCTCCCCTTTTCTGAGCTACCAAAAGCCCTCTATCTGCTATGGACAGGACACCAAATGGGAAAAATTGTACTGAAATGGGAATAGCCTTGAATGATACACAGACAAAAAAATAGTATCTTTGTCGTGATATGATTACACGGCTATTGATTGTCGGACTTATCGTAGGACCTGCCTTGCACGCCCAGTGCGGGTTATGCACAGTGAACAACAACCTGCCACCACGTACATTTGACCCGCCATTTCTTACTATTCAAGCTGGACAAGATACAGAGGTAGTAGTCCAGTTTGCTTTGCCAGAAACGGTAATGCAGGCAGGAACAGCCATGTATCCCAACTTCGCCATCTTTGTAGATAGCCTGCATATGCAGGGAGGGAATACTTACGTGTCTCTCAGAGGAGCTCCCTCTATACCGCCGAGCTACAATAGCGGCAATCCAGTCAGTGGTGCTCTAAGATTCCATGATGGTCATCGGTACAAGCAAGTGGACGATAATCCTCCAAAATATGCAAATGTAATAGTATATCAAAACCCAGGGGGTGGTAGCCCCTCTAATCCCACCCCACCGCGTGGATGCGTGCGAGCTTGTATACGCGGCATAACACCTACACCTCCAAATGCGGACGATACTTTGCGCATCTTGATTAGAGGATTCATAGATCCCAATAGCGTACAGGTCACATTTTTTCCGAATCCATCCATCACAGCAAGCGACATCAATAACAAGGACACCTCTAACCTAATGCCTAAGTTGAATACTCCCGCTGGCGCTATTCCATTGTGGGGGGATGTCTGGACTACTTATACTGTGAAAGTGACACGTCCTACAGCTACTATTCAGATGGCTACCCTTTCTCAGTTGTCTGTATCTCCTAATCCTGTGCAAGGGCCTGCGGAGATTCGTTACACGCTGACCCGTCCAGCCTCTCCGACTCTGAGGATATTCACCGTAGCTGGTGTTGAAATAGTACGGCAGTCATTTGGGTCGCGCCCAGCTGGGGAATTCACTCATACGCTACTTCTACCTGCGGGGGTTTACCTCATAGAGTTAGAAGCAGAGGGGGCCGTCTTGCGTCAGCGGCTGGTAGTTTTGCAGTGAGAAAAGGCTTGCTCGATGTCATAGAAGAAGCCTCCCCTTGAGGGGAGGCTTCTTCATTTTCTGCTCAGTGGATTAGGTCAGGCAGTTACGAGGGTACCTACATTTTCCCCTGCCACTATCCGATAGAGGGCATCCGCTTCATTGATGTTGAAAACAGCCATGGGGAGCTTATGCTCCTGAGAAAGGGTAAAAGCCGTCAAGTCCATTACTTCCAATCGCCGGTCTAAAACTTCCTGATAGGATATGCGAGTAAACCTCCGCGCATTGGCATCCTTGGTGGGGTCTGCGGTATAGATGCCATCCACCTTGGTGCCCTTGAGCAGGAGTTCGGCTCCAATCTCTATCGCCCGTAATGTAGCGGCTGTATCCGTGGTGAAGAAAGGATTACCTGTACCAGCGGCGAAAATCACCACCCGCCCTTTTTCTAAATGCCGTATAGCTCGGCGGCGAATGAAGGGCTCACAAATCCGCTGCATTTCGATAGCAGACTGTACTCGGGTGGGTACGCCTATTTGTTCCAAAGCGTTTTGAAGGGCTAAGGCATTAATCACAGTGGCCAACATGCCCATGTAATGCGCCTGAGCTTCATCTAACCCCTGCTCCTTGCCTTCAATCCCACGGAAAATATTGCCCCCCCCGATTACAACTGCCACTTGCACGCCTGCTCGAACGACTTTGGAGATCTCCTCGGCATAATAACGAAGCTTGGCTGCATCTATCCCATACGGCTTATCGCCCATGAGGGCCTCTCCACTCAGCTTGAGAAGAATGCGCCGATACCGCATCACTTCCCACCTACTTGAATTCTCACAAAGCTTAGCACGCTCAACTTAGGTGATATGGATTTGAGATATTGACCCACGGTTTTTTGGCTGTCCTTGAAGTACTCCTGCTCTAAAAGGACCACTTCCTTGAAGAACTTCTCTAGCTTGCCCACCGCGATCTTCTCTAAAATAGATTCAGGCTTGCCTTCCGCTCGTGCCTGCTCCCGAGCGATTTCTTTTTCTTTTTCTACAAGCTCCTGCGGAACTCCCTGCCTGTCTACACTCACTGGGCGCAGGGCAGCAATTTGCATGGCAATATTCTGTCCGAGCTCTTCCAATACTTCGGGTGCGACTCCCTCCGTACCTCCCAGCGCTACCAGAACCCCTATTCTCCCTCCTAAGTGGATATACGCTGTCACATACTCTCCCTCTATATAAGCCCACCGGCTAACCTCCATCTTTTCTCCGATTTTAGCTGTCAGCTCTGCCAGCTTATCTGCTAAGGGGACCCCATCAATAGCAAGAGACGACAGCGATTGGAAACTGCGGATGCGATGGTGAAGAGCGGCTTGGACTACTTTCTGCCCAAACGCTCGGAAGTCTTCATTTTTGGCTACAAAATCAGTCTCACAAGCCAGTAAGATGAGGTGGCCTTCGCCATTTTGAACGGCAGCAAAGACAGCTCCTTCTTTAGCATCCCGCTCTTGGCGAGCAGCCGCCATCTTATGACCTTTTTTACGCAAAATCTCTATGGCAGTATCAAAGTTACCTTGGGCCTCTTCTAATGCCTTCTTGCAGTCCATGATACCAGCGCCCGTAGCTTCTCGAAGCTTCCTAACCTGGTCTGCGGTGATAACGGTCATGCCTGCAAAGTTAGCGCTTTGACGGAACGGCTCTTTTAGATTTCTGGAAAAAGCCAAGCGAAATACAGCTATCAGATAGGAAGTAGAAGACGATAGACGAACTATTCCCAATGGTCCTGTATGATAAACGCACCAGGACCACAAGGATAGATTTTACATTTGCTCTCGTGAATGATTTATTCACCCTTCGCTGTAAAGGTTGCGGGGCTTCGGTAATATATGAAGCCGGAAGTGAAATGCTACGCTGCCCTTATTGCGGACATCAGCAAGAAATTCCTGAATCCTACGATAGCATAGAGGAAATGGATTTAGAGCAAGCCCTCAAAGCAGCCGAAGCTCAGAGAGAAGCGCTTCCAGAGCATAAGGTACTAAGCTGTAGCAGTTGCGGCGCGCAAATTGCTTATAAAGAAGGTAGAGCTACTTGCGACTTTTGCGGCGCAGAAGCCGTAAGTGAAGCCGCCCTTCAAAATCAGCCCGTCCGTCCCCAAGGAGTCCTGCCCTTTGGTATAGATGCGCACGCCGCACACGAAGCATTCATCCGCTGGGTGAAAAATCTGTGGTTTGCGCCTTCCGACCTGAGCCGCCGTACGCGAGTAGAGGACCTGCGTGGGATATACTTGCCGAGTTGGACATTTGACGCCCAAGTATGGGCCCATTGGACGGCGACGCCTGGCTACTATCGCACTCGTACAGAGAGATTTTTTGACCAGCAGACCCGAAGCTGGCAAACCCGTACCATAACCTACACAGAATGGGGATTCCCCGTCTCTGGACATCATCAAGATTTTTTTGACGACGTACTCGTCTCTGGACTAAATAGCCTGCCCAGTCGCTATCTGGAAGAGATTGGCAGCTTCGCTACCACCACAGATCTAAGAGCATATAACCCTTCGTACTTCTTGGGCTGGGATGTTGCCCTGCCAGACAAACCCCTCTCAGAGGCATGGGAAGAAGGCTACCAATATATCTATGACAAGGCCGCCGAGGCCTGTAAGCGAGCAATTCCCGGAGATACCTACAAGGACTTTCAGATGCGACTCCAACTCTCCGACCTTACGACGAAGCTTGTTTATGTACCCATCTATATTTTGGCTTACAGATATGGTGGCAAGCCCTATCGTGTCGTCATACACGGACGCACTGGCACTGTCGCAGGCGACCGTCCCATAAGCTGGGCCAAAGTAGGACTCGCTATACTTTTAGTAGTAGCAGTCATAGGACTACTCATCTATTTCACAAAATAACCGAACCCTGAAGTTATTCTAAGAGGATATCGCCTCAGTTTTAGAAACCTCAGGGGCCGTTGTAAGGCTCTCCTTTACAACTTCAAACTCAAAATAAATCTCCTCAAATCCCCCTACCCAGAAGCACCATAGACGAGAAGCTACAAACGGAGAAAGGTTGGCCCAAAAGTCTATGAATTTTCCAACCAGGTTAGCAATGAAAAATACTAGGGGAGAGAGCACAAGTCTTTTGAGATAGGGTTGGGCGAACCAAGTGAGACGAATCTTCCGAAGTTTGAAGGTCACACCCATGTACCCTGGCCTAAACTTAGGATCAAAGTAATAAGCGAATGTGACATCAAATCCCCTCTTGTGGTCAGCATGAGTGAAACCCCGAGAAAAGTGAGGCACCCGAATCTTTACCATGCCCCCTGGCTTGGTAATCCGGTGAATTTCCCGCATAGCTGTAAAGGGATCTCTCAAATGCTCTACACAGTGATCCACTTCTACGAGAGCAAACTCATTATCAGCAAATGAGTAGGGGCATTCATCCAGATTATGAATAACATCAGGTGGGGTTAGGGAATATTAATCCACATTTATGTATCCAGGCTTAGGAAATTCACCAGAGCCGAGATTGAGCCGCTTCATAATGCAAATATATTCTCGCCTCTAAAATCCCCTCTCAAGTTCAGTTTGATAAACAATGCTTGAACCGATCCTTTCCCTCAAAACTTGAGCACCGCGTTCATAGAGCGAACAGCTTCCGCAGAGATATGAAGAAGCTTTTTTTCTTCATCGGTAAGAGCGAGCTGAACTATCTCTTCTACACCATTTCTGCCCAGCTTGGCTGGCACGCCGATATAAATATCGTGTAAATCGTATTGCCCTTGGAGATACACACTACAAGGCAAGATACGTTTTTGATCCAGCAGGATAGAAGCCACCATCTGAGCAACGGCAGTACCAGGCGCATACCAAGCAGAAGTCCCAATCAGCTTAGTAATCTCTCCACCGCCGAACTTCGTGCGTTCAATAATGGCATTCAGCTTATCTGCAGATAGGAGATTCACGACAGGAATACCGCTGATCGTCGTATAACGCGGAAGGGGTACCATGGTATCACCATGCCCGCCAAGTAGCATAGCTTCTATGTCTTGAACAGAAGCATTGAGCTCCTGCGCCAGGAAATAGCGATACCGAGCCGTATCCAAGACGCCGGCCATGCCTATTACTCGCTGAGAGGGAAGGCGAGATAGCTTATAAGCATAGTACGCCATCGTATCCAGCGGATTCGTAACGATGATGAAAATGGCATTCGGGGCATAAAACACCGCCGGTTCTATGACAGATTTGATGATCTCGGCATTCACATGGACCAGATCGTCACGGCTCATGCCTGGACTGCGAGGACGCCCAGAAGTAATGACTACGATATCTGAGTCAGCTATAGCTTTGTAGTCATTAGTCACACCACGGACTTTTGTATCAAACCCTAACAGGGGCGAAGTTTGCGCAATATCTAACGCCTTACCCTCCGCCAGACCTGGCTTGATATCCAATAATACAACTTCATGACAATAGCCGGACCGTGCTATGACATCAGCCGCTGTGGCACCAACATTTCCTGCGCCGATGATGGAAACTTTTGACATGCAACAAAAGTAATAACCTTAGCTCAGCCCATGCGCGGACGCAAACGCAGTTCAGGCGGCACCTCTGGCGTCGTGAGAGGAACCCGCTCCTGCGTCAGTGAAGCTACCTCTATGCCGTAAGCCCCCTCTACACCCAACGATATTTTGTCTATAAGCTGGTACAGTTGAAGGGCTAAGCGTTCTCTCGGTGAGAATCGCCCATCCCAATTGATGATACGCCGAACGAATAAAAATCTGAAATCCCCTTGTATTCGGAGCTGACGCAAGTTAGGATAAGGTGAAAGCAGGTCTATTTCGTGTCTTTCGGCGAGTTGGCTGATCACTTGTCGCAAAAGGAGCCCAAGGCGAGGCTGAAGCTTAAATCCAATGTAAAAATCTACCCTGTAAAGTTTCCCTGGCACATAGGTATGTAGCTGATATGCAGATTCATAGGGTGAATCGCTCGCTGCGACATGAACAAACCAGTAGGTACGAGCGCGCTTAGGTTGGCGCTGAAGAAGTACATACAAGAGACGATGCTCTATCTTGTGAGCGGTAGGACTTGTCGTAAGACACACTAAATGAGTGGCAAAATACGGCAGGTCTTTCTCTTCGGAAAGGGCAATCAGCCGCTCTACATAAGGTTCAATTTCTACAAAATCACTAAACCGGCGCTTGACCCGTTCGCCCCAAAGCCAAATACTCATAATAATAGCAATACCCCCTCCAAGGGCGAGGGCTATCCACCCTCCCTCAGGCACTTTGTGAAGGTTAGAGTAGAGAAAAAAAAGCTCTATGGGTAGAAAGGTCAAAAGCAGTAGAGGTGTAAGCCCGCGTAGCGAACGCACTCGCCACCAGAAAAACGTAGCCAGTAGAACGCTCGTTATCAAGAGAGTGATGTTGATAGAAAGGCCATAAGCGGCTTCCATAGCACTGGACCTGCGCATGGTTAGAACGATGATGAGGACGAACCCCAGTAGCACCCAGTTTATAAGGGGCACATACATCTGGGCGCGTGTAGTAGCTGGATAGAGGACCTTCATTCGGGGCCAGAAGCCGAGCCGATTAGCTTCGCTGAAGACAGTATAGGCCCCTGTGATGAGAGCCTGACTTGCGATGATTGTAGCTGCAGTGGATATCCCTACCCCTATGAAAAGCCACCCTTCGGGTAGCATGGCGAAAAAGGGTTTCTCTGCTTCTCCAAGGAGAGCATTAGCTCGGTGAGTGAGCATCCAGGCCCCCTGCCCGAAATACGATAGAAGAAGGGCTGGCTTCACCAGGAGCCAAGCGATTCGGGTAGCATCTCGCCCTACATGTCCCATGTCGGCATATAGAGCCTCTACCCCTGTTACCGCCAGGAAGACGGCACCTAATACCAGAAAGCCCTCAGGATAAGTTCGTAGCAGATTTATCGCATAAATAGGATTGAGAGCAGAAAGCACCTGCGGAGCCTTCCCTAACCGCCACGCCCCCATCCCCCCGATAAACAGGAACCAGATCAGCATGACAGGCCCAAAAAACCGCCCTATCCACTCCGTACCAAACTGCTGAATGAGAAATAGCCCTATCAAGATAGCCACCACTATGGGCACGGTTTGAAGGTGGGGAATGTGGAGCTCTAAGCCCTCTATCGCCGAAGAGACCGATATAGCAGGAGTAAATATAGAGTCGGCAAATGTCATAGAAGCACCTATAATCACGAGGGGCATTATCCAAGGGGCATAATGACGCAGAAGAGAATACATGGCAAAGATTCCCCCCTCCCCGTGATTATCGGCGCGCATGACCAGCAGAATGTATTTGACAGAGACGATGAGGGTCAGGGTCCAAAATATGAGCGAGAGTCCCCCTAATACGAGCGGTTCACTGATGGGCTTGCCGCGCACGAGGGCATCCAACGCATACAGAGGAGAAGTCCCTATATCCCCAAAAACTATTCCTAAGGCAAGGAGTACACGCTGCCAGCTTCTGTGTTTGGGTTCCATAGGCCCTTGCTTAGTTCGGCTGTCGTCCAGAATCCACGCCAAGAGTTTGCACCTGTCTGCATATGAGAGTTTTTGCTTGGCTCAGCCGCGACGAGGTAAAGGTATTCTCTCGCCCGAGTCGTCGCTACATAGTGGAGATTTACATTCTCCACGATGCGTTCCCGAACAAAGTCTGCATACACAGCCGCCAGGTCTGTATTCTCAGAGCTGACCTTGAGAGGCAAAGGAATCGGACGGGCCGAGGCGAGAATAGAACTCATGAACGAGAGTCTCTGAGCTATCTCAGGCGGTAGGTCATGAGGCTGGACGGGGCGCCATTCCGTCCGATTCCACCTTACGGATAGGAGTTCCCACTCAGCAAAAGGGACAATCACCGCCCGCCAAGCTAAGCCTTTAGCTCGGTGTATAGTGAAGATGGGATATACCCCCTCGATAGGGGGCAGTTCTAATGAGTAATACTGAGCTTTTTCCTCCCACCAGCGCCCTATCTCCGCAGACCCGTAAAAGGGATGCTCATACAAAAATCCATGAAGGTGAGATAAGAGCAGTTTCCAGAAAGGGGCGTGGCGTTCCACCCCGCACCTCATCCACTTCTGGTAAATCTCATACAAGAGCTGCCACCTATACGCAGGGGAGATTTGACTGTCTAAGCGCTCCTTCAAACTTCCTAATTCACCCTGCATTTGATATGCCTCCGCATAAGTAATCTCCACGGCCCCCTGCTCCTCAAGCAGATAACGAAAAGTCACCCATACTGAGGGACAGCTACTTAGAGCCGCTTGCTGAACCTGCAGCGGATAGTCAAAAAGGAGCGTCAGTAGCTCCCGTATTTGCTCATTCCACCGTACGAGGAATACCGTCTCGGATGGAGGTACACCTTGCCTCTTGAGCTTTTCCAGGATTGTCACCAGGATTTCCCGACGCCGCTCCTTCATCACTACTTCATCGGAGTGATGAGGTATCTGATATACCCTCACTTCACCCGAAGTAGATTGGGTAGGCACTTGGCAGACTGTATCAGAGGCATAAAGCTCTCTAAGGGACTGTATTGAGTAATGCTTAGTGAGCGTACTTGCCTCTTTGGAGCGGGCAGATTTCTTTTGCGCTACATAGGCGCTAAGGATATGTGGAAGCTCGGTGTATAGGCGATTGTTCCATTCTACGATGCAGGGAGCGCTACGGAAGTTACGCTTGAGCACTTCTGGCTGGTCCGCCTGCTGATAAAACTGCATGATCTGCCGAAAATCTGCTCCACGCCACGCATAGATAGACTGTTTAGGGTCACCAATGAGCGTGACCTCGCTATCCGCACGGGCTCTGAGTTCTCCTATGATGGGATCAATGACCTCCCACTGCAAGGGCGAGGTGTCTTGGGCTTCATCTACCAGAAGATGATGATAAAAGGCGGTGTGCTCTGTTATAAGCTCGGCCAAGTGGTGCGCCGTAAGCTGCACCAAAGCGCTAATGTCCGCCAAAAATAGCCGTCCATTTTTCTGCCTATACTCTTCGAGGGCCTCTACGAGGTAGGGGACCAACAAAGCCTGGGCTTTGTTGATAGCGAGGGATTTTCTCCACCCTTCTGGTATTGACGAAAGCCCATTTTTGCGTAAAGCTTCATATAGCGCTTTTCGGATGAGGATGCGAATTGGCTCTTCTTTCATCAAGTGGAGTAGCTCACGTCGTAAAAATGCTTCGGGTACTACCCGACGAGCGTTTTTCTTGACCTCTTCTTCTAAATACCCCCGTAAAGCGCGGCCTAAGATAGTTAGGCTTGTGCGAGAAAGTAGGTATCGACTCAGCGCATGAGCGACTTCTATTTGGTCTTCCTCCTCCACCAAGAGGTCATCATACACGGCTATGCCTAGGAGGGGCGCCACTCGCTGATACAGCTCTCGGATGAGGCTATCTATCGTCTGAGTGTAGAGCGGAGCCTGCCCAAGGATAATATCTCGGGCCAGCTCGCTCCATGTAGGATTAGAAGGATGAGAGGTCAATCTGTCCAGTATGCGATTACGCAGCTCAGCGGCTGCATTGCGGGTGAAGGTAATGGCCAATACGCCTTTTCGGCGCCCGTTTTCCCTCTCGAGAAGGGTCATAATAGCGAGCTCGGCTAAGCGCTGAGTTTTACCTGAGCCTGCAGACGCTATAATGACTCTTAAGCTCATACGATTTGACGCAAAATCTGGAGAGCTGCTCTAATGCTATGCGGCTGATACCCCAAAGCCTGCGCTTTCTCAATGGAGAGAGGACTATATGGGGGGCGCGGCGCAGGTGGACGGAAATCCTGCTCTGTAATCGGCTGGATTAACTCGCTGGGCAAACCCCACACCTCAGCCACCTTCTGGCCAAAGCCATATGGCGTCTCAATCTCTCCCCCAGCCAAGTGAAAAATCCCCTGGGCTCCCTTTTCAGCCAGGATACGGAGCCCTTCGCCTAAATCTCTGGCCCAAGTAGGCGTTCGAATCTGATCCACAAATAGCTGAATGTCTCGCCCTGCGCGCAATCGCGCCAAAACCCGTAGGAGGATATTATCTCGCTGCAAGGTAGGGGTCCAACCGTATACCAGGGCGGTGCGCGCAATGGCCCATGGTCCTGGATAGCTCCGAACCCACGCCTCTGCCGCCAGCTTACTGGCTCCATAGACCGAAAGCGGTGCTTCATAATCCCCCTCCACATAGGGCCGCCGAACCGCTGGAAATCCATCATATACAAAGTCAGTGGAGACAAAAATGAAGTGGGTTTGGGGAGCAGTTTCAGCCAGAATCTCCACCAAATAGCGGGTGGCAGTTACATTTTGAGTCCAGCATAGGGCCGGCTGCTCCTGACAAGCATCTACCATTGTCATGGCTGCACTATGGATGACCACATCAGGACGTACCTCCGCGATGAGGGCTGCCACGGCTTCTCGATCAGTTAAGTCTACTGGCTTGTACGGGACATGAGGAAAAGGCGAGGGGCCTCGACTCGTGAGAAAGAGATAAGCAGCGGTACCAGAAAAGGCTTCAGCCGTATGATACCCTACCAGCCCCCGAGCCCCTGTGATCAAAACCTGCATTAGACAAACATAAAAACATATGCCCTCTCCTTGGACAATGTTTCTCAGGAAACATAGAGAGCTATCAAGATCAAAAGCACTGGACGCCTTAGGAGGGTAGAGGCTCTCGAGTAGCCATCAACTTTTCTACCACCGATGGATCGGCCAAGGTGGAAATATCTCCAAAGTTTGTTTCACCTAAAATCAGCTTGCGGAGGATACGACGCATAATTTTCCCTGAACGGGTCTTAGGCAGGTCAGGCGCGATTTGGATCACGTCTGGCTTAGCTATGGGACCAATTTGACGCCGCACCGCCTCGACCAATTCAGCTTTGAGGGCGGCTGGATCGGTGACCGAGACGCCAGACTTGAGAAGGACGAAGGCATAAATGCCTTCCCCTTTGATAGGATGAGGGAAGCCTACCACGGCTGCTTCGGCTACGGCTGGATGGGCCACGAGAGCGCTTTCGATTTCTGCTGTGCCGAGACGATGGCCAGAAACATTCAGCACGTCATCCACCCGCCCTGTGATCCAGTAATACCCTTCTTCATCTCGGCGGGCCCCATCGCCGGTGAAGTAATAGCCTGGATAGGGCGAAAAATACGTTTCTATGAAGCGTTCATGGGCTCTCCACATAGTCCTCGCCTGCCCGGGCCAGCTATTCTTGATGACTAAGACACCCTCGCCTGGACCTGTGATTTCTCGTCCAGACCCATCTAAAATAGCCGCCTCAATCCCTGGCAGAGGATGGGTGGCTGAGCCTGGCTTGAGAGCTGTCCGCCCAGGGATAGGACTAATCAGAATGCCCCCTGTCTCCGTCTGCCACCACGTATCTACAATCGGGCAGCGCCCTTCGCCGACTACCTCGTAGTACCAGCGCCAAGCCTCGGGATTTATCGGTTCGCCTACGCTCCCGAGCAGCCGCAAGCTTTTGCGTGAAGTGCGCTTTACCCATTCGTCGCCAGCGCGCATTAGAGACCGAATGGCCGTGGGCGCCGTATAGAAAATGCTAACCCCGTATTTATCCACTATCTCCCAATATCGGCTGGGTGTGGGATGCGTCGGGATTCCCTCATATATCACCACGGTAGCCCCCACAGCCAGCGGCCCATAGACGAGGTAGGTATGCCCTGTTATCCAGCCCACATCTGCTGTACAGAAGTACACATCCTCTGGCCGGTAATCGAAGACCAAACTAAAAGTATGCGCCGCATACACCAGATAGC
>JBCNVG010000013.1:0-127707 GCA_039630325.1 Bacteroidia bacterium
GTCAAATCCCATGCCCCACTCAATCCGCTTCTGCTCCGCATATTAGAAATCCTCTCTCTGTGATGCTTTTCCTCTCCACCTAAGTCCCCTCGAATACAATCCTTTTCCCCTATCAGACCACCTGGTGTAGATTGAGAGTCGGAATAATAATATATTCGATCATGTTTCGCTCGAAACTTAGACTACTCTTTGTAACCTCTCTCTCCCTGGGTCAGAATGTAGGGATCGGCACTACCCAACCCCAACGCCGCCTTCATGTCTACGGACCTGACAATCCGACATTTATTCGGGTACATTCCGCCGACGCATTCGGAGCAGCAGGGATAGAGTTTGTTAGCGATCCCCAAGGCAGCTCAAGCGAATGGCGACCCGGCTACATCATCTCTGGTGATAACGGAGGCTTTACAGGCCGTATAGACTTCTACACAAATGGTACAGGAGCCGCCAATCGTTGGGGACAAGTCCATGCCATGTCAGTAGTAAATGGTCGGGTAGGGATCGGTACAACCAATCCCCACCCTGGAACGAAGCTTCACACCGTCGGAGATGGTACACAGGGAGTGATTCTACCTCAGGTAGCACTTACAGGAGCAAATGTCTGGAGCCCTGTGGCAGGCTCTCCGACAGATGGAATGCTGGTTTACAATACCGCCTCAGCCGGCACTGGACAGAATACTGTTTCCCCAGGCTACTACTACTGGCGAGCTGGCCGATGGCGCAGATTCTCCGAGAATGGATACGCTGGCGCGGTAATAGGTGTCCTATATGGTTCGACGCAAGATATAACTACTAATGCGCCCTCTTGGCAATATCTCAATTCTTACATAGACCTACCGCCTGGACGCTGGTTGGTATTCTCTACACAGCTATTACGCTTGCCTTCTGGTGGACAACTGCCTACTGGCCAGGCTATATGGGTGCGTACTACGTTCTCTGAGAGTTCAACTTGGAGTGGATTTTCTCCCGATATTGTTGGTGCACCGCTCATCAGCGGCGTGTTACCCTCAAATACGAGTTATAGTCTCGTCACGGGACAAGTGTTCATACACAATCAGTCAGGGGCTACAAAGCGATATTACTATTTTGGAAACAAAGAACCTTATGGCGGCACTACTGAAAATATTCGCAATGTAGGAACAAACCTTCAAGGAGAGAACCAACTCTTCGCCATACCGGCAGACTGATTGTCATTCTCCACCTGAGTCAACTCAAGCTGGTCTTAGCGCATCACTGTATTGAGGATTTGCGCACTTTTGCTCTGTGAGCAAAAAGCTTTTCAGAAGCCGAGCCCCCTTACGCATCGGATTGGCAGGCGGGGGAACTGACGTGAGCCCCTACACGGACCTATATGGGGGCGCAGTACTCAATGCGACTATTTCTCTTTACGCCCATGCTTCGTTGGAACTATTAGACGAACCATTTGTCATTCTATCTGCTGCGGATAGAGGAGAGGAGATAAAACTACCAGCTACCCCAGAACTGCCATTAGAGGAGCCTCTCCTTCTGCTGCGAGGCGTGTATAACCGCATTGTTAGAGACTTTGTAGGGAGACCTTTGCCACTGCGATTAACGACCTCGGTAGATGTGCCCCCTGGCTCAGGACTGGGAACTTCTTCTACGCTCGTGGTAGCCCTGATTGGAAGCTTTGTAGAAGCCCTATCTCTGCCGCTGGGAGAGTATGAAATCGCACGCCTCGCGTACGAAATAGAACGGATAGACCTCCAGCAAGCAGGGGGTCGGCAAGACCAATACGCAGCGACCTTCGGCGGTGTCAACTTCATGGAGTTTTATGCCGAGGAGCGCGTCATAGTCAATCCTCTGCGCATCAAGCCAGAGTACCTCTACGAACTGGAGCATACCCTCCTACTCTACTACACCAGCGTAAGCCGATTCTCCTCAGCCATCATTGAAGCCCAGCAAGAAAAAGTCCGCACAGGCGTAAAGGAGTCCATAGAAGCTACGCATCATCTCAAAGAAGAAGCATTCCGCATGAAAGAGGCTCTCCTGAAAGGTCAAATCAATGAAATAGGCGAAATCCTGGATGCGGGGTTCCGCTACAAACGAAAGCTTGCTGAAGGGATATCCACGCCATTCATAGATGAAATCTATGAAGTCGCCCGAAAAGCTGGAGCCACCGGCGGGAAAATCTCTGGAGCAGGTGGAGGAGGGTTTATGATATTTTACTGTCCAGGAAATACCCGCTATGCCGTAGAAGCCGCATTGTCCGCTTTTGGCGGAAAGGCTTTCCCCTATCACTTTGTAAAGCACGGACTTACCACATGGACGGCGAAGCTATAATCCTCGCGGGGGGACTGGGTACTCGACTGCGCTCTCGCCTCCCTGATATTCCCAAGGTTCTCGCTCCTATTCAAGGAAGGCCCTTCCTGAGCTATCTCTTAGCCTACCTTCAAAAACAGGGCATTTGGCGAATCATCCTTTCTTTGGGATATAAAGCAGAGCTGGTTCTTGAGTGGCTCAAGCAGAATTCCCCCCCTTCACTTGAGATTATCTCTGTGATAGAGCCTCAGCCGCTGGGAACAGGCGGCGCCATAGCATACGCCTGGCAGCACACTACTGCCAAACACATCCTACTGCTAAATGGAGACACCTTTTTTCCCATCTCCGTAGCTGACTTTTATGCGTTTCATGTCAGTGGGAGCTTCCCGATTTCTATTGCTCTTGCGTATGTGCAACCGGCCGACCGGTATGGACTGGTAGAAGTGTCAGATAAGAGAGTTCAAGCATTTCGAGAGAAAGCCCCTGCGCCCGCGGGTTGGATTTATGGCGGGGTCGCCCTGGTAGAGGCCCAATGGTGGACTCGGCAATCATGGCCATCTACTTTTTCTTGGGAAAGCTTTCTTATGGAAGCTGTACCAACCCTACCCGTAGGAGCTTATGCCCCAGACCATGTCCCCTTCATAGATATTGGCGTTCCCGAGGACTACGAACGCGCTCAAGCCCTGATCCCCGCCTATGCCAACCTTTGATAAAAGCTGGACGCTCTTTTTAGACCGAGACGGCGTGATAAATGTTGAGAAAGTAGGGAGTTACGTTTTGAGCTGGGAAGAGTTTGTTTTCTTGCCCAAAGTAGAAGAGGCTGTAGCGACTCTTTCGCAGATATTTGGTCGCCTGATAGTCGTAACTAATCAACGTGGCGTAGGACGAGGGCTCATGACCAGGGAAGCCTTAGAAAGTATTCATGAGAAAATGCGAATACATCTCAGCTCTATGGGCGGAAGGATTGACGCGATTTACGCTTGTACAGAGGTTGAAGATGAGAGTCCCTGTCGAAAGCCTAATGTAGGCATGGCGCTCCAAGCCCAAAGGGATTTCCCCGAGATAGAGTTTAACCGTTCCGTCATGGTAGGTAATAGCGAAAGTGACATGGAGTTTGGACGGCGATTAGGCATGTACACGATATGGATAGCCACTAAAAAGCTTCATCCCCAGCCCGCTGCCTTAGCCGATGAGATTCACCTTTCTTTATGGGCGTGGGCGCTCACGCTGAGAAGTAGGTAAGCCAAGTTTTTTCTGCCAAAAACCCCGAGCCACCGCATACAGTACCAGGTACCGCACTACCCAACGCTGTAGGTAAGGAGGCAGCCCTTCCACTCGCCTAAGCAGCCACCGTCCAATACTTGGCACAAGCACAATGCTCAGAATAAACCTACGCCATGGTTGATAAAGCCATTTTCCTCCAAAAAGTTCATCTCGAAGAGCGGGATGTTTCCTATGCACGTACCGGAGATTGTGCTGACCCGTATCATAGAGCCGAGTAAGGGCCACAGGTAAGGTCCGCTGTATGCAGCTCCAGACTTTCGCTTCGGGTACATAACGGAAACGCATCCCCGCAGCCTCCAAACGATACCCCAACTCCACATCTCCTAACCCATACCGCCGCATATTTGGATCCATGCCACCTAAATCATAGAAAACTTGAGCGGAAAGAAAAGCATTGATAGTGATAAAATGAGCACTCCTTAGCGGCTTCTTGGAACGCTGCTCCTCTCGCCATTGGAGATATTGGGTCCAAGGATTGGGGTTGTCTTCTGAGAAGTACAAGATGCGTCCCAATAGCACCTCATCGGAAGAGGGCTGAGCCTTGAGAAAGCTCTCCAACCAATCAGGGAAAGGCAAACTATCCGAGTCCAAAAAAGCAAGCCACTGATGACGACTCAAATAGGGTAAGACGAGATTACGAGTAGCATTTCGCCCATGATTTTTCCCATCAGGATGCCGAAGAGGATGAACGAATGGCAACCGAACAGCCTCCAAGTAAGCCCAAGTCTCATCCGTAGAGCCATCTACACACACATACGCAGTGAAGTCCCTATAGGTTTGCTGACTAAGAGCAGCCAGACATAGCCGAAGCTCTGGGAGATTATTGTAGGTAGGAATAACTATCGCTACGTGGCTCACTCCGTACAAAGTAGCAGTGTATTTTTGGAGTATGTGGAAGTGTGTGGCAGTGGTAAGTCTCCTCCTCATAGCCTGTGCCCAAAAGCCCACCTCAGAAGCTGCAGCCGCTCTCAAGCCGCTCCTCTATCCCCAAGAAAAGCACCTTCGCAATGTCCGCCAGCTTACATTTGGTGGTAATAACGCTGAGGGGTACTTCGACCAGACAGGCAAACGGGTAGTTTTTCAAAGCGATTGGATAGAAATCAATCCCCGAGAATGCGACCAAATATTCATGATAGACCTTTCAGAAGAGCCGCTCCGTTATCGTCGCGTTTCCACAGGAAAGGGGCGGACCACCTGTAGCTTTTTCCTACCTGACGGTAGAATTATCTATGCTTCTACCCATGGAGTCTCTGATAGCTGTCCGCCTCCCCCGAAGAGGCAGAAACGATACACATGGCCGCTATATGAATATGACCTCTACATATACGACCTCCGAACGGACAGCCTCCAAGCCTTTTTGCCTGCCAAGGGGTACGATGCCGAGGCCACCGTTTCGCCTGACGGACGCTACCTGCTTTTCACCTCCCAGCGCAGCGGAGACTTAGAACTCTGGCTGTACGACTTCCAAACCCAGACTTTGCGTCAACTGACAAATGAAATTGGATACGATGGTGGCGCCTTTTTTGGGCCTGACTCAAAAACCATCGTCTGGCGAGCAAGCCGCCCTAAAGGCCCTCAAGTTGATTCCTACAAAGCTCTCCTCGCCGAAGGACTGGTAGAACCCTCTGAAATGCAGATTTTCCTCATGCATATAGATTCCATGATTCCTCATCAAGTTACGAATCTTCCAGGGGCAAACTGGGCCCCTTACTTTCATCCAAGTGGTAAAAAGATTATCTTTTCCAGTAATCATCATTCTCTCAGTCAAGGTGGACGCCGCTTCAATCTTTTCATGATAAACACAGACGGCACAGGCCTTGAACAGGTTACTTTTGATTCCGAGTTTGATGCATTTCCGATGTTTTCTCCCGATGGGAAGAAGCTCATTTGGGCAAGCAACCGTGCTGGTCGCCGCCCCCGTGAGACTAATCTTTTCGTTGCCGACTGGGTGGAGTAGCTTTATGAGAAGGTCGCGTGTCCTAAGTAGTGGGCTGCTTTTGAGTATCCTCCTCTTAGGAGAAACGCATCACCCCATACCTCAGAAGACAAGCATCGCTCGTGATACACTCAAACGCACAGGGGCAATCATAGTCCCTACGCGAATCGTCGGACGCACGGCTCAGAAAGTAAAGGAAGCCTTTGCGCTTCATGAAGGCCAACCTTATTCCGTATGGGTAGGCCGGCTCGCTCTGAACTGGCAAGGGATTCCTTATGGCAGCGGCGGTGCAGGACTGCAGCCCCATGAGGTACTTCTAAACTTAGAGCAGATGGATTGCATGACCGCCGTAGAAAATCTCATGGCCCTTCACATCGCCTACCAGAATGGTATGCCTACACTCCAAGGCTTCTCAGAAGCCCTGGTGAATGTCCGATACGACGCCACACCGCCCTGCCGCTTAGAGGATAGACTCCATTATCTCAGCCATTCTTTCATGAAGTGGGAACTTGCTGGATGGGGTACCTGGCTTCCACTCGGTGTCCCTGACACTCGTCCAATTAGGTATATCTCGGCCAATCCCAAAAAGTACTCCGGCTTCACAGACTGGTCCCGCATACGCACTATAGAAGAGAAGCTATCGCATCGCCCGAGGTATTATATCCCTTCAAAAGAAATCCAGAACTGGCTTCCAGCCTTGAAGAATGGAGACCTCATAGCTTTTGTATCCCCAAAGGATGGGCTGGATGTATCCCATGTAGGAATATTCTTTTGGGTGGGCGAAAGAGCTACTTTCGCCCACGCATCTTTATTAGCGAAAAAATGGGTGTTCGGCGAGGATTTGTGCGCTTACTTGGACAGGAGGGGGGAAAATGTGAAAGGCATAACCGTTTTTCGTCCCCACTGATATTTTTTTAGCCCTATCTGAATGCGGTACTATGTACCGGTATGTGGTGCACATAGCCTATGAAGGAACGAAATATGCGGGATGGCAGCGCCAGCCTAATGCCCCCACAGTTGCAGCCGCCGTGGAAGGGGCCATAACTAAGATCACAGGATCGCCTGTCAAGCTTATGGGCGCTGGGCGCACAGATGCAGGCGTTCACGCTCGCCAGCAGATCGCTCATTGGGACACAGAAAAGCCTATCAAACTACCATTTCTACACCGCTTGAATAGCGTCCTTCCCTCCGACATACGAGCTATTACCCTGTATCAAGCCGATAATACTTTTCATGCCCGCCATTCAGCGCTGAGGCGGACATATCGCTACTTTATCCGATGGGTGCCGGATCCTTTTCGGCGAGCGTATAGTCTATTTCTGCCAGCTCCCCCAAACCTCCAAGTACTAAATCAAGCTGCCGCCCTCCTGGTGGGTGAGCATAACTTTATCGGCTTTACCAAAGAGCCTACCAACCAATCTAATTTGATATGCCAGGTTTACGAGGCTACATGGATACACCTACAAAACGGCGAAGCTTTTTTTGAAATAACGGCCAATCGCTTTCTCCGAGCAATGGTTCGGGCCTTGGTAGGAGCTCAGTTGAAGCTATCGGCAGAAAAGCTGAGTTGGGAAGCTTTCAAAGCCGCTCTCTATGAAGGGAATCAGCGCTGGGGTATGCAACTCGCTCAACCTCAGGGACTTTTTTTATGGTCAGTGGAATATCCCCCTCATTGCTTATATTTGCTGGAAAGCTATGCCCTCTTCTCGGTTGAGTCAAGTCCAGCGCCAGGCACTGCGTCAGAGCCAGCGTCAGATTCAGCTCGCTCGTCTGCTGGAAGTTCCGGCGGAGGAGCTGGATAAATACATAAATCAAGAGTTAGAAAAAAACGAAGGCTTAGAGATAGAAGGAGAAGAAGCCCTAAGTCTGCCAGATGGACCCCTTATTGTACGGGACGGGCATTTCACGGAGTCGGAAGATTCAGAATCCTCCTTTGACATGCCGAAGGTCTCCGAGAAAGAAGACTCGGAGGACTTTTATGGTCCTTACAATTTTAGTCCCAGGCAAACTCTATATGAGTCTCTGATACAGCAGTTAGCTTCCTTAGAACTTTCCCCTCGAGAACGCGCAATCGCTGAATATATTATTGGCAATTTAGATGAGCGAGGGTATCTGACTGAATCGCTGGGCCGCTTGTCCCGCCTTTTTTCCATGGACTCAGCCCAAGGATTTCCTGTGACCGAATCTGAAATGGAAGCAGTATTGCAGAAGGTTCAATCGTTAGAACCAGCGGGTATTGCAGCCCGCTCTCCCCAGGAATGCCTATATCTCCAAGCCCGAGCTTTACCTGAGAATGATCCTCAAAAGCCTTATTTGCTGCGACTGCTGGGTGAAGATTTTCATTTATTTGCAGCCCGGCGCTTTGATAAGCTACGAGAGCTATACAAACTTTCTGAACATGAATGGGATGAGCTTATCCAGCGATTGCGTCAGTTTTCCCTTTCGCCGGGAGCGACCTTGTCGGAGGAAACAGCCCCTCAAGTACAACCAGATTTTGTCCTTCGCATAGACTCTGATGGCACCCTTCGGGTGGAGCTTACCCGGTGGTACACCCCACGTCTCAGAGTCAGTAGCGCTTATAAGCGGCTCCTCGAGCAGTACGACCGTAAAAACCTCAAAGGCGAGCTCTCAGAAGTCTTGCGGCACGTGAAAGAGCGCATAGAAAGGGCGGAACAGTTCATTCAACTATTGCGGCAGCGAGAAACAACTTTGCTGCGTACAGCTGAGGAGATTGTCCGGCATCAGCGGCTCTTTTTCCTAAGCGGATGCGACGAGAGACAACTTCGTCCGCTGGTGCTGCGTCAAGTTGCCGAAGCGGTCAAAGTGGATATTTCCACTGTTAGCCGAGTCGTCAACAGCAAATATATCGAAACGCCGTGCGGGATCTACCCCCTTAAGTTCTTTTTCTCTGAAGGGGTACGCAGCCAGGATGGAAAACAAATCTCAAATAAAGCGGTGAAACGCTTACTCAGAGACATTATTGCGCAGGAGCCACCCGATACACCATTTTCGGATGAAAAGCTCGTCAAGATTCTTCAAGAACGGGGCATAGACATCAAAAGACGCACAGTCGCCAAGTATAGAGAACAGCTGGGGATCCCCCCAGCGCGAGAGCGCAAACGTATAGTGTAACTTTGTACCTATGTCAGCTTTCTCTAGCCCCAAGCGTAATATTTTGCTCGGCCGCTCCTCTGAATGCGATGTGATTATCAATCATCCCGAGGTTTCGGGACGACATGCAGTTTTGTCTATCCTTCCTGATGGGGTAGTGGAAATTAAAGACGCTGGTTCTAAAAATGGTACCTTCATCAATGGCGAGCGCGTGCTTCAGGGCACGCTCCGTCCTGGGGATAAGCTAAGTTTAGGGTCTCATGTCGTAGATTGGGAGGAAATTCTGCGAAACCCTCCTCCTCCAGTGGGCGGCAGCGCGAGTCCGACTAAAATCACTCGCATCTCTTTCAAAAAAGAGATGCCGTTTCAGACCCTCCTATGGGTCCTTATTGCGATAGGGATCGTTGGTGCCATTCTATGGTTTTTCGTCAAACCATGGGTATTTCAAACGAAGTGAATACCACCTCTCCCACAGCCCAAGAAGTCTGGCAGCGCTGTTTAGAAGTAATTCAGCGCAATCTGGGAGATAGTCATGCATCTATAAGAACTTTTCTCAGTGCTGTACAGCCAATTTCTCTACAACAAGGCGTCCTTACTCTGCGTGTCCCAAGTCAGTTTTTTTACGAATATATTGAAGAGCACTTCTCCCCTCTAATTGTGAGGACTTTGCGGCGCCTATTAGGACCCAAAGCGCGCTTGGAATATCAAGTCATGACAGCTATGGAAGCGGCCCCCATGCGGCTCCCCTCTCAGGAGCTTCCCCCTCCAATGGTATTCCCAGGATTGCGCCCCCCCCAGCCTTTCCCCACCAACCTCAATCCGAAATACACCTTTGAAAACTTTATAGAAGGCGAATGTAATCGCCTCGCCCGTAGTGCTGGAATGAGCGTAGCCCAGCGGCCAGGACAGACCGCTTTCAACCCTCTATTCATCTACGGGGAAGTCGGACAAGGTAAAACTCACCTCGTACATGCCATCGGCAACTATGCACGACTTCTGCATCCAGACAAGGTCATCCTGTACATGACTTCTGACCGCTTCGTACAGGAATATACCGACTCGGTTCGTAGCAAGAAGGTAAGTGAGTTCCTACAGCGTCTTCAGTCTGTTGACTTTCTGATTGTAGATGACATTCAGTATCTGGTAGGAAAGGCCAGCACGCAGGATATTTTCTTTCATATCTTCAATCACTTGCATCAGAAGAGCCGACAGATCGTCATTACAGCCGATGCCCACCCTTCCGAGCTAAAAAGCATGGAGGAGCGAATCACCTCCCGATTTGCATGGGGATTGGCGGCTCCCCTATATCCGCCAGACTATGAAACTCGGCTGGCTATCTTACGCTTCAAGCTTCGACAAGAAGGTATAGAAATCCAGGAGGAAATTTTATCCTACTTGGCGGAAAATGTACAGAGTCGAGTACGCGACTTGGAAGGAGTCGTTATTCAACTTTTAGCGGAAACTTCTATTCGTCGTCGTGAACTATCCCTAAGTTTAGCAGAGCAGGTGGTGAGTCGCTTCAAGCCCTTACGCACTCGTGCCATCACCGTGGAAAATATCCTCAAAGCTGTTTCCAACTACTTCAAAATCCATACAGATGAGCTAACTGGTAAATCCCGACGAAAGGAAGTCGCATACGCTCGCCACATAGCTGTCTATCTGGCGAGAAAGCATACCCGGCATGCTCTGAAAGCCTTGGGAGAATATTTCGGCGGGCGAGATCATTCTACTATCCTGCATAGCTGCCAGTGGATATCAGAAATGCTTTCTGTCAATCAAGAGCTGAATCGCCATGTTCAAGACTTGGAGCGCATCCTTTTTAGATCAGCTTAGCAGATACGGTCAGCTTAGTGGGACGGCTCCTACCTATCACCTCACCCTTTATGAAGCTACAAACTGGCCGGAAGTGGCCTATCTCCTTCGTACAGCGGGGGAAGTGGAATACTTTATACTTCTTTCGGCCACTCATAAACCTCCTTACCTTCACCTCCGATACGACCTGCGTAGTCTTTTGCATTTGACGGATATCGCTGTAACCTTCCAAGTACGAGAAACTTACGAAGTGCCCTCTGTCGCTGATATTTGGCCCGCAGCGAATTGGCAGGAACGGGAAGCATATGACTTGGTCGGTGTGCGATTCGCACGACACCCTGACCTCCGACGAATATTACTGCCAGCAGATTGGGAAGGGCATCCGCTCAGACGTGATTATTCCATGCCTGAATCCTACAGAAATATCCCTCTGACTTATCAATCGCCCAGTGCCTCGGTATGATCAGCACTTTTTGCGATCCGAGCGCATCGCTTTTCAGATAGCTAAGGCAGTCTGTCCATTACCCGGAGAAACTATTTTGGAAGTGGGGCCAGGAGAGGGCGCCTTAACGAAGTACTTATTGCAGTCATCTCGTCCCTATTTAGGCGTAGAAATAGACCCGCGCTGTCTAAGCGCGCTGAGCCAGACCTATCCAAATTCCCATGCCCAATGGATCTTAGGGGATTTTTTAAAGATACCTCTGCCCGAGATACCCTTATATTTTGTTAGCAACCTACCGTACAGTATTTCCGGACCAGCTATTTTCCGAATACTTGAACATCAGCAGTGGATACGCGCTGGTATCATTATGCTTCAAGCAGAAGTGGCTCAACGCCTGTATGCCTCGGCAGGAAAGCGTCCATACGGCAAACTCAGTGTGCTCTTTCAAAGTGTATACCATGTCAAACGGCTCGTGCGCGTGCCGCCAGGCGCCTTTTCGCCACCTCCAAGAGTATGGAGCGAGGTAATCACCTTTACTCAAACCTCCTATCTTGCCCCGAAGGATTGGATGGCCTTTGCAGATCTAGTAAGGAGTGCCTTTCGCCAGCCCCGACAAACTATCGCCAAAAATCTACAAGGCAGCACTTACATCGTGCCAGAGAAGTTTCGCTCCCTTCGCCCCCACCAGCTATCTGTACAAGACTTCTTTGAGCTGTGGGACATGCAGCCTTGAAGCATCACCAATGGTAAACCTAAATAAGGCTAGCTGATTCCACAACCCAGATTTGAACCCCACCCCTTGGGGAGGCTCGGCAGGTTTATACTCGAGAAAAGAGGGGAATGATAAAGGCCTCAGCCTTGATTTCTAAATCACCCTGAGTAGGAGGCACATACAGCTCACAAGTGGATCACCTCCCCATAGGCTGCGGCTGCTGCCTCCATAATGGCTTCTGAAAGCGTCGGATGCGGATGGATGGTTTGAGCGATACTGTGTCCTGTAGCTTCTAAGCGTCGTGCCACGACCAACTCGGCAATCATTTCTGTAGCATTCGGACCGAGAATATGGGCCCCCAGAAGCTCTCCATATTTTGCGTCAAAAATTAGCTTGACCAGCCCTTCGTTTTTACCCATGGCTGAAGCTTTACCTGAAGCGGTATAGGGAAACTTCCCCACCTTGATTTCTATCCCCTTTTCCCGAGCCGCCTTCTCTGTAAGTCCCACCGAGGCTACCTCTGGTTGACAGTAAGTACAGCTTGGAATGGTAGAATAGTCCAAAGGTTCTCTCTCTAACCCCGCGATTTTCTCCACACAGATAATGCCTTCCATAGAAGCTACATGGGCCAGGGCAGGTGTAGGGAGAATATCTCCAATGGCATATAGCCCTGGGACATTTGTTCGGTAGTATTCGTCCACTATCACGCGTCCCTTTTCCATGCGAACGCCGAGCTCTTCTAATCCAATGTTGTCAGTATTTGGAATAATGCCTACTGCCAGTAATGCCACTTCTGCTTCCACTTGAAGGGTCTCCTTGGGCGTCTGAAGCGTCGCCTTTATGCCCCTTTTGGTTTTTTGAAGGTCTACTACTTGGGTATTAGTGAGGATAGAAAGCCCCTTTTTGCGGTATATCTTCTCTAGCTCCTTAGCAATCTCCTCATCTTCTCGGGGCAGAATATGAGGTAGGGCTTCTACGAGGGTCACCTTAGTTCCGAGAGTATGATAAAAGTAAGAGAACTCCACACCGATAGCTCCGGCCCCGATCACTAACATGCTGCTGGGTTGTGAAGAGAGCGTCATTGCCTCTCTGTATCCAATCACCGATTTCCCATCTATCTGGATATGGGGAAGGTTGGCTGGGCGCCCCCCAGTAGCTAGGATGATATGAGGAGCTTCTAAAACCTTTTTCGTTCCGTCATTTAGCGATACTTCTACTTTAGGACCCGGCAAAAGCCGTGCATTTCCTTTGATAACTTCTACCTTGTTTTTTCGCATTAGATAGTCTACTCCTCTGCTCATCTTATCTGCGACACTGCGGCTACGAGCTATAATCTTAGGAAAATCAATCTTGGGCTCACCGATATGAAAGCCGTAGCTTTCCGCTGAGAAAAGGTATTCCAATACCTCCGCTGATTTGAGAAGAGCCTTAGTGGGTATACATCCCCAGTTTAGGCAGATCCCCCCTAAGTTTTCTCTCTCTACGAGCTGTACGGTGAAGCCGAGCTGCGAAGCACGAATAGCAGCTACATATCCCCCTGGTCCACCGCCAATAATGATTAGCCTCTTGTCCATGCGGGCAAAGATACCCACTTCAAGAAACGGATAAGGGCGATTCTCTTGTAAATCTCCTTTTTGCCCTATATTTGCTATCTGCAAAGGGAAAGTTTATGCTTCGGAAGCTCACTACCTGGCTATTGGCATTGAGCTGGCTGGGGGTCTCTTTTGCCCAGCAAGATGCAGGCAAGCTGCGTGGCGTGGTACGAGATAAGGTCACGCGCGAGCCCCTCAGCTTTGCTACCGTCGTTATCCTCCAGAATGGTGTAATAAAAGGCGGCACAAACACGAATGAGAACGGAGAGTATAGTATCGCCCCCGTTTCCCCAGGGACCTACGACGTACGGGTAAGCTACGCTGGAAAAACCTTCACAATCAGTGGAGTGATAGTGACGGCGAATCGAACTATCGTCTTAGATATCAATATGGAAGCAAGTGTGCAAACTGAAACTCAGGAGATTGTAGATTATAAAGTCCCGCTATTTGAAAAGGACGAAACCGTCACTGGCAAAACCATCACTTTGGAACAGATTCAAAAAATGGGGACGCGAAACATTACTACGTTCTTGGCCACCTCGGCTGGCGTATATCAGGCTGATGATGGACGGGCTCTTTTTGTTCGCGGCGCACGCTCCGATGCCACCCAATACTTCGTAGATGGCGTGCGTGTAATTGGTGCTTTGGGGATGCCGCAAAAGGGTATATCTCAGCTTTCTATATACACAGGAGGAATTCCTGCGGAATTCGGGGATGTGATGGGGGGCGTCGTCCAGATTACCACCGGAGCGCCCAGTGGGTTCCATACATTTGGCGGAGAAATACAATCCAGCCAGTTTACTGATCCCTACAAGTTCAATCTTTTTGCGCTCAACGCTTCTGGACCGATTTTTTCCAAAAAGACTGACGATGGACTGAAGATTCCCATTTTAGGATACGCTATAAGTGGAGAGTTTCAACATGAACGGGATTATAATCCACCCTATGGGGGCGTCTACCGGGTCAAGCCTGAAGTTTTGGAAGACTTAGAACGCACACCTCTACAGCCTTTCGGTCAAGGCTCAGCTTTCTTCGTCAATAGAGCTAACTTCCTCCGCCCCGACCAACTAGAAAAAATACGCTATCGCCAGGGGGCTCCTTTACGACAAATTCGGGGCAACTTGCGCATGGACCTTCGCCTTGGAGAGAATGCTTTTCTCAAGTTTGGATTTAGCGGCGAACACTCACGAGTCGTTTCATGGGACCTATCCCGAGCCCTCCTCGCTTACAAAAATGCCCCTGTGAGCTACAATCGCACGCTTAGGTCCTTTGTACGACTCCAGCAAACTTTTCCTGGCGATACGGGAAGCTTGCTGCGAAACTTCTTCTATACCATTCAGTTTGACTACACCCGAGTAGATGGACGCAGCGTAGATGATCGATTCCAGCTAAACTGGTTCAGATATGGTCACATTGGACGCTTCCAGACCCGTTACGCCGAGCTAATCGTCCCTACTTTTGAAAATGGACTGCCCGTATACCAGTCCGCTGGCTTTTTAGAAAACGAATACTTGTTTGATCCTTCAAACAGCTCCCACCCCATTTTAGCAAACTACAATACCTATATTTATAACTACCTCGCCCAGAATCCCCGAATCTTGTTCAATCCTCTGACTCTTCGCAACGAGCCCAGCGGAAGGGTAAGAAACTTTATAGACCTTCTACAACTCGGGGGTCATGTAAACGGGATTATAGGGGCTCAGGCACTGATTTACAACCTATATGTCGGTCAGGGCTATCCTGCAGCCTTTGGGGCTTCCTTTAGCAACGCTGACATGTTTCGCGTAACGGGGCAAGCATCGGTAGAGCTCGGCCGTCATAATCTGAAAGCAGGATTTGAGTTTGATCAGCGATACTCTCGATTTTATGGGGTCAGCTCTGCTTATCTCTGGCAGCTCATGCGTCTGTATGCTAACCGCCACCTTCAAGAGTTAGATCGTTCTCAACCGATTATTTCAGGAGATACCATACGATACCGTCCCCTTTACCAAGCGAGTCAGCAATCCTATTTTGACAAAAAGATGCGAGAAAAATTAGGGCTTCCTGTAGATGGGCTAGACTTTATTGACCCAGATGCAATGGATCCGGACTTCTTTAGCCTGCGCATGTTCGACATCAATGATCTATTTGCTGGGGGGAATCCAGCCGTGTTCTATCAGGGCTACACGCCATGGGGGGAGCGCCTCCGCCGAGTAGCGCCAGAGCGATTCTTTACAGATAGAGAAAATCGTCCTCAAAATGCATTTGCTCCTACATATGTGGCTTTCTACGCTCAGGACAAGTTTGAGTTTGATCGTATGTTCTTCAACTTAGGAGTTCGGGTAGATCGGTTTGACGCCAATCTACCTGTCCTCAAAGATCCATACATTATCCGACCATTTTACCGAGCCGAAGAAACTGCTCGCATACTCGGAGTAAACTTGCCACAGGGCGTAGGCGGAGATTGGGTGGCCTATGTGGATAATGCCCTGAATCCCACTAGGATCATCGGATTTCGTAATCGGAATACCTGGTACGATGCGAACGGAAATCCTACCAGTGCTTTGGCAATCACTCGCGCGTCTGGGGGGCGCGCTCTGCCGCACCTAAAACAGGACAGCCTTACTTATGAAGCATTTGATGACTACCGTCCGCAAATCAACCTTATGCCCCGTATTTCTTTCTCTTTTCCGATATCAGATGAAGCGACCTTTTTCGCCCATTATGATGTTCTCACTCAGCGTCCACGCTCAGGACAAGTCGCTCAGTTTGTAGACTGGTTATTCATCTTGCAGAATGCCACCGTATCCCAAGCCAACCCTGCACTACGCCCTGAGCGCACAATAGACTTTGAAGTCGGCTTTAAGCAGCTCCTCACCCAAAATATAGCCCTCTCTATCTCCGGTTATTACAGAGAAATGCGAGACTTAGTGCAAAGCTTTTTCTTCCTCGGTGCCTACCCTGTGAGCTACACAGCATTTGAAAACTTAGATTTTGCTACTGTCAAAGGCATCAATGTAGATGTGGACATTCGGCGAATAGGTGTTTTAGAGTTGCGATTCGCGTATACTCTCCAATATGCGAGTGGTACTGGCTCCTCCCCCACTTCCAATCGAGGTATCATCGCCAGCTTAGAAGGCTTCAATGTATTCAGATCGCTCCTCCCTCTCTCCTTTGATCAAAGGCACACATTCACGGGGGTAGCTGACATTCGCTTCCTCGAACGGGGCGTACGAGGTCCTGCTATCTCCATAGGTGACAAAGTCATTTACCCTCTCAAAGGGGCAGGAATAAATATTACCTACAACTTAGGCTCTGGACGACCATACACCCGCTATTTACTTCCCAATCCAGCCGATGTTCAGTTTGGTGTAAATCCAGTGAGTCTCATTAGTGGGCAACCTTTCGGTAATAATCTCCCGTGGTATAACCGCTTTGATATACGCATAGACAGAGACTTTATTATCAAACGAGGCGAGGATAAACAATCCACTTTGAACCTGTATGCGATATTTCTGAATGCCTTCAATCAGAGAAATGTAACGGGTGTTTATCCATATACCGGTCTCCCAGATGACAGTGGATACATTCAATCACCTGTCGGTCAACAGTTGGCTGCGAGTCAATACTCAAGGGAGAGTTTTGAGTTTCTTTATCGGATTAAGGAGCAAAATCCAGGTCTATTAGGATTACCTCTGCGAATAAGACTGGGAATGTTATTCACTTTCTAAAAAATAAAACTGTATGATGACGAAGTATATGCGTCATATAGGGCTGGGATTGATATTGGTAGTAAATGGGGTATGGGCACGCGAGATTATAGGTTCAGTAGAGCGGCGTATAGCGCCCCGGACAGCAAGCACCTGCACAGCCCCCACCTCCAGCGTGCAGTTGGATATCAACAATGTGCGCTGCCTCATCCATAATGGCGGGGACATGTGGTGGGACCTTGTAAGCAGTCCTCGTTATGAGATTCCGAAGGTACCCCCTGGCGTGCCAGCTGTCCATTCCATGTTTGCCAGCGCCGTCTGGGTGGGGGGTATAGATGCTGCTGGTAGGTTGCGTCTCGCCGCACAGACTTACCGTCAAAGTGGGATAGATTTTTTTGCGGGTCCCCTTTCGCTTCAAGGCACTACTGATGCTAACACTTGCCAGCAGTGGGATAAGCATTTTATCATTACCCGAGAGGAAATCAATGCGTTTCGGGCTGCTTTCCAAAGTAATCCCAATAATCTAAATTTAGGAGACTTCCCCAACGTAGCCAACTGGCCCGCAATTAACCCAACACCTGGCTTTGAAAGGACCCTTGCACCTTTTGTAGACTTCAATAATGATGGCGATTATACTCCTTCCGCAGGGGACTATCCGGATGTCCCGGGTGATATGGCTATCTGGTGGGTTTACAATGATCGCGGTAATGTCCATACCGAAACGGGGGCACCTGCTATCGGCTTAGAGGTACAAGCGTTAGCTTTCGCTTTTTCTACCACTGATCAAATCAATGACATGACTTTCTATAAGTATGTCATCATCAATCGTGGCACCCTAGCCCTTCGGCAGACTTACATGGCTATATGGGTAGATGCGGATTTAGGATTTTATGCAGATGATTATGTGGGATGTGATACCTCTCGTGGATTAGGTTATTGCTACAATGGAGACCCCCTGGACGATCCCTCTGGTCCCGGATACGGAATAAACCCTCCCGCCATTGGGACGGACTTTTTCCAGGGCCCTATCTACGATCCGGTGGGACGCCAGCGACTCAAAATGACGAATTTCATGTATTATGAAAACGATTTTAGCGTTCGTGGTAATCCTACCAATGCCATACACTTCTACAACTACATGCGTTCTATTTGGAAAGACGGCTCTCCTTTGGTAAGCAACGCTCGTAACGGTTATGGATCAGGCACGCCCACAAACTTCATATACACTGGACATCCAGGCGGGGCATCAGCGGTAAGTTTATGCCCCTTCTCACCTCCTCCTGCGGGGTGGGATGAAGCTACCGCAGGAAATAGTCCTTTTGACAGACGGTATCTTCAATCGGCTGGCCCCTTCACTCTTGAGCCAGGTGCGGTGAATGATATTGTTATAGGGGTTCCCTGGGCCCGAGATGTAACTGGTACATATGGCCCTGGTGGCGATGGACGAATCGGCTCCGTCTGCTTACTGTACCAAGCAGATGACGTCGCCCAAGCGCTTTTTGATAACAACTTCCGTCTCGTAGATGGACCCGATGCCCCAGATTTAGAGATAGTGGAACTTGATCAAGAACTTATCCTTAGCTGGCGCTATAAAAATCCCCTTTCCAATAACTACTACGAAAATTACCGGCAAGTGGACCCTGTTTTACGCTCCCTCGGCGCCTCGGATAGTACCTATCGCTTTGAAGGATATTTGGTGTATCAGCTTAGGGATGCCAGGGTATCTGAAACTGACCTTCAAGACCCTACCAGAGCCGCCCTTATTGCTCAATGCGACATCAAAAACGGGATAACTACCATCATCAACCGAGAGGAAACTCTCCTCCCTGGACAATCTTCTCCTCTGATTGTAGATAAGGTAATGGTGAATGGTGCAGATAAGGGACTCTTTCATTCTATACGCGTTACAGAGGATAAGTTTGCCGAAGGAACCGATCCTCGTTTAAAAAACTATCAGCGTTATTATTTCATGATAGTAGCCTATGCTTACAACGGTGAACCTACCAACAAACGCAAGTTTTTGATAGGAAGAAACAACGTACGTCGATACGAGGCTATACCCCACAAGCCAATGCCCCGAGATTGGGGAACAGTACTGGCCAGCGAATATGGAGATGGCGTCAAAATCCAACGAGTCTCTGGGTATGGCAATGGCGGTAACCTACTCAGACTGACCCCTGAAACGGAGGAACAGTTACTATCTCCACCATATCGAGCCACTGAACCTACTTATTTGGCAGGTTTCGGGCCTTTCCGTGTTCGCGTGGTCGACCCTCGCCAAGTCAAACCATATGACTACCGTCTCGTTGTTAACTTAGATACCACAGTTCGCGAAACTGTGAATGTATCTGGCACCGATGAAACCATCTTAGTAAAGGAATGGGAACTCTATGGCAAACCGGCAGGCTCTAACTCCCCCGAACAGCTCATCTATACCTCCTGGGGCGCCATCTCTAAGCGCCTCTGGGATTACAAGCTCAATACTTGGAATTTTCTCATCAATCAATATCACAATGGAGCGGAGAAGATCATCCCAGGTCATGGAATATCTATCTCCGTGAGACAAGTGATTGATCCGGGTATCGAAAATAGATTCTTTAAGGGTTCTGATTATCCTTGGCTATGTGGCAGCAGTGCAGACACTATGTTCTATTTCCTTCAGGATGAGCGCAACGGCTTGATAGCTGTGCAAGTAGAATATGCAGATCCTACCAAACAGTGGCTATCGTATTTCTCGCCCGAGGATTTTGGTTGGGGTAAGGGTCCTGGCATATCGCCGGCTCAGAGACCTACTTTTGGTGCATCAGATGCATCCGATGCTGTCCAGAAGTATGCGCGCGGCTGCCAGCTTACTCAGTATCCCGTATCCCTTCCAGCTGGCGCCTCCCCTCCTCTTCCATTCCGGCCCTCAGCAATCAGGCTTCAACCATGGATCTACTATTATGATGGAAACATCAAGGCTTTCTATAATGACTCTTCCAGCAAAGGCTGGCTTCCTTTCGGTTTAGTTACACCTTATTCTGATAAGGATGCGTCCCAGTTGGGATTTGGATTGAACTACTGTCCAGCCAATCCTAATCAGCCATGCAATCCCAATCCTTCGAATGCTTTGAATTATATCGCAACCCCTGGCTGGCAAGGGATCACGCTTTCCAAGCTACCTAGCATGCAGATTGTAATCACGCCAGATCGGTCCAAATGGTCTAAATGCCTGGTCTTAGAAGCGTCTCCATCCCTTGGGCTTAGTCGGATAGTGGGTGCAGGAAGCCCCCGTACGGCTAAATGGCGCCTCAGCCGAGACGTAATACGGGGGGATACGACCGATTATCGCAACGAGCCACTTTCCGTGAGCTCCCAGGGCTTTAGTTGGTTCCCAGGCTATGCTATTAATCTTGAAACCGGGGAGCGAGTGAATATCCTATTTGCAGAAGCTTCATGGTTTAGAGGAGATAATGGGGATGACATGCTATTCAATCCAACCTCATCGCTGGGCTCTTCGGGGGATGCATTTGGGGGGCGTCACTGGATACTGGTGACCACTTACCCTTATGATGAATGTGCTAAGTTCGCTGAATGGCTCTGCGTGGCCAATCAACAGCCCAAGGGAATAAATGTGGCCAACCAAGTCTACTACCTCACTTTCGACAAGCCAGGTGGAGGTGAAGTACGCATAGACTCCTTCTATAAATATGTAGCGTGGGTATCCTTGCCACGGGTAGCGGGAAAACAATATGAGTTTCGCCACTACAAAGACATTCCCACCGAGGTAAGAATCACCCTTGCCGTGAATAAATCCTATCGACCAGGACCTAATAACGAGCCACCTACATTTAAGTTCTCCACCGCGGAAATAGCCGCCAGGACGAATGATTTAGCCACCGCAAAGAATGCCTTGGACCTCATTAGAATCGTTCCGAATCCGTTCTACGGGCGCTCAGGCGTTGGACGCGGCCGATATGAGATCAGCCAGATAGATACTCGCGCTAAAATCACTAACCTCCCGCCTCGCTGCACGATTCGGATATTCACTCTGAATGGTGTGCTGGTCCGCACCTTCCGTAAAGATTCCGAAGAAACTTTTGTAGAATGGGATCTCAAAAATGAATTCGGCGTGCCTATCGCCAGCGGCGTGTACATCATCCATGTGGATGTACCTGGCGTCGGCCAGAAGGTGATTAAGTTTTTTGCAATCATGCCACAAGTAGACCTCAATAACTTCTGAGTATGCGCAAGTACTTTGTTTTCCTAAGCTTGATTGGAGCTGCTATAGGAGGAAATCCAGAACGGGCAGGTTCGGCTGGGGCCACCCAGTTACTCATCAATCCCTATGCACGCAGCTCTGGCGTGGGCGGCATCAATATCGCCAATACTTACGGCATAGAAAGCATCATTACCAATCCTGCGGGCATCGCTTTGACTCGACGAACCGAATTTATCTTCAGTCACACTCGTTGGCTGGTGGGAAGTGATATTAATATCAATGCCTTTGGCTTTGCCCAGGGATTCAAAAATGGCGGAACGTTGGGACTTGCTGTGATGGCTTTTGACCTTGGGCGGTTTGAACGCACTACCATTGACAATCCCGACGGAGGACTCGGGTACTTCTCTCCTACCATGCTCAATATTTCAGCTTCGTATGCAAAAGTTTTCGCCGACGACAGAATTTTCGTTGGAGCCACTCTAAAGCTTATCCACGAATCTATTCCTGATGCCGCAGCCAACGGGTTAGCGTTTGACGCAGGAGTTCAATATCGCGACAAGCAGGGCAATCTGAAGTTAGGTGTCGCCCTCCGAAACATAGGTCCTCAGATGCGTTACAGGGGAGAAGGGCTCACCGCCCGAGCCAATCTTAGTGGTGCTGGTGGAACTTTCACAAGCTTAGTTAGCACGCCACCTGCATCTTTTGAAATACCATCAGTACTTCTGATTGGGGCTGCCTATCGCTTTGGTATCGGTGGGGAAGCCGAGCTAAAAGCTCGCGAGTCCAGTTCAGGGGGTACAGGCGGCGAGAAAGACTACCTTTTCTCCATCATACCGATGATAGGATTTTACGCTCATTCTTTCCAGAATAACCAGCTTGGAGGGGGCTTAGAACTCCGATACAAAAACTATTTCATGGTACGCGGGGCCTATCTCTGGGAACCTGATATTACCAAAAAGGAAACCACTCAAAATGCTTTCACTGGTATCAACTTTGGGGCTACGGTGGAGCTTCCCTTCCGCACAGGAGAAAACCGCTATTCTACTTTCGGGGTCGATTACAGCTTTCGTCCGACATATTTCTTCAACGGAACGCACAGTATCGGGGCTCGTTTATACTTATGAGTAGGGTACTTACGAAGGAGGCTTTTGAGCGTCTCAAAGAAGAGCTTCACGAGCTGAAAACGGTGAAGCGGGCTCAGATCGCCGCAGCTATCGCCGAAGCTCGGGAGAAAGGCGACCTCAGCGAAAATGCGGAGTATGCCGCTGCAAAAGAAGCTCAGCGACTTTTAGAAGCACGCATTGCGGAGCTGGAAACTATGTTAGCCCAGAGCCAAATTATTGACCTATCCCACACCGACCAATCCAAGGTTAGTCTTTTAGCCACCGTCCGTCTCCTCAACCTGTCCACCAATCAGGAAGTCGTTTACACCCTCGTTTCAGCGGTAGACGCCAATGTCCGCCTGGGTAAAATATCTGTTGAGTCTCCAATCGGAAAAGCTCTACTTGGGCGAAGCGTAGGCGACGAAGTTACAGTTCAAGTACCTGCGGGTCAAATGCGTTTGAAAATTCTTGAAATCCGATATTAGAGATGCCCAGCGTTTTCTCCCAAATCGTGGAAGGTAAGCTGCCCGCTTATCGCGTTGCTGAGACGGATGACTATCTTGCCTTCTTAGATATACGCCCCTTGACTCGCGGGCACACGTTAGTTATTCCTAAGCGAGAAGTAGACTATATCCTGGATCTGGATGAACATCTGTATGTAGGCTTGTGGCTCTTTGCGAAAGAGGTGGCTCGAGCTATTCACATGGCAATCCCATGTGAACGGGTAGCTTTTGCTGTCGTCGGACTGGAAGTGCCACATGCTCATATCCACTTAGTCCCCATTCGCTCTGTATCAGATCTCAATTTTCAAAACCCCCGCATAGAGCTTTCCCCTGAGGAATTTCGCTCTATCGCAGAAGCAATTCGAGCCAAGCTGCGGGAATTGCACCCACAAAGAACTTTCTCATAGGCATCCCCAGAGACCGCAGCCACGGACTCGCATCAGAGAGGGTAACCAGTTCTCCATTTTTTCGAAGTATTTGAATATCATCTCCCCGGGTGGGCAGGTAAGCTAAGTTTTCTGCCCACCCCTCTACCCAGAACCACTCTGCCCATGGCTTCACCTGCAAAGGCAGCTGTTCTATCCATCTCTCGCGGACATCAGAAGCTTCGGAGGGCTCGTCCAAGAATCTAACCTTGTACGGCATCCGCCAAAGTAAAGCCCGGCTGAGAGCCCGAAGCAGTGGATGAGAAGCTTCAGCGTTTTCATGAACCCAACTCCAAACGAGACTTTCATCTAATCGTAGAAAAAGCTCTATGGCTATATCCAGCGATTCGGCCCGTAGTCGTTGAACCCATTTGGGTAGAAAATCAAAATGATCCAAGGCAGCCCACCACCGCCGCAAAAGCTGCTCGGCTCCCAACACGCCCTTGTGAAGATATACTTGCCAATACATGAATCTGCGTGTAACGATGAACTTTTCCACAGAAGTAAGTCCTTTTTCTTCAATCACCAAATGATTGTTGGCAACTGCCATAGTGTAAATCAGCCGCTCAGTACCGATAAGTCCCTCCTGAACCCCTGTGAAGAAGCTATCCCTGACGAGATAATCTAATCTGTCTACATCGAGCTGACTGATGAGTAGTTCCGAAAGAAAAGGATGGGGGTGAGTCCCTTCCCACAGCGCGCGAACTTCGGAAAGATTACCTATCTCCCTCTCTAAGAGCGACAAAGCCTTTTTTCCCAAGGTCTCGTGCGAGAGAGGCAAAATCAACCCCTCTAAGCTGTGTGAGAAAGGACCATGGCCAATATCATGAAGCAAAGCCCCGAGTAGTACGGCCTCCCACGTTTCAGAAGAAAGTGAGGCCCCCTTTCGCGTCAAAGTAGTCAGCGCTTCATCAGCCAAGTGCATCACCCCCAAAGCATGTGCAAACCGAGTATGAACCGCCCCTGGATACACAAAGTAGGCAAGTCCAAGCTGAGATAGACGACGCAGCCGTTGTACAATAGGACTTCTGAGGGCTATGAGTACTCTCCCCTCTGGTATCCGAATAAACCCATGGACGGGATCATTTATGATTTTAGCCGTAGGCAACACACTCAGAAGGTACAAACTATTTTTGCTTCATGCCGCACAAGTCCCCTACACCTGCCCAGGCTCAGGCATGGAGCACAGCTGTGCAAGATTCTTCATTACCTACGGCTGACCTCTCCCGCCATATCCTCCTCTACGAGAGGATATTTCAACAGAAAGCTATTCCTCCCTTGCTTCCTCTCTGGTATCCTCGCTACATGGGAAGCTTTCAGCAAACTAACCTCTATCAAGCTATCCAGCACTGGCTACACGAGACAGGCGATAGTCCCAGCCTCCCCTCAGAAGAAAACGCCCCAGAAGCCCTGTATGCGGCTTTTCATCGATGGAGTGTAACGCATCGGGCGGAGTTTTGGTCATATGTGATCTTCCAGTGGCTACGGATTCCTTTTCAACGCCCGCCCGAAGCGATCCTGAAGTTTCCCGATGGAACTATAGAGCAGCCGAAATGGCTGGATGGTGCCTCGTGGAACATCGTAGAAGTCATTCTAAGGCACCCCCTCCATCACACCGCCTTGATTTACGAGCATGAACATGGAGGAGTTCAGACTTGGACTTATGAGGAACTCACCAACCAGATAAAGCTGATCGCCGGGGCTCTCTATGCGCAGGGCCTCCAAGCAGGCGACAGAATAGCCATATGCATGCCGATGCGCCCAGAAGCGGTATTCTTGTATCTCGGTGCTCTGTATGCGGGCATTTCAGTGGCTACAATCCCCGATAGTCTTTCTGGCGAGGAAATTATCACTCGCCTTCGACTGTCTGCACCAAAGCTACTGTTTATTCAGGATGGGCTCTATCGGGATGGAAAGTACATCCCACTCTACGAAAGGCTTCAATCTTATCAACTGCCCCTAACCTTCGTTCTGGCAGGTGGGGAAAGGATACAAACCCGTCTACGCAATAACGCCTTTACTTGGGCTCATTTTCTATCCGATACAGCACCGCCATCAGCTCCTTACTATGGCCCATCGGATCGGGAAATAGGAATTCTTTTCTCCTCGGGCACTACTGCAGAACCTAAAGCTATCCCCTGGACTCAACTCACTGCCATAAAGGCATTGACAGACTCGTACTTCTATCATGATGTACAACCGTCGGATGTCCTTACGTGGCACACGAATCTCGGTTGGATGATGGGCCCCTGGCTCCTATTTTCAGCCCTCGGACATGGAGCCACCCTCGCTCTTTATGAGGGCAACCCAACTGGTTCGGGCTACTGTCAGTTTATAGAGCGCCAGAAGGTCACGATTTTAGGTGTAGTGCCCTCTCTTGTCCGACGCTGGATCGAATCTAACGCATGGGCTGAGGCTGACTGGACGGGTATTCGGCTATTCAGCTCCACTGGCGAGGCCTCCAATCCGTGGCACATGTGGCAGCTCATGGCCAAAGCTAAGTACAAGCCTATCATAGAATACTGCGGGGGCACTGAAATCGGCGGAGGATATATTACCAGTACCCTCCTCCATCCTAATGCGCCCAGCCAGTTTAGCGCACCAGCCCTCGGTATAGATTTCATCTTGCTGAATGAACACCACCAGCCCGATACCGAAGGTGAACTCTTCTTAGTGCCTCCTTCCATCGGCTTATCTCAGACGCTTCTGAATGCCGATCATCATCGAGTGTATTACCAAGGAACCCCTACCATTCAGGCAGGATGGAAAGGAGCCTCCGATGCTCCTATCCCTCTCAGCTACGAAGGCGTACCAATGCAGTTGCGCCGACATGGAGATTATATGCGGCTACTACCTACTGGCCGATGGAGTTCGGGGGGAAGAGCTGATGATGCCATGAACCTCGGTGGCATAAAAGTTTCGGCCACTGAAATCGAAAGGGCGGTTTCGCAGGTACCAGGTGTCGGAGAGGCAGCCGCCATCGCCGTTCCTCCACCAGAAGGAGGGCCAGAGCGATTAGTCCTCTATATTGTTCCCTCGCCTGATACCGAGCGCTCTCCCTCTGAATGGCATTCCCTCCTGTCTCGCGCTATCCGAGACCGGTTGAGCCCTCTTTTCCATTTGCACGATGTCGTGATAGTTTCCGAGCTCCCTCGCACTGCCTCAAATAAAGTGATGCGCCGCCTCCTGCGCGCTCAGTATTTACAGGCTTCTCAGGAGTCAGGCTCATCCTCTACCTCTCAGGTTCCCAAGAACTAAGGGGAAACAGTCGATAGTCACCTCTTCTTTTTGAGGAGGGAGTCACAGAAATCCAGTTTTGAATCCTTATACTTGCCACATGCAGCCGAAAACTCCTCAAAAATCTCCTTATGGCTTGGAGCTTCAGCCAGGCACTTACTATTGGTGTGCCTGCGGACATAGCCAAAAGCAGCCTTTCTGCGATGGCAGTCACAAAGGCACGGGATTCACGCCCGTGAAATTCGTAGTGGATACACCCCAGAAACTGTGGCTATGCGGCTGTAAGCATACCAAGGCAGGCTACCTCTGCGACGGTAGCCACCGCACCCTTCCCTAAAAGGAAAAATGCCTCTCTGAGAAGCGCATACAGCCATCACCCAAGAGGAGTCTGTATTACAGACAGCTCTGGAAAGGTCTCTTGGACTCGACTCAGGTCTGTATCTGTGAGGAAAGTCTGGGCTGCCAGACGACTCAGGCGACCAAGGGCAGAGAGCCTATGTTTATCTAACTTTTCTCCCACATCGTCTAAAAGCAAGATAGGCTGCCTCCCTTTGGCGCGAAGGTGAGCCACTTCTGCCCATTTGAGGGCAATCAACAAGGACTTTTTCTGGCCTTCTGAGGCATACCCACGAGCGACTTGCCCATCTAATCGCAGGATAAAATCCTCCAAATGAGGACCTATTAGGGTTCTACCCAATCGCAGCTCCTCTTTGCGTTGGCGCTCCCAGGCAGACAACCAGGATTGACGATCAGGTTCGACTGATGACTTGTATATGAGGTGAGGACGCTCCCCCCCAAATAGAGCGTAGTACTCAGCGATGATCGGAGCAAGAGCCCCGGCCAGTTCCTGTCGCATTTGTTGAATGCGGACTCCCTCCGATATCAAGATGTTCTCCCAGGGCTCTAAAAGCGTTAAGGAGGTTTCATTGGCCTGTAGCAAGGCATTTCGCTGGTCTAAAGCTCGCTGATACCGAGTGAGGGCTTCCAGATAGGGGGGGGAGAGTTGTGACAATAGCCTATCGGCCCAACGGCGTCTCTCCATCGCCCCACCTTCTATCCAGGTTATGTCTGCTGGACGCAAGGACACTACGGGAAATCGTCCAATCCACCGACTCAGCGGCTGGACCACTTCCCCCTCCCAATATACCCGAGTACCCTTGCCCTTTTCGTATGTCACTTCTACTATCCCTTCGGATAAACGGGCTCGTAATCGATACCCCGAACTGCCCCACCGCATCATCTCTTCCTCCTTGCCGAAGCCCCGCAAAATCGTCAGCTTCTGGATCGCTTCCAGAATAGAGGTCTTACCAGAGGCATTCGGTCCTACCCAAGCTGTACCTCGTTCTCCCAGCTCGAGCATTAGCCGCTCATAGCACCTAAAGTTAGATAGTCCTATTGCCCGCAGCACCCGCGTATCTTTGCTTCATGGCAAAAGTAAAAGCTCCAGAAGTGCAGCCTTACACGCGCGAGCAGCTTCTTTTTTGGTATCGGCAGATGCTGGCCGTAAGACGCATGGAAGAAAAAGCAGCCCAGCTCTATACCCAACAGAAAATCCGCGGATTCCTTCACCTATACATCGGCCAAGAAGCTACTGGAATGGGAATAGAAGCGGCTATTCGCTCAGAGGACTATGTCATCACAGGCTACCGAGAGCATGGGAATGCTTACTTCCGAGGGATCCCCATGCGAGCCATTATGGCGGAACTTATGGGTAAAGAGACCGGCTGCTCCCGCGGTAAAGGGGGCTCTATGCACATGTTCTCTAAAGAACGGCGGTTCTTAGGAGGGCATGGGATCGTCGGCGCCCAAATAGGAATAGGAACGGGGGTGGCCTTCGCTATCAAATATCGAGGAGAAGACCTTATCAGTGTGACGATGTTCGGGGACGGCGCTGCTCGTCAGGGGATGCTCCACGAAAGCTTCAATATGGCCATGTTATGGTCTTTGCCCGTCCTTTATATCTGCGAAAATAATCAGTATGCCATGGGCACCTCAGTAAGCCGCAGTTCGAATGTGACGGAGATTTACCGGCTCGCCTGTGCCTATGATATGCCCTCCAAGCGAGTCGACGGCATGAATGTGTTCTCAGTTTACGAAGCGGTACGAGAAGCTGCTCAGCACGTCCGTTCAGGGAAAGGCCCTTATTTTCTGGAAATATTGACCTATAGGTATCGGGGACACTCAATGTCAGACCCCGCTAAGTATCGCACTCGCGAAGAAGTAGAAGCTTACAAAGAAAAGGACCCCTTAGCCCATCTCCAAAGCTACTTGTACCAACACCAGTTAGCTACCGAAGCCGACATAGAACGCATAGAAGAAGAAGTGGCTGCAGAAGTAGCCGATGCAGTAGCATTTGCGGAGGCCAGTCCCTACCCTACGGCTGAACAGCTTTACGAGGATGTGTACGTTCAATCCGACTATCCCTTCCTGAAAGAATGGTAAGCGTAGGTGCTGCCACTCATCCGGGCCGTGTTCGCACTATAAATGAAGACTATATCTACCATGGCCCCACCCCCTTTGGCTATGTAGGCATCGTATGTGATGGAATGGGCGGACACGAAGCAGGAGAAATAGCCGCCCACATTGCTGCTGAAACTGCTTATCAGTTTTTACAGGAAGCTCATCCTACTTCAGATACAGAAAACCTCCTCCGAGACGCTATTCTCGCCGCCAATCAGCAAATACTCCTCCGACTATCAAACCAACCTTCTCCTAAAAATCCTGGATCCACCATCGTAATAGCTCTTTTAGACCACTCTCATCTCACCTATGCCCACGTAGGAGACAGCCGACTCTATGTCTACCATAAAGGTGAGCTCACTCTGCTGACGCAGGACGACTCCTTGGTCCAACAGATGTTCGCCTCAGGGCTAATCACAGCAGAACAGGCTATCAATCACCCCCAGAAAAATGTACTCACTCAAAGCTTAGGTCAACACCCAGCTCCTACTCCTCATACCAAGCGAATCCCTATCAAGAAAGACGCCCTTTATCTTCTTTGTACCGATGGACTCTCTAATGCACTCTCAAAAGAAGAAATAATCTCAATCATTGAAAAAAACTCAAACGCTCCCCTCCAAGCAGTCGCAGAAGCCCTTATTCAGCAAGCAAATACAAATGGAGGGTACGACAATATCTCTGTGATACTCCTTCAGCCCCCCCGCAAAACCACTACCTTCGCGAGTCGTATGAATCTGAAACTCCCTCCCACAAAGTATCTCATAGGTGGCGGCATAGCTATCGCAGTAATTGTACTTGGTGTAATCCTCCTCAGCAAAGGACGCCGTACCCCTCAACCTTCTGAATCTAATGAGATTATCATTACAGACGATATGAGCACCCCAGGCGATAGCTCAGCTGCCTCTTTGAACGAACCCGAAGCATCCCCTCCACCATCCGTAGAAGAACTCCCGTCTCCTCCACCCAGCTCAAACCCACCTACTACCCCTCCCGCTGAAATGCCTCAAACCCGAGAAACCGTACCCTCAAAGAAACAACCTAAATCATCAAAAGAATCTGCATCTACATCCCCATCAGAGCAGACTTATTTTGAATATACTATCCAAAAAGGGGACAATCTACTCAAGATAGCCGAGCTATTCGGGACCTCAGTCAGTGATATTCGGAAATTAAATGGACTGAAAGACGATAACATCAAAGTAGGCAAAAAACTTAAGGTGCCCGTAAAGGCTATCCGCACTCACATCGTCGGCGAAAAAGAAACCTTGTCAAGTATAGCCCGGAAGTATGGTACACGCATAGAGGTCATAAAACGCGCCAATGGATTGGAAGACGAAAAGATTAGGGAAAAGCAAAAGTTGATCATTCCAGTAGTGAAAAAATGAGCACGCTAATCGGAAAAAAGCTGCTCAACTATAGAATAGAGAAGCTCCTCGGCCAAGGTGGAATGGGGGAAGTCTATCTCGGTGTGCATACAGAAATCGGACGCAAGGTCGCTATAAAAGTAATCAGCCCACACTTGGCGCGAGATCCCCGTATCCAAGAAAGATTCAAACGAGAAGCACTCATTTTAGCCAAGCTCAACCATCCTAACATAGTTCAACTCTACGACTACTGGGCGCGTCCAGAGGAAGGGCTATTCCTGATTATGGAGTATGTGGAGGGCATATCCTTAGACCGATACATTCATCGAGTACAACGCGGGCCAATTCCTCCTCGTCGCACCATAGAAATCTTTCTCCAAGTACTTGACGCATTTGAATATGCACATAAAAACGGTGTTATCCACCGAGATATCAAGCCAAGCAATATTCTTCTGCGTACGGATGATGTAGTGAAAGTATTGGATTTCGGTATAGCCCGAATTATCAGCTCAGACCCAGATACAGCCGCCGACTCCTCCTCTCTGACAAAAACGGGTGTCACCCTTGGTACCGTCTCTTACATGAGTCCTGAACAACTCCGCTCCAAAAGAGCCAGCGATATTGATCATCGCTCAGATATCTACTCCCTGGGTGTAGTACTCTTTGAAATGCTCACGGGACGCGAACTTTATGACCGCTCTCAACTATCGGAATTTGAAATTCTGGTAAAAATCGCCAGTGAGCCGCCTCCACCGCTTTCGGAACTCAATCCCAAAATTGCTCCAGACTTTGAACCTATTCTCAAAAAGGCTCTTGCAAAAAAACGAGAAGAACGGTATCAATCCTGCCAGGAGTTTGCTGCTGCCCTCTTACCTCTACTAACTAAGTATGATGCCTCGCCAGAGGATTCTCCTACGCCACGAAATCCGGCCCTTACCAAGACCCAAGTTTCCGAAAAACTGGTACAAGCCCAAACCCTCTCAGAGAATGCCCCCAAAAAAATCTTTGACAAAACTTTATTTAGTCAGCGACAGTACCAAATCTTGACGGGTATCCTGATTGTTTTGACTCTGATTGGCATTATTATATGGTGGAAAGTAAGCCGTGCAGTAGCCCAGAGAAAAGCACTTGCTGTGGCCGACTCCTTCGCTGCAGCCCTGCACAGGCATGATCCAGATCTACTTAATCGCTTACTCTCTGATTCCTTGGCCCCCTTTTATGCCGAACAGCAGATTTCTAAAAAGCAAGCTCTTCACAAATACTTTATAGACTTTTGGAAAACCGTTCAAAAGGACTCTGTTTCATGGGTACAACCCTTAGAATATAGACAAGAAGGAGATGAAACTTTTCTCGAAGGTCTGCTATACCAGAGTTACACGCTGAGACCCGTAACTCCTCAACCAGATTATTCTATAGAGCGAAGGTGGAAAAAAGGTTTTTTTCCACGCAAAACGCCTCCTAAAGAGGCATCCGCTCCTACTCCTGTGTGTAAAATCAAAAAGCTGCGCTTGTATCTTACAAAAGAAAGGCAGATCCGGGCAATCCAGGTGCTTGAAACTCGGGAGTGTCCCTGAAATGGCAAGTTTTTAGCATTCATGTATAGAAAAGCGTACCTTTGCCACAATATGGCAAAATCTGATGAACAAAGTAAGTTGCCCACCGGCAAAGTCGCTCGAGCATCCCAATTTCTCAAGGGGGGACTGCGAGTGGGAGCAAATGTAGTCAAACATCAAGCTAAAAAGCTGCTCGGTAAGGAAGTGTCTCAAGATGAACTTGATCGTGAAAATGCTGAGGATCTCTTGAAGACCTTTACCCAGCTTCGCGGTTCTGCACTGAAAGTAGCCCAAACTATATCCCTGGACACGATAAACTTCTCAAAATCTTTTGTAGAAGTGATGCAAAATGCTCAGTACAGCGTTCCCCCAATGAGCGGCCCCATGGTAGTCCAGGTATTCAAACGAAGTATCGGTCAACCGCCTGAAAAAGTCTTTGATAAGTTCAATATTCACGCTGTCCGTGCGGCCTCTTTGGGACAAGTACATGAGGCTTGGAAAGATGGAAAGAAACTCGCTGTCAAAATCCAATACCCCGGCGTAGCAGAGTCTATTCAGTCTGACATGAAAATCTTCCGCACTTTTGCTCCACGAATCACACGCATTCCCCTGGAAGAGTTGGAACCCTACATCCAGGAAATGGAAGAAAAGTTCCTGGAAGAGGCCGATTATAGAAAAGAACTCCAAAACTCCCTCGCTTTCAAAGAGCTTTGCAAGGATTTTCCTCATTTACGCTTCCCCGAATACTATCCAGAGCTGTGTGGCGATAAAGTACTTACTATGGAATGGCTCGATGGCCTTCACCTGCGAGAATACCTCGCCACTAATCCTCCTTACGAGGAAAAACAGCACTTCGGCCAAATCATCTGGAACTTCTACAACTTTCAAATCCACGCCCTGCGGCAGGTCAACGCCGATCCCCATCCAGGGAACTTCCTCTTTCGCAAAGATGGCACCTTAGGGGTCATAGATTTCGGCTGTACCAAAGTAATACCCCAAGACTTGTATGAAGCCTACTTCTCCTTAGGCGACCCTAAAATTTATGAGCCAGAGAACCGAGACAAGTTAGATGCCGCCTTCGAAAAGCTGGCAATATATAGGGAAAAAGATTCCCCAGAACAAAGAGAATATGTACGCGACCTTTTTAGCCGATTTGCGCAAATCTTAGCCACCCCTTATAGATTGGGTAGGATGGATTTTCGGCAAACGGCTTTCTTCGAAGCGCTGAATAGCGTAGGGGAAGAAATCGCCCGCACTCGGGAACTGAGAGGGCTGAAAGATTTTCTGTTTCTCAATCGGACGTTTCTTGGGCTATTCAATCTATTCCATCAGCTCGGTGTAGAGTTGGATACCCGCTGCGAATACCTCCCTTATTACGATTACAGTCACTTATCATTACCCTCCGCCTAATCTCGCTCTGTAAAGTCCAACGATACTCCGAAGGTTTCTCTTAAGCGACTGGCTGACCACAGCGCTACACTATACAGTATGACTCCAGTGAGGAGTGCGCTATATCGAAGCGAGAAGGCGCCATGAAAGCTCTCCCATAAGGCCGTAGAAAGAACCAAAGACCCCCGAATCCAGTTCGGAACGCTGGTAGCCACCGTGGCTCTGAGATTAGTGCCAAATTGCTCCGCTGCACTCGTGATTAGCACAGCCCAATATCCAGAAAATAGCCCTAATAGGAGGGTCATGCCGTAAACGATCTCCACTGATGGGAAAGAAAGAGTATTGTAAATCACAGCGAGCAAGCCGCTAATGCTCAACCATAGCAGCACGGGCTTTTTCCGACTGCGCGTGACTTGGCTCAGGATACCTGCAGCTAAATCGCCTATTGATAAGCCAATGTAAGCATACATAACGGCTCGGCCAGCCCGAACGGTTAGCCCTCCTTCTCGAAAGAGGTCTGGTGCAAAAGTGATGAGTATCCCTATCACATACCAAATCGGTACGCCAGCTAAGACTGCATACAGATAGCGAGTAAAACGTTCTCGCCGGCGAAAGATTTGAAAGAAATCGCCCATAGGAACATTCCCATCGCGGCGCAGCGCTTCAAATAATCCCGACTCTCCGACTCCTATGCGCATCAGGAGCAGTAAAAGGCCCATCCCCCCACCGATGAAGTAAGCATAACGCCAAGGAAAGATGTCCCCCACCAGGCTGGCTACTACTGCCCCCAAAATGCCCAGCGTAGCAATGAGAGTGGTGCCCCATCCACGCAGATGGGGCGGCATTATTTCAGCCACCAGAGTAACCCCTACCCCCAGCTCGCCAGCCAATCCAATTCCTGCTATGAACCGCCATATGGCATACCCGTAGACGCTCTCTACTAGGCCATTCAGGATATTAGCTAATGAGTAGGTCAAGATAGAGCCAAAGAGAATAGAAAGGCGGCCTCGCTTGTCTGCTAAGATCCCCCATAGAAGCCCCCCCAAAAGCATGCCAATCATTTGAAGGTTGATTAGTAGTACGCCGTACCTCAACTTCTCCTCTCCCTGATATCCCAAATCCGTTAGGCTCGCCTCTCTCACTACAGAAAATAAGATGAGGTCATAAATATCGACGAAATACCCGAGCGTGGCGGCGAGGAGAGCTATCCAAACCCTGCGCGTCATGCGCCAGCGAAGTTACTTTATTTAGGGCTGCCTTAGAATCGCTTGCAGCCAGCGAGGCCCAAGATAGCTATTCCGCGCTACTCTCAGACTTTTTAGCAAAGGAAGCACCAATATTCCAGTTCATTCCGATGAAGACTTGTCTGGGAGATAAATAGCGAGCAGGATCGGTGGGAGGCAGCCCTGTGTCTAGCGGATTCGGGTACTTAGGGTCGCGCCAACTGTTAGGCACATCGTCAGGATATTCGTAGGCCCGCCCTGTGACAGGATTGATGATAGCAGCATTTTTCCAGCTGAATATGTTTCGCCCCTCTATAAAGAAGGAGATTTGCCCCCGAAGAAAAGTGCGAGATAGCCGAATGTCTACCCATCGCCATGGACTTCCGATCGCCGTATTCGGCGGCCCATCCACTCGCTCATAGATAGGACGCCCTGAAAAGTCATCTCTACCTACAAGTTGTACTGGGGTGTAGCGAAGGCCTGATTTCCAGGTGAAAGATACGAAAGCAGTCCATTCCCTAAGCCAGGGCGCGGTCCACGCCGCTGGCGATTTCAGGATGCTCCATACCTTAATGTCCCAGGGACGATCCCATGCAAGGAAAAACTCTTGTGTAGCCTCATTGCGTCCACTCTGTCGAATCTGTAGGAGAGACTCCAGGGCGGAGTTAGATTTACCCGTAGCTACTTGATAGGTAACCGAAACAGCTAGCCGAAGCCAATCGCCTATCTGACGCTGGAGAAAAGCATCCACGCCGCGCACGCGCGCATAATCCAAATTCACCGCAAAAATCCGCTCAGTAAAGCGCCCAGTCTGATCCCGAATGGTGATTACGCGATTCACGATAAAGTCAAACTTGTCATTGTAAAAAGCGCTAAGCTGCAGGGCCCATCCTTTACCGAGATTAGACTTGAGGCCGATCTCATAGCCTACATTGACTTCGGGATTGAGGTTAGGATTGCCCAAAAATGCTAGAAAAGAGCGGTCTTGATAGACAGGATCCAGTCCTGCATACACAAACCGCGGATGAGGCAGCCGAGTGGAATGGGTATAGTTGAAAAATAGCACATGATTATCCGTGACAGGAAAGGAAACCCTCAAGCGGGGAAGCAGGCGCCCCTTGAAACGACGACCAAGTATTGGAAGAGTTTGCCTTCTATAAGCTTGCCGCACAGGATCTATGATGGGAGCACGAGGGTCATTTATTGCCGCATCTACGAACGCCCCAGGCGCCCAATACATGAGCCGCATCCCTAAGCTCGCTACTATCCCCTTATACCGAATCCGATCCTCAAAGAATATGCCCCCTGTCGCTGGTCGAACTCGCCATATATCATTGCTGATACCGATCCTATTAGAAGCGTATACCTGGCCATTGTCTAACCGAATCGGCGCCCCTACCCAGGGACGAGTCACGTCTATCCACTGATAATGCTGCTCTCGATGCTCCAATCCAAATATCCAGAAGTGAGCGGTGCTTTTGGGCTGGAAGGTAAACTTGAGCTTCAGCGTGTACTCCTCTGCAAAATGATCATGCCAAAGGGTCGCTATCCCCCCATTATTGAAGAGACCAGGTCCAGGATTGACATAGATGATGGTGTCATTAGGGTTAAAAAGCGTGACAGGGTCCGTAACGATGGAAGCAGGGTCATAAATCTGCCGTATGACCGAGTCGCGGAAAGGACGACCATTCGCATCGGCGCGGAGATTGACAAAAAGGCGGCTGACAGTGAGTTCGCCAGTCCACACTCGTGACAATATCCTATTGAGCTTGAATATGGCGAGATTAGAGCGATGGGTGTAAGTATTGGCATTATCGGGCTGGAGCATGAAAGCATACTGAAAGCCGGGCACCATGATCTGGTCGCTGCCAATGATTTGGAGGGAGCGAGTATTTTGATTGATGTTGAGGCTTTGCTGGACCGAGACAGAGAGACGAGTGCGAGGATCTAATCGATATGCAAACTTAACGGTACCTGACCATCTATTGTCTTGACGAGGAGCAAAAAATTCACTTTTCGTAGGACGGCCAAAAAGGGAACTCACAGCCGAGAATACCCAATCCCTCTCCTCAGTCTCTCGAAGCAAGCTGCTATTGAGCTGCTGGGCACGAACGCCGAAGTACTCGTCTGTCAAACGCAAGTCAAAGCTCCCGAAACAGGTAAGGCGTGGCTTCCCCGTAGAGTCTTTCCACAGCGGCCCCCCTAAGCCAAAGTTAAAGATATCGGTATTCCATCCCCACTGACGCACGGCTCCGCCAACTTGATCTTTCATATACCTGCCGTAAAATCGCCACCGATCGCCGCCTTCCTTTAGACGGACCGCCACTACACCAGAAGTACCGTCCCCGTACTCGGCATCTACACCGCCGGTGATGACTTCCAGTTCCTCTATGGCTACTTGGGAAACTTCCACCCCGAATCCCGTACCTGCCAGGGGGTCCTGAGCATTGACGCCTTCTATCACATATTGGGTTTCATACACCCGCCCACCTCGAATCTGAAGTCCATCCAAGGTCTGAGCTACACCAGGCATGAGCGTGGCCATAGTCTGAACATCCACCGCTGTCGTCTGCGTGATTTCGTCGCCGCTAAACTTTAGGTCAGACTTGCCTGACTCTAAGTTTATTAGCGGCTTATCGCCTACAATTTCCACCGTCTGGAGGGTGGTACCAGTAGGCAGGAGGGAAAGGGTCAGTTGTAGGGATTGACCAGCTTTGACTACGATACCGGTAAGCTGGAGCTCGTTATAGCCCACATAAGAGACTCGCAAGGTGTAAGTGCCAGGGTTGACTTCGGCAAGCGTAAATCGGCCATTTTCGTCAGTATAAGCGCCTTTATAGGTACCGACCAGGGCCACCGAAGCGCCTATGAGCGGTTCTCTGGTGGTCTTGTCTAGTACGACACCACTAATGGTAGCCTTTTGAGCCCACAGTCCCGCCCCCAACAGGATAAAAATCACTCGCGTCATGGCTGAAACGCATTTTGGAGAGCCGTGAGAAAGCCCACCCTATCTCCTCCCAGCTGATGAACCGGCAGAATGAAAAGAATCTGACGAAACTTACCTGCACCGCTGGGAAAAGCCACCGCTGCCGCCCGACTGAGAGAGCCCGGCCACGGCTGACCGTTTCCTTGGAGTAGGTCGGGCATGTCATATAGAACTATGGCAGTCCCCTTAGGGTAGGGGGGATTGATAGCACTCATATAATAAGGCAGACCATTTATGAGATTCGGAAAGCTAGGCTGAGTGGAGTTGACACTGCTATTGGGAGCTAAAAGACCATTCTGTTGAACCTTGGATATGCTATCGGCTGGGGACCAGCGAAAGATAGGGGAATTTTCTCCTAAATCGGAACGCAAGGGCAGGTTGACAAATAACCGCCCCCCCTGATTAAGATACTGCTCTATGAGAATTTCTGATGCCTCAAACTCCTCTGCGGTAGACTGGCTACCGATCCAATACACGCGTGGATAAGCACGCAAAATGTGTAACCAAGTGGGAATCTTCAAAGGGGGACGCTGGGTAGGACGACGGAGATTCCAATAATCATAGCTGCCCCATGCTTGACGAAATAGCGGATCTAAGGTATCTATGGCCATCGAATTAGTCCAGCTATCTAAAACAAGCCAGTCTGCTGTCTTGCGGCGCAGGAAAATCCGCTTAGTGCTATCTATCTCCGAGAATAGGCCGCCTTGATCTTTGGAACGCACGTATATTCGCAGCGTATCATCCAGTGGAAGGGATGTAGGAATAGTAAACGAAGCTGTCAAGCTATTCCCTACATACACGGAGGTAGGCGAAGGAGCCGCAGGATTTTGAGGAACTAGAGAAAGAAGCGTATATCTGGGCGAGAAGGCTACCCAAGGGCCCGATGGGCCTATCCGAATATACACGCTATCCACCGTCTCCCGTCCATCAGGGTCGTCGACCAAAATCGAAAACGTGATAGCTATAAGGGTAGTATCAGGTAGCTGTATGCTGGAATCTATCTTGCAGATGGGGGGAGAGTTTTTGAGCGGTATGCGAAGGCGAGCGGGAGGATCCGTCCGCAGTCCGTCATTATCTACAGCACGCAGCTCAAAGATGACATCCTTGTATTGCACGCCTGGTTCGAAGGATATCACGAATGTGCTTTCCTGCACCGTGGTAAAGTTCCAAGGCCCTCCGTTAATCCGCAGCTCATACCCTACGACAAACCCATCAGGATCATCCCCTGACCATCTCAGGCTAAATCGGGAAGGCAATCTATTTTCCTGCTCCAAACCAATAGAGTCCAAAAAGAAGCGAGCAATAGGAGGCTGGGGAGGGACAGGGTTATCTTTCTTGCGACAGGCGAGAGGTATCAGCGTGAGCCAAAGCCACCCAAGTCGTTTCATTTTCGTCAAAAGTATCTCTCTCCTGCAAACCTACGGTGAAGGTAGCAGGGCATGAATTTTGCGCTACTTTTGACGTCATGCGTTCACTTGTCCTGATTGGGATTGCAGGTAGTCTCTTTGCGCAGAGCAGCACAGGTGATGTCGTACTGATTTCAGAAACGGGCGAGCCATTTCGTCTATATCTCAATGGGGAATGGCTATCGGAAGCGCCCGTCACCCGAGCAGAAGCGCATGACGTACCGGAGGGCCCCCAACGTGCTACCGTATACATTTATCCCAGCGAAGGGCGCGTGATTCAACTACGCACCACCTTCTATGTAGAAAGGGACATGATAGAGTACTACGCCATTCGCAAGCGAAAAAATCAGTACAAAGTCGTCTTGTACAATCGTGGCCCTAAACCCTCAGAGCCCCTGCCAGCTCCCCCTTCTAATCCCCCTACTCCGCCCACCGCTCCGCCTTCACCTCAGACTCTGCCAGGAAGCGGACAGATTCAAACCCAAAATCAAAACAACACTATCATCTTCAACCCTACCATTCAAGTCCAGACTGGAAGCGGCACTCAGGTAAATACCTCCACTAACCCGACTTCCCCTCCTACCCCCCTTCCTGCCCTGCCTACTGGCGGAAACACCTATATCGGCCCGTGTAACTGCCCTATGCCAATGAGCCGAGAAAGTTTCATTCAGGCCTTACGAACCCTTCGTCAAGAACCCTTCGAGCAGACTCGATTAGAACTGGCCAAAAGCATAGTCCAGCGCAACTGTCTATTAGCGCAGGATGTCCGAGACCTTGTGATGACTTTGAACTTTGAGAATAGCCGGCTGGAACTCGCTGAGTACGCCTATGACTACACCCACGATTTGTCAAACTACTTCGTCGTGAATGAGGCATTTCAATTCTCTAGCAGCCGAGAAGCGCTAGCTCAATACATTCGGTCCAAGCCTGCTCGTCAGCATTGCCAGCCTGCTCTCGCTGGATCGACCTCCCCTTCCAGTGGAAGTCCTGCGCCTCGTCCCTGCACTCCCTGCATGAGTGCTGCAGACTTTGCGCAGGTGATGGCGACGCTGAACAAACTAAATGGAGACTTGACACGCCTAAGCACCGCCAAGCAAATCTCTACTACCAACTGTCTTTCCTCCGCCCAGATACGAGACATCTGTCGATCCTTTTACTCAGAGCCTATTCGCTTAGAGTTTGCTAAGTATGCATACAGCCGCGTCTGTGACCCCCAGAATTACTTTGTCGTCTATCAAGCGCTTACCTCCACTGCCAGTCAGCAAGAGCTTTCCCAGTATATCCAGGGGCTGAGCGGGAGGTAGACTGATCTTTCAAAGCTTACCTGTAAAGGGTTACCATCCTCCTTCATCGTCATTTTGAGGCGCACTTCGACGCCTCCAGAAGTTTTCCCTCACCTTGGCTTGCTGGTATCGCACTTGTATCCCGAAAAGTCTAAAGGGAATCCCCGTTTCATTTTCCTGTATAAAGTTTATGCCCCTTAGCTCCGTGCGTAGACGCAAGTATTGATAGAAGGGATTGTAGGCGATGGCCCCGATCGACCAGCGCCCGCCCCCAAAGTTTTTTCTAACGCCTAGCTCTTGAAACATGAACACAGGCCGAATCCCTTGTAGGGAGATGCGAGGGGAGTTATAGTTGCCTGAGAGTTCGGCGACCCATGTAGGGGCAGGCCGCCATTGAATAGAACCGCGTAGCGCATACTGCCAGCCTTCATTGCGGAGACTTCGTCCGTTCAAGTCGGCTCGTACATCTACCCATTCCAGCTCTGCACTACCCTGAATAGAAAGCTTATCTGAGAAAAGGCTTCGCCTGAAAAAGACATTAGCACCGAGGAGGCGACGCTCACCCGCATTGATAAAGGTAGTATTTGTGATCCCCGAAGCATCGACAAAAGTGTACTCCTGAACAGCATCCTCAGTCTGACGAGCGTATAGCGTGATGAACGGGAAAAATCCGAGCTCTACCGAGTGAGTTAGTTCAGGACCGAGATTGGGATTGCCATACTGGATATTACGAGGGTCAGAGGCGTCTACGAAGGGATTGAGCTCTTGAATCCAGGGGCGTCGAATCCGTTGGCTATAACTGATTTGGAGCGGAAAAAGTCCCTTGATGCTGTAGCTGAGAAGGAGATTCGGGAAGATATTATAGTACGACTGATAGAAAGGCAAGGTGCCGCGTAAGAAAAGCGCATCATTGTAGGTATGTTCATACCGCACCCCAGCTTTGAGGAGCCAGCGAGCTTTGCTCCACGCGATTGAGAGATAACCCGCAGGGATCCACTGAGTATAGGTCAGCGTATCTTGACGCTGAGGAAGGGCCTCGAAAATTTCTTGAAGACGATTGTACCGCTCATAGCTAAAGCCGGTTCCCAAGCCTCGCATATTGAGGCGCAGTCCTGCTTCTAATTTCCATCTCTCAGCGAAGGGACGCGTGTAATCGGCCTGAAACTGGCCCTCCCATGAGGGGCCAGAATTTCGGCTCCGCTCTCTCAGAAAAAAGGTGTCCAGACTTGCTAACTGATCCAGGCTATATCGCTGCTGGCGATAGCCGTAGCCACCTTGGAGAGACAGAAATAGCTCTTCTCCGGGCCGCTCAGCCGAGCGGTAAGTAAAGTCTAAATTAGCGTTGGCGCCTATATCCCGAGAGGGAAATCGGGCTTGGCGAACGTAACTAACCCCATCAAAATCTCCACCAGTCCAGTGTACAGAGAGATCATTCGTGCGGAGAAAAGAGAGATCACGGAGATTCACCCCCCAGCTCAGGGTATGAATCGCATTCCGTATGTACTCGCCTCCGTAAAAGAGATTCGTCGCGAAGCGTCTGGGGAGAAACTCCCCTTCCTGCCGAAGGATAATAGGTCCTTGAACAGTCTCCTGCCGCCGATAAAATCGTGTATAGCCCGTCCCTGCATATCGGTAACGCCCCCCTATGTTCAGGGTGTGGGACCAGCGGCCAATCTTTGCCCCTACTGTAACGCTCCCATTAGCGAACTGGTTAGAAATGCCAGCATTTCCAGTAAAGTTAATGCCTTCTAAACGATTCCGTTTGAGAACGATATTGAGAATCACGGCACCTTCCGCTTCATACCGAGCCGAAGGATTAGTAATGAGTTCTATCCGCTCGATCTGATCGGCAGGTACGGCCCGCAGAGCTTCCCCTGGGTTATTAGCAAAAAGGAGGGAAGGTTTCCCATCTACATATACCCGCACCGCTCCACTACCCCGAACCTCTATGCGACCATCCATATCTACATTCACCGCGGGAAGCTTCCGAAGGACATCTATGGCATCTCCCCCTTGAAGCGTGGGATCCTTGTCAGGTGAATACACGATTTTTTCGGGCTGATACTCCACTGCTCCACGGGTCGCCTGGATTTCCACTGCTTGCAGTTCCACACCTACCTCAGAGATATATAATGTGCCCAAGTTCTTGTCAGGTCTGAGGGCCGTAGTCTCTACCACTCTATCGGTGGGTGCATAACCTAAGGGATGGACACGCAATCGGTATATACCTATTGGTACATCGGAGAGGATAAACTCACCTTTTTCATCTGAAAGGGTCCCTGTAATCAGTTTGTCTCCACGATACAGATTGACTGGCACATAAGGTAAGGGCTCACGGGTCGCGCTGTCTCGGAGGCTACCCCGAATGGTACCTTTGAGAGCGGCTTCGGGCTGGGCCCCTTCCATAGAGGAGCGCCTCCCCTCATTCCCCCTTCCCTCTGGTCGAAACCCACCAACAGGAGGCTGACCCCAGGCTAAACTCAGTGCTGCTATTAGCAGGACTTTCCACGACATTCGCTTTTATTAGAGCCAGCTTTATCGCTTAGGGTTTAACGTAGGGGAGATAGACTAACTTTGCCCTCCATGACAGCCATATCCACCTATCAGATAGACCCCAAGCGTCCAGTACTCTGGCTGATCTCCCCAGAGGGACGATTCCAATGGAATGATACCATAGAGCGTTTCGGTATAAAGCTAGACCAGTTTCCACTCGGAGAGCGACTGAATTTCTTCATCAATGGAGAATATCGCTGGATGCAAGTCCCTCTCCCAGAAAAAGGCGTAGAATACCTGCGTCGCGGGACTTATTACGCCCTCCGAAAAGCCGAAGAACTCGGCTGGAAAGAAGTACAACTTTATTGGGTAGCCTCCCCTTCTGAACAAGCCGATGAGAACCATTATCGGGCCTTGGGCGAAATGGCACATATGAGTCTGTACCGCTTCACCAAGTATGCTGTTGAAGTACCGCCTTCTGTGGAGCGAATAGCCATTTTTGTCCCAGATGAGGCAGCTGACAAAGCAGTACACGAGGGATTCATCATAGGCGAGTCGGTAAATATGGTACGAGATTGGGTCAACGAGCCGCCCAATGTCCTTACAGCCGAAGAACTGGCTCGCCGAATTGCCGAAGTGGGTCGAGAGGCGGGATTTTCTGTTACCATTTTAGATAAGGCCCAAATAGAAGCCCACAAGATGGGAGGGCTGCTTGCCGTCAATCGAGGGAGCCAAAACCCGCCGACTTTTACCATAGCTGAATACCGCCCCGAAAAGCCCATCAATCAGCGCCCGATAGTCCTGGTAGGCAAAGGGCTCGTCTTTGACACTGGGGGGCTTAGTCTAAAAGAGACTACGGATAGCATGGATTACATGAAGTGTGACATGGCAGGGGGTGCCGCAGTAATCGGCGCGCTTCGAGCCGCTGCTCTCCTCAAACTTCCTTTCCACCTCGTAGCCTTAGTCCCAGCCACCGATAATCGCCCAGGCGAAAACGCTTACACCCCCAACGATATCATCCACATATCTGATGGCACGCCAGTAGAGATTCGCAATACCGATGCAGAGGGACGGTTGATTTTAGCAGACGCCCTGGTATATGCTCGCCGGTATGATCCCGCTTTTGTATTGGATTTTGCCACGCTAACTGGATCCGCAGCGATGGCTGTCGGGCGACATGCCTCCGTCCTATTCACTAACGCAGGCGAGCCCATCAAGAATGCCCTCATAGAAGCCGGCTGGCACACATATGAGCGACTGGTAGAGTTTCCTTTGTGGGAAGAGTACGGTCACATGATAAAAAGTGACATCGCCGCTATCAAGAACTCTGCCGGCAGAGAGGCAGGAGCTATTACTGCAGCAAAGTTTTTGGAATATTTCGTTCGGTATCCCTGGGCTCACATAGACATTGCTGGCACAGCTTATCTCAACAAACCTCTTCCACCAGAACGCGGCTTTCCTCGCAGCTATCAAGTAAAATATGCCTCAGGCGTAGGGGTACGGCTGACCATAGCATTCCTCATGCGGCATGGAGAACGGCTCTTCGGCTGAGGCATTCCGAGTAGGCTTCACAGTCGGAGAGGCTGGCGGAGTGGGTCCTCAACTGCTTCTGACCTTTCTGGAAAATGAGGAATGGAAAGGTACGCTAATACCAATTTTTTTCGGACACCGCCGAGTCATTGAACGCTGGCGCAGTCACCTCGGGCTGCGTTCTATACGATATTATGTGATTCGTACCCCTTCAGAAGCTAAGCCCGAATCGCTCAACCTAATCGAATGTGGCGAGTTGGAGGAGTTCTGGATCGGGAAGGCCTCGCAAGAGGCTGGCGCCCTGGCTCGACAAGCCCTTATCCAGGCCACAGAAAAAGCAGCCGCCGGCGAGATAGACCTTTTAGTGACGCTCCCGGCCGACAAGCTCACTTTATATGACCAGCGCACTTTTCCTTATCGCGGACATACAGAGTACTTCCGAGCCCAATTCCCTGACTCCCCTCCACTCATGATGATGGTGAGTGACCAACTCAAAGTTGCGCTGGTGACAGAGCATATTCCCTTGCGAGAAGTACCGGATAAGCTGTCAGAGCACCTCCTAAAATCCGCCATACGCACCCTCAATCAAACTTTGCGCCACGATTTTGCGATTCAAGCGCCGCGTATAGCGGTTTTAGGGCTGAATCCTCACGCTGGGGATAACGGACTCATAGGCGATGAAGAAGAGCGAACTCTCAAACCTGTAATCACCGCTCTGTGGGAGGAGGGAATTTATGTAGGTGGGGCTTTCTCACCGGATGGATTTTTTGGGAGTAGGCGATATAGGCAGACCGACGCTGTCCTTGCCTTGTATCACGACCAAGGCTTAATCCCCTTCAAGCTTCTCGTTGGATGGGACGGCTATCAATATTCTGCTGGGCTACCTTTTGTACGGACTGCACCTGATCACGGTACAGCCTATGATATGGCAGGCAAAGCCGAAGTAGATCTCAGTAGTCTCGCAGCCGCTGTCTGGGAAGGAATAGCTATCGTGCGGCGGCGACGAGCATTTAATGAGGCTGTACATGCCTAACCTTGTCTGGCTCCTATCTGCGGCACCCTCTACAGACTATGACATCCTCGGCGAGGCCTTAGAAGCGCTGACTAAGGCCCTTTCAGAACAGTTGTCTATTTGGGGCATTAGCTGGAATCCCCACTTACCAGGGCGAACCTATGAACTGCATATCTGGAATGGGCGCGGCCGCTTGATAGGTTTCCAAGGCCAATGGCGATTGACGAGCATTGCCGAGCAAATGGAGCAGATTTGGAGGCTTGAAGGTTTCCTCCCTCACCTCGTCTTGCACTGCCGAATACCATGGAGGCGAAAGCTGATTCGTCGATGGCAGCGCCGCTTCGGGGTGCAAGCCTTGCCAGCGACGCCTTTTCCCAGTGAGCCGCCTTTACTTTTAGCAGGCGGGTATGAAGCGGAACTCCTCCTAAACTCTGAGCCCCAGACCATTGCCTTATTCGTGCAGCGGGAAGGAGCTGCAGAGGCGGCTTTTTTAGCTGACCTGCTTGCCCTCGAGAAATATCAGATAGTCATTCTCGGCACCCCCCGAGAGGCGACTCCTCTGCGAGCCGCTCATGCCCGCTTTCCCGACCGTATCCATCTACGACTTGGAGCCCCTTGGATGGAAACTGTTCTCTATCTCCTGCGCAGCCGTGCTATAATCGCCGTAGGAAAACCCTTTGGAGAGGAGGTCCTACTGCAGGTAGGACGCCCTTGGATAGTTCCAGCCCAGCACCCCTTATCAGGCTATGCCCAAGCTTCATACGATAGGATAGAGTCCGTACCAGCGATATTGCAGGAGAAGTCACTGCCTTCTCAAAAAGCCCTGGGGATCCAGGAATTTGTAGAAAGGGTAAAAGCGCTCGTGGAAGAGCAATGCAAAACATAGGGCCTCCATCTTGACTCCCAAAAGGTAGCAGGTCCCCATCCTCAGCCTGGCCTTCACCTACCTAATCGCCTTACTTATTGGACAGAGTTAGGCACATACCGCTTTCCCTCTTCTGCGAACTGGCCAGCGGCCCAGCAGTTCTCCATTTAGCGGGCAGAGTTGGAGATATACCGCTTGTGGCGATACAGGCCCCATCGAGCGAGCACATGCTCAATCGTCACACCCAGTACACCCAACCCATATCGGATGCTGCGGCGAAAGTTGATAGAAGAAGCTTCTGGAAAATATCGAGTGGGGCATGACACCTCACCAATTCGAAAGCCCGCATATATCACCTGAGATAGAAACTCATTATCGAATATGTAGTCGTCGCTGTTGGCTTTCCAGTTTAGGTATTCCAGGACCTGACGGCTGTAAGCCCTGTATCCTGTATGATACTCAGACAGCTTCGCGCCCAATAATAGATTTTGAAAAGCTGTCAAGAAGCGATTAGCAATGTATTTGTAGAGAGGCATCCCTCCTTTCAAGGCCCCCCCCCCTAAAATCCGAGACCCCAGTACTACATCATACAGTCCAGAAGCCACCATATAAGCCATTACTGGCAGGAGCTTAGGCGTATACTGATAGTCAGGATGCAGCATTATCACAATATCCGCCCCGAGCTTTAGGGCATACTCGTAGCAAGTTTTCTGATTACCGCCGTACCCTTTGTTTCGCTCATGAACTATTATATGCTGGATACCCAGGGATCGGGCCAGCTCCACAGTACGATCGGAGCTGGCATCGTCCACAAGCACTATTTCATCTACAATAGACCGATCTATCTCTTCTAATGTACGAGCCAGAGTGGCTTCGGCATTATAGGCAGGTAGAACTACGACGACCTTTTTTCCGTTGATCAATTTTACACTTCGAAGCGAATGCCCTGCGCCAGCGGCAGGTCAGTTCCGTAGTTGATGGTGACCGTCTGACGGCGCATATAGGCCTTCCATGCATCCGAACCCGCCTCGCGTCCGCCGCCCGTTTCTTTCTCACCGCCAAAGGCTCCCCCGATCTCAGCACCAGAAGGACCGATATTGACATTGGCTATACCGCAATCCGACCCCCTCGCACTAAGGAAGAGTTCAGCCTCCCTGAGATTATCCGTAAAAATGCTGGAGGAAAGCCCTTGCGGCACGCCATTTTGCAGCGCAATGGCTTCTTCAATATCCTTGTATTTAAGGACGTAGAGAATAGGGGCGAATGTCTCCCGCTGAACTACTGGCCATCGATTTTCAGCCACCACAATCGCTGGACGCACATAACATCCACTTTCATACCCAGGACCCGTCAGAACTTCTCCACCAAATAGAATCTTCCCCCCCATTTCTTGGACCTCCTTCAGGGCCTGCTGCATGGCCTCCACGGCGTTTTTATCAATCAGCGGGCCAATAAGCGTATCTGGATGGAGGGGGTTGCCTATCCGAGTGCAAGCCTGTTCATATACTTTGAGGAGGCGCGATAGGAAGTCATCATATATGGACTCATGGAGGATAAGGCGCCTCAAAGTGGTACAGCGTTGACCTGTGGTGCCCAGAGCTGCGAAGGTTACGGCTCGCAGCGCTAAGTCTAGATTAGCGTGAGGGGATACAATGACTGCATTATTTCCACCGAGTTCTAAGATGGTGCGTCCCAACCGTTTAGCTACCTGCTGAGCCACCGAACGCCCCATCCGTACAGACCCAGTCGCAGAAATGAGAGGAAACCGAGCATCACTCGCCATCTGCTGCCCCAGGGTAGCATCCCCTACTACAATGTTGAAGACACCTTCAGGGGTGTTCGTTTCTTCCACTGCTTGACGCAGAAGATGAAAGATGGCCAGCGCTGACAATGGTGCTTTTTCGCTGGGTTTCCAGATGGTGGGATCTCCGCATACCGCCGCTATGACGGCATTCCAAGCCCATACAGCCACAGGGAAGTTGAAGCTGGTGATAATCCCCACAATCCCTAAGGGATGCCACTGCTCAAACATGCGATGATTAGGTCGCTCCGAGGCAATCGTAAGACCATATAGCTGCCTTGAAAGACCTACACCAAAATCACACATGTCAATCACTTCCTGCACCTCTCCTAAGGCTTCTTGATAGGTTTTCCCGATTTCGTAGGAAATAATACGGGCAAGCTCCTCCTTCTTTTGTCTTACTTTTTCACCGAAGACCCTAATCACTTCGCCTCGTTTCGGAGCAGGGGTGACGCGCCAGACGAGAAAAGCCTTCTCTGCTTCTTGAACGACTTTTTCATACGTAGCGGGCAAAACCCAGTGAACACCCGGCAAAGGCTGGCCATCCACTGGGGAGAGATTCACATGAGGGGTGGTCTCCTCTGAGAAGGTCCTCCTACCCGTGGATGCGCCAGGATTTTGCTCTGATAGCCCCAACAAATCCCATTTTGGACGCACTTCTGCCTCTACGACTGGCATGTAGGCAAAGGTAAATCAAATTGCCTTAGGCTGGACATGCTGTAAGTATAGGCGCCAGGCTTCTTCTGCTCGATCGGGCAAAAGAGTCTGCATTTGCCTATGAAGCGCCTCGGGATCTGAAGGCGGCGGGAGTTGAGCGAGTTTTTCAGCTTCTGGGGGTCGAAAAGCCAAAAGATGACCTATCTCGGCCGCCGAAAAGACCCTACTTTCTCGAATGTCTCGGGGAAGCTCATGCCAAGCCAGTATTTCGGCGGGATTTCGGGGCTGCTTCATCCAAAATACCGAATCGGGAGTTATTCGAGCATACCAGAAGCCCCCCAGCCGAGCGATCACATCCATTTTGCGAGGATCGGGAAGGCCTTTGTCATTCAGGATGCTTTCGGCCAAGTGCAGGCGTAAGATATCCACCAAGATCAGTTGGCCAGCCCCTGGTGTGTCTCCCAAGGAAATGATCTGACGAACTCGAGCTTCCATCTGTACAGGAGTACCAGCGATGCGAGGAGGACGCACCACCTCCGAAGGGAGCACCTCTAATCCCGCTCGCTCAATCTCATTCACGCCATGATCATACTCGCCCGTAGTGATATTCATGCGGGCCGCCAAGCTGTAAGGCACCAGATGGATAACACACTCTGGCACCTCTAAGAGGTTGAGATGGGTATCTTTGGGCTTGCCAGTGCGAGCACTGGTGCTTGGGGAAAAGGCTGCTACCGGCGGCTTGCTGCTAAATACATTGAAGTAGCTGAAGGGAGCAAGATTAAGGCGGCCTTCTTTGTCCATCGTAGTAACCCAAGCGATCGGACGAGGAATAACGCTACCTATCATGTAGGGATGCCAATCAGGTAGCGAAAAATCAGCAGGATTAAGAGTGCGGTAGGTAGTCATATGACTTGCAGGCGCAAACTTAAGACTCTTTTAGGTGTAGAAGCCAAAACCTCCCACCGAAATCCATATGCCTCCCAGGTAGTCCCCTTAGGAGGAATGTACCCTAAAAAGTGCAGAGCTAATCCACCCAAAGTCACGGCCAGCTCCCGGGGTAATCCTAACGCATACTTTTCGTTCAAATAGTCAATCTCCAGCGAAGCGTCCAGCTCATACACGCCTGGGGCAGGTAGGCGCTCTAAATGGTTAGGCTGCTCTTCATGTTCATCTTGGATTTCGCCAAAAACCTCTTCCACCAAATCCTCAGTCGTGACAATCCCCGCCATCCCCCCCCGAGCATCCACGACCACCGCCAAGGTAGCTTTTTCCCGAACAAGTTGTTCTAATAGGCGAGTAGCTGGCATACTTTCAGGCACAAAGCTGACGGGCTCTACCAGGTCTTGGATAGACTTTGCTCGCTTCATCAGAGAGCGCACATACACATACCCCTTGATATGGTCTAAGTCTCCTTCGTACACCAGCACTCGCGATCGCTCAGATTTGATAAAAGTCTGGCGAAGCTCTTCCAAGGAGGCATCCAAACTGATTGCCACCACTTGGGGGCGCGGTACCATAAACTCGCGGACAGGCGTTTCATTGAGGGCCAGGGCTTTGGTTAGGACTTTTTGGAGATGGGGCTCGGGCGTCTCTACGAAATGAGATAAACCCTCGCGTGAAAGTGGCTTATAGAAAGCATGTTCACGAAGGCGGAATGCGGCATATAAACTTCGAGTCAGCCAGTAGACTATTTCCACCACGGGAAATAAGAGCGCGTACATCGCCCCGGTGAAAGGCACTACCGCTGGCAGCAGAGCGGCTTGCCAGCGACGAAATAATGTCTTGGGAAGGTATTCCCCAGCGATGAGGAGGAGTATCCCCCCTATGATCGTCTCAACCCAAAACCGTACTTCGGCCCCCCATTCCCTCAGCGGAAAAAGGAACGCACTCAAAGCTGCTGAAAATCCTACCAAGGCGAGATTGTTAGCTATGAGCAGCGTGATGAGAAGTCGCTGAGGATGCCTGAGGAAGAACTGCACAATTTGCCAACGGCGAGGATGGCGAATTCGCCACATTTCCCAGTATAATGGATTAGCACTGATCCAAGCCATTTCCCCGCCAGAAGCCCATGCACTCAAGAGCAGCGCCAAAAGGCCTAATAGGAGCCAGCTCATGGCACGGGGGATTGAATAGTTCCTCGTAGGCGTCGTAGCCGATAAGTACGAGCTTTTACATTGTATTCCAACTCCTCTCCGCGCAAAACTTCTTCCGGGGTTTCTAATCGTACCCAGCCCCGTGCTGTCATGAGATCCTTGCCCTGTTCCCAAACCAAGTAGTCAGTCTGCAATCGAAGCCGATCTGCTGTCTCTAAGAGAACATTTTTCTCTGCCACATACACCTCGCGCTCAGGATAAGCCCGGGCGGCCTCGCTACGAAGCGTTTCTAAGGTCTCACCCCGAGCATTTTTATGGATAGCATAAACCTGACCTTTCAAAGCCCAGTAGGTAGAATCGCCCTCTTTTACTTTCACTACCCGCTGGGCAGACACATATATGTATTCCCCAGCGGTATCTACCCATTCCAGCGTGTATCCCCGAACCTCGTAAGGAGGTATGCTTTGCCGCTGAAGTATCCACTCTGGGGAACGGGGATTCGCTTCTTTTTTGTGTGAACGGCACCCTGCACCGACCACTACAAGGACACAGAGCATTATCGCACGACTATTCATGTACTACTTGAAGGCTTCGCTCAGAGATCACCTCTCACACTGCCCAAAATAGGTAAATAGCATTCAAAACTTTACCCCCAATCAAGATTTCTACCGTCGAGAAGTATAGCATCATTGACGATGTCTTTTAGGAGGAGAGGAAGAATTGGCCTCAACTTTCTGGAGGGCATCTTCTCCAGTCCAGCAGCGGATCTCTAATCTGGCACCTTTTTGACACTCTATCTGGCGCGCTCTGATTTCTCCCTGAACATAAGCAGTCGAGGCGACTTCTATGCTCTCTTCCGCAATAATCTCCCCCGTAAAATGCCCTGCAACATGAATTTGCTTGGCGTGGATGATGCCATCTACGGTGGCGGAAGGAGCAATCACTAGGCGACCCTCCACGCGGAGCGTGCCTCGGTAGGTGCCTTCTATGCGAAGGTTACCCGGCGTATGAAGCTCTCCCCTCGTTTCACTGCCCTCTCCTAATAGAGAGAGAGCTTTTTCGTGAGCTGTACTGGTGCCAGAGTGATTTTTCCAAAAGCTCACGCAGCAAATATACTTAGCTACTCTGATTTATTGCCTCAATCTTCTATAATCACTGAGCCTTATTTTCGAGGAAAAATGCCGTAAATGCTGCTGCCACTCCCATTCATGCTGGCATATAAGGCCCCAGCGTCGTACAAGGCTTTTTTGAAAGTGAGGAGAGTCGGATAAAGCTGAAAGCTTACATTCTCAAGGTCATTGTGGAGATGCTCGCGCCACATTCCTATCCCACTACTAAGAATAGGCCGAATAGAGGTACGACTCCAATGGGAGCTTCGCAAACCGCGATACACGTGCTTAGTGGAGCAAGGTACAGGCGGAGTCAGCATAACAACCTCATAAGCGCTGAGGTCTATGGAAAAAGGCGTAAGCCGGGTTCCTGTATCTGTGGCAAGCATGGGGCCCTCGTAGAGGAAAAAAGGCACATCACTACCCACTTGGGCTCCCACTTCATGCAAAAGGGAAGTTGGCAGCTCTAATATTTCTTGCATGATACGCAAAAACGCTCCACTATTACTTGAGCCGCCGCCTAAGCCAGCACTGATAGGTATCCTCTTGTGTAAGCGGACCGACATCGCTGGCAGGGGGCGCCCGAGTTTCTCGCGCAAGAGGCGGTAGGTGGTCTCCAGGTAATTTTCCTCTGAATCTGGTATTTCCATCCCAGTGATATGGAGCTCCAATCTGTCGTGCCCAGGCAAAAGACGCACTTCTAAGTCATCATACAACTCTGGATAGGGTACTAAGAGCGTCTCTAAAATGTGGTATCCATCAGGCCATCGTCCGATGATATGAAGGCCAAGATTGAACTTAGCGATACTGGTAGCGTAGTAAGTAGTCATAGCAGCTTCTGACGCTTCAAAAGATAGCGACGCAAAGGTTCAAAAAAGTCTGAGCCCATATCCACTTCTACCCAATCTATACGATGACCGATGCAAAAGGACTTCAAGCGATATTCCCACCGCTGGAAATGCATCTGATATAAAGCCTGCATTTCGAGGGGATGGATTTTTACCTCTCGGCGAGACTCCAGGTCGATCAAACGCAGAGGCTCTAAGGGAAGCTCAAAGCGCTTCTCGGTTCGCTCATCCCATATTCGGAAAAATATCACTTCATGCCCTTCGTAACGCAGACGAGCTAAGCTGCGCATGAACGCCTCCTCTGCTTCGGGAAGAACGAAACCGTCACTAAGGATTAAGACAAGGCTACGACGACGCAAACGCTCGGCTACTACCTTCAAAGCCTGAGGGAGCCTGGTCAAATGCCCCTCCCCTTTCTTTCTCCTCAGAGACTCTAACTCCAAGAGAACTTTTCGGAGCCAAGTTTGACGCGCCCGCGCCGGCAGTAGCTGATGAATCGTCTCATCAAATACATACAATCCCACCGCATCCCGCTGCTGAATAAGAAGGTAAGCCAAAGCCGCCCCCAGAAATAATGCATAGTCTAACTTCGTGTATGGGGCTTTTGGAGGATAGTTCATGGAACTGCTTGTATCTATGAGAAGATAAGCCCGAAGGTTCGTCTCTTCTTGATAACGGCGAGTATAGAGCTTCTCGCTACGAGCGAATACTCGCCAATCTATCTTTTCAAGCCCTTCACCTGGCTGGTAGGGGCGATATTCTGAAAACTCTACCGAAAAACCCTGATAAGGACTACGATGAAGCCCTACCAGGAATCCCTCCACAATCTGGCGGGCAATAATTTCCAGGTTCGCTAACTGAGCTGCCTGTTCTGGCCTAATCACAACTCTTCCAAATCTACACCCTCCAAGTCAATCTCCTCCTCTTCTTCCATACCTTCGGGAAAGTCCATTTGAAAATCATAATCATCTTCCAAGTCCAGTTCCTCCTCCGTTTCAATGGAAGGAAGTGCTTCCTCTCTAAGCAGCTTGTCAGGAGGTATATCTATTTCACCCAAGTCAAGTCCCAGTCCTTCTGCCTCATTGGATGTAGTAGACTTCGTTGCATTAGAGCCTCCAGAAGCCCCAAGGGAAGGCGAAGATACCCGCCCAGACAGAACCTTCTGAGTATGAGAAGAAGGAGATGCTGGAAGAAGAGCTGACCTCAAAGCGCTGGGAGTAGGTAACTCAGCATCCGTGATATACACCCGAGTAAAGGCCAAAACGGGACGAGATTGACGGGGCGGATAAACAAAAACATGGTAGATTCCTCTCTTGCGAAAAATCAGTCGGCCCCAGTAAAGATTACGATTAACCTTTGAGCGATACAAAGCAAAGACGGACGCTGATCTCTTGGAAGAACGCACCACTGCCCAGAGCGTATCTGGAGCTGGTGATGCCACAAATCTGGCTTCCATCCAGAGGTATAGTGGCGCTACCCGCAGCTGAAAAACGGTATCCACTTCTAAAAGCCGATCCTGTGGCCCTATACCTTTCCCTACCCGAAGCTTCCCCTGAGTATAAATGAAGGCAGGCAAGCAGAAAAGGGAAATGCACCAGCGCATTTATTCAAATGTACAACCGCTTGGCCAGCCGTTGTGATATTTTTTTCATGTGACTACTTGCGCACCAGGAGATATAACCCAATGAGAATAAGTGGCAAACTCAAAAGCTGCCCCATATTCAGCGGTAGACCTATATGAAAAGCTTCTTGCGGCTCCTTGACAAACTCTACAAGGAAGCGCGAGCCAAAAACCCATAGCAAAAATAATCCCAGAGGCTTACCTGGCTTCCACTGGAGAAAGCTCCCCCGCCAATAGAGGAAAAATAGCAGGAAAAAAAGCATGAGATAAATGAGGGATTCATATAACTGCGTAGGATGCCGTGGATGAGGATCTACCCGCTCAAAAATAAACGCCCAAGGTACCGTGGTAATTTTTCCGAAGATTTCAGAGTTGAATAGATTACCCAGTCGAATGAGAGAAGCCGTCAAAGCGGTCGGTATAGTTAGTCTATCAGCTAACCATAAAAAAGGCTGATTGGGCCGGCGGATCGCATATAAGTAGAGAGCAAGGAATACACCTATGGTTCCGCCATGACTGGCGAGTCCGCCTTCCCAAATTTTGAGTATTTCCATTGGATTAGCTAAGTAGTACTCTGGCTCGTAAAATAAGCAGTGTCCAAGCCGAGCCCCTACAATGGTACCCACCAAAATGTAGCCCAAAAGGGTATCTAAGTCTTTTTCAGGGCGAGCCTCTCGACGATAAATGCGTTGCATAATGTAGAAGCCAAGCATAAATCCCGTCGCGAAGAGCAGGCCGTACCAGCGCAGCTGAATGGAGCCAATCGTGAGAAGCTCGGGACTCACATTCCATCGGATATACAAAGGGGTCATAAACTATTGAGAAAAGTCAAAATGTCTTCGTAGACTTTTTCTCGGAAGGTCTCATGTAGTGGCTCATGATAGGCATTTTCATAAGGAATAAGCTGCTTGTGAGCAGCAGGTAGGTGATGGAAAAATCGCTGAGTCGCTTCAGAATCGCATACTGGATCATCTTTGGGCAAAAGGAATAAATATCGACCCTCAGTCAGTCGGGGAAGGTCTTTCCACAATTCTACTTGCGCCCGCTGTACAGCCGCAAACCATCCAGCCGTCGCCGTACGAAATACCATCGGATCCTGCGCATAAGCCAAGGCGGCTGCCTCATCATGCGTCAGGTGTTTGGGGTCTAACCCCGATGGCAGAGTTAAGGTAGGAAAAAAGCGCGCAGCCACCTGCCCTAAGGCTTTCTTCCAGGCAGGCACTTCTAAACGTAACTGAATAAGAGGTGCGCTAAGAATCACAGCCCTCGGTGACCATAGCTCAAAGTATTTCTGACAATAGCGTAGGCTGATAAGACCGCCTAAAGAATGTCCAACAAGTACCGTAGGTTCCACAAGCTTTTCTTGCCAGTGAGTACGTGTAGCCGTGAGATCATACAGATACTCCTCTAAGTCTGTGATAAAACCGCGCCTTCCCGTAGAACGGCCATGACCCCGTAAATCCCAAGCAACACTACCCCAGCCATTGGCAGATAGATATTTGATGACCGCCTCATAACGTCCGCTATGTTCCGCATAACCATGAACCCAAAGAATGCTCCCTCGCGACTTGGCAGTAGGTGGATACCAGACAGTATATAACCTCTCACCCTGATAGCCAGCGATAGTGTGAATGTGCATCTCCACCTCGCAAAGGTAGAAACTCTTCACTCGTAGCGTAAAGCCTCTACTGGATGGAGACGAGAAGCCTCCAGAGCTGGTTGATACCCCGCCAAAATTCCTACAATGCCACTTAGAAGCACCGATAACAAGACCCATCGCCATGGCATCACGAAAGTACTCCCTATAAGTAATGCTACGACGTTCCCAATCAACAGCCCAACCAGAATGCCACCACCACCACCCAGCAAGGCAATGACTACGGACTCCAATAGAAACTGTCGCCGAATCATCCCTCGCGTCGCTCCCAGAGCCATGCGTAAGCCTATTTCTTGGGTGCGCTCTTTGACCACCACCAGTAGAATGTTAGTAAGACTCAGGGCCGCACCAAAGAGGGTAATCAGACTGATTCCAATGGTAGCCAACGTAACGACGCGGAGCTGATCCAAAACAAAATCAGCAAGCTGCTCCCCTTGAACAATACTAAATGTATCCTGCTCTGCGGGACGCAGCCCTCTCACTACCCGCATAGCGAGACGGGCAGCTTGAATAACCTCTGGCACCTTTTCTACCGAAGGAGCACCAACATACAGCGAAACCGTGGGAAATCGGCTGTGATTTTGTGCCACCGTCCACGGCACAAAACATTCCCAGTCCAGACTAAACCCGAATAAACTTCCCCTACGACTGAGAACACCTATTACTTTGTACAAACGCCCCTGAATGAGAACCCACCGGTGGAGCGGGGATTCATTTGGGAAAAGCTGTGCCACCAAGTTATCTCCAAGAACTATCACGGGCTGGCGGTGCAGAACCTCCGAATCAGTAAAAAATCGTCCAGAAGCCAATCTCAGTTCCTGAATACGAAAGTATTCTGGATCTACGCCGATAACTCGAACTTGAGCAGGCGTTTTGCGCGTGCCATGAAATGCTTGAGCACCGAAGCTAATCGGAATGTGCCGAGATACCTGTGCGCCTGGGTAGAAAAAAATCCGTTCAAAGCGAGCGATTTCCCATAAATGAATAGGCTCACCCTCCCCCCCCATCGAGAAGCGCCCCCGAGAGGTCCGAATGCGCACTTGAACCCCCCCACCACCCGATATGGAAAAAGCCTGGCTTCCCAACCCAGCCAGATTGCGAGCGATAAATGTACGCAGCGCCTCTAAAGAGGTCAAGATACCTACCAACGCAGTAGTACCGAATACCAATATACTCAGCGTGAGGGCGGCTCGTAAACGATATTCCCAAAGCGCCTTGAGAGCTTCGCGTATCACCCTTTAGCGATATCTGTGCGATAGTGACGCCCATCAAATGGGAGCTTTTCCAGTGCTGCATAGGCTCGAAGTCGAGCCTTCTCCAAAGTCTCATCAAATCCAACCGCAGTATAAACACGCCCACCAGTAGTACGAAGGTTATTTCCCTCCGCTGCCTCTACACCAGCCCAATATACATATGTATTTTCCCCCAAACGGCTCCCGCCTTCTTCCATAGGAGGAGGAGAGATGATATGTCCCTTCTGGGGAGCTTCAGGATACCCAGAAGTGGCAGCTACCACTCCCACCGTGAAGCCTTGACGCAAACGAAGCTTCATCTCTCCTAACTTTTGAATGCTGTAGTAGTACAAAATCTCCTCCATAGAGTTTTCCACCAGAGGAAAAATGAGCTGCGCTTCTGGATCTCCAAGCCGTACATTATACTCCAATACGTAGGGGTCCCCTTCTACCTTCATGAGACCAATAAATAAAAAACCATGGTACGGCGTACCTGCTTTGCGCAGGGCATGTAGGGTCGGTTCTATGACCTTCTCTTGTACAGACTCCAGCCACTGCGGCGTGTCGGCTGGGGCATAACCTCCCATACCTCCTGTGTTAGGCCCATCATCTCCATCACCCAATCGCTTGTAGTCTCGAGCCGCAGGAAAAAGTACATATCCCTTCCCATCTGACAAAAGAATCACTGAACGCTCTTCCCCACGAAGAAACTCTTCTACCACCACCGTGTGCCCAGAAGAACCAAACCGCCCCCCTGAAAAACATTCCCGCAGGAAAGTAATGGCCTCTTCTCGGGTTTGAGCAACGAGAACCCCCTTACCTCCCGCCAATCCACTAGCTTTCACTACGACAGGATAAGTAGCGCCATGAAGATAAGCCTCTGCATCGGCTTGCCGCAGCTTATCAAAGATCAGCGCAGAGGCGGTGGGTATACCTATCATCTCCATAAACTGCTTGGCTTTAGCCTTACTGCTTTCCAAAAACGCGATCCTTTGTGGGGGAGCAATCACTGTAGCCAAATCATGGAGATCATCGTAAATTCCGCGAGCGATTGGCGCCTCAGGTCCGATGATGACATAGTTTATTTTGCTTCGGCGAATAAAGTCCCGCAAACGAGCGATCTCTGTCTCCTCTATAGCCACTCGCTGAATAGGTTCCTTCATTCCTGCGTTCCCTGGCGCTACGTAGACTTCCATACCTTTGGACAATAAAGCCTTATGGGCGATAGCGTGCTCGCGTGCCCCCCGCCCTATAATCAGGAGCCGGGTCATGTCTGCAAAAATACAGGCTCCAAATCACCCATAGTTTTCAGGGGACGGCCTTAGCTTCCCCTAATCAAGGAGCCGGGCCAGCGCCTCAGTAACCGCTCTAAGATCTCGATGGAATGCAAATCTTTCAGATCAGCCTGATAGTTTAGAATTTTTCCACTCTCGGGACCTGTTTCTCTAAGTTTCCACTTATCTACCTCCACCAGCCAATTCCATCCCGCCAGAGTGAAGTATACGCGACCTACAGTACGAAACGCTGTCCGTATTGCAGACCAAGGTGTTTGGCTAGTGTAACTCTGAAATGGCTCGGGCTCATGCATGATCACCCATAAGATGATATCCACAGATTTAGTTTCCGAAAGCGTAAAAAGCTGCTTAGGTGTGATGCAGCGCCCCATGTCAAGCCAATATCGCTCAGCCCAGGTTTTTACCTCTACGCCCACGAAAAGACTTTGAGGCAGATGGAGGATAAAGTCGGGCTTGTGCCCTTCCACTTCCGGCTGACGAAAGTAAGGTATAAAGTCTACTCTACTCTCTGTGAGCCACTTTTCTACGGCAAGCTCCCCCAAAGCCCCACGCAAATGCGTCATAGGAAAGTTAGGATAATGGAACTCCTGGCGGTCTCTCCAGCGCTCAAAACGGCCCTGGGCAAGTGGAAGCCCCTGTTCCATGATCTCCGCCTGGGTGAGATATACCTGAACAGGCTTAGCTACGGGCTGACTTGAGGGCTCTGAGAGAGTTCTTTTATCCATAAGAACTTCCGGCTCAAAGAATCGGTCAAACCGCTCAGTGTTCCAGGGCCTTATCCAGAAAGTCCTCTACAAGCTTTTCAATAGAGCCTTGTTTGGGAATCGCAGCCATCATGCCATACAGGGCGGCCGTGCGGCGAGGTGGTCGGTCTGATTGAGCCGTCCGACTGATAAGCCGGGCCATACCCCGTACCCACCGCTCTGGAAGGACAGCCAACCCGGTGCGCAGTAACGCTCTCCCGGCACGCCGCTGCCAACCACTTTTGCGCATCCGTTTTTTTTCCTCTTCTACAACTTCTGTTAGGTCTTGGATAAAGGTTTCCACCACTCGAGCATGGCCGGCTGTGACCGTCAAGTGCAAGCTGGCCGGATTTTGCTGACGATCTAAGAACCACCCGCGCTGAGCGAGGCCATCCCCTATTCGATAGATATCCAGCGGAGAATGAGCCCCAATCGCAAGAATAGTAGATGAAGGGTTCCCCACAATATAAAGCTCTGGTATCGCTGCTACGGCCGAACGAATTCGCTGGGTCGTCTCCCAAGCGAGGCGCGCTGCTTCTTTGTACCCAGATTCGCCAAGGTATTGAAGCACAGCCCAAGCCGCAGCGATAGCCCCAGCCGAACGGGTCCCAGAAAAAGTCGCCGAAGCATATATCCCTCCCGACCACCCTCCATAGATGAAGAACTGGGCTCGTCGCAAGCGCCTTTCTCGGTATATGACGACAGAGGCGCCCTTAGGTGTATAGCCATATTTGTGAAGGTCTGCCGATATGCTGGTGACCCCCTCCACCCGAAAATCATACGGTGGTAGTTCTACGCCATTTTTCTCTAAAAAAGGCAGAATAAAGCCCCCCACACAAGCATCTACATGATAGAGAAGTTGATACTTCTGAGCTAACGCTGCAATGTCCGAAATAGGGTCAATCACCCCATGCGGATATGAAGGCGCTGACCCAACAAGCATAATTGTCTGTTCAGAAATCGCCGCTTCCATAGCTTTTACGTCGGCTGCCCCCGTAGAATCTACGGGGGTATGCACTATTTTGAGACCAAGGTAATGGGCTGCCTTATCAAAAGCGGGATGAGCTGAGACAGGGACAATAATCTCGGGCTGAGAAAGATAAGGCTTCTGCTGGCGAGAATAATCTCGAGCTGTCTTGACCGCCAGGAAAATACTCTCAGTACCTCCGCTGGTCAGCGTACCGGCCGCTTCAGGCGGGGCATGGAGGAGGGATTTCACTATCCCAAGTATCTCGTTTTCCATTCTGCGCAAGCTCGGAAACGCCATGGGATTGAGGGCATTCTCAGAGATGTAGTAGGCATAAGCCTGCTGAGCCAAGCGTAAAAGCTCTTCACTATGATAATATACCAGGCTCCACAAGCGGGCACTGCCGCTATCGGTATCTTGAGATTTACGAGTGCGTAGCTCCGACAAGATATCTTCAGCAGAACGGCCTACGGTGGGTAGCATATGCATAAATCTAAGGTACAAAATATGCGTACTTTTGGACATGGCACGCCCACCGAATCTCCGTCAGCAGCGTTTCGCCGCTGAAATGAAGCGTGTTTTATCTGATATCATTCGGGAAGCGAGTGATGAGATCCCTGAGTTAGCTGGCTATCTTATAGAAGTGAGCGATATCCGAGTCACAGCAGACCTCCAGCAGATACGAGCTTATATCTTAGTATCTCCGCCAGAGAAGCAGGAGTTTGTGGTCCGACTTCTAAATCAGTATCAGAAAGCCATTCGATATCGCCTTGCACAGCAGATACGCAATCAAGTAAAGGTCATGCCCACCGTTCAGTTTTTCACGGATGAAGTGGAGCTTCGTGCCCGTCGGATAGAAGAGATACTTAGAAATCTTCCCCCACCTGCAAAGGATAGCTTTCCTGAAAGTTGAGCCCCTATATGGGTGCTCTGATTTGGCGGTATCTACTTCGCAGTCCACGACCTGTCATTCGGTGGTTGCTACGATTGAGCTTTGTCGGACTAGCTTTGTCTGCTTGGGCCTGGATAGTAGTAGCATCGGTTTTCAATGGATTCAGTACCTTTTTGGAGGAAGTTTTTCAGCGCGCAGATCCGCAGGTTCGCTTAGTTGGACAGGGATTGTCAGACTCTCTTCGTCAAGCGCTTGAACAGTACCCAGAGGTGGCGGCAGCTTCTGGTATTTTGGAGCGCATCGCCCTCCTGCGATATGGCGGCCGTCAGGCAGTGGTCAGACTGCGCATCGTAGATCAAAAGTTTGCTCAGGTGAGTCAGATTGGCTCTCAGCTTCTCTGGGGAGAGGCCTTTCCCCTGCGTCCCAAAGGTGTACTCATGGGAGCTGGTGTGGCCGCCCAGTTAGCCGTAGCAGATGTAGAAGAAATGCCTCTTTGGATTTATGTCATCCATTCGGGAAAAAAAATCGCTTTTACAGGCATAGAAGGGCTCCAACGGCAAAAGGGTATTATCCAGGGTATATTCAGCGTCCAGAAAGAGTACGATGAATCATGGGTAATCGCCCGACAGGAGGATTGGCCTACGCTGCGCTCCTCTACTTATGAAGCTATTGAGCTGAGGCTTCGCTCAGGCTACTCTATTGAGCCATTTATCAAACGACTCCGAGCCATTTTACCCGTGCAGATTCAGATCCAGGACCCTAAGCAGCAACATGAAGGTTTGTATAAAGTCCTTCTCCAAGAGAAATTTCTGGCCCGAATAGGTCTATTTTTTCTCATCATATTGACATTGACCGGTGTCATTAGCACCCTTTCGGCTTTCTTGCTACTTGGACGGCGAGACTGGGCCTTGTATCAAGCATTGGGCGCCCCCCGAGATTGGATAGAGCGCTTGCTCCGGCGATTGAGTCTCACTTTACTCATCACGGCCGTCAGCACAGGTCTGCTGCTTGGCACTGTGACAGTCATCTTACAAGACCGATATCACTTGGTCAAACTACGAGGGGGCGAGGGTTTCTTGATTGAGCATTTCCCCGTTAGGCTTGCTGCAGAGGACTACCTTTGGTTGATTGGATTAGTCGGCGGAGCTTTTATCTTGCTATCCGCTTATTCTAAGTATCAACTGCGGCAAATAGATTTGCGAGCATCTTTACAGGGAGATTAGGTATGGACTGCTTATTTGTACTCCTTCTATCAAGTGTACTATGGGCTCAGCTACCTTCTGATAGTCTACGGCGACCTCGAGTAGGCTTAGTACTCTCTGGGGGTGGGGCTCGGGGCGCTGCTCATGTAGGCGTAATCCAAGCCCTGGAAGAAGCAGGCATACCGATTGACTACATCACGGGTACCTCCATGGGCGCAATGGTAGGGGGATTCTATGCAGCTGGGTATTCCCCTGCTGAAATGTTCCTTCTCCTTATGCGTGAAAATCGTCAATGGCTTAGTCCTGGGCCTTTTTTTCGAGAGCATACCTATTACTCCCCCACTCGCCCCCATGATATCACCAGTTGGGAGATCCCATTGGAGTTTTTGTCAAAAGGAGACCTCCCTTTACCTGAGCAAGTTGTATCTGACTTTGAAATCAACCTTGGCCTAACTGAAAAGCTCAATAGCGTAAGCTTGGGAGTAAAGGGCAACTTCGATAGCCTCCTTGTGCCATACAGAGCTATTGGTGCTGACCTTTATCAACGGCGCCCTATTATTTTTCGCCGAGGAAGCTTGCCCTTAGCTGTGAGGGTTTCTATCTCAGTCCCCATATTTTTCTCCCCTCTCACCACCCGAGAATACACCAATTTAGTAGACGGCGGAGTCTACGATAACTTTCCCGTGGAGCCGATGAAAAGGGAATTCGCCCCTGATTACATCATTGGGGTTCATGTAGGCTCGCCTCCTATGACCTTAGAAGAGTTTAGAGAGAAAGGCTACTATATCCGACTTTTTTCCCACTTGGCTGATCAAATGTCTTGGCAAAAGCTTCCTGCTACGAACAGCTTTTTCATTCAGCCTGATTTAGGTGAGATGAGCAGCACTGACTTCTCTTCCAGCGCCCTATCTTTTGCGGTACGACGCGGATACGAAGCGGGCATAGCTTGTATAGACGAGCTAAGAGAACAGCTTGGGCCATGGCGGGCTGATTCAGCCAAGATAGCCCTTCGTAGACGAGAGTTGCGTCAGCTTAGAAATAGACCCGTGACAATCAGCACTATAAGCTTTCATCCGGCCACCCCATCTCAGAGTTTCTTCTATAGGCAAGTCTTGGGAATAAAACCTGGGGAAACTCTGACTGGGGAGAGACTTCGACGCCGATTTTTCGCCCTACGACGCGCTGCATCGTTTTATAGCATTTTTCCTGAGTTTGTCCCTGACTCGCAGGAGGCTAATAAAGCTAAACTGACTGTTCTGGTTCGGCCTCAAGGTACAGCGTTTCTTCGGGTGGGATTAGGGGTATTTTCACCCTCGGGATATACCATTCAGGTGGGTACCCGCTTAGAGAAGGTCTGGTGGGCGGGATGGGAAGGAGAAGCCTTTCTTACGCAGGGTTCCTTCGCTCAAGGCGTAGAGTTCAGAATGGGAATCCGTCCACCTCTGCCGATAGATGTACGATTTTTTGGCACGAGCCAAATCAACCGCCTTATCTATCAAAAGCTGGGTGAGTATTGGCTACCCCTCCCCCGTCAAGCAGATGTGTTTACGAGCTTCGATTACTTAGGAATTGGGATGCAGTTTTCAATCAAACGCTTTGAAGCTCAGATCGGGCTGGGACGCTACTCCATATCCGAAAGTCATGGTAACCCGAGTACAGACACACGCATACGGGCCTTAACTAGTCATCTGCGCCTACTCATAGATACCGAAGACGATCGTCAGTATCCCATTCAAGGCACCCGCCTGTACGCAGCGGTATATCTGAATCACGCAGTAGAAAACCCTTTATTTTCTCAGGCCCTTTACATTAAGGCTCAGCATTTTTGGCCGCAGCTTATTCTCCGGTATCGTCAGAATCTTCCCGTGCTACGAGCTCTCAGCATAGGACTACGATTAGAAGGAGGGCTTTCCCTTCAAGCTCCATACGCTGACTCTGTCGCCAGCATCCTCGCTTCTCCCAGTTTTTATCCTTTTCCCGAAAGTGCAACCCTATACCTACCACCGCTATATCAAAGAGGGTTTGCCGCTCTAGGTGGACATCTAACGATTCGCCTAAAACACAAACTCTTCCTCCGAGCAGAAGGATATGCCCATCAGCCCTTTTTGAATCTAAGCTTTCCCACGCCAGACCAGCCACAAGGGCAAGTCAGATTTCCTCTAAGCTGGAGAGAAATTCCCCCTCTTCAACGCTACTTTATGACTGGCATATTCTATCGGACGTTTATAGGTCCATTAGGAGCCTTCATTTCATATTACGAAAAGCAGCCTCAACCTTTGCGGATATTTATTCATCTCGGCTATACACGCTTCTTAGAGCGGCCCTGGCAATAAGCCCAACCCATTACCTTTGCAGAGATGAAATCCATCCTACATCTTACGGACTTTTCAGAAGTCGCCCAGAATGCATACGCTTATGCTATAGCGATTGCCAAAAAGTACGGTGCTGAGCTGCATGTTGCCCATATCTATGATCGACCATATGCAAGTATCGCTTATCAAGGAGGCCTATCCGCTGTGGTAGATGCTGAAATGGATGCTAAAATCCGCCGTGAACTTCTCAAACATTTAGAGAGTTATGTCACCTCTGCTCCATCCGATGGAGTGCGAGTGCTAATGCATTTATGGGGCGATCAGACTGTTTGGCGACCAGACCAGTACTTGAACAAGGTCCCAGGGACAGAGCTGATAGTGATGGGTACTCGCGGTGCCACAAGCTTATGGCATGGAGGGCTATTCGGAACAAATACAGCTCGCCTCATTCGGCACAGTCCTGTACCAGTTCTTGCAGTTCACGCGAAAAACACCTATACCGACTACCAAAAAGTCTTACTGCCCATAGATATTTTTGATGAGGCCACTATACCGCTGCTTCAAGCTGCGCTGCAGTTTTTGCATCCATGGCCGAATGCAAAGTTCATCCTCTTAGTGATTAACACGCCATATGTTTTCTACGACACCCCCTCCATAGATAAGTTCCTGGAAGAGGTCAAAGAGAAAGTCAGACGCCCCAACATAGAACTTCGGGTATATAATGATATCTCCGTAGAAGAAGGACTGCGACAAGCCATGGATGCAGAAAAAGCCGACCTCCTCGTGATGGGAACCCACGCTCGCAAAGGGCTGGCTCAGCTTCTATTTGGAAGCATCACCGAAAATGTAGCTCAGCATTTAGAATATCCTCTATTAGCTTTTCCTTTGAGTAAAAGCTGAAACTGCGGGGGCAATCGTCCCTACACCCTCACCTGCAGCTAAGGAGGATATAAACTACGCCAGGGCGTTAGTTCCCAAATAGCTACGGGGGTGCGTCTGCACCCCCGTAGCTATTTGGGAAAGATTTTTGCTTGCTCAGGGGACAAGTTTGAGTAGCTTGAGAGATATTTCCTCGCCATCCTTGAAAAACTGAAGAGTGTAGATACCCGTTGCCCAGGAGCGAACATCTATCTGGACTTCGTGAAATCCAGCGGAATAACTCTGCGGTGTGATGTAAGAGACCAACGCACCCTTGGCATCATATACCCTCACCTCGACATACTTCTCCTCGGATAGACTAAACTGCACTGTGAGAAGCTCCGTCACTGGATTAGGGAAGGCCCTGACCAGCTCCTGGATAGGCCCTGAGACCTCTCGAGGGAATCTAACTTCTGCTAAGTTACTGTACGCCACCTCCCCTCCCAAGTGTTCGCTCACTACTCGGTAGAGGTTAGTTTGCTCGAAGCTAGGGAAGCTGTCTATCCAACTAAATGAGGTGGATCCTTGAACGGGATATCTGTATACCTCCACCCACCCCGTATCCACACGCTTCTGCAAAAGCGCATACTGGATGGGGACATTCGTTTGCCATAAGAGGCGAATATGAGCCTCGGGCGTCGGATAAGCGGCCAATACACTTTGTATAGCAGGGAGGGGTGAGCAGTTAGTGACATTTACAGTCTGCTGGACAGTATCAGGGCAAGCACCAGGAGCACTCACCACCATAGTTATCGTCTTCGTGCCTGGTGTACTCCAAGTGCAAGATTGGGAACCGCCAGAACTCCAGGTTGAGCCATTATCACAGCTCCACTGGACATTCCCGCCAATCACTGGTGAACTGGAATAAACCTGAAACTCCCCGAAAGTAGGAGCATTTGCCGCCTGCACATCAAATTCTAACCGCCATAGATGCGCAAAAATAACCTGGGTCTCCGTGAAAATGCCGCTGTCGTAGACATAACTACCTGGGGTAAAGGAGAAAGTTTTGGCCAACTTCCATCCCGAACCGTCATTGTAATAAAGACGAGCCCGTCTCGGAAGGCGCTGGGCCGCATTTGGACAGGACTGGCATGCCCAGAATACGATTCTATTCACGCTGCGCGGTATAGGGTACCGCCACATGGCCCATTGAGTGCTGGCTCCTGGGTTATTGGCTGTCCAGGCGGTACCGTTTTGATAGATACCATCTCCAAGCTGAGCAAAGTTAGCTGTTTGGACAGAGGAAAAAGTGAGCTGACTCATGTTGGGGACAGTTCCATGGATACCGAATCCAGTGATTAGGGTACCGAAGCTCGGTTGGCTCGGCCCTGAAACGAGGGTTTGATTGGTAAAGGTTACTGGCTGTCCTGTGCAATAAGGAATAGGGCTAATAGAAAACTGCCCATCTATCCGAGGCAGAGCAATAGCGGCTATCGGCACTCGCTCTGCGGAGCAGGAATTTTCCACCCAATATAGCTGAGACTGCGTCAGAGATGATATGACGAGGGTAGGCGTATTTGAAGCGATAGGTGTCCCGCTAGAAGGGGTGAGATACCAGTTAGAGGGAACGCCGGCTTGGAGCGTGAGGGAGCTCCCTGCACATACGGCGGTATCTTTTTCCTGAGCTAAAAAGTTGGTCGTGTATGCCGTTGCCGCCCCATCATAAGGTCCGCCAGCGATGGGAAGAGGACATCCTGATAGAACTATCTGCGTTGCCGCCCCATCATGCGGCCCCCCCACATAACTAAAAGTCGGACAACTCGCTAACACCACCCCACTCGCAGACCCATCATAGGGACCTCCCGCAATTGGCATCGGGCAGCTCGCTACAATCACCTGCGTCGCAGACCCATCATACGGACCTCCTACATAACTAAATGTCGGACAGCTCGCTAACACCACCCCACTCGCTGACCCATCATAGGGACCTCCGGCGTACGGAAGCTCAGGAAGGGGACAGTTTATTATCGCAGCGACGGCAGCCCCATCATAAGGACCACCAGTGTATTCCGTGATATCCCAACAAATAGCCCCTACAAACGCTGTCGCCGCCCCATCATACGGCCCCCCTGCATAGCTCAGTGTCGGACAGTTCGCAAGGAGTACTTCACTCGCAGACCCATCATACGGCCCGCCAGCAATCGGCATCGGACAACTTGCCACAATCACCTGCGTCGCAGAGCCATCATACGGACCGCCTACATAACTAAAAGTAGGACAGCTAGCTACCACCACTTCCGTAGCAGACCCATCATACGGCCCACCCGCAATCGGCATCGGACAGCTCGCCACAATCACCTGCGTCGCAGACCCATCATATGGGCCCCCTATATAACTCAATGTAGAACAACTAGCCAAAACTACCGCCGTAGCTGAGCCGTCATAGGGACCACCAGCTCTTGCAGGCCATATCACATCAAACTCTATGCAGAAGGTAGAGTCGCATAAAGTGCCATTTGTCACCGTAACGCATACACGCTTTCGCCCCGGTATAGTGTAGCTCACAGGAGGAGGTACAGGGCCGCTATAGTCTATTTGCGAGGCGCCACACCCAGCACTGCCATTTGCACAGAAGTTCCAGTAAATATTTGCCCCCGTTCCATTTACAGTATCTACATAAGTGGGCGAAAAGGTAATAGGAATCCCAAGCCAAACTGGTGAAGGAGGACTCATGGTAACACTCACCCCTGGCATCGGATAGATGATCAAGTAGCGACATGCTGTATCCGCCTGGGTACCATTACTCACCCGCAGACATACCAAGTATGTATCTGCCACTGTATAAGTATGTTGCGGCTGAAAATGGGTAGAAGTATTTCCATCCCCAAATAGCCAATAGTACTGAATCCCAGGACCCACTGAGGAATAGTTTAGAAACTGGATGGACTGTCCTGAGCAAGAGCCTACAAAATCAAAGTTAGCTCTTGGTCTATCAGGATCAGGCGGAATGCACGTTTGCTGGATAGGATTTGCTGTAACATGCACAGTGATATCTCCTGTGGCCCATTCCGGCATCACGACTTGTATCCAGAAACTTTTGAGCGGAGGGCGGCATTTCAGATGCAGCGTAACATACGTCCCCTCAGCGACACACTCCTCCTGGTTCATGGTGTTACAATCCCCCGTAAGTACCCGATAGAGCACCTGACTACCCAAGGCAGTTGTATTTTCCACGATCTGCACGTCAAAATCCATCGTATCAGGCGTGAGGTTATTCACGAGCACCCAGGCAGACTTCTTCCCTACAGGGGTGCCAAAACATGCCATGATTGTGTCGGCCTCTCCAGCACCTTCACCGATAGTGAGGCAGTTTATGAGCAGATTGGTAGAATACGGCCCCCCCGCAGCAGCCACAGATATAGTCACGGAGTCTTGACAGAAATCCCCTGGATGCCTTTGGAGCCATATGCGGGGGACCACTAATCCGAGATGATTACACCCTGTGAACATAATATAGTACCGCCCTGGCCGAATACATCCTCTACCCCAATAGCGGTATCCCAAAGTAGGATGCGTCTCCCACACCCCCGTCAGAGGAACCCGAACCAACCCAGTGGAAGAGGAATCGCCAGGTACAGCTTGATAATAAAGCTGTATATCATCGGGATGGTAGTTATACTGATTCACGCCAGGACGGTCATAGTTGAGAAAGACATAGCCTGTGATTGCTGATTCAAAAGCATACCAAATGGTTCGAGTTCCGCAAGCATTTTGGTCTGTGGGGTCTTTGGTAGCACAGGTAAGGTCTCCTTGACAGCCCGTGTAGGTACCAGCTGAAAGTGCCGCCCAGGTGTAAGGCAAGTCACATTGAGTAGTCGGATTAGCAACTATGACATTAGCCTCAGAATAGTGGTCGTAGTTTACGCCCCCTCCCGGCAAAGGTTCCAAACGCACTCCAACTTCCACCTGTATATTCGGTTCTTTACCACAGGTATTACGATACACTACTACGTAATATCGCTTTGGAGGCTTGCAGGCATCTCGTTGAAAGCTCACAGTAGTGTACTGGTCACAACACCACCACCAACCTTGCGAAGAGGCAACCAATGTGAGTCCATTAGCTATTGTTGAATCCACACTCGTCGGGAATGCCCCCGGAGGGTCATCGCTTTCATACACAGCAAACGCCGGCTGCCATCCCGTACCAGGGGTCTGAGCATAAACACTGACATGTACGCGAACATTGCCCCCGGCTACGAAAGTATACCACAGATTACGACGCCGATCAGGTAGGGTCGTGGGGGGAGAAGCAGAACCAGGGTTGGTATTAACTACCCCCAGAGGACAGTTGGCAGAGGGATCTGTGCTGAAGGCGTCTGTAGTGCAGAAAATAAAGTCTGTACTCCCAGGCCGCCCGTAAGGTCCCAGGGGATCTCCTGGTCGGGTTCTATACTCCGTATTGTCTGGGGGAAGCGTGCCAAAATCATACGCATGAACAGCGTAATTATGCAGAGAATACCCTACCGAGTCCACATAGATAGTCGGCGTGTAAGTGGATCCGATACACCCATCACCTGCAAAAGTTACCAGGGTATAAGTCCCAGGTGGCACCCAGCATATGCGCCCAGTACCCGAGAAACAATCATGAATAATGGTGTAAGGGGGAGCGTTGGCTGTAATGTCACCCTGATACAGGCGAGAAGAGCCATAGCAACCATTCTGATAGATGACGAGGTAACTGGGACGAGTAACAGAAAATACCCGATAGCTCACTCTATTCTGGCCTCCGCTACACGGGGTGATGCCAGAAGGAAAAGGTAAATTATTAGCACAGCCCCAAAACTCCCAATCCAGTGTATAGCTACGATGCTGATTAGGTGCGTAGACATAGTGAGGTACCCAGTCTAAGTTGCCAGGTCGGTCAGCCGTGGCAAAGGTGCCGAACTTCTGAACCCTCGGATCACGAGAGATAGTAAACCATATGCGATTTCCTATGGCCCCGCCCCTTCCGCTGGTATATGAAGGGTTAGTGTATGTACCTCCCACCGCATATGCTACGAAAGTGTACCAGCCAGGCTCCATACACACTGTATATCCCCCATGACAGTCCATGAAGAGAGAAGTAAGGGTATTATTACTTATCCGTCCCCGAAAGGTTCGCCAACCGGTAACGCCCAGCTCTGGCCAGGCTACATAGGCATACTGCGGAGAGAAGGTTACCAAGCTCGGTTCAGCGATATAAACTTCCCAATAAAACTGCTTAGTGGCACCGCCACACGGAGCATACCCTAAGATGGTTAGAGGATTATCATGGCAAGTAACACGAGTCCAAGTCGCCGTCAAAGAGTGCGTAGCCCCCCCTATCGTCCCAACCTCCTCCACATTCGGACGGGGATCCGGATTCCCCGGCAGGCTCACAGGGGCTGTGGGGGTGTAAAATCGCCGCTCTCCAGGCGGGAATACATGAAAGCGAAACCATGGACGATCCCTTTCCCCAATGTCCGAGTCGTCACCAAAGCTTACCAAGGTATAGTAGCCAGGAGTTACACACACCTTGACAGGGTAGTAAAGGTCCTGACACCCCACCTGGTCAATCAAGTTCTGAATACGACCTCCTACAATAGGTTCTACACGAGCATCCCCGCGGTAGAGCCTATACCTAAATCGCCACCAGTTCCCCCCACCCACTTCTAAAATCCCCTCTTGATCTACTCGGATAATCCGATAAATAGCGCGATTATTACCTCCACCGCATACATCCCCAGCTGGTAGAACGGTGGTTCGGCAGTCTAAGGTATCCCACTGAGCGTAGTAAGTTACCCCCGGAGTCAGGGGAAGTCCATTATTGATAGAGTCAGCTTCTTGAGGACGGATGTGAAGACCGAAATTCTGCTCAGGCGTGGAGCCTAACTGTACATGGAAACTAACGGGCAACCCCATAGCAGAATAAGGTGACCTGCAAGCCCCCCACAGAGCTGAACGATTGATGCGAGCCAGCACCTGTACGGTATAAGTTCCAGCTGTGAGACAATTCACCCACCCATCATTATCCACGACGGCTTTGAGAGGGAGATTGCATCCATTTATCGCGGGCGTGCCTTCAAAAACCCTAAATCGCACCGTACCCATGCAGTACCACCAATCCCAGGGCCAGGGATAAGAGTACCAAAATCGCACATGCGCCGCCCCTGTCAGAGTAAACGTGTAGTACAGGGCTAAATCAAAATCTCCTATTGTATCATCTGGGGTAACGGCACTACCAAAGGTGCCACAGGGATTATCAACGATACGGCTCTGACATCCCCAAAAGTCGCTGACTGTAAAAGTTGGACCAAAGGATAAAGTTCCTAAGTGATGAGTGCCTGGAATACTAAGGGGATTGTAGGATATCGCAGCTTGGCTACCGCGCTCATACAAGCGCAACCGAACCCTATTGGCGTAATTGGTACGCCCTAAAATTTTTATGGAATAATAGGTATTCGGCTGAAGCTGACACAACCTGTCATAACGAGCACCCGTACTGCTATTGTTCTGAACCATGGGAATGCAGCCTTGGATGAGTGTCAGGCCGGCTGCCGAGTCAGTTAGCGCATTGCCCTGGTAGATGAAGAGCCGCCATTCCCTTGGGGAGGGATTAGAACTATTCCAAGGGTCCTCCATGAGCTCTATACCTACCCAATCCACATAAGCGTCGGTTCGGAATACATGCCATGTGGATTTACTCCAGCTTGAGTCATTATCACAAATCGTCTCACCTTGACTCACAGACTGACAAGCGTAGTCAAAAGTGACATCCTTGAGCAAAACGGAACTTGCAGAAGTATTAAGGACCCCGAGGTTTTGAGCTGTGGCCATATGGTCATATTCCGCCTCCGCTCCTGCACTGATTGAGGGAGCGGATACGATCAGTTCTAAAAATATTTGACCACTGACTGCAAGGTTAGCTCCCACCTGCACCATATACCAGCCCCGTTGAAGGCAGGCGTGTGTGTATCCCTCCATGAGGACTATGGGCGGGTCTACCCGTTGAGCTGGACCGGGTAAGCAGGTATTGCCCCGATAAAGTGTCCAACCCACATGCGTAGGGTCAATAGAATTCCCCACTTGTCGAAGGATGATGCGTACTGTCCGCGTCGTGGGTAGGTAGAAACGATACCATACACTTTTTCCATTCGGAACTCCAGGGGGAATATACTCACCCGCTTGGAGTGTAGCATTAGTGATATTTACGGTATCGCTGTAGAAAGTACCCACCCCATATGGACTATGCGGATTGCCGAAAGCGACGAAGGATCCATTAGCGCAGTTATCGTTCGAGGGGGGCTGGGCAAGTACTATGCTTACCCAGCCTATGACCCACACATGGCGCATAATATTTCTAAGGTTTCAAGCCGCAAGACGCTGAATTATCGGGCACCTCGGCCACCAACATGGTGATGTCTATGAGAAGGATTGCGATTATTTGAACACCCATGGTTAGGGAACGAGCAGTTCCGAGCGGAAACCCTATGCTCGCGCCAGTCATTACCCCATGAGCCTCCTCTGAGCCCAAATCCCGCAGGGTTTCCTAAGGGCCAGGAGGGTTGATTAGCCGCTCCGGTCCCCCAATCCAACACTCCGTCTCCCCAATTGCCTGTATAAGTAGGCGAGCCTACTGTCCCATCGGGTGCCGAAACCATTACCACCATCTCCCACACGTTTCCGCTCATATCCATAACTCCATAGTACGAGGCGCCGCTGGCTTCCCTATTGGGAGAACCTGGCTTAGCATGAATCCCCACCCGAACAGGTCCTTGGCCGCCATCTCCACCACTGTAGTTCCCCCCAATCCACCCCGTACAGTTAGCATTTGAGGGAGCACTAAAAACCTCGGTTCCGTTTTCCGGTGTAATGCTCAAAGTAGTGCCGAAATTAATGTTCGTAGAGCCCCATGCATATTCCCCCCTAACTTCAGGGAGCGCCCCCCTGCATATTTTCTCGTATTCCATTTCCGTGATAGGGCGTAGAGCCGCCCAATCCAGATAAGCACAGAGATCATGCCAGGATAGGTAGTTTTGTGCTCTATCCTCTCTATCAGAAAAGTACTGAGAGGGATAGACCCCAGTATTAGCTAACCTGTTACGATAGCTATTGAATGACCCTAAATATCTTAGTGAGGCGGCACCTGCGGGTAAAGTGTTCAAAAAAGCTGCATACTGACCTTGCGATATTTCATATTTCATTACGTGGAAAGCCTTATAACCCTTCGGGAAACTGGTAGGAACATTTATGGAAGTAGAGCCTGAACCAGCCCATTTGAGAGAAATAGCTGCTTCTGAGGTAATGTTATAGGGTATGTGAGGATTACCACTATTCCCATTCTGATCAAAAGCACGGGCTGCTTCATCGCTCCAATCATGCCACCCATCTAAAGTACCTAAGACGTAAGCTCCCTCGGGTATAAACACCATCTCTATCCCAAAAATCCTAAAGTCATACTGTCCAGTCGTAGGCAAATTCGTTACCTTAAGAGTAACGCTGTGAGGTCCGAATGTCGCATAGGTACCCGCATTTGCCGGGCGGAGCATGATGCCCAGATTATTCGGCGCAGGATCTACCCCTACTCCACTCCCATCAGCTAAAACTGGCTCTAACGCGGCGGGTATCGTGTGATCGCTCAGCGTTGTACTTATCTGTCCATGAGTCCATGGGTCAACAAACTGATTACACGCCCTAAACTTTACAAAAATCCAAACGGCATCCCAGTTAGCTGGGGGTGTGGTGAGACGCCAGGCATTCTGCCAGCTTACTTGAAAGGAAACGGTCTGGTTAGCTTGGTTTACAGTAAAATTCGTTATTTGCAGGTTATTCGCCAGCAGAGAAAGGCTACTCAGTAGCCCGACAGCTATATAGTAGCAGCTCCGTGTCATATCAATGCAAACCTAAGATAGAAAATGTACTTCGGCGAAACCACATTTTTACCCTTGGTAAACAACTTGAAGTTCATATTATCTTTACAAGATCAGCACATGACTCAGAAACAGGTAAACAAATGGGACGACTTCAAAGATACCTACGAAGCCTCACCCCTTCAGAATGGGAATCGCTTTACACCGAAGCCCAGAAGGAACTAAGAGGTCACAAGATGCGCTCCCTACTGGAGCGTTTACGCCGCACCAGCGCCCCCCAAGTTCTAAACCCAACGGAAAAAGAACTCGCTAAACGCATAGAGCGTTGGATATGGAAGCATGCCTTTATTCAGGCGCACAAGTCTCATCCCATATACGCTTCCCCTCCGATAGAATGGATTAGTAAAGGGGCTCTCCTCTATCATGCCAAGGGATTGTCCACAGATGCCCTTGCCTTACTGCGCGGTGAGGTCCATTTACCCCTGGAAAAATTGACACTCCTTTTCCTCAGACTCAAAATTCAAATAGAATCCGGCGCCGCTAAGAAGGCATCTAAAACTCTGAGGGAAATAGAGCACATCAGCGACCATTTGAGAAGATCTATCCAGCGCGAACGGCTCCAGCTTACCCTTTGGCGTCTCCTAAATGAATATGGGGGCTCCTACACTGAAATCGGTCAGCGCTTTTTGAGAAGATTAGAAAAGCACCCTTATTGGAAGCACACTCATGGTACAGCCTCAGAAGAGAGTGTGGCAGATACTAACCTTCGGATATTATATGCCTTAGCGAAAGGAAACCCCATGGAAGCATATAAGCTGTGCCTTGATAAAACCGCTCAATCCCATCCCAGCATCCTCCTCAACCGATGGCTATGTAGTATCATGCTAAAACATCCTCTAAGTGAATATCTATCCTACGACACCTTGTATACAACCAAGCTCTCAGAATATGACAAAGCCACTCTCTTAAATCGCGTACTCTTAACCCTCCTGATTTACGGGTCGCCAGCTTACTTGACCTCTAAGCTATCTCTATTGGAGCATTGGTATTTGAGCTCCGGTTTCCTTCCAGAAAATGGTCTCGTGTGGCTACAACTGCTTTGGCTCTGCGGAAAGTCTGAAGAAGCTATCAAGCTATCAGAGAACCTATTAGAGAAAGTAGAAGGCAAACCCTTCACTTACATTCAAGTGGCACTTATGCTTCTGTTGATTTATGCTGAAAATCACAAATGGAATAAGCTCGTACAACATCTTCGGAGATTGCTTTACTGGCTAAAGAGAGTAGAGAAGTTCATCGCTTCAGCACCCGTAATGCATAAACTGCTCAGGCAGCTCTATCAGGCTCGATTGCGCCCACAGGTCCTTTCAGCAGTGGCTGAGAGGTGGAAAAAACATCTTGCCTCATACCCTACCGAACGCTACTTCTGGGAAATTACCCTATTACCAGATTGGATTGAAGCCCGTCTCAGCCATCAAGGAATCATCGGATATCGCCAAAACGCCCACCGGGCTTCAGTCACCGATCTTGAAGCTTTGATTCAAAAAGCAACCCGGGTATTTCCTCCCTTGTGATATATATAAATGCCACTCCCCCTGCTTGCCTCAGAACTGTCCCTTCTCGGGAAAGCAAGCCGACCCATACTTGGCTGCAAGGGAGTAGATTAGCTTCAATCGTAACCTAAGCTCCTCATATCGGGGCTTCCCAAATCTAAATACATTTGCGTCTCATGAAGAGTGTTTTGCTTTTCGTAGGAACTGTACTGCCCCTTTTAGCCCAAGAAATTCTTCTGAGAAGGGTTCAGAAAGCTTCAAATCCAGCTTCTCAAACTCCTCCAGTTGAGAGCCAAGCCCCCCTTTATCTCAAAGGAAAAGTGGTTGACGCAAATACTCGCGAACCCCTAATGGGAGCGTATATTAGAATTCCTGGCAGTGTCGTGGGAGCTATAACCGATTCTCACGGGGAGTTTCGTATCCCCACGACTCTCACAAGCCCAATATCAGTAGAGGTTCAATACCTCGGATATCAGACGCAGCAGGTACTCCTCCATCCAGCAAAAGAAAATGCTGCTTCAACTGAGATTGCTCTAAAAGAAGAAGAAATCGTTGGTCAAGAGGTGGTAATCTCAGCTTCTCGGATAGAAGAGCAATTCATGAAAACCCCTGTCCAAATCGCTCAGCTATCAAGCTTGGCGCTACGAACAAGTCCCAGCCTCCTATCAGCTCAAACTTTATCCTTTCTACCTGGGATAGATGTGGTGCACACCAGTCTTACCTTCCCGGTGGTAAATAGTAGGGGGTTCAACTTTACTCAGAATCCTCGCTTCATCAACCGCGTAGATGGAATAGAAATGCAATCTACAGCTCTAAATGTACCTGTTCTCACCTTCACAGCACCTCCTGAAATAGATATAGCGAATGTAGAAGTAGTCGCTGGCCCTGCTTCTGCTCTATACGGCCCCAATGCGTTCAATGGAGCGATGATAACGACCCTAAAAGACCCTTTCCAATATCCAGGCCTGTCTGCCCATGTGAGATTAGGTATAAACCACGTAGGAAACTCTCAACGAGGTAACGCAGCCCCTTTATATGACTTTCAAGCTCGATATGCTCGGAGTTGGAATAATCGACTGGGTGTCAAGGTGGCTTTACATGGACTTTCAGGAGAGGATTGGTGGGCCACAGACCGTTCCGATCGCGGCATATATGCTGGTGCGTCCTATCCCTACGACATACCTGGGCCCCATAACCCTGGCTATGTACCTCTCAACGGATATGGGTATGATGCCCGAGTACTTTTACGCAACTTTCCTTTGCCCTTCTTCGATGGCACTCGCATGCCTGACTTCTATCTGAGTCGGACAGGCTACATGGAAACCGAGTTGGTCTCTAACAAAGTTCAAATTGCGAAGATTACGGGGGGCCTATTTTACCGGTTTTCTGACCAGCTCATGGGTCAGCTAACCTTTCATGTAGCGAATGGCCGCACCGTTTATCAAGCTAATACCCGATATTCTTTAGAAAACTTTCTTTTCCATGCCTATAAAGCGGAAATAACCCACTCCAGGGGATTTTTACGGCTTTATACGATACAGGAGAATGGAGGACGCTCTATACCTCTTGGCCTCTTAGGGGTGAATCTTCTGCAAGCTGTCAAACCGCATTCGGACTGGTTTCCGCAGTATTTAGTCACCTATGCAGGTTTCTTAGATGGAATGATCTCTGCCCAAGACCGAGCGGCGTTTGAAGCCTACTATGGCCGTCCTGTTCCACAAATGGGAGATCACGCAGGGGCTCGATGGCTTGCGGACAGCGACACCCGGTTTTTAGCGACCCTTCCGTCTGCGGCTCCGGTAGTAGCTATCCTTGGCGGACGATGGGATGTAGGGCGAGCCCGTCCTGCCCCCAATAGCCCTGAACTGCGCCGCCTTGTAGATTCTCTGAGTCGCATACCCATCACGCAAGGAGGGGCTCTCCTTGTAGATAGGTGCGCCTTACATCACGCAGAAGCTCAGTATGAGTTGCCCTCTATTTGGAATCTGCAAACCGTAGTTGGTGGCAGCTTCCGTCTATTTGAGATAAACTCTCGCGGCACCATTTTTGCTGATACCCTCGGAAGGCCCATTTACAACTGGGAAACCGGGGCTTACATTCAAACTCGGCGCCACCTTTGGGATGAGAGGCTTCAACTCACCCTGGGGCTACGATATGATTACAGACAATATTTGATTGGACAAATCACTCCTCGCACTGCCCTCAGTTGGAGCTGGGACCGAAAGAATAACCACATTCTCCGTCTGACCTATCAAATGGGCTTTCGTAATCCAACAAGTGAAGCCCTATTTATCCATCTCCAAACAGATGCCCTCCTGATCGGAGCGCTTCCTCAAACAGATAGAGCGTTGGGCATCGCAGGATTGAATAACTACACCAAGTCGTCCGTAGAAGCTTTTCGAGCGGCTCGAGCCCAAGGTGTCCCAATCGATGAAGCTGCGAAGCTCCTTCGCAGCCTCCCCATAAATGGTATTCGGCCCGAAAAAGTCCAGAGTTTAGAAGTAGGCTCACGCCATCTTCTTTTTGACCAGAAACTTCTCATAGATGTAACTTACGCTTATCAGCGATATAGAGATTTTCATGGAAACGTCCGAATATATGGGCCAGCCGATAAGGTCAGCCAACTTTCACCGCAAGATGTTGAAAATGATCGTCTTTCTCCCCTCTATGGTCGTTACTTCAACATTCCAGGAACCCCCCAAGCCCAGTTCTTTACTATTGCCCTCCAGTACCGAATCAACCGTTATCTCCTAGCCAATGCCAACTATACCTATGCCCAAGCTTGGGGATTAGAGGAGACAAAGAGTCTAGACCCTGGCCTAAACATGTTCTTCAACACCTCTCCTCATCGGGCCAATGCAGGTATCTGGATACAAAATCTGGGTCGCTGGAATGCCCAGTTATGGTATCAGTGGGTACATGCGTATCTTTTTGAGTTTCCCAACTATAAGGGTATTGTCCCGACTTACAACCTTCTCCATGCCCAGGTCAGTTATCGTCTGCCGCGATGGCATAGTGAAATACGGCTTGGGGCCCAAAACTTGTTGAACTTTTATCACATTCAGGTGCCTGGCGGCCCTCGCATCGGTGCTGTCTATTACATTCAGTACAGCTTTGATAGTTTGAGCCTGTGAAAAAGGTATTTCTATATCTCACAGGGATAAGTATAGGATGGGGGGGGCCTTGCGAATCCTGTCAGGATGACGTTCTTTGTCTAAGTCGCTGCGCATATCAAGCCCTCTCTAATGCCCAGTCTAAGGAAGAGCTGCATGAGGCCACCCTTCTCTTGGCTTATAGCTGGCTTAGAGGTGATTTCGTGGAGGGGGTGCCTCGCCTGGTTTTCCCAGTTTTAGATGATCCGAAAGCCTCGGATTCCCTCCGCTTACAGGCCATATTGTTTTTAGCTCAAGCGCATTACAAGCTGGGACGACTCGACTCAGCAACTGTGTGGTATGAGCGAATAATTGAACGCAGCCAAGCTTATCCTTTTCTAAAAGCACGAGCGCATTTGGGGTTAGCTGCCCTCTTAGCCAAGCGCAATCTCATGCAGGCTCTTAGCCAAGCGTCGGAAGCCAGCGAGATCGCTGACCGAATCCAGTATCCTCTCCTGGTCGCTGTTGCTTACACCCAGTTAGCCTATCTCATGGCAGAGCAACGCAACCGGTCCCTCGCTCTTCAATATGCTGAAAAAGCCGTTCAGGCCGCTCAAGTCGCACTTGATCAAAATCAACGCCACCTCCTTCTAAGCTCTCCGATGGAGACTTACCTAGCAGCGGTGGCTAATTTAGCCTCATTATATGCTGAAGTCGGACGACAAAAAGAGGCGGAGTCGCTGTATCGTCGCATTTTATCTGAGGCTAAAAGCGATAGCCTTGCTATAGGCCAAGCTGTGATTGGATTAGCTTTACTTCACCTTCAAAATCGTTCATATGGAGAAGTAGAGCGCCTTCTGACATCTTATCATCCCCTTTTTAGCGCCTTGCCTTACGAACTTCGTAGGGAAGCCTTACGATTACAAGCCCAGCTTTACGTAGCCCAAAACCGCTTGGCCGCCGCTTTGTCTATCTATGAAAAGCTTTTAGAACAAGCCGAAACACAGGGCATGCAAGCACAGACCAATCGTATTGAGCAGCTTCGGACCTTAGCGGGCATAGAAGCTCAAGAAGCTCAACTGCGCAGTATGGAGAATGCTCGCCGTAAAGAAAGGCTGCTGTACCTTAGCTTAGGAGGAATCGGAGTTCTGCTATTAGCTGTCATGGGATGGGCTACTTACATAGCCAGGAAACGAGCTTCTGAAGAGCGAAGCTTCCGAGATGTTATCGCTACTCAAGCTCAAAAGATACAAGAACAGACTCGGATGTTAGAGCAGCAAAATGCCGAGCTAATCCGAATCTCAGAGGTAATGACAGAGGCGCTGACCACAGTACAAGAATCTTACGCGGCCGCCCGACGGTTGCAAAGGGCTATCATGCCAGACATAGAAAAACTGATATCAGGTTCAGCCCTCTATTATCATCCCATGCAAGAAGTAAGTGGAGATTTTTATGTGCTTGCTTACGATCCCTCCACTGCACGCATTCTCGTCGCAGTTGGAGACGCAACCGGTCATGGAATCAGCGGAGCAATATTGGCGGGTATTTTTTCCTCTACCATACAAAATCTTTTTTATCGTAACCCTTCCCAATCTCCTCAATCTCTATTGAAGGGCCTACTAAAATCAATGCAAAGTTTTCTGAACTTAGATCCAGGGAGCAGAGCTGCTCCGTTGCGCGAGGGAGCAGATTTAGCTGTTGGAATTGCTGACTTCCGCTATAAAAAACTGTATCTGGGATTAGCTGGAAGACCTGTTTGGCTACTCACACCAGAGGGATTGAAAGAGTTTGAAGGAGGGCGGCGTGGCATAGATAGTTACACGCCGCTTGATTACGAGTTTCGTGAGTATGAAGAGTCTTTGAATGAAGAGAGCTCTATTTTCCTTTTCACAGATGGTATTTCTGATGCTCTTAGCCCAGATGGAAAGAAACTTGGTATCAAAGCTTTACGTGCTCAAGTAGAATCTGAAAGCTTTCTCACATCCACCGCAGGAGAGCAGCGAGATAAGATTGTTACTTTCCTGAATGAGTGGACCCAAGGAAGGCCTCCGAACGACGATGTCACTATGATTATTTTACCAATTCGATCACTGTATGAATATGCCCAGGCTCGACTCTTGAAACAATCTTAGATGAAAATGTGTGAAATTGCCGAATATCCTCATTCAAAAGCAGATAGCCTCGACAGCAAAATAGAGAGTGGGCAGAAGCCCTTTCCAAGTTTCAGTTCTGACCTCTATTCATGATAGGTCTCTGTGCAGGTGCGCGTGACGGCACGGTCGCAGGGCGCCTATCAGCAGTAGTGTAAGAACACTCAGATTCTCCTTCGTAGGAGAAGTTATCGTCTTTCACAGAGACTCGCATCCGAATGATGAGCTTACCTCCCTGCAAGACGCCTGTACCCTCCTGTGTCTGACCAAGAACGCCCGTTTGCGAAGGAAACCGTAGCTCGGTAGAAGAGACCACATCGGCTACAAGGGAGTCTTCCATGGATGCAGAAGCGGTACCACCAGGACCGCTTGAGCTGGCCTGCGCACGACTGAGTAAAATAAGACGCTTAGGATTTTGTGGATCCTTTCGGATACTCAAGATTCCACTTGCAGTGTGTTGACTACCTGTATCATCCATGGGCTGAGAGGACTTGATAACCCGATTCTTACAGGGACCTTCCAATCGCCAAGTGCCCACAAAGGCATCGCGCAGATCCTGCTGCGCCCACAGAGCCGCTGCACCGAGTGCCACGGCATACAAACCGAATCGAACGATGGAATGATGTATCATAGGCTTGTAGATTTACCATTTCTACGAGGTAATATTGAGTCGAATTGGACTGGACCTTTGGATCATTTGAATAGCCGTCGCTACGCACTTCTAAGAGACAAGCATTTGAGCGTCCCGGCACGCTCCGCAAACTGAATGTCCCACAGAAATACAGGCCATTTTTGGCATCTTCTCGAAGGACTCCCGCTTTCCGCAGCATCATTCCGACTCCTTGGTCAGCTCGCTTAGATCTATCAAACCAGCCCTGATCTAAGTTAGCGATTATGATTGGCTCCTTAGGATTGGGTACGAGGACCATGATTTCGCGACTGGGGCCAGAGAAATAACTAACTGAGGTTCCACGGGGATGTTCTATTTCCAGACGGAATCCTCCATCCCTGCATAAAGTACTCCTTCGCTTCACTTTATCCCCTTCACAACCGCGATCATAATAAAGCCCCTGAGCTAAGATTAGCTCAATTCCATTCACCCTACCTATATGAAAGCTCTCGTACTTGTTAGCCACATGAGGTACAGGAGGGGGGGAGGGATCATTGACCAAATGCTCATCTTCAGGAAAACCGAATTCGATGGTAGAGGACTTGACTACATACTCCCTTTTGGGTTGTCCAGCTAAACAGCGGATGGCAAAGGTTCCGGTAGTTTTCTGGATGGGCGTTACGGGGGTGAAAGAAATACGCTGCCACATCGTACCAGAGAGCTGCTGGAGTTCCGACACACTCACTGACCGAATACGCACCTGGGCATGAATAAGAGCTATGATAGCTCCCCCATAGCGCATGAAGTAAACGAAGCGCATGATCTGGAGGCTGCATTGAGGTTGTTTACTGGAACGTAACCTTGAAGCTTCCTTCGGTTACTCGAACTGAGTCTGTGGGATTGAAAGCGCTGCCTTGTCCTAATCCCCCGTACAACATACCGCTAAAAGTTCCTTCTGCTCGATTGCCTCGGACATTGACGGTGAGAGTGAGATTAGCACCAGAAGCAGTCGGATGAGGGGCAGAATATCCGCGTCTCCCTTGTGGTCCATGATGAGTGTAAAGAAGCTGAGGGGTTCTATCTGAGCCGGAATCTCTACCTGTGAAAGTATAGGAGGTATCAGAACCCGTAGTCGGAAGAGGAAGATCCGTGATAGTGATAGAGAATGTATCTCTGCCTTCATATAATATCCCTATCAAACCCCCATAGTTGTCTCTTTGCATCGCCGATACCATGGGGAACTGCTTCAAAGTTCCTTGGATTTTGGCTTGAAGGGAGTTGTCCCCTAACATGCCTCCGCCAGTCGGGGAGTTGGGGTCTTTTTTATCCTTCTTACAGGCAGAGAAAGTCAGCAAGCTGACCACCGCCACTATGTTCGTAATACGCCTTCTCATATCAAAATCGGATTTGGAACTCTCCATCTGTGATTTGGAGCGAGTCAGTAGGCTCTGCGGCATCGTAGACCCAACCTGAAAAACTGCCTTGAGCTGTATTGTTAGATACCGACACCTGCATGGTAAAGCGAGGCGGCTTGGAGGCTGTATGCGAGGCGTAAATGGAGTCACCTCTGGAGCGGACGATAGAAAGGATAAAAACGAATGTACTAGTTTGGGCAGGCGTAATATTTACAGTGTAGTTGGTATCAGGACGACTTTGGGGATAGGCAAAAGAAATGGTGCATTCAAGCGTATCGGTGGGGCGATTTAGCCTGTGGGAGAATGCGTGAGCGCGACCATACATATACCCAGACTCCTCCACATAAAACTTGAGCAGTTCGCCGCGCAGCCTAAACTGGATCGTACCCAAGGAGGGGTCTCCGCCACTACCGCCTCCCCCTCCACCACCGCCACCAGAGTTCTGTCCAGAGCCTGGATCATCTTTATCCTTCTTCTTGCATGCGGGGCTACTTACTACAAAAAGTCCAAACAGCCCCCATAGAAGCATTTTCGAATATCGCCTCATAAGAATTAGAGCTTTCAAAATCGTAAGCGAAACTCTCCATTTGTAATGCGCACTGAATCAGACGCCTCCCAATAGTTGTACAACAACCCACTAAAAGTTCCCTGAGCTATATTACCTGATGAGATTCTAAGCTGCACATCTAAACGAGAATAACGATTCCCATGACGAGCACTGGTGATGTAATACTTGCGCGCTGGATACAAAACTACTCGGAACTCCCCTCCCACTACGTCATTTCGGGCATTAAGTTGATAAGAAGTATCTGTGCGACTGGTCGGAAGAGGGAAATCAAGGACGAACTCAATCGTATCGCTGCCTACGATTAGGGTGTCTGTAGAGTGAATATACTCCGGTCCAAACCCCGCTGCCTTGTAGCTTAGAAAGGGAGTATAGGTAAAGGTTCGGCCATTCGCTTGGAAGCTTACCCGATTATCCGTATAAAGCCCTGATCCAGTCCCTCCACTCGCCGGCTCATCTTTCTCCTTCTTCTTACAGGCCAAGCTCCCTATCATAAGGAACCCAAGAAGGTAGACCTGATAGTGCCTCATAGCCCAGCGAGGCAAGTGGCTACAAAGGGTTACTGGTGAGAGACGCATACATCGAGCTCTATTTTAGGTTTTTGCCAGAGGAGCCACACTCTCCCACATATTCTCCTATCATTCGATAGCTCATGACCTCCGCTTCACCACGCCAAAGCTTGTATTCGCCCTCAAACTTTGTTTCGGAGAAAGTAATGTCTATCTCCCCTCGCATATTAGGGCAGACCAGATCATAACGCATACGACCATCCTGAATGCGCAGATTTTCAAACTTGCAGTCAGGAATAGGGGACTGACCGTCAGAAGGTACCCCACCAAATGGAGCCCGCTTTGCTTGCGCCATCATTTCATCCATGCAGAACTCTGTCTGCATTTCTGGGAGCATTACCTTTAGCCTCATTTTCTCAAAGCTCTCTATGCGCGTGCGCACTCGCCAGAGGCCCGTCTTGAAGAACATCGATGCTCCCTTGGAAGTATTGATTTCTGCTAACGAGGAAGATTCGTCTCTCTTGTACTCGTTGGCCTTTTCCGAAGAGGAACAGGCCCCTGCTAAGAGCAAAATACCCAAAAATCCTGTCAACTTAGCCCAGCTCATATCTCAATAGGTTCTTTTTTCTTTCGGAAGCTGAGCATTTAGGTTTTGACAAAGGGGACGACGCTCACGACCCCATTTTTCATATTCTGCACTGCCTAAACCCGCTGCAACGGCTCGCTTATACCACTCCTCGGCTTTGTCTACTTCGCAGAGCGCATCATACAGCACGGCAAGATTATAAGCGGCGCGTTTGGCAGGGGTCTTTTTACCAGAGTTCGCTTCCTGTTCCCATATACGGATAGCTTCATTCCAGTGGCGTCCAACAACGGCAGCCTTCGCTTGCTCCAGCGCAGGAGAGCCTTTCACAAAAAACCGCACCGTCATGTCTTCGTAAAATGGGAAGCAAGGACAGATGCGGTGGATATATTCCTCTACTGCGTAAGTATGGGCTTGGGAGGCAGCCCCTGAATAGCCATAATAACTACCCCGAGCACTACCCGTAGTGGTAGCTTCATCTATTACCTTGCCTGTCTTAGGATCATACAGACGAAACCCAGCCAAAACCTCTGGTCTTTGAGGGGAGCCCCCAGGGAGCAGACTTTCTAAGACCAAAATGGCTTGAACATCAGGAACCTTCTTGTGAATCTTTTTGAGACTATCTAAGGGCAAGGGAGGCGGAAGGGAGCCTTCAGTGCTGCCGGCCCATTTGAGCTCTTGGCCCGCCATGAGAGGCTCGAAGCGCCCACAAGCTTTGAGTCGATCGTGAAGCTGCTGGAGGGCCAGTTGAGGCGCTCGCTCCAGCCACTTTTCATCTAATATGCCGGTCAACGCTCCACTCGTCGCCCCATAAGCTGCTCCTGTCACTCCTCCCGTAAGAGCCCCATATACAGCTCCCTGGGCTACCCCTCGGTTTTTGTATTCCTCCATGATGCGCTTGCGCTCAGCTTCAGGTATCGTGCTGCGATTGACCAAAGCAATCTTCTTGATATCCTTAGGAAGCTCTATCTCAGAAGGTCGCCACTCTCGAATACGCGCAGAATAGTACGGATTGCACCCCCCCATCATCCATATTAGTCCTACAAGGAATACCCGAGCCTTTCTACTTCTACTCAATCCAGACTTGATGCTATCAGTGGGATTAGCTATCGCTGAGACAGGTACATATGGTAACATACCGTGGTCAAAGTTAGAAGGCTATGAAGGCCAATGATGCATGCATTTTGAATGCACTGTGAAGCTCAGGAAACAAACTACTTTATCACAATAAACTGTTTTTCAGCATTTTGCAATGAAAACTTGTTGATTCAGTCATGGGCTAACCTACTCGCTAATTCCTGCGCTTATATCCAAATAGCTCAGCGTGCAGAGAAGAAGCTGGCTTTCAACCGTAGCCAGCTGGTATTTCTGCTATCAGGTCTGTAAGTCTGATTGCGATTCAGGCTGTTCTAAAAAGCAGTCAAAGAGAAGCGGAACGCTGCTCTTCTTTGTATTTAGACGGGCATTTCATGAGAATTTTTTCTGCATAAAAGGCAGTATCCTGATAACGCCCTATCAGTACCACCCGCTGAGCTGCATCGAAGTTTATAGGCTTAGGATCTGGGTAATGCACCCATCGTACCGTTCCGAGCGTATCTTTGGCTTGAAAGGAAAAGAGGTCCTTCTGGGGATCGTAGTAACTCTGCTCTCTATTTACCCATTCAGCGACAATATGGTAGGATTTGGAAGGGTTCTTTTCCGCAGTGCGAAAGTCTGAGTATATCGTAAGCTCATCTCCCAAACTCATGAGAAGGAAAACGAGCACTCCAGCCACAGCGATGGCCCCTATCAGAAGCCGCATGACGCGAAGTAAAACATTATTGAGGCTGAGTGTGTACCTTTGTTCAAAGTAGCCCAGATGGCGGAACAGGTAGACGCGCCAGTCTCAAAAACTGGTGGAGGCAACTCCGTGCCGGTTCGAGTCCGGCTCTGGGCACGAGCCCTCCGAGGACTAAAAAAAACTCTCGTCAGAGCCCTCCTACTAATAGGCATTTTGTGGGCTACTCTACTGGTAGGGATTTACCTCCTTCTCTCCACCGAGACGGGGCATAATATCATTCGCCAGCAAGTCGTCCGCTCTATTTCAGAAGCGCTTGATACGGAAGTAGAAATACAGAGCCTTCGCCTCTCTGGGATAGCCAGTATTTCCATAGAGGGTTTTGTCCTCTACGATAAAGCCTGTCAGCCCTTCATCCGTGCGCCTGAGCTGCGAATAACTTGGTATCCATTCGCATTTTGGCAAGGTCTGTGGGTAGGACGAAAGCGAATTCCATTTTCAGCCATAGAACTGATTAGGCCCCAAGTGTATATATACACTGAACGCGCTTCTAAGCTAACGAATGTAAATCGCTTATTCGCTACCTCCGATACTACCCCCTCTAAGCCGAGTGAGTGGAAAGTGAGCCTTCCCTCGGTGGAGCTCCACAATGGACAGTTCATATGGATAGATTCCACCCTACCTGCCTTGGAACTCACCCCCAGGCCAGGTTTTCTGCGATACGGCCACCTGCGAATGGATTCAATATTTTTAGAAGCCAAAGTAGAATGGAGTGGAAAGGGTATCCTTTTTACCCACATAAAAAGCCTTCAGCTCATAGAATCCAACTCTGGTATGCCCCTTCACCAGCTTAGCCTTACCCTTCAAGCTTATCCAGACAGCGTCCGAATCCCGCATTTATTCATTCAGCTACCGAAGAGTAAGATAACAGGCAAGGGGTATTTCCCCTATGAAGGTTTAGACAAACTCTTCAAGAGCACCGAGACTAAGCTATTTTATGCCGAGCTTACTGGCCAAGTAGACTGGTCAGAGATAGCTGCTTTGGTGGGAAATTCTCTACCCTTACGGGGGGTGTGGGAAACTCACATCCATCTCCATGGAGATCTATACCGATTTCACGCAGACAGCTTTTATGCTCGCATCTCCTCCCAAACTTTCCTAAGAGGAAGCGGGGAAATAACCCGCTATGCTAAACCCAACCTGATGCGATGGAATGTTTTTACCATGGAAGCAGAATTCACATGGAATGATCTCGCTGCGTCTATTCCTGAAATTGGTCCTCCTTTACCCGATTGGCAGGGAAGTCATGTGTGGAAAATCCGAGGCAGTCATGAGGGACGGCTTGACTATTACACAGCCGATGTGTACAGCTTAGGCGCCCACATTCAGGGTGCGCTTCGTAGGGACACGGCATGGAACTATGATCTGCATGCAGAATTCAATCATTGGCAGCTACCCCCTATCTTAGAAACGCCCATCACGACGATTGCCAATGGCACCATCCATCTTCAGGGTACAGGATTCAGCTTAGAAAACCTCCAATCTGAACTCCGCTCTGATCTTACTCTCTTGGACACCGCGGGAAAAGCCTGGGCCGTACAAATCCAAGCTGACCTTCGAGAGGGCACGGCAGATGGAAAATTTTCTCTGCATACCCCCTATGGAAAACTTAACTATGCAGGACAACTGCCTCTAAGCGTCTCAGGGACCTATCAGGGCTCAGGTACTTTCGCTGACATTTCAGGCTCCTTATGGGGAGGCAAAGGCACCCTTAGTGGCAACTTCAAGGTAGAAGGGAAAGACATACCATGGAAAAATGGAGCTGCCCAACTTTATCTCAAAGACTTGCTCTGGCAGCAAATAGACACTACCTACGAACTGGGAGCAGGCTCATTGTCTGTACGCAATGGCAATGCTTATGATCTCCAGGCAGAGGGGCTCTCCCTGTCAGCGAAAACAAATGGCGCTTGGCTCAAAGCGCTATCCCAATGGCTAAGCTATTGGATTCTGAACGATACGATCCACCTTGACTCCCTACCGTCCTCATGGGCGATCCAAGGCAACTTTCATCTAAGAAATCCAGCCTGGATAGCGGTCTTTGGACTGCCTCCTGAACTTCGCCTACACAACTTATCTGTCTCTATCGCTATACAAGCAGAGGCTACCTTCCCCGCAGGAGAGCTTCAGGCCACAATTGACAGCCTAAGGTACGCAGACTTGATATTCCACTCGCCCCATCTCTCAGCGCATCTGAGAGGAGATTCCCTAAATGTACAGTTTGGCTCAATTCATGGAAAGGCTTATCTTGAGTACAAAAGTCTGCACGGTAGCTTGACGGGGACATGGCGCAAGGGTAGTCTTACTATCGGTACTCACTTCCATGAATGGAATGACTCAGCAAGACTGGCGTTGGAATGGGATTACTCCCCTCCCATGCTCAGCGTACAGCTAAATAAAGAAGCCTCTGCCTTGATGCTTGGAGGGTACCCTTGGCAATTTATTGAAGCATTTCCTCTACTCTTCAATACCGAAAATGGAGAATGGGAGCTCAAAAGCCTACGATTAGAAGGACTCCAAGCCCAAGTAAACCTTTATCGTTTAGAGCGACGGTTATTTTTAAACATATCACGATTTCCCTTATCAGTAGGTGGAGAACTTCTGGGACTAAAGGCTTCCATCGGAGGGGACCTTTCCCTTCTCTGGGAAGCCTACGAAAGAGGTGCACGATTTGCCCTGGAGATAGACTCGCTTCAGTATGAGCAGCAGCAGTATCCACACATTCAAGTGGTAGGCGTGCCTTCAAACGATTCCATTCCCTTTCAACTTTTTATACGTGATGAGAATAGCACGTGGATGACAGGGCAAGGCATTTACAAGCTGAACGATACTGTATCCCCAATATACGCAGAGCTCCGTTCTATACGAATACCTGTGCGTTGGTTTGATCCTTTCATAGGAGAGTACATTCAAAATATCAAAGGCACTTTACTTTCTCAGCGGCTCATTCTACAAGGGAAGCCCAATAGTCCCAATATCTACGGTGAGCTTTTTTGCAATAATGTCAGTTTCTACCTGCCTATCACAAGAGTAAGCTACACGGTGGAGGGAGTGCTTCGTTTACGAAAAGATACGATATTTTTTCCGAATGTAGAGCTGCGTGAAGCTCAGGGTAAACGAAGTTACATCAACGGTACCATCAACTTGCGCAGCTGGCAATCACCCTATTTAGAGCTTACGCTTCGACTTAAGGACAGGCCGTTTCTCATGGCTGCCTCTTCAGCAACAACCGATGCCTATTTATATGGCCGCGCTGAGTTGGAAAACGGCTATCTCTCCATCACAGGCCCTTGGAACAAACCTTTCCTTCGGGGGGAGATTACATTTTCCGGTAGTACTGAACTTACCCTCCCTTTACGCACCTATGAGAGAAATATAGGAGCCGAACATGTGCGATTTGTAGCCTCTAAAGATACTACAGACACTACCCTCATTCCCCCATCTCCCACAGCGCCATCAGGTTTAGATATCCGAGTAGCCATTCGATCAGTCCCAGAAGCTAAGTTTAGATTGCTCTTTGACGAACGAACGGGTGATGAAATTATAGCTCGAGGGGCATCCAATTTGCTATTCTCCATCGATCGAATGGGCCAAATAAGCCTATCAGGGGCTTATGAAATTCAAGATGGGGAGTACCGAATCAACCTGCAAGGCATCGTTTCTAAACGGCTGCAACTGGAACCCGGGAGCCGAATAAGCTGGGATGGCGACCTCTACCAAGGCCAAATGAATATCACAGCCACCTATCGAACCTTCTCCTCTCTGCGAATGATCGATACTACTTTTACTCAGACTATTCCAGTAGAGCTGAGAGTAATTTTGAGGGGTAGTTTACTCTCTCCAGTGATGAACTTTCAGATTGATATACCCTCACTCTCTGGCACGCCCACCCCTATGGTGAATCTTTTTCTCCAAAGGTTAGCTACGGACGAGCAGGAGCGTAACCGCCAAGTCTTCGCCCTACTTGTCCTGGGGACTTTCGTACCATTAGAACAAGGTTTTGGTTCTCAGCAGGTAAGGTCAGGGGTAAGCTCTACTTTGGCTGAGTTTATTTCTGCTCAACTTGCTAGCTGGGTTGGGCAAATGTTGGGAAGCCAAGTAGGAGTAGCATTTGCTCTTGGGGAGTGGAATGAGCTATCCGCCCAGCTGCGCATCTCCCTGGGTCAGCGCCTCACGATAGAAAGAGATGGCGTGCTGATTTCTCCTGGCCAAAGTGCCGCCAACATAGGTAATCTTTCCGCCCGCTATCGCCTAATACCTAAGAGAGTCACCCAACCCACCCAGTGGCAGCTGGAAGCCGAGGGATTCAGCCGACAAAGCTTTATGTGGGGAGCAGCGGGAGCTACCAGCCAAGGGGCCGGACTGCGTCTGCGAAAAAGCTTCTATCTACCTCCTCGCCGGCAGAACCGAATAGGCCAAGAAGAAAAGAGAAAATAACTACAGATAGGGGAGCTCAAACTTGATAGGCGGGCTTGAAGCATTGATGAGTATGAGACTGGTAGTTTTTTAGGCACTTATTTCATAGGATAAAAGCAGAAGGACGAGTTTATTCAGCTCCTATGCCTTATTTTCTCTATTGCGGCACGCAGACTTTGCGTTTCTCGGAGAAGGGTTTCGGCCTCTGCCTCAGGGAGCTGAGCCGCTTCACAGAGATAGCGAATAGCTCGCTGCCAGAGCTTTTTATTCACCAGTTGAAGGTCTATCATGCGCCCGCCCCGCACGCGTCCCAAGCGAGCAAAGGCACTCGTGGTTATCATATTCAAAACAAGCTTGGTAGCGGTACCAGCTTTGAGCCGAGTACTCCCCGTGAGTACCTCAGGGCCAGTAAGCACCACAATCGGATACTCCACTAAGGCCTCTAATGGCGTATCTGGATTAGCAGTAAATCCGCCGGTGAGAGCACCAATTTGACGAGCATAGTGCAGCGCAGCTAATACATATGGCGTTCGGCCACTGGCGCTGATACCAAAAACAGCGTCCTTTTCCTTGAGGTTCAACTCTCCGAGGTCTTTTTCTGCGGCGGATTCATCATCTTCGGCAGCTTCTACGGGTCGCCGCAAGGCTGGTTCTCCCCCAGCTATTAGTCCGATTACCTGCGTCGTTCCGAATGTAGGAAGGCACTCCGCAGCATCTAAGACGCCGAGCCGGCCACTTGTCCCTGCCCCTACATAAATCAAACGCCCTCCGGCGCTGAGCTTAGGAATAAGCGCTTCTACAAAGGCTGCTATTTGAGGTAGTGCTTTCCCGACAGCCTCCACCGCTTTTTTATCCTCCGCATGCATTACCTCTAAAAGCGCCAAAGTCTCCCACTCCTCTATCGCCCCATATCCAGCATCTTCTTCGGTGAGCCAGCGGCTCATACCGGGCTTCGTTCGTATGAGCGGCTGACCAGTTTGCCTTCGTAGAACTGCATAAAGGAAAGGTTCACCAGCCGATAGCCGCCTGGCGTCGGATAGTTGCCGGTGAAATACCAGTCTCCCCGATGATTAGGCAAAGCTTTCGCTAAATTTTCAACAGGCTGATAGACAATCGTCAGAGGGATATCCATTTCCACTGGCCGAACTAACTCTGCGACTTTGGCGGCTATTTGCGCCTCAGTGAAGGGGGCATATAAAGCTTTGACGAAATTATTACGCGAAAACTCTTCTGTCCCATAGCTACGCTGGCACAGCGCATAGGTATGGTCTATGACTTCCGTCATGTTGTATTCTTTGAGAAGGGCAATCGCTGCTTGAAATGCTATGAGATCGTGAAGAGAAGCCATGTCTATCCCGTAAAAGTCTGGATACCGAATCTGTGGAGCTGAAGAAGCAATAATTAGACGAGCAGGTCGTAGGTGGCCCAAGGTGCGCAACAAAGTCTCGCGCAGGGTTGTACCTCGTACGATGGAGTCATCCAAACAGACCAGCGTATCTTTCCCAGGTTGGACGATATTGTAGATCACATCGTAAGTGCGTCGAGACATCTCTCGGCGTAGCTCAGGTGAGGAAATGAAAGTCCGGCTCTGGGTGTCTTTCCACACGAGGTATTCAGCTCGGATACGTTGTTGAAGAAGGGCGCGCAGTTCTTCTTCTGACAGTTTTTGAGATTGGATTTGACGGAACTGCCTCAGGATGAGAATGTTTTCCAGCTCTTTGAGCAGTCCCCAGAAGGCTGCCTGAGAGGTATTGGGGATGTAAGTGAATATGGTGCGTTCGAAGTTGTAATCTAGCTGTCGAGCGATTTCATGGGCCAGGAGGGCACCCAGCGTCTTGCGCTCCGTATAGATATGGGGAGAGTTGCCACGAGAGAAATAAATACGCTCGAAGCTACAACGAGCTGGCTTAGGCGCTGGCGTAGTGAAAGGTTCGATGCGCCACTGCCCCTCTGGCGACACAATCAAGGCATGACCAGGGGGAAGCTCTTGAACCTTCTCGGGCGGCGTCTCAAAGACATTATGCAAGGCGGCTGCCTCGGAGGCCACAGCCAGTGCCTCCTCAGTCGCCAAGTAATACGCCGGACGAATCCCTAAAGGATCCCGCATGACAAATCCCCATCCATTCCCGATCCACCCTGCAATCACATACCCGCCATCCCATCGACGAGCACTCCGACCAAGCCACTCTGGAATCGATAGATGAGTACGGATATAATCACTGGCTTCTCGTTTAGAAAGCCCCTGGGCTTTGGCTTGCTGATAGGTCGCCTCTACATATTCATCCAGAAAATGGCCCATCCGTTCGAGCATAGTATAAGTGTCACCATGATGGAGTGGATGCTGCCCCATCTCAGTCAACCGATCAAAAAGCTCTTGGGTATTAGTGAGGTTAAAGTTGCCTGCAATAGCTAAACTGCGACTGGGCCAGCTATTAAGGCGAAGCACTGGATGCGTATCCTCTAAGCCGTATCCACTAAATGTACCATAGCGTAGATGAGCCAAATACCCTTCTCCGATGTACGGAAACTCATACGTAGGGGCTTGATGCTTTTGCCAAGCATCCCATTCAGCCCAAATTTCTTCCAAGAGAAACTTCCAGGGAGGGACTGGTCGAACGCGTTTTTTCACATAAAAGTACGGCTTGCCTGGCGCCACATGCGCTTTATAACATAGTAAGCCCGCGCCATCTTGGCCTCGGTTGCGCTGCTTCTGCATGAGTAGCCCCACCTTTTGAAGCCCCCAGACGGGGGTGGGATACGCCTCAATCGGACGAAGTAGCCGCAACCACACAACTCCACACATGAAGCAAAGATAGAAAGGAGTGCATCGTCGCTTCGGATTTTGGAGCGCTATAGCCATTGAGAAAGTCCGATGGCAAGCGTAAAATTGAGGGTAGTGAGATGGGGCTTTTTTGTATGCATGAGCCTCCTTTGGGCTCAGATTTTGCCCGATACGATGGAGGCTGGTCTGTGGGAGCTTCAACTGGAAGATCAAGCTGAAAGCAGTCCAGAGGGCGTAGACTGGACGCAGCTCGCTGACCTTTATGAAGAGCTGGTGCGTCGCCCTCTTAACCTCAACTCAGCTTCGGATGAGGCCCTTTTACGAGTGCCTGGCATGACCCCCCAGCTAGTACGAGCTTTGAGACAACATCAAGCTCGTTATGGTCCCCTTCTCTCTATTTACGAGCTGCAGGCAATCCCAGGCTTTACCGAACAAGTCTTCCGAACGATCCGTCCCTATGTGACCGTTCGCCCAGCCACGGAACTGGACATTGGCGAGGGACCGACCCAACTTCCCACTCTTGCCCAGATTAGGGCCAGCAGTAGACTTACTTATATCCAGCGCATCCAGCGATCGTGGCGGTCGATCTATGAAGGAAATTCCTGGCAACAGCAAACTTTCCCGCAGGCTACTGGCGACCCTTATAGGTTGTACACCCGGCTGTGGTTTCAATCCTCGCCCTACCTATCCGCTGCGATCATCGGAGAAAAGGACGCTTATGAGGCTCTGTCATGGCAGCCCGCTAAGCGGTATTACGGCTATGACTTTGTAAGCGGACACTTAGCCATCGGCCAAATAGGACCTCTTCGGCGCCTGATCGTAGGAGACTACATCATCCAAGTAGGACAAGGATTAGTTTTCGCTCGGGGGCTGGGCTTCGGTAAAGGAGGAGATCCCATCTTGACGCTCAAGCAGCCCAGCTACGGCCTCCAACCTTACACCTCGGTGAATGAATACCAATTTTGGCGAGGTATCGCAGCGAGCGTGCGCTTCTCTGAGAGGTGGTCATTCACTGCCATGCGGGCTCGCCTATACCAAGACGGCACATCGGATACGACAATAGCTGACTTGAACAGCGAGGAAGTGATATTCATTCAGACGCTCCTCACTTCTGGACTTCACCGCACCCCCAGCGAACTGGCCCGCAGACGCAAGCTCAGGCAGGATGCATGGGGAGGCGTTCTGACTTGGCAGAAAAAGTGGTATACCGTTGGCGCCACCCTCCTATACCAGACCTTCTCGCCGCCGCTGAACTTAGCAGGTAGCGAACCCTATCGCTACTTTGGCTTTGTAGGTAAAGCGAATCTTCTCGGCAGCGCCTTTTGGGACATTACCGCAGGGAATGTCAATCTCTTCGGAGAGGTGGCCCGCAGCCGCTTAGGCGGTACAGCGCTTACAGTCAGTACCATCGCTGCCCTTCACCCTAAGTTAGATGTGGCTGTGCAACTCAGGCATTTCGCCCCTGACTTTCATTCCTTCTACAGCTACACTTTTGCGGAGCGCCCCTTCTCTCCTGAGAACGAACAGGGAGTCTATTTAGGCCTTCGCTTGCGCCCCAGGTCGCGCTGGGAAATCTGGGCCTTCCAGGATATTTACCGTTTTCCTTGGTATCGGTACCGAGCCCATGCTCCTACGGAGGGACATGAAAGCCTCTTGCAAGTCAGCTATACTATTCGACGGCGACTCCAAGTCTATTGTCGAATCCGATACGAGACTAAGCCATACAACATAAGTTCCAATTTCACCCAGGCCTATATCTACGAGCTCATCCCCCATACGCGCCTATACTGGCGCTTACACGGCGCTTATGAGATAGGGCCTACCTGGCGGTATCAAGCCCGCATAGAAATAAGCCGCTATTGGCGTGAGACCAAAAGCGCCGGAGTTCTTTTGTATCAGGATATTCGGTGGCAGCCGAGTTTTGAGTGGAGTATCAGCGTGCGGTGGGTAGTATACCGAATCAGCAGCTATGATGCCCGCATATACACTTACGAAGCGATGCCGCCGACGACATTTTTCATCCCAGGTTACTACGGAAATGGCCAACGCTTTTATGCCATGGTGCGTTGGCGCCTTGGTCGGCACTGGACTGTATGGCTGCGAGCAGGACGCAATCTTTTTCGTCCTCCGGGAGAAAAAGGGATTCGCCGAGACTTAGAGGGGCTTCTCCAGATTCGGTATCAGTTCTCCTGAGGCGGTGTAAGTCCTTCCTTTCCACTGAAAAGGGGGACGTCTGAGCGCTAAAATCCCCACATACACTTGGTAGATCGGATATAGTACCAAAGCGAATAGCCAGCGCGGCCAGGGAGGCGGAGAGCTCTGAGTGTAGTAAAAGCCGCGCCAGGCGATGCCCACTTGCAGGGCCCATATGATTAGCCAAGCAAGCAGAATGCTCGGTGGCGCCCAAATCACAGACAGAATCAGAGATAGATGAGCCAATCCCACCACCATGAGCCCCCATCGGGTTCGAGCTACAGGATACAAGTGCCGTTTAGAAAGCCAGCGGAGCCGCTGCTGAATGAAAGCATGGAAAGTAGGGACGGGTGCTGTCTCAACTACTGCCCTACTGAAAGCCAGTGCTTGAGAGCCGAAGTATAAGCTAATGCGCTGCACCAGGAGGTCATCATCTCCACTGGGGTGATATTCAGCGTCACCCCAGCCGCCAACCGCCTCAAATGCTTGGCGGCGGTAAGCCAGCAAAGCGCCATTCGCCGTGATAGGCTCGCCTCGCATCCAGCTGCCAGCGGTGAGCGTAAGCAGCCCAGCTACTTCTATTCTCTGGAAATCTGTCAGCCACTTGCCATCCTGAGAAAGCCGAATCCACCCCCCCACCACTTGAATTTCAGGCCGCCTAAATGGCCGAATCATGTGCTCAATCGTATACGGAGGATGCCACGTGTCGGCATCGGTCGTTAGGATGATTTCCCCGCTGGCACACCTAATCCCAAGCCGAAGGGCAGCTTTCTTGCCCCGCTCGCCGGGAGAAAGAGAGGCTACTCGGATGTGAGGATGCTGCTGAGCATAGGCTTTTGCCACTTCGACGGTGCCGTCTTCGCTGTGGTCATTGATGACCCATATTTCATCAGGCTGATAAGTCTGAGATAAAAGAGACTCTAAGCACCGCGGCAGCGTGCGAGCTTCATTGCGCGCAGGGATGAGTACCGAAACTTTCAAACGGGGAAAGTCTGCTTGATCACCTTCTTGAAAGCCTCCCATAGAGAAAAATCCCCAGCGCCACAGAATGTATCCATACCCCCCCCATAGAACGCATAATAGAACTACTAAAAGCCCTTCCCCATATGCCATCTACCAGCTCTCAAAAAAGGCACCCTATGATAAAAGGAGACACAGAGACTCAGACTTATCTAAGGGCAGAGCGTGAGGGTATTTCAGCGACTTTTTCATAGAACCGAATGGCTGCATGGATGCCTTTGCGAAGTTGGCTCAATCGGAAGTGTTCGTTTGGACTATGGACTGCATCGGAGGGGAGCCCAAATCCCATCAGGATCGCCGGAGCCCCCCCTATGCTCCGCTGGAGAGCGGAGAGGATGGGAATAGAGCCTCCTTCTCTGGTAGGTATGGGGCGCCGGCCGAAAGCCTCCTGGACTGCCTCCTCTGCCGCCCGATAATAAGGAGAGCTGATGGGCGTTTCAAAAGCAGGAGCGGGCTCATGAAGCAGGCGAACCTCAACCGTAAATCCAGGGGGCGTGACGCTTTCTACATAACTCTTGAAGAGATGCCAAATCTCCATAGGCTCTTGATCTGGCACTAAACGCATAGACACTTTGGCCACAGCTACGGCGGGTATGATAGTCTCAGAGCCTTCACCGATATAGCCACTGTACATGCCATTTACATCGAGGGTAGGACGACTCCCTATGCGTTCCAGGGGAGAAAAGCCAACCTCCCCTACTGCTGCCGAAGCTCCCATAAGCCGAACATAATGGGCGTCATCTGCTGGAAGGGAACGCCAAAGTTGACGCTCAGTAGAGTCTACGGGTCGAACTTTATCATAGAAGCCTGGAATCCGAATACGCTGGTCAGGCCCCTTCAGGGCGGTGAGAATAGCAGCCAAGCCAAAGGCAGGATTAGGAGCTACGCCTCCAAAGCTACCTGAATGAAGGTCTCGCGCAGGCCCCCGAACCGTGATCTCTCCATATACAATGCCACGCAAACCTACTGTAAGAGTGGGGATTTCCTCTGAAAAAAACGCGGTGTCAGAGACTACCACTACATCACTTTGCCACTCAGAGCCGCGAGCCGCCAAAACTTCATACAGCGTCTCACTTCCAGTTTCCTCCTGCCCCTCTATCACGACACGAAGGGAAATAGGCAATCGGCCATGAGTTTGAATGAGATATTTCCAGGCCGCTAAATGGGCAAATACTTGACCTTTATCATCGCATGCGCCCCGAGCGTAAATCGCGTCATCTACTACCTCCGGAGAAAATGGGGGAGATTTCCATAGTTCCAAAGGGTCAGGGGGCTGAACGTCATAGTGCCCGTAAAAAAGGGCTGTCGGAGCTCCCATAGGCCCTTGATAGTACCCATACACTACGGGCGGCTCTCCAATCAGCTCCACTGAAAATCCTAAGCCTTCTAAATAGGCTTTGAGCCAGTTCGCTGTAGCTTGCAGTTGCGCTTTGTATTCGGACTGCGCACTAATGCTGGGAAACCTTAGAAACTCTATAAGCTGCCCCAAAAGCTCCGTGTAGTTTTGAGATATCCACTCGCTGGGCTGCATTGTCTCAAAAGTAGGATTTCTAAGGGGCTGCATAGAGCCGACGAAGCTGGGCGATATCACCCTCCGCTACCCATCCCGTCTGTTCCAAGAAGCTGATTATAGCCCGTAGTACCTCGGATGAGTATCGGCGCTTGTAAAGTTCGGCGTTTCTTAGCAGGAGGCTGGTAAGGGTAGTCAGGTCGTCTCGAGCCTCTTTTCGCTTCCCTAAAAAGAAAGGGAGGTAGTAGTAAAAGCTTCCCCTAATAAACCGCACTTCGGGCTCTTGAGGATACTGCTTCACTATGGCATCCATTTCATCGACTGCCTGAAAGAAGTAGTCTTTTTTGTCAAATGGATTGAAAGTATATCGTGCTTTCAACGCAGTGATGCCGGAGAGGTATATCTGCAGAGCAGGATGCGGCCCATATTTACGAATGAGGTTCTTGAAGGCATTCTCGGCATCAGATAGAAAGACCTCTGATTGCACGGCGAAAAAGTACAGCTTCTGAGCCTGCCTGTAGGCAGGGTCAGCATACATATCGGCGGCTGACTGCGCCTGCACGACCATATTAAGGAGGAAAACAAAACTACCCCGCCAACCGCCTAAGAAGGTAATGAAAGCGTATCTAATAAGTCTCTGGAAGTCAAATGCCATTCGATCGTACGATCTAAACCTGTCCAAAAATCTACTTGTGGTGTCCAACCTAAATAAGTCTGCGCCTTCCGAATCTCCGCCTGCGTATGCATGAGATCAGCCTTGGGGAAAGGGTGCCTGAGGATTTGAGCTTTTTTACCTACTCGCTTTTCGATATGAGCTATGACTTCTATCAGCGAAGTGGGAGCTTGTCCCCCCCCAATGTTGAAGATTTCGTAACCCTCTACGGAAAGGGCAGCCGCAGTAGCAGCGGCCACATCCTCTACATAAGTGAAGTCCCTCGACTGACTCCCATCTCCATACAAGTGAAGCGGCTCACCTCTGTACACCCATTCTATGAACCGAAAGATGCTCATGTCCGGCCTACCCGCAGGACCATATACCGTAAAATAACGCAAGATAGCTGTGTGAATCCCGAAATGGTAGTGATAGGTATAAGCGTACATTTCAGCCGCTTTCTTAGAAGCGGCGTAGGGGGAGATGGGTGTATTTACCGGACGATCTTCCGTGAAAGGAAGAGGAGTACCTGCATATAAGGACGAAGTTGAGGCCAAAATGTACCGAGGAACGCCATATCGGCGTATAAGCTCTAATAGATACAAGCTACCCGTGACATTTGTGTGGTGGTAAACGCTGGGGTCTTGCAAGCTGGCTCTCACCCCAGCCCGAGCCGCCAGATTAATCACCGCATCAATCGGCATAACCAGCTCAAAAAGTCCAGATAAACTGAGCCAATCTGAAATATCTACGGCATGAAAGGAAAACCTTTCATACTCATGTAGCCGTTTTAGACGATATTTTTTTAGAGCGGGGGCATAGTAGTCATTAAGGTTATCTATTCCAATGACCTCGTGTCCATCCTTCAAGAGCCGCTCAGCGGTGTAACTGCCGATAAAGCCTGCCGCTCCTGTGAGTAGAATACGCATATTTGTGGCCAAATGTATCACAAATGCACGGCACCGTAGTCAGGACAGCGGGGGAACACGTGTATATCCGCACAGAAACAGGAAGTACACTACCTGCTACCTTACGAGGAAAGTTCAGGTTAGAGGAACACAACTTCACTACACCTGTAGCGGTAGGTGATGTGGTGAAAATCCGCATAGAAGAGGGCATTGCGGTGATAGAAGAAATCCTCCCCCGACGAAACTGGCTTGTTCGTGTAGATCCCAGCAATCCTTACAAACGGCAAATCTTAGCGGCGAATATAGATCAGGCGTTGCTATTGGTCACCGTAGAGTCACCTTTTACACCCTTGCGTTACATAGACGGATTCTTAGTACTCTGTGAGGCCTACGATGTTCAGGCGGCTCTGGCTTTCACCAAAGCTGACCTTAGACTCAAACCCCGCGATCAGAAAAAACGAGCGGACTTCATACAACTGTATCAATGCATTGGATACCCCGTCTTTTCAGTCTCCGCTCATACAGGCGAAGGCATAGATGCCCTGCGAGCCCATCTGAAAGACAAGCGTACCTTCGTTACAGGTCTGAGCGGAGTAGGCAAAAGCTCCCTCATCAACTACCTCATCCCTGGTCTTAACCTCGCTACCCAACCCTTAGTACGTCTGACGCAGCGTGGCAGGCACACTACCACCTACACTGCCCTTTATGACCTGAGAGAAGGAGGAGAGATTATAGACTCGCCCGGCTTCGGTGAGTTTAGAGCAGGAGATATAGAACCTGCCGAGCTCTCACACTACTTCCGCGAGATGCGCGAGCGCCTGCCTCAGTGCCGATTCAATAACTGCCTTCATGTGGACGAACCCGGCTGCGCCGTCATAGAGGGAGTTCAGCGGGGTGAGATTCCCCTTTCTCGGTACCACACCTACCTGGCCCTATTAGAAGAGCTCAAAAGTACCGATTGAGGGATGCGATTGCTTATTCAGCGGGTATCTCGTGCCTCCGTAGAAGTCGAGCATGAGATAGTAGGGGCCATACATCGCGGCCTTTTAGTGTTAGTAGGTTTTCACCACGCTGATACCATAGACAAACTTCCTAAAGCGGCTCACAAGCTTCTGAATTTGAGGGTATTTCCAGATGAAACAGGCAAAATGAATCGCTCTGTTCGCGAAATAGGCGGGGGACTTCTCATTGTGTCGCAGTTTACGCTATATGGACGCCTGGAAAAAGGATTTCGTCCTTCTTTCATAGAGGCGGCTCCTGGGGTCGAAGCGCTAAGGTTATACGAGGCTTTCTTAGAGGAGCTGCGAAAGCAGGCTAAAGAAGTCCCAGTGGCTTCGGGAAAGTTCGGTGCCATGATGCAGGTCAGCTTGATAAATGATGGTCCAGTTACCCTGCTCTTAGAGTTTTGATCGCTCTGGCAATTTTTCGTCGCTTACTGAAAGCGTTTGACTGTGGCAGTCTGTTCCTTTTCTCGGAGCATCCGTTGGATAGCCGTTCTAATACTTCCACTGGGCTTTGAGTACGCTGAGGAAAAAGATAGCAGCTGTCTCAGCCCGCAAACGCAAGTGCCCAAGGGAAACCCCCTGTACTTGACGCTCCTTTAGGAGACGAAGCTCTTTCTCGCTAAAATCACCCTCCGGCCCTACGATCCACAGCGTAGGCGCAGGGGTGAGCGGCAGCGCTTCTTCTAGAAAAACTGTGGCTCCTATCTCGCCCATCAGATGATGGACATACCCCTGCCAGGGGACAGCCTCCCATGAGTGTAGAAGTCTGATTTCTGGTAAAGTGCTTCGCAGATTCTGCTTTAGGGCGGCAATAGCCACTCGCTCTAAGCGAGAAACATCTACGCGCCGCGACACAGACCGCTCCATGGGTAGAAGGTAAATAGCCGTCACGCCAAGCTCTACGGCTTTCTCTACGAGCCAATCTAAGCGAGCTGGCTGCCGAAGGGGCGGAACTACCACGCCCACAGGGGCGGGCGGCTCCCCCGGCCTTTCCAGTCGCTGAATCACCTTTACCTCTGCTACCCCCCGGGAGATCCACTGCACTTCTCCAAGGGCCAAAAGACCCTTTCCATCTGTGAGCCAAACCCTTTCTCCTACTCGTATCCGCAGACTCCGAGTAAGATGATGGTACTCCTCACCCCTAATCTCTACCACATCGCTGAGATAGGGAGCATATACAGCGCTCATACCCCCCCAAGTTATTGTTACCTTTGCAGAGTATGGCGTACAAAATGGACATCTCTCCTTTGATGGTGGATTCCATCCTCCAAAGGCGGATCTTGCGCGATGGGCTGGATATGGTCATGGACTTAGAGAAAAGCCGCGGTGTCTGGATATATGATAGCAAGCATAAACGCGAAATATTGGACTTTTTCGGCTGCTACGCGACTATCCCGCTGGGCTACAATCACCCCAAGATGGTAGAAGATGAGAGCTTTCTTCAGCATCTTTTGCGCGCGGCGATTATCAACCCTACGAATGCCGATATTTATACCCAGGAGTATGCCCACTTCATAGAGACATTTGAAAGAGTTGCAATTCCATCCTACCTGAAATATGCATTTTTCATCACAGGAGGGGCTTTGGCTGTAGAAAATGCCATAAAAGTTGCTATGGACTGGAAAGTTCAGAAAAACTTTGCCAAAGGCTACCGGCGAGAGGTGGGTACTAAGGTCATTCATTTCAGAGAGGCTTTTCACGGCCGCTCAGGCTATACCATGAGCCTCACCAATACGGATCCTTTGAAGGTCCAGTATTTTGCCAAGTTTTCAGACTGGCCTCGCATTCTGAATCCCAAGCTCCGCTTTCCCTTGACCCCAGAAAACCTATCCAAAACCATAGCAGATGAGGAGTTAGCGATTCGCCAGATCAAGCAAGCTTTCGTGGAGCATCGTGATGATATTTGCGCGATTATTATAGAGCCCATTCAATCAGAGGGCGGAGACAATCACTTCCGTCCTGAGTTTATGCGGGCGCTGCGTCAGTTGGCGGATGAGAATGATGTGATGCTCATTTACGATGAGGTACAGACGGGAGTGGGGGCGACGGGCCGCTTCTGGGCTCATGAACACTTCGGGCCAGATGCTCTCCCAGACATTATCGCCTTTGGCAAAAAGATGCAGGTGTGCGGTATTCTCGTTGGCCCTAAGGTAGATGAGGTTCCTACCAATGTATTCCGAGTGCCCTCTCGCATCAATTCCACTTGGGGCGGAAACCTCGTAGATATGGTGCGGGCTGACAAAATCTTATCCATCATGGAGGAGGACAGAGTCGTAGAGCATGTAGAGAAAGTCGGCTTACACCTCAAGATGAGAGTGGAAGAGCTGAGTCAAGAGTTTCCGGAGCTAATCAGCGGCGTACGAGGTCAAGGCCTCATGGTAGCTTTTGACCTACCTACCAAGGAGCTGCGAGACAAGCTGGTCAAAGACGCCTTAGAAAAAGAAAACCTTTTGCTTCTCAAGGCAGGTGAGCGATCTATCCGGTCTCGCTCGCCTCTGATTATCACTGCGGAAGAAATAGATGAGGGCATAGAACGCCTCCACCGCCTTTTAGCTTCCTATAAGGTCTCTCAAGCCATCGCGCTCTCGTGAAGCCTATTCGGATCGCCCTGCAAAGAAAGGGGCGATTAGCCGAGGACTCGCTACGGCTGCTCTCCGAAGCCGGCATAGTGATTCCGAATGCAGGGGAGCGCCTACGGGTGCCAGCGATGAACTATCCCATAGAGGCTTACTTGCTGCGCGATGACGACATACCCGCTTACGTAGCTGACGGAGTGGCAGATTTAGGGATTGTCGGGGAAAACGTAGTTCAAGAGTCCGAACAGCCAGTAGAGAGCATTCGCAAACTGGGCTTTGGGCGCTGCCGTCTTTCTCTTGCGGTTCCGCGAGATAGCGCTATCCAACAGGTGGAAGATTTGCAGGGTAAGCGCATAGCTACGGGCTATCCCCGTTTGGCTCATCGATACCTCTCCCAAGCAGGGGTAGAGGCCACGATACATACGCTCCACGGCTCCACTGAAATCGCTCCCAGTTTGGGTTTAGCGGAGGCTATTATAGACATAGTCGCCACTGGCAGTACTCTTCTGCTTCATGGCCTGCGGGAAGTACATACCTTTCTGCACAGCGAAGCGGTGCTCATAAGGCGTCGGGGGGACACAGAGAGCTATGAGGACTTTCTCTTCCGAATAGATGCGGTACTTGCCGCCCGCCAGCAAAAGTACATTCTATTCAATCTGCCAGAAAGTGCCCTCCCCGAAGTTCTCAAATTGCTCCCAGGTCTCAAAAGTCCCACTGTCATGCCGCTGGCTGAAGCGGGATGGATCTCAGTTCATACAGTGGTGGAAGAGAAGCTATTCTGGGAGATAGCCCAGCAGCTCCAGCTATTAGGCGCGCAAGGGCTTTTGGTAATGAACATAGAAAAGCTAATCCGATGAAATGGCGCCATTATCGATGGGCTCCTGGATTTCCCGCCGAGGAGCTGCGAGCGGCTCAGCCGCCCCTGCCCTCCGTAGAAGCGATTTTTCAACTCGTGGAGGAGAAAGGGGACGCCGCTCTATACGAACTCACCCAGCAATATGACGGCGTTCAACTTTCTACCCTCCGTATACCTGAAGAGGAAATCCAAAAAGCCCAAGTCCCCCCTGCACTGGCTGAAGCGATTCAAACCGCCTACGAGAATATTTGGAGTTTCCACCTGCGCCAGCGCCCCCAGGAAATCGTAGTAGAGACCCAAAAAGGGGTATTATGCGGGCTTCGCTATGTGCCTCTTCAGCGCGTAGGTCTATACATACCAGGTGGCACAGCACCACTTATCTCGACTGTGCTTATGCTGAGCATACCAGCGAAGGTGGCAGGGGTACCTCAAATAGCTTTGGCTACTCCCCCTACCTCTAATGGCCGTGTACCCGAAGCACTCCTTTACGCAGCGAAGGTATGCGAAGTCTCAGAGGTATATTGCGTAGGCGGTGCTCAGGCCATAGCAGCTTTTGCCATAGGGACTCCCAGCATTCCTTCTGTACATAAAATTGCTGGCCCTGGGAACCGTTTCGTGCAGGCTGCTAAGTTGGAGGCAGCTCGCCGAGGAGTGGCCATAGATATGCCAGCTGGGCCTTCGGAGGTCATCGTGCTGGCAGATGACAGCGCTTCTCCTGAATGGGTGGCAGCTGATCTCTTAGCTCAAGCAGAACATGGCTCGGACAGCCTCGTGGGGCTTATTACGACGCATGAGCCTCTCGTCCCCGCCGTAGAGGCGGCTATTGCCAGCCAGCTCTCACGCAATCCTCGCCGTCCGTTCATAGAAGATACCCTCAGCCGAAGTTGGACTTTGACTGTGCCAGACCTCCTGACTGGCATAGAAGTGATTAATGCGATTGCTCCCGAACACCTCATCCTGGCTTGTGAGCAGGCTGAGACTTACCTTTCCTACCTCTACCATGTAGGCTCAGTCTTTTTAGGGCATCTCACGCCTGAAAGCGCTGGCGATTATGCCTCTGGCACTAATCACGTACTGCCTACGGGGGGGATGGCACGCAGCTTTGGCAGCTTAACGGTACTAAGCTTCATGCGCAGCTTCACTTACCAACAGCTCACTCCGGAGGGAATCAAAATCCTTACGCCTGCGGTTCTTCGTCTCGCCGAAGCCGAGGGATTACCCGCTCACGCCGAAGCTATGCGCCTTCGCTATGCGGCGATTTAGGCCTCACCTCCTGAATGTTCCACCTTATACCAGCGCTCGTGATGAATACGCTGGGACGGCCGAGATTTTCTTAGACGCTAACGAAAATGCCTTTGCTTCTCAGTGGAGTGCCCCCTACCATCGCTATCCAGACCCTCACCATACCGAACTGAGGGCTGCACTGGGAGCATACTTAGGCGTCTCTCCCGACTCCATTATGTGCGGTGCAGGTAGCGATGAGCTGATAGACTGGCTCCTGCGCGCGGTGTGCGAGCCAGGTCAGGACGAACTGCTCACTATCACCCCAACTTACGGCGTGTATGCCACCTATGCCCGAATTCATGGGATTCACATCCGAGAAATCCAGTTAGGAGAAGGGTTCTCTCTGCCCGTAGATACTCTTCTCCGGGCTGCAGGCCCCCGCACACCAATAGCGATTCTCTGTCGCCCTAATAACCCTACTGGTACCCTATGGCCCGCCGAGGAAGTTCAGAGATTCATAGATCAGTTTGACGGCTGGATTGTACTGGATGAGGCCTACATAGAATTCTCTGACGAGCCCGCTGGATGGCTACCCCGACGGAGCTCAGGAACAGTCATTCTGCGTACTTTCTCTAAGGCATGGGGGCTGGCTGGCTGGCGAATCGGATACGCCGTAGCAGAGCCCGAGGTGGTTTCTCTCTTTTATCGCACTAAGCTCCCTTACAACCTCAGCGGTCCCGCTCAGGCGGCGGCTATCGCAGCGCTCCGAGATCAGGAGCGTATCCGCCAGTCTATAGAAGAGGTGCGTCGAGAGCGCCACCGAGTATCGGAAACTCTTCGGAATCTCCCAATCGTAGAAGAGGTTTTCCCCTCACAAGCTAACTTTATCCTGGTTCGGTTTCAAGCAGCGAAGTCTATCTACCAGGCCTTGGCAGAACGGGGTATCATCGTACGCTATAGAGGCAATCTCCCTCTATGCGAAAATACCCTGCGTATCACAATAGGGACCCCTGAGGAAAATGACAAACTCATACATGCCCTACGAGAACTGTCTGCACAGGCAGCCAGAGGGAAAATACTCAAAACGGAATCGCAGCATTAGCGCTAAATTTGGGGCGGAGAGATGCCGGAGTGGTCGAACGGGCCTGACTCGAAATCAGGTAGCTCGCAACAAGCGGGCTCGGGGGTTCGAATCCCCCTCTCTCCGCACCGAAGCATCCCTCTTTCCAAAGTCTAAGCCCATTTCCTCAGCCTACGCTCCCTGATTGGAGTCTGAGCGATGCAGAAGGCTGCCTCGGCTTACCGTGGGTAGGAGACAATCTGAATAATCGGTGCGCCGAAGGGTTCTAAGGCTTTCCTCCCTCCCAGCTCTTCCAAAGTGATGAGGAAACCGAAGCCAGCCACTCTCGCTCCTATTTGCTGGACTAACTTCGCTGCTGCGGCCGCTGTCCCCCCCGTCGCCAGCAAATCATCATGAATCAATACTTCATCCCCTGGGAAAATCGTATCCCTTGCAATCTCCACTGTAGATGAGCCATACTCCAGCTCGTAAGAGACGCTCGCAGCGACCTCTGGGAGCTTTCCTTTCTTACGCACAATCACAAATCCTGCATTGAGCTGCTGGGCTATCATTGGACCCAACAAGAACCCCCTACTTTCTATTCCTACCACTTTATTCACATCTCGCACTCGGAAGTGGCGCGCTATCTCTTCTACGCAGCGCTCCACCAAACGAGGCCTCAAAAGCACGGGAGTAATATCTTTGAAGAGAACACCTTTTTGGGGAAAGTCAGGAATCTCACGAATAGTCTGGCGCAGCTCATACTCTAAAAGCATGGGGCAAAGTTATTCGCTCGTGAGATACGGAATAAGCTTTGAACGCACCGAGTCAGGCAGCCAAGCCGACCATACTTCGGTCGGGATCGGCTGTTCGCCCCATGCCTGCCGTTTTCGAACCAGATACCGAGCCAATCGCCACGATATATAAGGATGGGCAGCCAGCTCTTCCACAGAAGCTTGTCTCAGTGACAGCTTGGGTTTAGGCCGATGACGAATATACAGATATGGGAGAGCTTTTTCAATATTTTCTGAGCGAATGCCCCAGATCTCTCGAAGCTGTTCCACAGAAACGAAATAACCGCCCAACTTCTCTCGGTAGGAAAGGATGCGTTCAGCGGATTTGCGCCCAATCCCAGGCAACTTTTCCAGCTCTTCAGCAGTCGCCAGATTGAGATCTATCAGCGCATATGGGGGAGATAAAGAGCGAGATGGGTCTACCACCTTCTCCCCTAAATATCCATAGGTCCTGAGTCGATATCGCTCTATGGGATGTAAGCTGCGGAAAGAGTCTATTTGGGCCCAAGAGCGGAAACCTCTCACTTTATACCGATACCGAATCAAGCTTCGGGCTACACTTGGACGACAAAGCATAGACTGAGCAAGGCTAAGGCTATCAATAGTGTTCAGGTCTACTCGCTCCACGGAATCCCGCAGTTTGCGCACAAATACCTCTGAGGCGAGGCGAGCCCAGTCGGCACTATCTAAGGCCAAACGCACCTCATTGGTATCCCAGAAACCTCCCATGCCTTGACGCAGAGCCAGGAGACGATTCACCTTCCCGGGCGAGAGTCCAGGAAGGGCCAAAAGAGTCAGACTATCAGCGCTATTGATGTCAATCGGCTCAGGCGGAAGGGCCCCCCCGGCCGAATCCCAATGCAGGCTAAATCTGCCCAGCGTGAAGAGCATGACTATACTACCCCAGCCCAGGAAGCTCCACCAGGAAGGTGACCTTCGCAGACGCAGTCGAAGCGAAGCCCGCTGCGCTGGGGACTGATAGTCTGACATGGCAAAGATTTCTCCCAAGTATAAGCAAAAAGCTGCCTCATCAAGTAGCGCCCCGAGCAGGCCGATGAACTCAACTTGGCACTTCTTCAAATAGGTTTGCCTGCCCCCCCCGACGAAATAGAGTGAGATTGAAGGGGGGCATGGGTGGAGCGTGTCTCAGATAGCGAGCCACACCTGCTTGAAAGGTCCGTTCAATCGTAAGGGCTACGGTACCAGCTCCTCTTATGCGCCGCCCCCAGCGAGTATCATTGAGATGGCCATCGTGGCACTGAGCGATGAGATGGAGAATCCGCTCGGCCCTATCGGGAAGCTTTTCACGCAGCCAGGTTTCAAAGATTTCAGCCAGTGCTCCATTCAAGCGAACTATGGTATAAGCAGCTGCTTGGGCCCCGGCCTCACCTGCGGCTTTGAGTATGGGCAGGATTTCGTTGTCGGTGAGGCCAGGAATTATCGGTGCTACCATCACGCCGGTGGGAATCCCAGCCGCACGAAGCCGACGAATCACTTCTATCCGGCGGGCCCCAGCCGCCGTTCTCGGTTCTAAAATCTGCCGAATCTCCTCCCGCAGCGTCGTTACAGTAATGTACACATGAATCAGATCTAGACGGGCCAACTCGGAGAGTAAGTCTAAGTCGCGCAAGATGAGTGCATTTTTAGTGATGATGCTCACAGGATGCCGATAAGCCAGTAAGACTTCCAAGAGCTGGCGAGTCAGCCGATATTCTCGCTCAATAGGCTGATAGCAGTCCGTATTTCCAGCCAACATGATAGGATAGGGTCGCCAGCTTGGATGACTAAGCTGCTCCCTTAGTAGCTGGGGGGCATTTTTTTTGACGAGTAGCTTCGTCTCGAAGTCAATCCCCGCCGAAAACCCCCAGTATTCGTGACTATTGCGAGCATAGCAGTAAATACAGCCATGTTCGCAGCCCGCATAAGGATTCATAGAGTAGACAATCGGGAGATCAGGGCTCTCTATTTGATTGACTATGGAGCGCGCCTGTACAGGGATAATTTGCAGACGGGCTTGGTCAGGTGTCAGCTTTACTTCATACTCGTAGGCCAAAGGATCAAACCGAATATCAGGATTGTGCCGGGCACCGCGACGCATAAGTGTAATAAGCGAAAAGCTCGCCGACAGGCTGTGGATAAAATGTGTAGAACTCTTATTGGGCGAAGGCTGTCCGAAAGGCTTCTACGTACTGACTAGCATTAGCTCGTACGGAATATCGGGCTTCTACCGTGTAGCGCGCCGCCTGACCCAGTTGCGCTCGTAGAGTGGGCGATTCAATGAGGAGGGAGAGCTTATCTACCCACTCCTTGAGTGTGCGAGCCCATAGCCCATTGACGCCATCCTGCACCACTTCTCTATTCATTCCGATGGGGGAGACCACGGCGGGAATGCCCATAGCCATGTAGAGGAGGGCTTTTAGGGCGCATTTCCCCAGACTCCATTCGGTGTCGGGGAGAGGCATGATTCCGATGTGCATCCGCCGAAGGTGAGAGACCTCAGTCCGCGGCGTCCACGGCAGAACCTCGGCTGGAAAAGGCGGACGATAATTCGGCGCTCCCACGAAAAGAAATCGAATCTGATCCCCATACTTAGCATGCAGAGACCCCAGGGCTTCTTCCACAGTCAGTAGATGGGCTAAAGTCGTAGGACTACCACTCCACCCAATGACTATGGGAGATGAGGCTCTGAATGCGGGAGGTTTATACACTTCTGTATTTACAGTGGTGGGTATAATCCATACCTCCTTAGCGTACTGCCTCGCATAGGAGGCTAAGTATTCATTGCAGACCGTAACCAGCCGCGCCCGTCTCAGAAGAAGGGCGGTTTTCCTTCGACTCTTCAGCCAAGCAAACCTCCTAAACTGCTCAGATGTATCTAGTAGCCATATCGCATCATCAAAGTCCATCAGGACAGGCAGACGCCGCATCCACAGAAGCTCTACTATCGGTAAACCCAAGAAGGTTGCTTCTCGGTACAGATAGACTCCGTCTACTTTGTCTCTCATCAAAGCTTTGATCAGCAGTTTGAAAAACCCCGCCGAGAAAATGGCCCCTTTCCTCCACAGGGAAGTTTGAGGAGATAAAAAGCGCTCATAAGCATGCAAGGAGAAAAGGCTATGCCATTCTACCTCAAATCCAGCCTCATGCAGAATCGGCAAGTAAGACTCTATTCGGTAGCGAGTACCTGGTATTCGATTAGGCGGATATACGGTGAGGAGGGCTATTTTCACGCAGTGCAAAGCAAAGGGGAATAGGCAAGAGAGAAGTGGCCAAACCCTTTTTCAGACACGCTCACCTTTACCGCAGTCTACTGCTTGGCCGCAGAATCTTATGAGTAATACCAGCACCCTCAGTTTCCCAAAGATGAAGGAGAACCTGAAGCTTTGGATACCCTAGCTTTACGACTGAGAAAACGCTTCCAAAACTCTACCCCATTAGCGAAGCAAAACCGATAAGTAAGCTCCACCGGAGAAAGTCCTGTATCTGCAAAGGTAGCGTACTCGCGCTCAAAAAACTTTTCCAGCCCAGGCCATAACACCTTGGGATATTCTAAGGTGGTGGGAATAGCGTCAATGGGATCTATAAATCCATCAAAGTCGCTCCCGATACACAAGGTAGAGAAGGCCTCAAGCGGAGATAGGCCAGCCTCTACCAATGTCGTATAGATGTAACGAATCTGCTGAAAAAGGGGCTCTAAGGGATGCACCTGACCAGCCCGAACCGCCTGCAAAAGCTTCTCTCCTGCCAAGATTCGCTCGTCCATGATAATACCGATGAGTCCATGACTTTGAGCGATAGCTATTAGGTCTTCATCGTGGAGGTTTATATCCCACGGATTGAAGGTATTGCTTTGAAGGCGATGCTTAGGAAGGTCCACACTAACCCTTCTGGTACGGCGAGCGTGACCCGAGGCGGCTACATGCGAAGCCAGTACTGGCATTTCATATTCCCGGGCGATCTCATAGACTTGCTGGCGCGTGGAGAAGTCACAATGCTTTACATCGATCAAAATATGACGGCGATAGGCTTCCTCCACAAAATAAGCCCCAAAAGCCGTAAGCCCGCGAAATCGCCCAACTTCCCTGAGACTGCGTATGGGATTAGGAAGGAGGCGCAGAGCCCCCCGCTGTTCTATCGCCTTGGCAGGAGTGCCCAAATGATTATATACCATGTGAAGAAGGGTAATCAGGTGAATGCCGCGTTCGGCTGCCCATTGCAACCGCTCGCGTATGGCCTCTCGCGCCAGAGGCAAAAACTTCTCGTAAACGAAGCCCCGAATCGCAGGCAACTTATATCCACGATATTCAAACCCCAACGCATGAGCCCCCTCAATCGAGAGAATAGCCGCAATCTTATGAGGAGAAGCCAGCGCTCTATCTATATCCTCTGGCGAGCGAACAATAATCACTTCCCCTTCTCCATCTGGCTGGCGCAGATAAGCAGAGAGCAGATTGTATTCCTGCTGCAGAATCACAAAAGGATTTCGTTGTAGCACCTGCCTGACTCGCTCTAATCGCATCCGAAAAACAAGCGCATACATTACTGGACGGGTGACGAGAGAGGCTATCAAGTAGCGTTCTATGGGGTGCAAGGCAATCGTGACGACTCGGGTACCTGAACGCAGTAGTTTAGAAAAGTCACTCGCCGTGAGACGAGGGGTACGCCGCACTCTTTCTTCTGGGGTGGCCTGGTCATAATCTTCCCAGGGTGAGTCCACCGCGCTGAGCATATAAGGCTTCAGCGTACTGTGAACATGCAGATCAAAAAAGAGAGGAGTGGTCATCGGTATCGATTGAAAAGAACTTCTTGCGGATTGTCAGAGAGTGGAACCTCCCTCCCTTCCAGCCAGAGCCGTAGCACACGAGAGGAAGCTACATCCGTAATATCTCCCTCACATAGAACCAGAGAGGCCTTATACCCCGGGGCAATCAAACCGACTCGATCCAATCCAAGCCACCGAGCCGGCACACTGGTAAGCATAGCCACCGCCTGCTCAGAAAACACCCCATAAGCCGAAGCAGTACCTGCTTGATACGAGAGATTGCGTTGATTCCAGAAGCTCTCGTGGGAGAGGATTACCGTCACGCCGCTATCAAGAAGGACTTTCGGCAAAGTGTAGCTATAATCTATGGGGGCATCTTCCGAGGGCGGGAGCCGATGTGTACGAGGGAGAACGACAGGGATGTTATTTCTCCGAAGGACTTCCGCCACACGCACCGCTTCACTACCCCCTACAATAGCTGAACGAAGTCCGTACTTCTGACTGATTTTGATAGCTGCTTCGATGTCTTCGGCGGTTTCTACATGCCATGCCGTAGGCTTTTCTCCTTTGAGATAAGGACACAAAGCCGCATAGCTGATATTCTGCTCGGTCGAGTCGCCTAAGCACCAACGCTTTGCTTGTTCTAAGTAGTTTTCGATTCTCTTCCAGGCCGCAAGGGCGTTTTCGTGGGCCTTTTTCTGATCTTCGTGGGCAATATATATAGAGGGCCGCAAGGAGGGCGGGTATATATGCAGAGCCGCTACAGGATTGGCCACCGCTTCTTCTCGGGTGCGTCCGCTGAGCCGCATGACGCAGGAGCGCCCTGCAATCACTCCGCCTTGAGGCACTGACTCAACATACAAGATGCCATTAGCTCGAAGGGTCGGGAGCACCCGAGAATCTATATTGAACGCCGTGTAGGCACTCGCTTCTGGGGTAAAATCCCCTACTTCTGCGTTATCCCGAGTCGCCCGAACGGCTTCGATTTCAATCAGCCCAACAGGCGTGCCAAGGCTGACGAGAGCAGGATATAAGTGCTTGCCCCGTGCTTCAATAACGGTAAATCCAGGCTGGGCAGCTATAACAGAGGAGACTGCCGCAATCGTATCGCCCGATATGAGCACATCGCCCTGCACAGCCAAGCTTCCATCCCCCCGATGAATCCAAACCCCTCGTAAAAGTATTTGTATCCAAAGCCCCCAGAAAATCATCGGTACCCGAAGCTGACTCGTGCCCCTACTTGCCAACTGAAAGAGGGAGCAAACTGGTCTATTACTTCATTCCGTAAACGAACCGTAGCGAAAAGCTCTACGTGTTTCACCAAGTTGAATAGGGTACCCACCCCAGCATATAAATCTGGCACAATAACCGTTTTCTCCACCGTGCCGCCATTCCCGTCTGGCTGGGGTAGAGAGGAGTAAATATAGGCCCGAGCCCCTAAGTCTAAGTAGGGCAAAAACCAGTAGATCCCGCAATCCCGCGTGAGCCAAGTGCCTAAAATTCCCTGATTCATTCCTATGCCCACAGTATAGCCTCGCTGTAGTCCAGAAAGATTGGGTGCCTTAGAGTATCCTATCCCCCCCGCTACCTCTACGAAGGTGAACTCCGAATAGCCCAGGGGCAATCGAAAAGAAGCTCCGATAAGGTGCGGCCCGTAAGTACCACCAATTCCTACACGACCAAAGCCATTGATACCTTTTTGGGCAAATAAAAAGCTGAACAGGGCCAGGGCTAGTACCGCTCGGCTGCGCATACAGGCCAAAAATAATGCTTTCTCTCTTAGCCCAGCCAAAAAACAAAAGCGGGCAGGCAAATAAAAGCCTGCCCGTCTGATCCTCAAACACTCCGAGCTTATTCCAGCACTACGAGGCGCTGCAAGGCCCTACCTGTTGAGGCTTCAAGTACGACGATATAAGTTCCCGCTGGCAATCTGATTGGGTACTGATGAGTGCCTGCTTGATAGAAGGAGGTATAGCGCCAGACTTCTCTCCCATCGGTAGCGAAAGCTCGTATAGCTAAGTCAGAGGGTCTTTGAAGATTGAAGACCATCTGAGCTTCTCCATAGGAAGGATTCGGGAAAATCCCGAGAGAAATCTCTTCATTATCTGCATCTGCAAGAGAAGTATTGGTGCACTGCCGAGCGGGTGGAGTGAGTAACCGAGGGAACTGCGTAGGGTCACAAGCAGTGTCCCCAATGATAATCGGATAGCGGAAAAGGGTATCCAGCCATGCAGGATTGCCTAAGAGAACAGGAGCTACATTTACCGTATCTTTTCCATCTGCATCGGAAAGCGCCGGTATAAAGGCACGCACACGAATTACCATCATATCGCATCCAGGCGTACTGGAAGTACGGACGCAAACGGTGGCACATCCACGCGGGGGAGACGAACCAGCCGGTGCGTTAGGAGGATTTCCTGGATTGCGATATATTACGAATTGCTGATTGTTACAACCATTGACAGTTCTGGCTGTGTGAGGAATATTGAAAACTATACCGCCGTTCGCCGGGTTTTGGGTATCGTACTTGAGGGGGTTATTGCCACCTTGGATAGTCAAAAGACCTCGAAACAGTCGCAGGCTATCTACCCATATGGCATAGTTAGGGTTTAGCAGAAAGTTGCCTTGGCGAACGGTATCTGGAAAAGTAAAGTGAATCACTAAGGTCGTATCCTTGTTGGTAGGCAGCTTTAAGGTATCGGGATTGAAACCATATGGGTTAGGGGCCGCTGCGGCATTAAATGTACAGCTACTACACTGCGCATGGAGCCAATGCATCCATGCAAGGACTGGGATGATAATTAAGGTGTACCTCATATCACCTCAAATATACACGATTTTCCATACATGCAATATCATCCCATACCTTTGCCTCATGGGTCGCTATGAGCGTCCGCTCTTAGAGCTGAAAGAATTGCTTCAAACCCCCTGGCAACGTGTTGTTTACCAGCTCGTCGGACCGTGGGTAGAAAAAGCCCTTGGCATAGAGAAGCTCAATCGTTTTTATGCCCTCTGTGAGGAAAGCGGACGCACCCCAGGTGAGTTTGCTCGACGAGTATTAGACCTAATCGGTGTCCAGTATGTTCTCCCTTCTGCTACTCAACTGGCTGCTTTGAGGGAGTACCAGGGGCCCATGGTGGTCGTTTGCAATCATCCGTTCGGTGGAATAGAGGCTATATTTTTAGTACTTTTCCTGAGTGAGATCAGGGCTGACTTTAAGATCATAGCCAACTTTTTTTTAGAAAGGGTAGAAGAAGTAAAAGATACTTTGCTCCTGGTAGACCCCTTTGGGGGCAGTGAGGCCAAACAGTTCAATCTCCAGCCTATCAAACAGGCCATACAGTACTTACGCCAAGGTGGACTATTGGGCATATTTCCCTCGGGGGAGGTGGCCAGCCTACACTTGCACACGGGACGCATTCGCGAGCCAGAATGGCATCCTTTCGTAGGAAGGCTAATCCAACAGACGGAGGCAGCCGCCCTTCCTCTCTATTTTCACGGCACTAATAGTCTTCTATTTCACTTAGCAGGGATCATCAACCCCCGGCTTCGCACGAGCCTCCTTATTCGGGAGTTTGTTTCCCCTTCCGCTCGCAAAGTACATTACCGAATCGGAAAGCTTCTTCCCTACCCTAAGCTAAGCTCCTTAGGCTCCGCAGAACGAATCACCGCTTACTTGCGCAGCAAAACCTATCTCTTGGGCGAAAGTGTAGAAAGCCGTAGAAGAAGGCTAAGCTTACGCCGTATGCGGCGACTTCTTCCTAAAAATTCCTCACAGCCCCAGCCAGTTATTCCTGCTATATCTCCTCAAAAAATCTCAGAAGAGTTAGAAAAGCTACCGGCTTCTCAGCGCTTACTCGTGCAAGGCGAGTGGTCCGTATATGTCTTTCGGGGTCATCAACAACCCCTCCTATTAGAGGAGATAGGACGACTCCGGGAAATCACTTTTCGAGCGGTGGGAGAAGGTACTGGTCAACCCAAAGACTTAGATGTCTATGATGCCTGGTACGATCACCTCATTCTATACAATGCTGTGGATCGTACCATCGCAGGTGCATACAGAATCGGGCGATGCGATGAAATTCTCCGTACCCGTGGGCTGCGCGGGCTCTACACTTATTCGCTCTTTCATATGAAACGCCGCTTCTTTCAAGAAGTTCAGCCAGCACTTGAATTAGGCCGAGCTTTCATTCAGGAAAAATATCAGCGCTCTTATGCTCCGCTTTACCTCCTTTGGCGGGGCATAGGCCGATATATCCTTACTTATCCCCATTACAGATATCTGATCGGCGCTGTCAGCATTAGCTCCCAGTTCCCAGACTTATCAAAGGCGCTCCTGGTTGCCTTCTTGGAGGATAAATACGGCGCTGGCGACCTGATGCAAAATGCTCGTGGACGGACCCCCTACACGATCCCTAAGCAGTACAAGCAGTATTACTACACCGTCTCTGTACAGAGTCTACAAGATGTTCAAGAACTCATAGAGGAGTTAGAGGGCAGTCACCTAAAGATTCCCATTCTCATAAAGCACTATCTCAAAATGGGGGCGCGGATTGTGGCCTTCAATATAGATCACGCTTTCAATGACGCTATGGATATTCTTGTAGTTACTGATCTTCTCAGTTCGCCGCCGGAGCTGATGATAAAGTACCTCGGCGAGGAAGGGTATGCTGAATATCTGAAAGCTCACGGAGGCTCTACTGTGCCGTCCTCTCCTTTCCGGCACTGAAAATAGGCCCCCGGAATACTCCACCAGATAGATAGCGGAAAAGATGTCATCCCTTGCACTTTTTCTACTCATTCTTTCTGCGTAGAAGTCCTACATTTGGAGCATGACGAAGCAAGCCACCCTACCCACCAAGCGCTTGATTTCTCTCCAATATCCTGGGTCGAAAAAAGTTTACGCCTCTGGGCACCTCTATCCTTATATCCGTGTGGGCATGCGTGCCATTCACTTAAGCGATCCTGAGTATCCTGTGTACTATGCGTACGACACCAGCGGCCCTTATAGCGAAGGTGAGGTGAATATTTACCAAGGGCTGCCTCGCCTGCGCGAGCCATGGATCTTGTCTCGGGAAGATGTAGAAAGGCTGCCGCGCTATACCAGCGACTATGCACAGCGAATGTATGAATCTCCTCCCCCTACGGCATTCCCAGTGAGACACTTGCCTCTGCGGGCTAAACCTCGTCGTACTGTAACTCAGCTTCATTACGCCAAAGCTGGAATCATTACTCCTGAGATGGAGTATATTGCGATTCGGGAAACCCAACGGATAGAAGCCTATAGGCGAGCGAATAAATCCCAACCGCGATTTCATAGAGGGCAAGGCTGGGGCCTCAGTATTCCAGAAGAAATCACTCCCGAATACGTGCGCCAAGAAGTAGCGGCTGGCAGAGCCATCATTCCTGCGAACATCAATCACCCTGAGGCTGAGCCGATGATTATTGGGCGAGGTTTTCGCACTAAAATCAATGCTAACATCGGCAACTCCATCGTGACCTCTTCCATAGCCGAAGAGGTTGAGAAGGCGGTTTGGGCTGCCTACTGGGGGGCAGATACTATTATGGACCTCTCTACTGGACGGCACATCCACGAGACCAGGGAATGGATCCTCCGCAATAGCCCAGTACCCATCGGCACTGTCCCGATTTATCAAGCTTTAGAGAAAGTCGGCGGCAAACCTGAGGAGCTGACTTGGGAGATCTTCAAGGAGACGCTGATAGAACAGTGTGAGCAAGGCGTAGATTATTTCACCATACATGCTGGGGTACGCTTGGCCTATATCCCCAAAACGCTGGATAGAGTGACTGGCATCGTATCGCGAGGCGGCTCTATCATTGCTCGGTGGTGCCTCGCCCACCACAAGGAAAACTTTCTCTACACACATTTCGAGGAAATCTGCGATATCCTCCGCCAGTACGATGTAAGCATTTCGCTGGGCGATGGACTGCGCCCTGGTAGCATCGCTGATGCGAGCGACGAAGCTCAATATGCCGAGCTACGCACCTTAGGGGAGTTAGCCCAAATAGCCTACAAATACGACGTGCAAGTGATGATAGAAGGCCCTGGCCACATTCCCATGCAGCTCATCTGGGAAAACATGCAAAAAGAAATAGAAGACTGCTATGAACGGCCTTTTTACACTTTAGGCCCGCTCGTGACGGACATAGCGCCCGGATATGACCATATCACTTCGGCTATTGGAGCGGCGATGATAGGATGGTTCGGAACGGCAATGCTTTGCTACGTAACTCCCAAAGAGCACTTAGGCTTGCCTGATAAAGAGGACGTACGAGAAGGGATCATAGCTTATCGAATTGCTGCCCATGCAGCGGACATTGCCAAAGGCCACCCCGCAGCCCAGTGGCGAGATTATCTCCTGAGTCGGGCGCGATTTGAGTTTCGCTGGCGAGACCAGTTCCATCTTGCTTTAGACCCCGAGAGGGCCCAAGCTTACCACGATGAGACGCTACCCGCAGAGGGAGCCAAGGTAGCTCACTTTTGCGCCATGTGCGGTCCCAAATTTTGCTCGATGGAAATCACCCACCAGATCAAAGCCCTGGCGGCAGAAAAAGGCGTTTCCGAAATGGAAATTATCGAATCAGGCTTAGCTGAACGCGCCAAGGCTTTTCGGCAGTGGCTTCCGTAGTAGATTTGCGGAATGCACACCTGGCTCATCACAGGTGCCAGTCGAGGCATAGGACGAGCGATCGCCGAGACCGTCTTGGAAGCCGGCCAGCGGGCTATCCTCACCGCTCGGCGCCCTTCTACCGTAGAGGATATTTTTCGCCGTTATCCTGAGCGCTCCATAGTCCTGCCCTTAGATGTGAGGCAGCGTTCCCAGGCATTCTATGTCGTGGAAGAGGCCGTGAAAGCTGGTTTCGTCCCTTCGGTCTTAGTGAATAACGCCGGATATGGACTTGTTGGCGCTCTGGAGGAACTGCCTGCGGAGGCTATACAGCGTCAGATTGAAACAAACCTCCTTGGCGTCATCTGGATGTGTCAAGCGGTTCTACCCTACTTGCGTCAAAGGGGTGGGGGATTTATCTTCAATATCTCCTCTATTGCAGGCTATTTCGGCTTCAAGGGCGCCACTTTATACAATGCCACTAAGTTTGCGGTGACAGGATTGAGTGAAGCGCTCGCTCAAGAAGTATCCCCCTTCGGCATTTACGTCTGCAGTGTGGCTCCAGGCCCCTATCGAACGGACTGGGCTGGCAGCTCTTTGGAGAAAGCCCCTTCTCTGGAAAGATTAGACCCCAGCAGTCCCTATTACGAGCTTCATGCCTTGATGGCTGAACGGTATGCTCAGATGGATGGCCAGCAGCCTGGCGACCCTAAACATATCGCCCGAGTCCTGCTGAACTGCGTGAAAATGAACTGGGCCCCCAAACACCTGGTCCTGGGTGACGAGGCCAAGCAGACCTGGGAGAAATACGCTCCTCTGCGAACCTTCCCTGAACTCCAGTTCATTGCCCATTCAGAAGAAGTTCCACGCCATCCGTGATACGGCCATTTCGCGGGTGGATATATCGTCATACACCCCATGTCTGTCCTGTACGAGATGCCCTCTCTTCCCCCCAAATCGAGGCCTTTCGCCAAAATCCTCATCAAGCCATTCACATCGCCTACCCCGAACCAGAGGCAGACATAGTCTCCATCTGGGAGCGGTGGATAGCAGAGAAGGTTATCCGCCAGGAACCCCTTCCGGCCCTTTATGCCTACAGTCAAACGTTTTACCGCTACGGAGAAGGTGGACGATCGTATCAGCGCCTCGGCGTAATTGGACTGATTCCTACCAGTGCGCTTCTGCTCCCGCATGAAGCTGTACTTCCTGAGCGTGTAGCAGGCATCCGAGAGGCTCTATCTCGACTTCCTGTCCAAAGTACGCCAGTTCATGTACTGAGCGAGGGACGCTGGTCAGAGATTTATCCCCTCCTGCGCAGTTATCTCATGTGTCCAGAATTTGCTTATGGGGGAAATGACGGCGTCATGCATCGCTGGGTCCCTATACATCATCTACCTCATCAGCGTCAAATCGCAGAGGCCATAGGCGAAGGGCCTTTTTATCTCGCCGATGGGCACCATCGGTGGAAGGCCGTGCAAGAAGCTGGACAACTCTATCTTTTGGCCTACATCAGTGCTATGGAGGATGACACCCTTGTAATCGCTCCTACACACCGCCTGGTCAAAGCCAAACAGTCTCCGCTTCCCCTTCTCAGCTCTTATTTTACAGTGCGCCCTTCGGCAGCTCGAATCCCCCTGTGGCAGGAGATACGGGGGCTGAGACATACTATCGGAATAGTAGCCCCCGACGGCAGAACCTTTACTGCGAGTTTACGCCCTCCTTTTTGGGAGCAAGTAGAAGACCGTCCGCTAGTAGCCCGATTGCATGAGTGGATTTTAGACGAAATATCAGAAGAAATGGATTTTTCACGAGAGCCAGCCCAAGTCATTCAAGCGGCTTCTAAGGGAGCAGGGTGGGCTTTTCTCCTACCTGAACTTCCTTTTCATTATGTGGAGCAGGCGGCTAAAAAAGGGGTTCCGCTCCCGCCTAAGACGACTTATTTTTTTCCTAAGGTTCTCAGTGGTTTGTGCTTCTACTATGAGAGTGATACTGGTATCTGCATCACCGAGACGGCGCGCCCTTCTTGAGCTGCTGGGGTGGAAGGTAGAGCTCCGCCCTCCCGCGGTAGATGAATCCCTCACCCCTGGGTTACCTCCCCATCAGCAGGCGATGATTCTGGCAGTGCGAAAACTTTCCGCTATTCTCCCCAGCTTAGCGCCCGAAGAAGTAGCGCTCGCCGCTGATACTATGGTAGTCCATGCAGGTGAAGTCCTAGGTAAACCGCACGACGAAATCGAGGCCCGCCAGTTTCTCAAACGGCTATCGGGGGATTGGCATACCGTCTATACAGGCGTAGCCGTCGGCACGATCCATCGCACCTGGTGCTTCTATGAAGAAACCGCTGTACGATTTCATCCCCTATCAGAAGCTCTCATATCGCACTATGTCCAGACTACTCCTCCTTTAGATAAAGCCGGCGCCTATGGAGCTCAAGACCTGATTGGACTCATAGGAATCGCTGAAATCAAAGGCGACTTCTATAACGTCATGGGATTGCCCGTACAACGGATAGCCCGCTTCTGGGAAAAAACTTTTGGCAAATTTTTCTTAGACGAAATGTAAATCCCTAACTTAGTCTTAGCCGTGAAATCGGTACTTTGGACAGGCGTAACTCTAATATGGGCCCAGAGCGTGCGAGAAATAGACTCGCTGGAAGCCCTTATTCGGAACAAAAGGCTTCCAGACACTACCTACGCCAGTGCTTATATCAATCTGGCTAAGCTATATCTGAACATCAACGAACGCCAAGCCTTGGAATATGCCCGACGCGCCCTTCCTCATGCAGAGAAAGCGGGAGATATTCGCCGAAAGGCCTTGAGCCTCTACTATCAAGCCTCTGCACTTTACTACGCAGAATCTTACGACCAGGCTATGCGTCTCTTAGCTCAGGCTGAAAGTTTAGTGAATCGCATCCCCCCGGAACCGGCTCTCCTCGTCCAGGTTTTCAATCTAAAGGCCTCCCTCGCCGAAAATATAGGCAATACTGTTGAAGCCCAATCACTCTATCAACGGTCCCTAGAGCTAGCCAGACAATCCAATAACCCTCGCCTCCTCAGTATGTGCCTTATTAACCTATCCGAACTTTACGTAAAACTCAATCTGTATGAACTCGCCGAAGAAAACATTCGCGAGGCCATTGCCCTCGCTGAAAGAAATAATGAGCCAGACTATCTACGAAACGCCCTAAAAACCTTATCTCTGCTCTATGTGCGCCAAGGGAAGCTCCCCGAAGCTCTAGCTACTCAGCGCCGAATCATCACCATAGCCCGTAATTCGGGTATTTTGAATTGGGTCAAGGATGCGTACGGTTTTGCCATCATTCAAGCATTGTCTCTAAGTCCTGGCCAGGCCGATACTCTGCTCGCAGAAGCAGAGAACGACCTTAAAGCCGATAGCCTAACCTGGGCTGAACTGCTCAACTGGATAGCCTCCGAGGGGTTCTATGCAAAGGGCTATTACGCCCGAGCGAAGGATCTTTTCCAGGCAGCCCTCACCATCGCTCGCCGCAAGGGAGCGACTTCCCTCTCTGTACGCATACTCCTCAATCTCACCAACATCTACAACGTGCAAGCTTTGTATCCCCAAGCCATGGAACATCTATTGGAAGCTAGGCAAATCTGTGAAAACAGCGGAGATTCTACTCTCCTCCCCATGGTCTTGAATAGCCTCGGCGAAATCTATTTCAATCAGGAAAACTGGCAGAAGGCTTCTGAGCTATTCAGCTTAGCTGCCGAGTATGCCAACTTGGCACCTGATAGACGATTCCCCTTCAAAGTGGCCACCAATTTAGCCGTAGTGCAAATCAAACTCGGCAATATAGAAGCTGCTCGCAATCTATTGAGAGAGTCACTCATATTAGCAGAAGAGGCTGAAGATTGGAGTTCGGCTGCTAAATCCTGCATCAACTCCGCCCGACTGGAATATGAGCAAAACAACCTCTCTGAATCTAAAAGATTCCTTCAAATGGCTCTTCAGTATGCCCGTAAAAGTCGCGATCCCTATACCCTCGCCCATGTGTATATAACGCAAGGCCAACTGTCTCTTTCGACTAACCAGCTCAAGGAAGCCCTAAAAGCTTATGAAGAAGCGAGAACTATCTTGGAACCTTTGGAGGCATACAGTGAGTTAGCAGAGGTCTATGAAAAGCTCATCTTCCTTTATGGCAAGCTCGGTCAGTATGCAGCAGGTTATAAGTACATCCAGCCCCTTATACAGGCTATTCAGCGCCTCTCTAATGAAGAGAACGCTCGTGCTATGACGCGTATGGAGCTTAACTATCTCTACCAGAAAGAGCGGCAAGAGCAAGAGCGCATCTTAGAAGCCGAAAAACTGCGCGCAGAAAAAGCTCGCCAAATTACTTGGGTCATCATCATCAGTGCGATTATTCTAATAGCAGCGGCAGCAGGCTTTTCCCTCGTATTGTACCAAAAAAATCAGCGCGAGCGCGAAATCAATGCCCAACTAGCTGAACGAAATCGACTCATAGAAGAGCAAAAAACCCTTTTAGAGGAGCAGAAAACAGAACTGGAAAAAGCCAAACGGGAAATAGACGAAAGCATATTATATGCTCGGCGGATTCAGTTAGCGATCCTGCCGGATCTCACTCCATTTTATGAGCGCTTTCCTGATTCATTTGTGCTTTATTTACCTCGGGATGTCGTAAGTGGAGATTTCTACTTTTATCATCCTATTTCACCTTCTCAAAGTCTTTTGGCGGTAGCAGATTGCACGGGGCATGGAGTGCCTGGCGCTTTCATGAGCATGATAGGCACTACCCTACTTAATCGGTTAGCCCAAGAAGAAGGGGATAAGGATCCGGCTATTCTTCTCCAGCGATTAGACGAAGAGTTACGCCTAACTCTCCACCAGACACTCCATCAGGATAAGATCAAAGATGGAATGGATATTGCCCTTTGTCTGATAGATAGCTCGGCTTCGGTTCTCAAGTTTGCTGGGGCCCGTCGTCCACTGATTGTTTTCACGCCAGAAGGAGAGTTTATAGAAATCAAAGGGTCTCGCCGTAGCATCGGCGGAGATGCTCTGCAGTTGGAAATGATCTTTGAAAGTCATACAATACCTCTGCGCCTAAATACCAGCTTTTATCTTTTTACAGACGGGATCGTAGATCAGTTTGGATGGGAAAGGGTCGAAGGCCAACCGCCTAAGCGTACCAAGTTTATGATGAAACGCCTACGCGAGCTTCTCTCCGCTAACTTGTTTCTCCCAGCCCATCAGCAAAAAGCCGAGATTGAAAGGGTTCTCTCCGAATGGCGCTTAGATATTCCACAGATAGATGACATATGCCTCGTTGGCGTGCGATATACGGGATAGTCAGCCTCGCGACAGCGTGGGCCCAAGTGAAGTATAGTAACGAGTTTCTGAAGATTGGCGTGGGAGCACGCGCGGCAGGACTCGGTAATGCCCAGGTAGCTGCTGTCGTCGATGCCACAGCAGGATATTGGAATCCTGCGGCTTTGCTTAGTGCGCCCCCCTATCCTCAACTCATCTTAATGCACAGTGAATATTTCGCCAGTGTAGCGAAATATGATTATGGCGCCCTTGCATTCCCAATTTCAGAAAATCGCCAAGTGGGAATTGGATTCATCCGGGTAGGGATAGACGATATTCCTAATACATTGCGCTTTTACGATGGGGTGAGCTATGACTTTTCTCGCATCTCAAAGTTTTCGGTGGCAGACATGGCGCTGTATCTCTCCTACGCTCAGCCGATCCGAGACACTGCCTTCTCCATTGGAGGCTCTTTGAAGGTGATTCACCGAGTTTTAGGTCCGTTTGCTACGGCATGGGGTTTCGGCATAGATATCGGATTACTGTATCGACGAGGCCCTTGGCGAGTAGGGGCGGTGTTATACGATGGTACTTCTACTTTCAACGCTTGGACATTCAATACCGAGACCTTCGAAGAAAGCTTCATCCTGACGGGCAATGAAATCCCGCAGAACTCTATAGAGTGGACGCGCCCCAGCGCTCGACTCGGAGCAGCAGTGCATCTATGGCAAGACAAGATTTTTTCTCTCATACCGGCTGCTGACTTAGTGATATTCACAGACGGCCAGCGAAATACCCTTCTATCCGCTCAACCTATCAGCGCCGACCTAAGTGTAGGAACCGAATTGCGCTATAAAAACTGGGCCGCCTTACGTCTGGGTATGACTAACTTTCAGCGCATGCGTCAGTGGTCTGGCCGCCAGTATCTAAGCTTTTACCCTACTGCGGGCCTAGGGCTGAATATATGGCACTTCGGGATTGACTATGCGCTAGCCAACTTTACAGGTTTTTCACAAGGTATGTATTCCCACCTCCTCTCTGTACGGGTCGACCTCCATCCTTCCCTAACGCGCCGCATTTTCTCTAAGGGCGGGTAATCCGGAGCCCAATCGGGAGCGGGTACACTTCTGGGCAGCCGTACTTGAAGCGAATGCGTACCTGCACGGAGTAGCTGCCAGGCGAAGCATAAACGTGCTCCACAGACTGGCCCTGCGCATGGCCTTCATCCCCGAAATCCCAGTCAATCTGGTCAGACACGTACCCTGCAGGCAAATCTACCCAGAAGCGAATAGGACGCCCTGCCTTTTCTCGCAGTGAGGGCACATCAGTACGAATAGATACAGGAATCGCCTCACAGGGCACAGCTTTGAGCCATATAACCCAGGCATCTTTGTGCGAAGGAGCCTCTGAGAAACGATTCTCTTTTGCAGAGACTAAAATAATCGTGTCTCTCAAAGCGAGTAAGGCCACACCCTGTTCATCATGAGGGCCACCGAAGCTGCGCTCCCATAATACCCTTCCTTCCTGGGACAAGGCGACCAGCCATACATCCTCTCCTCCTTTCTGCTCGGATGAAGAGAGCCTTTCGCCCTGCTGGGTACCAATAACGAGAATCGTCCCATCATACCTTTCGCTTATGGCAGAAGGGCTTCCAACGAGATCGTCTTCTGGCCAGAGTTTTTCCCAAATAATCTGGCCTTTGGAGGTAAAAGCGGCTATCCCCCAACGGTGCTCGTAGCGTCCCCCTACCACGATTCGGCCGTCGCTTAGGACCGTCACCGCTTGAAGCTGCGAGGGAAAGCGATGAAACTGAAACACTGTCCGCCAATATATCTGACCTAAATAATCTACTTCGGCTAAGAATGGTCGCAGCTCTTGCTCCCCAATGCATACGAAGCTACGACCATTCCCCATCGGACGAATCTTACGAATGAGGCTGGGGGAACGCCCCCAATAAAGGGTGTGAAGAACTTCTCCTGTGCGATCATTGAGAGTGTAGATTACCCCCTGCATACCTATCGCAGTATCGGCCCAAGAGAGCCCGCCGACAAGGAGAGTTCGGTAGGGCGTGAGCGTCAGCGTCAGAGCCATGTCTATATGGGGACTCCCCCAGCGTGTCTGCCAGAGAAGTTGCCCTGTTCGCGCATCTACGGCCCCTACCCAAAAATCAGCTCGCCGCTCCACTGGTAGCTCCTCTGGGTGAGTCAGCATAGAACCGCTATACCCGCAGAAGAATACGATAGAATCTTTTACGGCTATATCTTCTATTCGGTCAGGCCCCATGCCGCCTGGTGTGATCTGCCACATGACCTCCCCGCTGAGCGTGACACAAGTCAACCACCCATCACTGAGAGCCTCCTTCGAAGCAAAGGCATACCCCCCAATGATGATCCTTCCCTCTTCACTGTAAGCCAAGCAAGTAGGTATCTCATGCAAATCGCTTTTTCCAACAAAGCTCTGATGACTCCGAATAAGATAATACCCCTGGGCCCAAATCACTCCCAAACCGACCAGAAGATACACTGGACAAATCTACGAGTAGCTTTGCGGCTGATGGTAGTCATGACGATGATGGCGCATCCGGACGATGCGGAGCTAAGCTGTGGAGGGTCGCTCTTACGCTGGCGAGCGGAGGGAGCTCAGCTAGTGATGGTAGACCTGACTGCAGGACAGCTGGGCAGTCGCGGTACGGCGGTGACGCGTTATGCCGAAGCCCAAGCCGCAAGCCGCTTCTTGCGTCCTTTGGCCCGAGTTTGCTTAGGATGGGAGGATGGATTCTTTGAGGAGTCGAGAGAAAGTCTTTTAGAAGTGATTTCGATTATCCGTCAATATCGCCCTACCCTACTTATCACGAATGCCCTACATGATCGCCATCCGGATCATGGACGAGCCGCTCGCTTAGTGCAACGTGCCGCTTTTCTCGCTGGGCTGCGACGCATTCGCAGTAGATACCCCGCTCATCGCCCCGCTCGACTCTTTTTCGCTATTCAGGACCAGTGGATAATGCCCTCCGTAGTGGTAGATATTAGCGCCTACTGGGAGGCAAAACTTCAGCTCATCCGCTGCTACGAGAGTCAATTTTTCCACAGGCCTGGAGAGTCAGATCCGCCGACGTACCTGACGCGAGCCGACTTTTTCCCGCACTTGGAGGCGCGAGCTCGAGAGATGGGCCACTTCATCGGAACAAGCTATGGGGAAGGGTTCATAATCAAAGGGCCCCTTCCCCTACCACCCCTGAGGCAGTGGGTGCAAGACTCCTCTACTGCCAGATGAGCTTCCAGGTCTGCACCTCGCCGCTCACCTCTGCACGCAAGAAGTAGGTTCCAGCCGCTGGAGGACTGGGGAGGTCATAGCTCCCTTCTGCCTCTATGCGAGTAGTAGTATGAATGAGGCGGCCACTGGCATCATATAGGCTCAGACTTATCCCTCCTTCTGGCAAGCTCCATAGGACCGTGGCTTTCTCTCCTACGGCTCGCACGCGCTGCTCCGTGAGAATATACGCCCCATCCGGAAGCAAGACAACCTCGGCTGGGTTACTGAGAAGGACACTGCCCGTAGGTAAGCTCTGCGAGACCTGATAGATGTATCGCCCTGGGAGAAGCCCTTGATCTGTATAAGTATAAATGTCGCCTTCCACCGTCTGTATAGTCTGCCACTCATC
>JBCNVG010000014.1:0-116719 GCA_039630325.1 Bacteroidia bacterium
GGGTTTTGCAAGCAGTTCAGGAGGTTATGACAGCGAGTAGTAAAGCCTGCCATGAGAGATAGAAGCAGAGAGTGAAATAAATACCAGCCTAGCTATGGGCCTAACGCCGCAGGAGCTTGAGGCGGTGCAGGCGAGCCTGCGAGAGCTGAGCTAACTTACTTAGAGAAGAGACTTAGGGCCTTTCACCTTGTAAGACTTGTAGTCCATGAGTACTATTTCATGCTTCCGAACAAGCTGTTGAGCCTTCGGTCGGGCCTTCCCCCCCTTATTTAGCTGGTGAGCTTTCTTCTCATAAACTAAGATGCAACGAACGCGAACCCGCTTAGTGATGGTGCGTTGAGAAAAGAGGTGACGTTCTGCGAAATTCCGACAGGCTTCTAACTGTTTCGCTTTGTCTTCCAGTTCGCTCTCTGTAAGCCGACCTGCTAATATCTCTACTATGTAGAGAGTAGGTTCCCCTTCGTAGGTTATGAAACAGTCACACACCTTAATTTTTTCAAACTCATACCCTTGTCTCTTGAAGCTTTCCTTTGCCGAAAAGAACCTCATTGAGCCCTTGTTTTGCACGCCCTTGGTACACTCTTCGCAGCCTTCGCTCTTTTCATCACAGGGAACTAGAAACTTTTCCCATTCAATCATGAAGGCTCATGGCTTTCTCGTCGTTTCTTGTCAGCAAACTCCACGTCAATCCACGTAGCCATTTCTAAGAGCTGATTCATTACTTCATCAAAGCTATCAGATAGAATGCCTTCCTCAGGAGATATCTCAACTGGCTTCACTTGAATTTCTCCTGAGCTTTCCTGCTGCTCGAAGAGATAAACAGACAGCTTATCAGCGGGAAGCCCTGAATGTCCCTTCAAGGTATGGAGCCTAACTAGGTTGTTGATTTCAGCAAATATATAGTCACTATGCGTCGTAATCAGCACCCAAGCCCCCGCCTCTACCAGCTTTACTAAAAACCGAGCCATGCGCACTTGATTTTCGGGGTGGAGATGGGCTTCGGGCTCTTCTATGATGAGGAGCTTGTCGGAGAGGTCATTTTTCTGAATGTAAAGGTATAGGGGGGCAAGCTCTGTAACTGCAGACGAACTCAAGGTAATAGGTAGAGAACAAACTCCTCCCTTGCTTTCGTAGACAAAAAAGACCTGTTTAGTCTCAGGGTTAATCTGAATATCACCCCCCATGATCTCCTTGAGCTCTCGAAGAAGGCCCTTATTTTTTTCTCCGTTTTCTTCCACACTCAAGTCAAGGAAGGCTCGTACAAACTCTCTAATTGGTAAAGGAGAATGCAGTCTTTCCTCTAGCTGCTCTTCCAAAGCAACTAAGCCTTTTATGAATAGCCCTCGCAACTGAAGAAAGCTGGTTCGTGAAGCAGGGAAATAGAACACCTGTCTAAAGGTCTTGTGAGAAATGGTGAATCTGTAGAGATTTTCAAAAAGTTCGGAAAGTGTAGAGAGCATAAGTTGGGACTCTTCTGAGTTACCTAAAACCTCTCTCAACAAGGAGAGAGTCTTTCGTAGGGCTTGAAACTCCTTACTTTCTTCTATCTCTTCTCCTCCCGTATCAAGCTCAAGCCGTAAAGCATGAGAAGGAAGGGAAAATTTCCCAAAAATCCTATTTCTGACAAACTCCGAGGGCAATAGGACGGACTGAATGCTCTCTTTTGCTACTTTCCTTTGCAGACTCGGTCTCTTAAGGAATAGGAGGAAAGTGCGAACAAAATCTCGGATAATCACATCCTTCAGTGCAAAAACACCATATACTGCATATGCCATGTAGCTTTTATGGGTATTATTTTTCCCGACGAAGACCGTGAGCGGCTTGAGTTCTATTTCGGTCTCCCGAATAGCGCCAAGGTTTTGGACTCGGATTTTCATAAGGGGGGTATGTCAAAGTACACTTTTTTCTCTGTTGAAGGCACTTTGGCAGATACCTGAAAGGCTACTGTCGTTGCCTATTCTACTTTACTCGCACCTCCGTCTCAAAAACCTCTGCAAAGTGCTTCCTCAGGCTGGCTTTGACGGCGTCCAGCGGTATGAGGCTTCCCAGTTCTCGTGCCATAGAAGTTACGGCCTTGTCTCGGATGCCGCAGGGCACGATATAGGAGAAGCCTGAGAGGTCCGTATTCACATTTAGGGCAAAGCCGTGCATGCTCACCCAGCGAGAGAGCTTGACGCCCATAGCGGCGATTTTGCGGGGTGGAGAAAGGAGCCACACGCCAGTCAGTCCAGGAAGCCTCTCCCCATGAAGCCCCCACTCCCCAATCGTGCGAATAATTACCTCCTCCAAACTCCGCATATACCACCCAATGTCAGCCTTATATCGCTCAAGCCATAGGATGGGGTAGCCTACGACCTGGCCGGGGGCATGGTAGGTAACATCCCCGCCACGTTCTACGGCGTAAATCTCCACCCCCTTCTGACGGAGAAGCGGTTCGGGCAGGAGGATATTTTCTTCATGGGCGTTGCGTCCGAGGGTAATGACAGGCGGGTGCTCACAGAGAATCAGCCTATCCTGCCAAGCCGGGAGGTTAGAGAGCGCCTCCTGAACAAGGGCGCGCTGGCGCTCCCACGCTATGCCGTAGGGGATGAGTCCCCAGTCCTCGTAGAGGACTTGCTTTTGCGAAAGCTGAGGAGAAGTAGCCATGCCACTCCGACAGATATGCAACTATCCGCAATATTGAAAACCGGCCAGAGAGCCATGTATTCACCCCCCCAGATGGGGACCCATTCAGGGACTATTCCTTGCCAGATGTCTATGTAAATGAAATCCACCACATGCCCCTGAAACCAGCCGCCCTCATAGTAGTTTCGTCCCGCAAAAAGCACTCCATAAAAAATGCGGTCTATGAGATTTCCTACGGCCCCCCCGATAATCAGCGCCGAGGGCATAAGAAGCCGTCCATCCTCTCGGCTCAGACGATATAGATAGTATCCCAATCCGATAGTAATAACAATGGAGAGGGAAGTAAGCAGCACCTTTGGTCCGGCTTCGGCGAGAGGGCCCTCAGATCCCTGGAATAGCCCTGCTAACGAAAGCCCAAAAGCTGCACCCGGATTTTCTACGTAGTGAAACTTGAACCAACTCCCTATCCACCGAACCTCGTACCCCAAGGGGTAGGAGAGCTTGACATACAGCTTTGTCGCCTGATCTATGAGGAGCACACTGGCGACAATCAGCCAGAAGCGCTGCCAGGGCTTCACTTAGACCGTTTTTCTTTGACTTCTACTATAGTTTCGGCGACGGGCACAGCTAATAGGCGCTCCTTAGGGATGAGTTTGCCCGTGACCTTGCAAATGCCATAAGTGCCATTCTCTATCCGAATGAGGGCCCGCTTGAGGGCATCTATGTATTTGAGATTATGTTGGAGGAGCCGTTCCAACTGCACTTTTTCTGAGTATTCGCTGCCCATATACTCACCCGTGCGGTATTGATCTTCGGCGGCGGAGACCAGTTCATTGAGGCTGGCTTTGAGGCGATGGTATTCTTTTTCGGCCTCTTCCAGCTTGGTCAAAATAAGCTGTTTGAATTCTGCCAGCTCCTCGGCTGTGTAACGAGTCTTTTCAGGCGTGCTCATAGGCTCGAGAAATATGAATGTGAAGGGGAATCGTATCAAGAAAGCGAGAGCCCTCTCCATTAGGCGGCTCTTCTAACCAGTGTAAGCTAGTAGCGAGCGTCTCTTGCTGAATGAGGGGCGCATAGGGCTGTAGCGCCTGCTGGTAAGTGTGAGGCAGGTACAGGGTGAGCCGGATTCGGTCCGTCACTTCCAAGCCAGCTTCTTTACGAGCAAGCTGAATGTGATGGATGAGCTCACGGGCCCAGCCTTCTACTTCCAGCTCAGGGGTGAGGCGCGTGTCTAATGCGACTGTGAGACCACCTTCGGATGCATGGAGCCAGCCCGAAAGCGCCTGGGCTCGGATCTCGAGGGCCTCTAAGGTATAAATCTGTCCTTCCCATTCAAGCTGGCCGGCTTCCAGGACTCGCAGAATATCGCGCTGCGAGAGGCTGCGCAGATAAGCGGCAAAGGCTGGCATGCGCGACCCTAACTGAGGCCCCAAAAGGCGGTAGTTGGGACGCAGTTCATACACTACGGCTTCGCTGTGGTCGTCTAAGTAAGTGATGGTTTTGAGATTGAGCTCTTGAAGGAGGATATCCGAGAGCGGTTCGAGCCAGGTTCGGTAGCTGGCGGGTACGAGCGCCTGCGGCAGAGGCTGCCGCACTCGAATGCCGCTCTTCTTGCGGAGGCTATGGAGGAGCGAGGCTAAACGGCGTACCTTCTCCATGGAAATTTCTAACTCTGGATGGCGAAGAGCTGGATCAGCTTGAGGAAAGTCGCTCAAATGCACTGAAGCCGCCATACCTAAATGCTGCCATAGCAGCTCGCTATAGAACGGGGCTATTGGAGCCATGAGCTGAGCCACCCGTCTAAGCACCGAGTGTAGCACCGTAAAAGCCGCCCATTTATCTGCATCCTTTTCTCCCTTCCAGAAGCGACGACGGTTGAGCCGAATGTACCAGTTAGACAGCTTTTCGACAACAAAGTCCTCAATCAGGCGAGCGGCTTGGGTAGGGAAGTATCCTTCGTAAGCGGCGGTAACTTCTTCTGTCAGCTTTTCTGTCTCGCTGAGGATCCATCGATCTATGAGAGGCAGCTCCTCTAGAAGGGGTAGAGAGCTTACCTCGTAGCCATCTATCCGAGCATACAGAGCGAAAAACTCATAGGCATTATGTAGGGTACCGAAAAAGGTACGAACTTTTTCAGCCAATCGCTTTTCATCAAAACGGACATTCTCCCACGGCGCTGCGTTGCTCACGAGATACCACCGGGTGGGATCAGCGCCATATTTCTCCATGAGCTGCATCGGCTCGACGACATTACCGAGCCGTTTGGACATTTTATTGCCGTCTTTGTCTAACACTAAGCCATTTACCAGGACTCGCTTGTAGGCGACGCTATCAAAGAGGGCGGCAGCAATCACATGAAGCGTATAAAACCAGCCTCGCGTTTGATCTACCCCCTCAGCAATGAAATCGGCTGGAAAGTTTTTCTCAAAAGTGTCTGCATTCTCAAACGGGTAGTGAAGCTGGGCGTACGGCATGGCGCCAGAGTCAAACCATACATCTATCACATCTGGCTCGCGATACATCGGACTACCATCGGGGGCTACTAGGATGATCTCATCTACATAAGGGCGATGAGGATCAAAGTTGGGGTCAACCAAGGGGTTATGGGTCATCAGGCCGGCCGCAATCGCTTCTTCTACCGCCGTGCGTAGCTCCTCGAAAGAACCTATGCACCGCTCATAGCGTCCATCTGAGGTACGCCAGATAGGCAAAGGAATCCCCCAGAATCGGCTGCGGGAGAGATTCCAATCTTCTACATTTTCCAGCCAGTTGCCAAAGCGGCCTTCTCCGATGCTGGGCGGATACCATTCGATCTGGCGATTGAGCGCAGAGAGCTTTTCCCGCAGGAGAGAGGTTCGAATAAACCAGGCTTCGACGGGGTAGTATAAAATCGGTTTGTCCGTACGCCAGCAGTGAGGATAGTTATGGTCATAGACTTCCTTACGAAAAAGGAGGCCTCGCTCTTTCAAATTTTGAGCGATATCCTCGTCTACGGGCCTATAGTTCGGGTCGTCGGTATAGTTTTTCACGTATCGCCCAGCAAAGTCCTTCACGACTGAGGCGAAGCGCCCAGCCTTGTCTACTAATGGGGAGAGATGACCATTTTCATCGCGAAATACGATAGGGGGAATGCCGTGTTTACGAGCAGCTTTGAGGTCGTCTGCACCAAAGGTCGGTGCAATATGGACTATGCCCGTACCTTCCTCTAGGGTAACGAAATCAGCAGGAATCACTCGCCAAGCCTCCCCTTCGGGTTCTACATAGCGGAAAAGCGGTTCGTAGCGCTCGCCTACCAGCTCTGAGCCGCGTATAGAGCGAAGGACCTTGTAAGGTAGGCGGCCTGTTCGCAGATCTACCGCTTCTGGAGTCAAAGGAGGGCTTTCTTCTGGGAAATACCTTCGCAGAGCGCCCTCAGCTAAAATCACTCGGATAAGCTCTCGGGTATAGGGTTGGAAAGTGTGTACTTCTACATATGTGTAGTCAGGGTGTACGGCTAAGGCTGCATTGGAAGGAAGGGTCCAAGGAGTGGTCGTCCATGCCAGGAAATATAGCCCCGAATCTCGCTGACTGCGAAACTGAACTGTAATGGAGGGGTCTCGGACCGTACGATAAGCGCCTGGTAAGTTGAGCTCATGCTGACTTAGAGCTGTTCCTGCCGCAGGAGAATAGGGCTGTATTGTGTAGTCACGATAAAGCAGGCCTTTTTCATAAAAGCGCTTCAAAAGATACCACACACTCTCAATGTAGGACCGGTCAAAGGTGATATAGGGGGTTTCTAAATCTATCCAGTACCCCATGCGCTCAGTCAGTTCATCCCATGCATCTTTATAGCGCATGACAGCTTCTCGGCAGGCCTTATTGTATTCGGCGATGGAGATTTTCGTGCCAATATCTGCTTTTTGAATGCCCAGCTCTTTTTCCACGGCCAGTTCGACTGGGAGGCCATGGGTATCCCACCCCGCTCGGCGCGGCACGAAGTAGCCACGCATTGTTTTGTAGCGGCAGACAATGTCTTTTAGCGTGCGTGCAAAGACATGATGGATGCCTGGTCGTCCATTAGCTGAGGGAGGACCCTCGTAAAAAACAAAGGTAGGTGCCCCCCCTCGCTGTCGGAGACTTTCCTGGAAAATTCCCTCCTCACGCCACCATTTGAGGATCTCCTGCTCCCAAGTGGGGAGGGACAGCGCCCCTAAGCTCTTCCACATTTCTGCAAAAGTACGCATTCATCGGGCGAAGGCTTTCTGTCTCGGGAAAAGTTAGATCCCTTCAAGGGCGAGGCACTCTAACTAAGCTCCTCTCATCTTAGAAGGCAACTTTTTTTGAGATTGTAGTCAAAAAAGTCTTTATACCTTACCTTTGTAGGCGATGTATGCTTTGCTGAATGTAGAGTTGCTACTGGGCTTTTCCATACTCTCTTTTGGATTCCTTTTCGCTCAGCGCTCTATGCGCCAAATAGAAAGGCTATACTTCCGAGGCGAATATCATATTCTCGCAGGAGATAATCCTAATCCAGATAGCCTTCCACCCCAAGCCTTACTCTATTATGCGAGCAGCTATTACCGAATAGGCTCCGACTCCCAAGCTTATGCTCTTTATAGGCGAGCATTTGAAAAGATGAAGCTAGCTGATGCCCATCATCCCTTCTTACTAGAGTATGGGCGATTGAGCTTAGAACGTGAAAATATCGATACCGCCATAGAGTGTTTCAATCAGGCTATCCCGCAGATTAGGCATCCCGATTCTTTGAGCATCGCAGATTTGTACTTGTCCTATGCTAAGCAGCTTAAAGGCCTTAAGGAAGCTGCGCCTGAGGGGTTTCGGTGGATAGCTCACAACTTAGATAAGCTAAACACGCCTAATCACGAGTACTCTTTATACATTCATAAAGGGACTATATACTTCATCTCTCGGCGAGATTATGGAAGGGGGCGCGATCCAGAAGACCTATTGCCGCATGAAGCCTTATACTGGCAGAAATCTAATCAATCTGAGCCCCAGCCTATCGGATTTTTTGCGACTCGGCATGAAGGTGTCGCTGGATTTATAAAGGATACACTCATCGTGTATCGTTCTGCCCGCCGAAGAGGAGACTTTTACATCGCTTATCCTAAAGGAGACGGATGGACCCAGCCAGTGAAATGGAAAAGCTTTCCAAACTCTCGACGAGGAAGCGAAGATGCGCTATGTGAAGATCCGAAAACGGGTGAGATTATATTCAGTTCGGATCGAAAAGGTACCAAGGGTGGAAAAGATTTATGGATTACCCGCAGACAATCCAACGGAAAGTTTACTAAGCCTCAAAACTTAGAGGTACTCAATACCCAGTACAATGAAGACGCCCCGTTTGTTGTAGGGGATACGCTATATTTTGCACACGATGGGCCGCTTTCTATTGGCGGATATGATCTGTTTTACAGCGTTCGAGGGGTAGATGGCAAGTGGGGGCCGCCTAAACGCCTGCCTCGTCCCTTTAATACGCCTTCCCACGACAGCTATCTCTTTTTCTCTCATCCAGACTCTATTTACCTTTCATCCAACCGCTTGGGTGGCAAGGGTAAAATGGATCTTTATCTCATTACAAAAGAAGCTCTGCCAGCTTCACCTGTTTCTGCCTCAGAGCCTCGCATTTATACTTTTTCAGGACGGGTGTATGACATGCAAACGGGAGCACCCATCTCGGCAAAGGTTATTCTCCTTCCTCGGAAGGATTCTATTCAAATTACTTTGGATGCCCAAGGTCGCTATGGACAGCCCAAGCCAACCCCTGGAGAGTATCTCCTTAGTGCGTATGCAGAGGGTTATGCCCAGTATGTCCATCCCATCTCTATACCTGATACAGGAGATGTAACTCACGATATTCCTATGCTCTCTGAGCAAGCTCTCAAGCGGCTTAGGCTTCCTCGGATACACTTCAACTTTGATAAACACGATTTGAGGGCTGAGGCGCCCGCTGCCCTGGACACCATACTGCAGATTCTGCGGGACTACCCTACCTTAGTGATAGAAGTAGGTGGACATACGGATAGCATCGGTACCCGAGAATATAATCAAAAGCTATCTGAGCGGCGAGCTAATACAGTGTATCGTTATCTTATGGAAAAGGGCATACCTGCGTATCGTTTGAGGCCACGAGGCTACAGTGAAGACCGTCCGATGGTTCCCAATGACACTCCCTATAGGCGTTTCTTGAATCGTCGGGTAGAGTTCACGCCGCTCGTAGGACGGCCTAAGGATCTCTGAAAGGTAAGTAGCGTAATATACCTACCTTTGTGCGTGAGCCGCTATAACCTACGGATAGCAGTTGTATCTGGAATACCTATTTATATCCACTGGAGTTTCTGGTTATTGATTCTCTGGGTAGTATTGAGTAGTATTTTTTCAGGGCAAACGGATGCTCAATATCTTCTTTGGCGACTTTTACTGATTGGGGGGTTGGTGGTGAGTGTGATTCTGCATGAGCTCGGGCATGCTATGGCCGCAAAAATATTTGGGATACCCACAAAAGATATTACTATGTATCCATTCGGTGGGGTAGCCTCTGTAGCGCGTATTCCAGATAGACCAGTACAGGAGCTCATCGTAGCGATTGCAGGACCAGTAGTGAACTTTTTAATCGTTGGAATTTTAGCCACATGGTTCTACATTAGTGGTGATTCTCTGGATTGGACGACAGAGGATCTGCTACTTCGGGAGGAAGATATATTTTCGCTTCAGCATCTGATGGCCAGCTTAGGTTTTATGAACATTATCTTGGCGGTTTTTAATCTTTTGCCAGCTTTTCCTATGGATGGAGGACGAGTCCTGCGAGCTCTCTTGGCAATAAAGCTTCCTTATGCAAAGGCTACTAAAATAGCTGCTTTGATAGGACAGGTTTTTGCTGTGCTCTTTATTATCGTTGGTATCTACGGCAATCCAGTTTTAGTCCTAGTTGGCTTTTTCGTATTTGTTGCGGCAGCTCAGGAGCGTCAGCAAGTGGAGGAGCGTACGGCGATGTATGGACTCGCAGTGGCCGATGCCTTGCTTAGAGAAGTACCTACTCTCACCGTTTCTCAAACATTAGAGGATGCGATTCAGAGGCTTTTGAATACGCAGGGACGTTCTTTTCTCATCGTGGATCCCTTGGGTATGCCAGCGGGGAGTTTATCGCGCGAGCAAATTATTCAGGCTCTGAGCGAGGGCAAGCCGCGTACGACCTCTCTGGTTCAGGTCATGGATCCAGAGCTTTTAGTCGTCCCACCTACTATGCCGCTGAGTGAAGGCTATCAACTTCTAAATGAACACCAGAAACCTTTTTTGGTTGTAGTTCAAGATAATCGCCTATTAGGTATAGTAGATACAGAGAATATTGCTGAATTTCTTCTGATTCGCAGGGCTACCCGGGCTGGGGGGGTGAGCAGTGTGTATCAAAAGATTAATTAGAGCTGTAATGCTGCATCACCTGGCCTATTCACTGGAAGGGGAGCTATGATAAAGGGGCTATTTTTTGTTTGGAGTTTAAAGCGTAACTTCGCACTGTATGAAAAGGATAGCTGTCCTATGTTGGGTTGGTATCCTGTCATTTTCTTATCTTGGGGCTCAGAGTAGAAAAGCGTGGGGAGGCGTGGGATGGTTTTCAGGTGGCTATACGATTCTAACTGGTCATGAAGCTCTTAGAGAAGCTGTACAGGCTAAAGGGTTGTCAATCTCCAGTTCTCTCCCCGGCTTCCTGATAGGAGGAGGGGGAGGCGCGTATTTGGGTCGCTTATTTATCGGGGGGCATGGAGAGGCGATAGTTGGAGGAGAAGTAAGTGGAGGCTATGGATTCTTTCGCATGGGATACTTTTGGCGACTCGGTAGCCGTTTCATAGTTCTGCCTACATTAGGGATAGGGGGTGGAGGATATACTTTCGTTCTATCTAATCGGCCTGATCGGATCGGGTTTTCACAAGCGATAGAACCAAGTGGTGGTGTGCCTCCGCGCAGCTTATCTACTGGGGGAGCGAAAGGAAATCTCAACATCGCTCTCCAGTACATTAACAAAGGCTTTATGGCTGGTTTGGAAGTCGGATACGGGCAGAGCTTAGGTGCCTTTCAGGAATGGGAAACAGCGGGAATTTCCCTCCAAAATGGGCCCAAGATCAATCCTCAGCAGCTTTACATTCGCCTCCTTGTGGGAGGCGGTGGGCTTGTCTCAGAAGGGGAGAAATGAACTTTGCTCAGTCTGAGCAGCCAGCTCAAGAGGCAGGAATGATAACTCATTTTGCGCTGGTGGCTACGCTGAAAGCGAAGTAGCATCTAAACGGTGGAAATTTTATACCTTTGTCGCGCTGGTGATGTAGCTCAGTCGGTAGAGCACCAGACTGAAAATCTGGGGGTCGGCGGTTCGAATCCGCCCGTCACCACGGGTGCGTTTGTATTGGCTATTGGGTTGCCTCTGGGGTCAAGTCATCGTGGGGGGGGTGAGGGAAACAGTCGCTCAGCTATACATATGGGACACACGCGCTGAAGTTTCGGTAGGTAATCTATTCTCTAAGACTCTATCTACCCTTGAGCCGCCTATTCGATTATCTCTGACGGATTTGAAACCTGGTACCCGCTACGCTTACGAAGTGCGTTTATCAGATGGGCGGCAGGTTGTAGGGGCTTTTCACACCCCACCTGTGAGTCCTTTAAGGGTGGCCTTTATTTCTTGTCATGACCTTGTTCCAAAGACGAAAGATCAGCGTAAGATCTACCAGCAACTTGCCCAATACGAGCCCCATCTCATAGTTCACTTAGGAGATTGGGGATATCCGGACACAACGGAGACCGAGTTTCCTCCGAAAACCAACTTCTTTCCGAGAAGTTGGGAGCATCTCAGGCGTTTATATCAGCAGCGATACTTAGATCCCTACATGCGCTCTCTATATGCCACAGCTTCATGGGCGTATATGTATGATGACCACGACTATGCTGCCGATAATACGGGACGTGACTATCGGGCCCAGTATAAGACGCTTTCTTTACCAGTTGGAGATTACCCTTTTGACCCTGTCATACGATCAAACTCTATAAGAGCCTATGCCACATACTTCCCTCACTATGAGCTTGTTGACTCCACAGAAGGGCTATTTCAAAGTTTTCGGTGGGGTGATGTGGAGTTTTTCCTGTTAGATAATAGAAGTGCGCGCACGGGGACGATGCGTGTGTTTGAGATGGGTGAACTGGGGCGGTATTATTTCCGTCCCAGGCCTGAGATAACCATCTTAGGGCAGCGCCAGCGCGAATGGCTATTGAATGCCTTAGCTAAAAGTACTGCCCGATGGAAGGTTATTATTTCTGGGGTGACATACAATCGCAATTTGCAGCTCTTCATTCATGAAGTTTTGGCGAAGCCAGAGCAAAAGCTATCCTTATTTGCGGGGCTTTACAAGATACCAGCTATGTTTATTGCTGGCTACATCGCAGATACGTGGGCGGGCTATCCGGCGGATCAGGATACCCTTCTCTCGTGGTGTTGGAAGAATAATATCCAGGGGCTTCTGTTCGTCAGTGGAGATACGCACATCGGTACATTGGAGGATGGGACCTTGGGTGGCTTTCCTGAGCTGATGACAGGAGGATTGGGTAAAACAGTCAAAGATTCCTACCGACTGGCGAAATTGCTCGGCATATCAATATTCAATAGGGGTGGACAAGGGATTACGAGCAATCATTTTCGTCCTGCCTTTGGTCTCGTTGACTTTTATCCAGACTCAGCGGTAGTATCTCTCATCGGGGTGGATAAAGGTGTACTTAGCCGAATGGTGTGCCGTCCTGACGACAGAGTGATCCCGCCCGCCCTTTGGCAAAGGCTCAGTAGACCGAATCTTGGCCTAATGTTTGAGTTATCTCCCGTGGGAGCCTATACTTATACGTTGCGCTGGCGAGTCCCGGGAAAAATGCCGGGACGCTTAGCTTTTGTGTTATACGATGCCCAGGGCAACCGAGTATGGATGTCGCCCGTAGCTGAAGCTGGCTACTGGCGAAAGCAAAAGAGATTAGTCATTCCTGCTCAACCCGCTGGGACATATTTTTTGAGAGCGGAAGCGGAGGGCAGTTATTATGGATTGCGTCTCCGTTTGCCTTGATTTTTGCTAACTTTGCGCCCACATGAGTCAAGCTTCCGAGATTGACCTGAAAAAGTTGTACGATTCGTACTCTCCTCCTCGCATCCAGAATGCCATCGTAAAAGGGCGCATTATTGCGGTGGATAAAAATGAGGTGCTCGTTTCTATTGGACATAAAGCAGAGGGACATATACCCCTATCTGAGTGGTCATCCGACGAACCTCCGCCGCGCCCTGGCGATGAGATAGAAGTGTATGTAGAAACTGCCGATGCCTATGAAGGCGGCATGCGCATTTCTCGTCGTTTAGCCCATTCTCTGCGTACATGGGAACTGATTCAGCAGGCTCTTCAAAATGATACCCCCATTGAAGGGGTCATTCGCCGACGAACAAAGGGCGGTTTTGTGGTAGATATTGGAGGAATAGAAGCCTTCCTCCCGGGCTCTCAGGTGGATCTCAAGCCTTTGCGGGCTTCTGATAGCTACGAAGAGCTACTGGGCAAACGCATGCGTTTCAAAGTCGTCAAAATCAATCCTGCTCAATACAATGTGGTGGTCTCTCACAAAACCCTCATGGAGGAGGAGCTGGCTCGTCAGAAAGAACGCATACTCAATATCTTGGAGCGTGGCCAGGTGCTTGAGGGGGTAGTTAAAAATGTGGCATCTTTTGGCATTTTTGTAGACCTTGGCGGGGTAATGGATGGCCTTGTTCATGTGAGCGATTTATCGTGGGGACGAGTTTCCCATCCAGAGGAGCTCTATAAGATTGGTGACAAAGTGCAAGTAGTAGTCTTGGATTACGACCCTGATACTGGACGAGTCAATCTGGGCATTAAGCAGCTATATCCCAATCCGTGGGAGGCTCCGCCCGAATGGCTCAAAGTGGGCGCTGTAGTGGAGGGTACGATTGTGGCTATAGCGGATTATGGAGTTACGGTGGAGGTCATTCCTGGGATTGAAGGTCTATTGCCAGTCTTTGAGTTGTCGTGGTCTACTACTCCTGTGGAGGTAACTAAACTTTACAAAGTAGGGGATAAGATTCAAGCTAAGGTCATCCAATTTGAACCAGAGACGCAGCGTCTTACCTTGAGTGTGAAGCAGCTTTCTCCGGATCCATGGCTCCATGCCGCAGAGAAGTATCCAGTCGGCTCTACTCATAAAGGCATAGTCAAAAATTACACGGCGATTGGTGCTTTCGTGGAGTTGGAGCCAGGAGTGGAAGGCTTTGTGAATGTGCGGGATCTGTCGTGGATTCGCCGCGTTCGGCATCCCTCTGAGATTCTGCGCCGTGGTCAGGAAATAGAAGTCGTGGTATTAGATATTGACGCTGACAATAAACGCCTGCGCCTTGGGTACAAGCAGTTGTCCGAAGATCCATGGGAAATGATACGAACGGTCTTCCGTCCCGATAGTTATCATGAAGGTGTGATAAGTCGTATTACTGATGCTGGGGCTCAGGTGGAGTTGGCCTTTGGCATTGAGGGCTTCTGTCCGATACATTACCTCAAATCCTCCTCAGGTGATATGCCTAAAGAAGGAGAAACTATGATCTTCAAAGTGATTGAGCTAGATGAGCAGAATCGGACTATAGTTCTATCCCAGGCCGCGCAGCGTCCCGTCCGCAAGAGCAAAAAGAAAAAAGAAGAGACCGTAGAAGAAGCCGCTCTCCCAGAGCCCAGTACACGAGTAGCCACTCGTCAGAAGCTCGGTGATTTAGAGGCTATTGCTCAGCTCAAGGCACTTCTTTCTCAGTCCAATCAATAAACATTTACCTGAGGGCTGTTAGCTCAGTTGGTTTAGAGCGCTGCTTTGACAGAGCAGAGGTCGGAGGTTCGAATCCTCCACAGCCCACTCTAAGCGGGAAGTTTCTAATCGGGCTAAAGGGACTCTGAAGTCCTTTCCCTGAGTGTGGTTTTGCAAAGTATTGAAGTTTGAGTGAAGCTTGGGGCTATCCCTGATGTCACTTTTTCAGCTCCACTCTTCGGGTTACCTTTGCAGTATGCAGGAGGTAGGACGAGTCCCTCTGATAGAGCTCTCCTGGTCCCTTAAGCGAGAGCTGATTCGTTCTACCTCGTGGGGAGGCTTTGCTGCTACGACCCTTTTAGGGTGTCCGACTCGGAAGTATCATAGCTGGATATCTCTCTGGACCGACTTTCAGCGGTATCACCTGTTACCTCAAATCCAAGAGGAGCTTCACCTCCGAGAGGGTACTTTTTTGCTTACTACTCAGCACTTCAATCGTAAGCTGGCATGGGAGGGGTATCGCCATCTTCAAAGTTTTCGAGGTGGCACCACGTGGCGGTGGATTTATCGTATTGGCGGGCTTTCTGTAGAAAAATTATTCTTTTTATCCCGTACCGAGCCATTATGGGTTTTTCAGTATCATTTTTCGGATGAGGTCCTTTTTCGCTGGATACCTTTATGGGCAGGGCGTCTATGGCATCAGCTCTGTACAGAGAAAACTCAAATAGAACGCCATGGAAACTCTTTACACTTTCCTCATGGTCCTCTCCTATATTTTGAAGTTAAACCTACGCCTCGCTTCATCCCGTGGAGTTATGGATATGAGGGGGTGTATTATCCCGAAGAAGAGCAGAGGGGGTATGACGCTACTGAGGTTCTCACTTCAGTAGAATGTTGGGAATGGCGACTGCATGGACCTGGGGAGGTTACTATTGCTTTGAGTCCCGTTGAGCGTCCAAGTTTTCCTAAGGATTTCCCCATGAGGTGGCCCTCCAAGCCTACACTTTTTCAGACGCTCTCTAGTGAAGCCGAAAATTTTTTCCTCAGCGATGATGACGGTGAGCACATCATTGCAGGTCATCCTTGGTTTGGCGTTTGGGGACGGGACACGTTTATTAGTTTACCGGGCCTTACAATTGTCAGGGGGGAGGAAGAACGCTTTTATCGCATCACAGATACAGCTCTTAAGTATCTGACGGCAGAAGGGCGGCTACCCAACTCCTTTCCTGACGATTATGGGGCAGAAGATACAGGTTTGTGGTGGATATGGTCGCTCATTCAAGCGCATAAGCTTGGAATCTCGTCGGAGATCATTTGGAAGCGGTATGGGGATGCCTTACTACAAGTGCTGGTGGGGTATCTACAGCGTTTGGCTCGAGAGGATGGTCTGTTGTATGTGAAAAGTTTCCCGCCGCCCTCCTGGATGGACGCTGTAATCCATCAGAAACCCGTAGTGGAACGCAGAGGTGCCCTCGTAGAACTAAATGCTTTATGGTATGCCGCCTTGCGATTCGTATCAGATATTGCTCCTCAAGAAGGCTTGCGCTGGCGGTGGGGGCTTCTCGCTCGCAAAGTTTTAGAATCCTTCAAGCCCACCTTTTGGGACAAACTGCGTGGGTACTTGGCTGACTGGCGCGATGGAAATGACATAAGCTGGCAAGTTCGCCCTAATCAGATCTTTGCTACTTCTCTGCCTTATAGGCCTATAAGCGAAAAAATTGCAGAACTTATCTTAGCTACTGTGGAAAAGCATTTGCTCACTCCCCGGGGTATTCGTACGCTTTCGCCAGCCGATCCAGCTTACAAGGGCAAATATGAAGGCTCGCAGCTTGAGAGAGACCAGGCTTATCATAATGGTACGGTATGGCTCTGGCTGCTCGGTAGCTATGCAGATGCCAAACTCGCTCTATGGGGAGAGGCGGCTAAGCCTTCGTTACTCAAGCTCCTTCAAGGCTTAGAGGAACTGCTTTACACTTATGGATGGGGTACTCTTCCCGAAATCTGTACGGGCGATGCTCCGCATGTGCCGTGTGGGGCGCCTGCCCAAGCTTGGAGCGTTGCGGAAGTCCTTCGCTTAGCCTTTATCCTGCAGGCTGTATGAAGGTCCTCATGTTGGGATGGGAGTTTCCTCCTCGCATTGCTGGCGGTTTGGCGGTGGCGTGTTATGGATTGGTGCGGGGGTTAGTGTATCATGGTATCAAAGTGACCTTCGTCATGCCTCTGCGTACCGGCGAGGAACCCCCGAATGGCTATCGTCTCTTAGGAGCAAATGAAATAGACATCCCTTTCACCCAGACTGTCTCTCTGCCTACTTTCTGGCATCAAGTAACTTTCTATGGCGTGCGAACCGTTCTTGGTCCTTATTTAGAACAGTTAGCCGTCCCTGAGCTGCGCTTTGAAGCCGTACCTGAACCCGTTACTCTCAGTAGTGAAGGCAAGTTGAGATTAGAGTTTTCAGGTAAATACGGGGCAGACTTGCTAAATGAAGTATATAGGTATGCCTATGCAGTGAGCCATCTAGCTGACCAGGAGGAGTTTGATGTTATTCATGCCCATGACTGGCTTACTTATCTGGGCGGATTATGGCTCAAAGAGAAGACAGGTAAGCCCTTAGTCGTCCATGTTCATGCGACGGAGTATGACCGTTCTGGAGAAAATCCTAATCCGCAAGTGCGGGCGATTGAGCAAATGGGAATGGAGGGGGCAGATTTGGTGATAGCGGTGAGCTTTTATACTCGTTCTGTTGTTATAGAGAAATATGGTATTCCCCCTGAAAAAATCTGGGCTATCCACAATGCGGTGCTCCCAAAAGACCGTCAGCCTATTGAGCGGCCCCCTTCTAATCGTAAGGTAGTTACCTTTTTAGGTCGGGTAACTTATCAGAAAGGACCAGAATATTTTGTAGAAGCAGCAGCTCGTTTAGCGCCGTATGTACCCGAAGCACATTTCGTGATGGCAGGAACAGGAGATCTTTTGCGAGGGATCATTCAGCGGGTAGCTCAACTGCGTTTGGGCGCGCGATTCAGTTTTACAGGCTTTTTGCCGCCTGCAGAGGTGGAGAGGCTATTTGACCTAAGTGATGTATATGTAATGCCTTCGGTTTCTGAGCCTTTTGGCATATCTGCCTTAGAGGCTTTGCGCGCTGGCGTGCCAGTGATTATTTCTCGTCAATCGGGGGTAGCTGAGGTGCTCTCTCACGCGCTCATCGTGGATTTTTGGGATGTGGAAGGGCTTGCTGACCTTATCTATGGCGTTCTTCGGTATAAAGGTATCCGCCCATTTTTCGTGCGTCATGCCCAAGCTCAGCTTTCTCAACTACAGTGGGAACGGGCCAGTGCCCGCGTCATAGAAGCTTACAGATCGCTTGGCTTATGAAGCATATATGCCTATACTTTCAAGTCCATCAGCCTTTTCGTCTGCGTATTTATCGCTTTTTTGATATAGGTGTTTCGCAAGAATACTATCATGACCTGAATAATCGTGTCTTGCTTCAGCGCATTGCTCGTAAATGTTACCTCCCCATGAATGCCCTCCTCAAGCGCCTAATAGATAAATGGGGGAAGGATAAGTTTTCCGTAGCCTTTGCTATTAGTGGCACAGCGATTGAGCAGATGCAATTGTATGCGCCCGATGTACTGGAAAGTTTTCAAGATCTCGTCCAGAGTGGGGGGGTAGAACTGATTGGTGAAACTTATCCGCACAGCCTGGCTTGTCTAAAATCCAAGCGGGAGTTTGAAAGGCAAGTGAAGCAACACACCGAGCTGATGACATCTCTTTTCGGGCAGCGGCCGCGTATTTTTCGCAACACAGAGCTCATTTATTATGATGAGGTGGCACGGTGGGTATCTGAGATGGGATTTGAAGCAGCTTTGGCTGAGGGTGCTGATACGCTGCTCGGGTGGCGTAGCCCTAACTATTTGTATGAAAGTGCGGTAGCCCCTCTGAAACTTCTTTTGAGAAACTATAGGCTAAGTGATGATGTGGCTTTCCGTTTCTCTAATCGGGAATGGAGCGAATGGCCTCTTACGGCTGAGAAATATGCTCGGTGGATAGCTGACATTCCCGCCGACCAGCAGCTTATTAACCTTTTCATGGATTATGAGACCTTCGGGGAGCATCAGTGGGCGGAAACAGGCATATTTGAGTTCTTCGAGCGGTGGGTAGATCTCATATTGACTGAGAAGATTGGGGTATTTGTCACACCTGCTGAGGTGTTGAAGCACCACCAGCCCAAAGCCAAGCTTTCTGTGCCTATGCCGCTTTCGTGGGCAGATACCGAGCGTGACCTGACCGCTTGGCTCGGTAATGAGTTGCAAATGGACGCTTTTGAGACCCTGTATGCGTTAGAGAATGAGGTGTGGAGTATTCAGGATGACCATATTCAGCGGGATTGGTTGCGCCTCCAGACTAGTGATCACTTTTACTACATGTGCACGAAATTTTTCTCGGACGGGGATGTGCATAAGTACTTCAATCCCTATAACTCTCCCTATGAAGCGTATGTGACCTACATGAATGTTCTGGCTGACTTTCGGGAGCGAGTGCGGAGGTATGCTTCGGAAGCTATTGTGGCGGGGGGCGAAACGGTGTGATTGGGGTGTGGGAATGGTTTTTTGGGCGGCGGCAGCCGCCTCTGGCGGCTGCCGCCGCTTTCGGGTGCGCCAGCGCCAAAGGCGCTGGCGCACCCCTCCCCCTGCTACTTCACTCCTTCCATCAGATAGTACCTAACCTCTCTCAAGCCTAACCCTTATGAAAAAGACGACCTCTCTTTTGCTTGCAATCTCCCTCCTAGCCGCACAGGATTCCGTCACCACCATACGAATCCTCCAAAGGGATGTGGTTCGCCTATGCGCTTTCCAAGGACGAGGGCATGCCTCCTCGGGCGCAAAAAGAGCTATTCGGTATATCCGTCGGCGATTTCAATCTATGGGCTTTGAAGTTCGGGTGGATACTTTTCCGCTAAGTGTATATCGGCTTTGGCGCGCTCGCTTATGGGTTAGCCAAGATGGACGCACATGGCATGCACTCCGTTTGGGGAAGGATTTCATTCCTTTCGGCGGTTCTCCTTCTACAGAAGGTACGTGGGAAATAGATACCCTGCCTCAGCAGGGGAAAGGTTGGCTCTCCGATAAGGCCTTTTCAACTGCTTATGCAGAGGCGGTACGAGTAAAAGTCGCCTGTCTCGTGATGCGGAGTAAAAAACTGGCAGCGACTGTTTCTACACGCCCAGAGCGGCTTCCCGTGATTTATGTCATAGACACGCTTCCACCATTTAGGTACATTCGTCTCATCCTGCAAGGCAAAGTGCATCAAACGGTAGGCTGGAATGTATCAGCTCGCTTGCGCGGAAGAAGTAGCGATTCTGCATGGGTAGTGGGTGCGCATTATGACCATTTGGGTAGAGTAGAAGGGATGACTTTTTGGGGAGCCAATGATAATGCTTCGGGTGTCGCTATCTTATTCTCATTGGCTGGGCGACTTAGGGCTTCTCAGCAGCCGCCGTATGATATTTGGTTTGTAGCCTTTGGAGCAGAGGAGTTAGGCCTTATTGGCTCGCAGTATTGGGTAAACCATCCACCATATCCCTTAGAGCGTCTAAAAGGCATGCTCAATTTTGATTTGATGGGCTTCGGAGAAGATGGGGTAGGAGTCGTAGGAGCGGTCGATCAACTAACTTTTTGGGAGAGAATAGATACAGTGCGCCGAGCATTAGGCTGGGAAACTTCGCTGCTTTTGCGTCCCATAGCGCCAAATAGCGATCACTATCCCTTTTATGAGAAGGGTGTGCCGGCGCTATTCTTTTATCTACTTGGCGGACCTGGATTTTATCATGATATGTATGATCGCCCCGAAACTCTTTCGTGGAAAGCCGCTTATCCCTTTTTGCGGTGGATAGAGGGCATTTTACGCTATGTCTGACCTACTTTTGTAGAATGCTTTGGCGATGGGTAGAAATGCCCATTCATGCAGAGAAGATAGAAGAAGCTCGGGCTATACTCCTTACGCAGGCGCCGCGCACGCGGGCCTTTCCAGGATGCCTCTTTCTGGTCCTCTATGAGAGTGCAGGGCCAAACTTGTACTCCCTCAGCCAATGGGAGAGCCCCCAGGCATTAGAAGCCTATCGTCAGAGCGTAATGTTTCGGGAATTTTGGGCAAGAATACGAGTGTGCTTTCGGGACAGGGCCCGAGCAGTCAGCCTGCAAGAAGTAAATCGGTACTGAATAACTACTCCCTCCCATAGAGCAGGTTTAAGGCAATTGCGGGGACGACTCGCAGGTTGACTTTCTAACTAAGCTTCCTCATTTTTATATTTGTTTCATGCCCGCTCCTACCCAGCGTTCAGAGCTACTCCCCACCCATTTGCACTACTTCTATAAGTGGGAAGCAGAGACGCCAGACAAAGTCTTTCTGCGGCAGCCATATGGGCGCTCTTGGCGGACCTTGACATGGCGAGAAGCTGGGGAGCAGGCGAGGCGCATCGCTCGAGCCCTTCAGAGTATGAATGTACAAAGGGGCTCCTTTGTGGGCATCTTGTCCAAAAACTGCTATCACTGGATTTTAGCGGACTTATCTATTCTCATGTGTGGGGCGGTTTCAGTGCCTTTCTATGCTAACCTCGCCTCAGAGGACCTCCGCACAGTCTTGCAGAAAAGTGAAGTTACCCACCTATTTGTTGGAAAGTTAGATCCAGGGTATTGGGATAAGGTTCGGCATGTAGTGCCTTCGTACATCCGAATCATTCGGTTCCCAGACTACCCTGGGAGTTCTCTAGTGCGAGATGGAGAAGCATGGGAGGAGCTCCTTCGGCAATATGAGCCTTTGACCGAAGTGTATAAACCTATTCGCGACGATCTATGGACTATTCTTTATACTTCTGGAACGACGGGTACGCCTAAGGGGGTAATGCTCAAGTACCTTTCTCCGGCTCTTTTTTTAGAGCATGAGCTGCGTTACAGAGATATAGGCTTATTTGATCTGAGTGAAGGGCGTTTTTTTTCTTATCTACCCCTCAATCATATTGCTGAGCGTCTTGCTATAGAGCTGGGCTGCTTATGTTTAGGGGGAACCATATCCTTTGCGGAGTCGCTGGATACTTTCGCCAGAAACCTTCAAGAGACCCAGCCTACTTTCTTTTTCGGTGTACCGCGTATCTGGCAGCGGTTTCGCCTGGCTGTACTAGAGCGCTTCGGAGGAGAAAGGCGATATAACCGGCTTATTCGCCTTCCTCTGATAGGCTCTCTTGTCAAGAAGCTCATCCGCAGACGATTAGGCTTAGATAAAGTGGAGCTGGCTCTTACAGGGGCTGCTCAAACCCCCGATGCTGTCAAAACTTGGTTTCAAGAACTGGGGGTTTATGTTAGAGACGTGTATGCCATGACCGAAAACTGTGCTGGATGTACCGTGATGCCTAAGGACAGAAATAAGCTTGGCACGGTTGGTAAACCCCTAACCGGGGTTCGGCTCAAAATAGACGAGCACTCGGGCGAGGTTCTGATGTGGGCTGACTGGATTATGAGTGGGTATTACAAGGAACCTGATAAAACTGCTGAGGTATTACGAGATGGATGGCTTCATACAGGTGATACAGGGGAAATAGATGAAGAAGGCTTCCTCAGAATCACTGGGAGGGTGAGTGATGCCTTTAAGACCGCAAAGGGCATGTTTGTTGTACCTGCACCCCTTGAGGAGCCTTTTGGGAAGCTACCGTTTGTGGAGCAGGTATGTGTAGTGGGTCTTGGCCAAACGCAGCCGCTTGTCCTTCTGACTTTGTCCGATTTGGGCAAAAAAGTAGCACCTGCCGAGGTAGAGCAGGCGGTGGAGGAGGTGATACAGGCGGTAAATCATCCCCTCCCTTCATACCAAAAAGTAGCTAAGGCCGTCCTCCTCCATGAAAGCTGGGGCGTAGAGAATAGCTTACTTACTCCTACGCTGAAAGTGCGGCGACGGGAAATAGACAAACGCTATGCTCCGTATTACGAGACTTGGCTAGCCCGTCCAGAGAAAATCATCTGGGTAAATGAGCTTCAAACTACAAATCCGATAGAAATATGAAATCCTACTACTTCACCCAGGAACATGAGATATTTAGAGAAAGCCTGCGCAAATTCTTAGAAAAGGAAGTGATACCGTATATTGATGAGTGGGAGGCGCAGCAGCAGGTGCCTAAATCCCTATGGAAAAAGTTTGGGGACCAGGGCTTCTTAGGTCTCCATTATCCGCCGGAGTACGGTGGGGCGGGTCTGGACTTTTTTTACACAGTTGTATTCTGTGAGGAAATATCCAAGGTTTTTTCTGGCGGCTTCGGGGTTATTCCGACAGTTACGCAGTACATGTCTTCCACCTACATATATAAGTATGGTTCAGAGGATTTGAAGCAGAAATATCTTGTGCCTGTCATTCGAGGGGAAATGATATCAGCTATCGGTATCACGGAACCTGGAGCTGGTTCTGATGTGGCCAATATCCAGACTCGGGCCGTGCGCCAAGGTGATTATTACATCATCAATGGTCAAAAGACTTTCATCTCTAATGGATACTATGGAGACTACGTAGTACTCGTGGTAAAAACCAAACCCGAGGCAGGCATCCATGGAATATCGCTCATTGTGGTAGACTTAGACAGTCCCGGCATCACCAAAAATAAACTCAAAAAACTCGGCTGGCACGCTTCCGACACCGCAGAGCTCTTTTTTGATAATGTCAAAGTACCCGTTAGCAACTTGATTGGGGAAGAGGGACAGGGATTTTTTTATCTGATGGAGGGGCTTCAGTTGGAGCGGTTAGTTGGTGCAATAGGTACTATCGCAGGGGTAGAACATCTTATCAGCTACACGCTTGATTATATGGCTCGGAGGCATGCTTTTGGGCGCCCCATAAATAAATTTCAAGTTCTACGCCATCGCATGGCTCAGCTTCATGCGGAGTGTGAGGTACTCAAGGAATACGTGTATTACTGCAGTCGTCTGCACAATGACGGGCGCTATGCGGTGCGCGAATGTTCTATCGCAAAGCTGCTCACTACAGAGCTAGCGAATAAAGCAGCCTACGAATGCTTGCAGATGTTCGGCGGCTACGGCTACATAGAAGACTACAAGGTAGCTCGGGTGTATCGCGATGTTCGAATACTGACGATAGGGGGAGGAACTTCCGAAATCATGCGGGAGATTATCGCAAAGATGCTCATAGACGATAAAATTTATGAGCCGCCGAAACCTGCTTCTTACCCTTCTAATGGTCACGGTGCAGATGCTTTGGTGGATCAAATCATCGCTCACTTGCGTGCCCGAGCGGTTGAGCGTCCATTAGATGGGACTCTCAAGTTTGACTTCGGAAATCGGCGATTATTGATTGATGGGACCTCAGGCACAAATGTTTTGACAGAAGAAGACCGCGAAGCCGCTTGTACAATCCAGATAGCCCCCGAAGATATGCTCGCTATTCTGAAAGGAGAGTTAAATCCAATGAGTGCTTTCATGACAGGTAAAATCAAGGTCAAAGGCGACATGAATGTGGCGATGAAGCTCCAGAATTTCTTCTGAGATAGGAAAGGGCAATAGCCCCATTGGGGGTAGATGCAAGTTTTCTGACCCATTTACCAATCCCAAATTTCTTTCAGGTCAGTAGCCCTGGATTCAACTTTTCGGCCTGGATACCTATGCTCCATTCGTTTGACGGCTGGCTCTCTTCTCTACCTATGCCTCTGTAGGTGTACCCTACCGAACATTTGGAAGATTGGAAAAAGTCGTATATTTGCTATATGTACGGGAACCTCACTCTTCGGCCCGAAGACATAGAAAACTGGGGCAAAAAGGTTCATGAAGAAGACCCTGAGAAGCTTGCAGAATTTGAAGCACGCATTGCTCGGGGAGAGAAAATAGAGCCACAGGACTGGATGCCCTTTGAGTACAGGCGCCAGCTTATTCGGCTAATAGAGCAGCATGCACATTCAGAGATTATTGGGGCGCTTCCTGAGGGGACTTGGATCACTCGAGCCCCTAACTTTCGTCGCAAGCTTGCCCTCATGGCGAAGGTGCAGGATGAGGTGGGGCATGCCCAGCTCTTATACAGCGCCGCTGAGACCTTGGGCAAGTCGCGAGAAGCAATGATTAATGACCTCCTCTCGGGCAAATCAAAGTACTCCAACATATTCAACTATCCTGCCAAGACTTGGGCAGACACTGCTATAATCGCATGGCTGGTAGATGCAGGAGCTATCATCAATCAGACTACTAATTCCAAAGGCTCTTATGGTCCGTATGTTCGGGCTCTGGAACGGATTTGCTGGGAAGAGTCTTTTCACCTCAAGTATGGCTATGACAGTGTCGTTTACCTTGCGACGGGCACGCCTCGGCAGCGAGCCATGCTCCAAGATGCGCTGAATCGGTGGTGGAAGCCTATCATGCACTTCTTCGGCCCGCCGGATAATCAATCCGTCCACACCGAGAAGCTCCTCAAGTGGAAGGTTAAACTGGCTACGAATGACGAGATGCGCCAGCAGTTCCTGGATATGTATGTGCCGAAGATTTGGGAGTTAGGACTTTCTATTCCTGATCCTAACCTGCGCAAGAATCCAGAGACAGGGCGGTGGGAATACAGCGATCCAGACTGGGATGAGTTTTGGCGGGTAATCAATGGAGATGGTCCTTGCAATAAAGAGCGATTAGCGGTGCGCCGCTTTGCGGAGGAAAGGGGACGATGGGTGCGAGAGGCGCTTCGCTCACCCCAGGCCCGATACGTTACTCCGTTGGCCTAATGGCCTCCTTAGACCCACGGATTCGACGGGCGGAGCCAGAGCTGTGGCAGCTCCCTGAGCGTCCGTTGCAGCCCCTTGAGCATTGGCAGACTTATGAAGTTTTTACGCTTCGAACCCGTGGTGGTCATGCCCAACACGTAGGGTCGCTGCACGCGCCTGATGACGAGATGGCCCTCGTTTTAGCCAAAGAACAGTTTGCGCGACGCAGTCCCTGTGTGGCGATTTGGGTCGTCCCAACCTCGGCCATCTTGTGGACTCGCCCCGAAGATGAAGACCTTTTTCAACCCGCCACAGATAAAAGCTATCGAGAGCCTCAAGGCTACCTTCACACGCGTGAGCGTTTAGAGAAATATCGCGATCGCCTCAAGCCTATTGACCCATGATTGAGATTTTGGAAGAACTCATTCTTTCTCTGGCAGATGATGACCTTCTCATAGGGCATCGCCAGGCAGAATGGATAGGACTTGGTCCGATATTAGAGGAAGATATTGCCTTTGCGTCCATAGCCCAGGACGAGACTGGTCACGCCCAAGCCTATTATCAACTCCTGACCGACTTAGGCCTACCTACGCCAGACGAATACGCTTTCAAGCGTTCTCCTGCTAAGTTTCGCAGCGCTCATCTCGTAGAGCTGCCCAACTTTGATTACGATTATGCCATAGCTCTCATGCGGCATTTCTTTTATGACGCTGCTGAGCAGGTGAGGTTAGAGGCCCTTCGTCAGAGTAGTTATGAGCCACTGGCTGGCTTGGCCGAGCGTCTACTGAGAGAAGAGAAATATCACTGGCTACATGCGCACACGTGGATTCGACGGCTTGGACATTCCACCGAAGAGGCTCATCTGCGCCTGCGTGCAGCAGCCGAGCAACTTTTTCCTTATGCCTGGATGCTATTTGAAGAGCTCCCCAATGAATCAGCCATGGTGGAGCTGGGATGGATTCCTCCCTCTTCTGAGCTGCGTCAGCGTTGGCTGGATAAGGTTCTCCCGCTTTTAGAAGATATTGGCATTCATCTGACCACCCCCTCCGAAGAACTCCTTCTGCCCATGAAAGGGGCACGACACGGGCTTCGTAGCCCCTACTTTGATGATCTTTATGCTGAAATGACGGAGGTTTCCTCTTCTGATCCAGAGGCGGAATGGTAACTAAGCGAATCTTAGTCGTGTGTACGCATAATAGCGCTCGAAGTCAAATCGCTGAGGCTTATCTGCGTCGGTTTCTGGGAGAGCGTGCTGAAGTCCACAGCGCTGGCACTAACCCGACTGGCATTCATCCGCTGGCGCAAGCTGTCATGCAGGAGGTAGGATATGACCTTTCTACCCACTCCTCTGACTCTATTCAAAAATATCTCGGACAGCAGTGGGATTATGTCATCACTGTCTGCGATCATGCCAAAGAAACTTGTCCGTACGTGCCCGCTAAATCCCACATTCACGTAAGTTTTCCTGATCCGTCCCGCGGCGATATAGAAACCTTTCGCCAGGTGAGAGACGCTATTCGTATATGGGCGGCGTCTTTTGCTGAGTCTATATGAGCTTCTCTATATCCGCAGAGACTATCCGAGAATGGCTCAAAGGAGTTCCAGACCCCGAAATACCCCATGTTTCCGTAGTGGACATGGGAATGATAGGGGAGATAAAGATCACTGACAATCAGGTCGTGGTAGAGCTGATACCTACTTTTGCTGGGTGTCCAGCTATTAAGCTTTTGCAATCGCAGATAGAGACCCTTCTCAAAGACAAAGGAATAGAAGCTTGCGTAGAAGTTCGATACGATCGACCTTGGAAAGTAGAAAATATGACCCCCGCTGGATGGGCTGCGCTTCGTCGCGCCGGCTTCGCTATTCCTAACAAGCTTTCCTCAGACCCTACGGAGATGCTCTCTGACGTCAGTTGCCCACGCTGTGGATCGGCAGTGGTGAGCTTGGTTTCTCCATTTGGGCCTACAGCATGCCGCGCCATATTTCGCTGTCATGCCTGCGGTGAAGCCTTTGAACTTTTCAAACCCCCTGTATAAAACAAAACAGGCGGGAGCTCAACCCGAAGGGAGCTCAACCGCCTGGGCTTGCTTCGTGTGGGCGGCTACTCTTGCTTTCAAAGATTCGGCTATTTTCAGACTCAGCGACGCGAAGTCGACTCAGTGGCATGATTTTTATCACCAGTGGAAAAAAGCATAGCATGAGCGGCAAGAGCTTTATTTTGTTTCTTTTCGCATGCGGGTGCTCGTAGCCATGAGTGGCGGGGTAGATAGTAGCGTGACGGCTGTCCTCTTGCAGAAGGAGGGGTATGAAGTCATTGGTATCACAATGAAAACTTGGAGCTACGAGAGCGCTGACCTGCCCAAACGGAAAAATACAGGCTGCTGCAACTTGGATGACATAAACGACGCACGCAGCGTAGGAGTGATGTACGGATTTCCGCATTATGTATTAGACCTGCGGGAGGAGTTTGGGCAGGCGGTCATAGACCATTTTGTGTCAGAGTATCTGGCTGGTCGCACCCCAAATCCCTGCATTCTCTGCAATACCTACATCAAATGGGAAGCCCTCCTACGACGGGGCAAGCAGCTCCACTGCGACTATATTGCCACTGGCCATTATGCGCGGATTGGCTATGAAGGGGGTCGATATTTCGTTCGCCGGGCGGTTGATTTGACTAAGGACCAATCTTACGTATTGTGGGGGCTTTCCCAATCGGTGCTGGCTCAGACCCTCTTTCCTTTGGGAGAAAAGTACAAGTCAGAAGTTCGTTCCCTGGCAGCTGCCTGGGGACTGAGCCGAGTGGCTGAGAAGAAGGATTCATATGAAATATGCTTTATTCCAGAAGGGGACTATCGCGCTTTTCTCTCAAAGAAAGTTCCTGATGTAATGCAATCGCTTCGCCAGGGACCTATTCGTCATGTAGATGGGCGGATTGTCGGTACCCATGAGGGCTATCCTTTTTATACCATCGGCCAACGCAAAAGGTTACCAGCGCTGGGCACCCCGCACTACGTCATAGATATCCAGCCTGAGACGAATACCATTGTTATCGGTCCTGAGGAATACCTCCACCAGCGAACCTTGTACATGCGTGATGTAGTGTGGCAAAAGTACCCCGCCCTCCCAGCCGAAGGCTATCCCGTAGAGGTCAAAATCAGACACATGGATCCTGGGCATTCGGCTCGATTGTATACGGCGGAGGGGGGCCGTATCAAGGTTGTATTTGATGAAGGAGTCAGAGCTATCACCCCAGGCCAAGCTGCCGTGGCTTATGAGAATGGAGATATTATTGTTGGCGGCTGGATAGAGCGCGGGAGAGAGTAGCGCTATTGAGGGGGCAGGATTAGCCTACCAGTCACGGGAGCATGATCAGAGAGCGGAAAGGTTTCCATCCCTCCTTTGGTACTGTCCTGATGGACGAGTCCGTCTACCCATCGAGCATTTGTAAAGAGATAGTCTAAGCGCCGATTCCACCACCCGCGTCCATTCACCGTGTGAGAATAAAAATCTGCCTCTCGAGCTTGGTATACCTCCAAAGGAATAACTTCCCGATAACGCTGATATAGTGGCAGTAGCCAATTGACCTCACGTGTGTAATCATCCGCTACGAAGGTGGGGTCTTTCGTCTTGCAGGCATTATCATCAAAGTCCTTCAACTTTTTCGTGCCAGGAGGTACAGTATTGAGATCGCCTCCTGCGACCCATATGGCACCCGCCTGAGTGAGGCTATCCAGCAGCTTAGTAAAGTGCTGGATCTGAATATAGCGCGTGCTATCTGGTTCTGGTACATATGCTTCTAAGTGAGTATTCACAACCCAGAAGTTGGGGCAGTTAGGTAAGGGAATATGGGCCACCAGGAGGTTGCGTCTGAGATAAAATAGCCGATACCACCAAGGGTACGCTTGAACAAGGGGGAGAGGGATACGATAAGCGGTATCTATCGGCCAGCGAGAGAAAATAGCATTACCAGAGTTAATGCGCCCAAGCCCTCGGCTCGGTAGGTATTTGACGTGCCATTGACTGGCGTATGCTGCATATGGTAGACCGCTACTGTCGGCAATGTATTTGAGCATGTCTATGTAGGCGGAACGTTTGGAGTCTATGTCCAGCTCTTGAATGAGCAAAATATCGGGCTGTACCTGGCGAATCTTGCGTAGGAGCCCAGCGAGATTAGCCTGTACCTCGGCTGAGGTCATCCAGACCCTATCCCCGTAGCAGTCAAAGAAAAAGTCTATCCGAGCCCCTCCGAACTTGATATTCCAGGTCATGATAGTCAAGGTGTCCTTAGGCGCTGCGGGGGTCGCATAGCTGGCGGTGTAACGCCAAGCAGGCGTTGGTGCTCGGTACTGCACAACTAATAGATCAGTGCCCAGAATGAGACTGAGGAAGATGAAAAGGCTTCCTATGAGGACTAAAAGCGTGCGCAGCCACCAGCGCATGTGCAAAAGTAGGAGCCTATCTTAGAAAGGGTGGGTCGTTGTGAAATGAAGCTGCCAGCCTTCACGTCCGTACGCTGCATCGGCGCGTAAAACGGTATTTAGATTCCACAGCAGGCGAACGCCGCTCCCAACTCCTATTGCCGAGGCCCTCACAGAGGGGCTCCCCAACTTGTCTCGGCCAGCAGCTATGTCTGTGAAAATCACTGGTCCGCCTGTGAAATGCTGCTTCCATATCCGAAACTCACTAAGGCGGGTGCGCAACTCGTACTGAAAGAGGTAAGCATAAGGAGTGAGGAAGCGATTTTCCCGAAAGGCTCGGAGAGTGGAAGGGCCACTTAGTAAGTTGGGCAGACGGCCGTCAGCCCACCGCGTATGAACCTGAAGCTCCGTAAGGGGCAAGGCTCTTCCGTAAGTGGCTGTAAATAGTAAGTGAAGAGCGCCTGTGATCTGTATCATTTCTGACGAGCCTTGGTACCATAAATGATAGTTTCGCAAGCTGAGAGTGCTTTTATGAGTGGAGAAAGTAGGGATTTGACTTTCATGATTGAACTCTATAAGCCAGCCGCGATTAGGATTTATTTCAAAATCTCGCGTATCCCATACCACTGCTACGCCAGCCATCCATCGATGTTGCCAGCGATTCAAGATGATATTGGCTCCACTGATAGTTGGATACCATCCTTGGACGGCGCTATCTATCAAGGTAGGGCGCTGGATAGCTGACACTTTTTCTCCTGTGGGGGTAAGCAAAGAGTAAGTGCGGCCGCTAAGGGAGGTGAGCCATTCACTCGTCCACCGTAGTCCACCGATTAGCCGTACCAGTCCCCGATAGAGGATTCTCTCCCCCATGAGCCAACCTTGCCACTGCCTTATGTAGAAGTAATGCTGAGACAATGAAGTTTCCCATACCCCCAAGCTATCCCTTGAAGTTTGGCTTAACCTTGCTTCATATGCTGCCAGTGAGTGTTCTGAAAATACCCGCTTGAAGGTTGCTTCGCCGATGCCCCAGAACTGTCCCTGATCCTCTTCCCGATAAGAGAGTCGTAGAGTCAGGCGATATGGTCGATAGGTTATCCACGGCATGTCGTAAAATAGCCTCGCGTAACGGCTGCCTTTTACAAATCCGCCAACCTGTGCAAAGAGATAATACCGATAAGGGGCGTAGGCAAATGTAGGATCAGAGCGTCGCCCATTGTATGCAATAGAAGTCACTATTCCAGCCCCTATACCTCTCAGAGCATCATATCCAGCGACAGGATAGCCAAGTATGACCCACCTTTCTCGTTTACGAGCCAAGTCATATGAACTAAGATACCTTCGCCTATCAATCTCCAGCGTATCTTGTGCCCAGCCTATACTCACCACCCCTATCAAAATCCGTACCCACATGGGTACAAGTATAACTTCTTCATTGTATCTTTGGAGTAGAAGTATGTTGAATCCCCCTTCCACATCTGTCTTAGAAACCTACGCTAAGGAACTACAGCGATCTTGGTTGACGGGGAAAGCTTTTCCCTCATGGACGCTTACGCACCTGAGAGAAAATCTCCCCTCAGAGCAAGTGATTCAATTCATTTTGTTTCAAGTAGAGAACAGGGTATTGAATGCTATTCATGATACAGGCTTTTGGGATTGGCAGGATGATGAGCTATTATCCTTTTTAGCCGATTTTTTCACTAATGCGCAGTCTAAAATAGCGATTAACTATATTCATCTCTCATCTCTGTTACACACAGCTATCTTTCACAGCTTGCGTCTCCTTACTGCGCCTGAAGAAATGTTGACACAGTTTTACTTCAGTCAGCGTTCTGCTCTGACTATTAGGGAGTTTGGCTTTTACAGCCGGTATATAGTTTATTTTGACTTTATACCAGCAGCTCTGTTGTCGTATGCAGAGCGTAATGGCCTATCCGTCATAGATAAGTCTATATGGATAGAGAAGTTTTCAAGAATTCTTTCTGCTTATGAGGAGGAAGCCCAAGAAAAGGTAGAATCTTATCAGCGATACCATTTAGAAAAGATGTGTCGGCAGCCCATAGAGCTGATTCAGAAGCGGTGGAATGAACTACGGGAGTCTGGCGAAGACCTAATAGGTTCTGTTTTTACTGAAGGACAAGACAGTACAGAGGTACTAATGAAAAATCTTTTTGGTACCGCCCCAGCGGAGGGGATTAGTAAAGAATCTCCTGGACGGGCGCGTAATCCGCTTCTTTCAGCGATAGACTATGAGCCTCGTCGTATTCTAATGGAGCGATTCCAAGCTCCGACTCGTCGAGTAGAGACATTTCGTCGTTTTGAGATAGACTCTATTCCTATTCACAAGCAGTTCGTGTATATTCAGCGCATATTTGACGGCGATCCCGTTGCGTTTCGTCAGGCTATAGATCAACTAAATGATGTTTCATCTATTGAGGAAGCACAAAATCTCATTCAGGCTTGGCGCAGTGATAAAGTAGATGAGCAAATCATGCGGGAATTTGAGCAGTGGGTTATCTCGCGCTTTCAGAGCTAAAAGCAGAGCTGGATCGTCTCTACGAGCGCTATCATCATCCTTCCTATCGGGCAGAAGACCCAGTGGAAGTGATATGGGCCTATGAGCGGTCAGAGGATCAAGAGATTGCAGGTTTGTGGGCGGCGCTTTTTGCTTGGGGGCGCCGAGAGGTGGCTCTGAGAAAAGTCAGAACCCTCCTCTCAGAGCTCGGAGACTCGCCGTCAGCGGCCCTTCGAGAAGGCTATTTCCTGCAAGTGAACTGGCGTCATCGTACCTGGACTCCCACTGACATGCAGACTTTATGGGAGAGGCTAAAAATGCTCTATCAAAGAGAGGGTAACTTGGCGGGATTTTTCTGGAAGCGGCGATGGAACTGGGAAGAAGCTATTGCAGAGTTTCAACGCACCATAGGGCTTCCCCCCCTCAGGCGATATGTAGGAGATCTCAGACGGGGAAGTGCTTCTAAACGCATCCTTCTCTGGCTGCGCTGGATGATACGGCGCGACTGTATAGACCCCGGTCCTTGGGATGGCTTTTCCCCAGCTTGCCTTTTTACCCCCATAGATGTACATGTGCGTGCGTGGGCGCTACGGCAAGGAATATGCATTGCTACTTCACCAAGCTGGCGCGATGTGCGTCGCTTGACCGAAATCTTCAGGCAAATCGCTCCTGATGATCCTCTACGCTACGATTTTGCCATAGTCACGGCTGGAAGTCGCGCAAGCGCTGCCTTATGAAAGGGCGATATTTCTGGCTCATCTTTGTTTTCCTGGTCGTTCTATTGGGCGTAGGGGGCTTTATTTGGCGCAGACCGATTTTAGAGGGAATAGGGGCGAGGTTACAAGCTCAGGGGGCTCCCTTACCGCCGCCTTGGGACGCCATCTTCGTGCTGAGCGGCCGGCCTTACGAGCGCAGCCTACGCGCAGCTGAGCTGTATCGTGAGCATCCAACAATAGTCGTCGCTTTAGGAGGGGCCTACAATGATGACCTTTTGGCTATTGGGATTCAACCTGCTCAGGAGTGCGCATTTACTCAATCAGCTTTGCGTCGCTTGTGCGTGCCCGATACCGCTATTCTGACAGAATGCGTCGGTACCAGTACCCTGGAAGAGGTCCTTCATATCCGAACCTTATGCGTCCAGCGCCAATGGAGGCGCATCGTGATAGTATCCTCCCCTTTTCATGGAGGGCGCATAGAGCGTTTGGCTAAACGGTGGCTGTCAAACGCAGGAATTGAATGGAGTATCTCCGTAGCTAAGCCGCTCCATTATCATCCAGAGCGGTGGTGGTATTCAGAGATAGGGATGCTCACTGTCTTTGAGGAGTACGCTAAAACCCTGTACTACTGGTACAAGGGCTACTTCTGAGGGCTATCCTTGTCATTGAAAGCCGCCAGCCGCTTTCTTGGAGGGGTGTCGTAGATTTGTTAGGCATAGGTATGAAAGATGGAAGTGGAGGAGTCGTGCTGTGGCGATTGGAAGAGGCCCTGCGGTGGGCAGAGAGCCGTTCCATTTGGCCTCTAACATTTGGCTTGGCGTGCTGTGCGATTGAGATGATGGGAACTTTTGCCAGCCACTTTGATTTGGAGCGATATGGGATTTTTCCGCGAGCTACACCGCGCCAAGCTGACCTCATGATCATCTCCGGTACCGTCACAGCGAAAATGGCTGAACGCATCAAACGCTTATATGACCAAATGCCAGAACCGAAGTACGTCATTTCCATGGGCTCGTGTGCGACGGCAGGGGGGCCATATTGGCAGTACGGCTATCATGTCGTGAAGGGGGTCGATAAAATCATACCCGTAGATATCTACGTGCCTGGATGTCCGCCTCGCCCTGAGGCGCTGATAGATGGGATTTTGCGTCTGAGAGAAAAGATTCAGAGGGGTGGGTGAGCCGCAGGTCATAGCAGAGACTCCTCGTGAGATTATCCTTTGCAAGCCTGCCGGGATGCCCACGCAAGCTGATGAGACGGGTGACTTGGACCTCTTGAGCTGGGCTCGGCAGGCGTACGAAGGGACTTTTTACTTAGTCCATCGGATAGACCGTCCAGTAGGGGGCATAGTGCTCCTGGCTAAGACAAAATCCTCTGCTGCTCAATGGAGTGCGCGATTTCGTCAAGGCAAAGTCCACAAGCGCTACCTGGCTATTACTCAGCCTTCGGTGTATCCCCCCTTTGGCGAGCTGCATCATTTCATTAAGAAAGATGCGCGTCGGCATCGAGCCCACATCTTCTATCGAGCGGTACCCGGCGCTCAGCCCGCTTCTCTGCGCTATCACACGGTAGCTGTGCGAGACGAGCGTTCTCTGGTCATGATAGAGCCGCAGACGGGCCGCTTTCATCAAATACGAGCGCAGCTTGCCATCTTGGGAAGCCCGATTATTGGCGATGTGAAATATGGCTATCCCCCGCCTGCACCAGATCCGCGCAGCATCGCGCTATGGGCGTGGCAGTTGGAGGAGTGGTATGCAGTTCCGCCCGTGACTCAAGCGCCGTGGAAAGATTTTACTCGGGAAATAGGCCGTTTAGCAGGTGCCTCCAAGGTTTGACGGAGCTTTCTCCCTATTCATAGCGTGAGAGTTTGGGGGGGCCGCGTATTAGGAGCGTTTTTGATCATACTCATAAAAACCGCGCCCTACTTTTCGTCCCGTTTGCCCAGCGGCGACTTTCTGAGCTTGTAGCCAGGAGGGACGAAAGCGCGCTGGATAAAATAACCCTTCCCACACCCGCTGGGTGACGGCATGATTGACGTCTATCCCAATCAGATCCATGAGGCGAAAAGGGCCCATCCGAAAGCCTAATCCTTCCATCAGTTGGTCGACCACTTCGGGCGAAACCTCGCCGCGTTCAGCCAAGCGTAGGGCTTCTACATAGTATGGACGAGCTATGCGATTCACAATAAATCCTGGTAAATCGGGGGCTACCACAGGCACCTTGCCTACTTTTCGGAGCAAGTGTAGGCTACGCTCTATCACCGCTTCGGCGGTAAAAGCTGTCGGAATCACCTCTACCAGCGGCATGCGTGGAGCCGGATTGAAGAAGTGCCACCCCAAAAAGCGGCTCTTAACTTCCACAGCTTGCGCCAGTAGATGTACTGAGAGAGCAGAGGTGTTGGTAGTAAGGAGAGAGTCTGGGAGCATTCGACGAGAAACCTCTCCCAGCACTTTCTGCTTGAGAGCCAGGTCTTCGGGAATCGCTTCTATCACAATCTCATAAGAAAGGTCAGCGGATAACTCCCTGATAAAGGAAACTCGCGCCGTATATTTCTCTATTAGAGATTCTATCCGTTGAAGTGCAAGGGGGTCAGGATCGTATAAACTAACAGCGATGTCATGGGCGGCGAAGACTTCGGCGATACCCCTTCCCATCGTACCCGCCCCTAAGATGAGGATTCTCATAGGCTGGAAAAAGAAGAGGTTTGAGTAGCAAAAGTGCGCAGGGAAGGGGCAATAGGGTAGACATCTGCCCCATACTCAGCTTGTAAAGCCTCCATGAGTTGGAGAATATGATGCCAGCCGATGGCTTGACCCCACTCGGTAATAGTACGAGGGTAGTTGAGTCCGAGTTTGACGGCCAGGTCGATCGTTTCTAAGGAGAGAGCAGCCTCACTTTGTAGGAGAAGGGCCTCATTTATGATGAGGGCAAGGAGCCGAGCACTGACCATACCCACGTCGTCTGGTACTCGGCAGGTTTGAGGTTCCCAGCTCTGGAAAAGGTTCCAAGCCTCTTCGGAAAGAGCAGTAGCCTCTATTAGCTGCCGCTCGCAAAATACTGGCAGAAGATTGACGCCTACGCAGCGCTGAGCCCAAGAGCTACTTGGCAGAAGTCGTCGCAGAGGCTTTTTGACTGCTGAGAGGACCCAGAGCGCTTGGGATGCCACGGAAAATGCAGGAGAGGGGCGTTCATCTGCTTCCAAGTCCACGATCACTTCATAGTAGTTCCAACCTGGGGCCACGCGTCCTGGATATATCCAGAAGTCAGGCTGCCATCGCTGCCCGATGCCTCGCATTAGGGCCTCTATGCGCCCTTGAGATCCGATAACTAAGGCTCGCATGCTTCAAAAATGCTCGGCTTTGTGCATATTTGCCCTCGTGTCCTACCTCTTCACTTCTGAGTCCGTGTCGGAGGGCCACCCAGATAAAGTGGCGGATCAAATCTCCGATGCTATTTTGGATGCTGTATTAGCACAGGACCCCTATGGGCGGGTAGCATGCGAAACGCTTGTGACCACGGGCTTAGTCGTCTTAGCAGGGGAGATTACGACGACGGCCCGAGTAGACTACGAGGAAATAGCCCGTCAAACTATCCGAGAAATAGGTTACAATCGCTCTGAGCTTCGCTTTGATGCCGATAGCTGTGGGGTGATTGTGACGATTCATCGGCAGTCGCCTGACATTGCCCTCGGGGTCAATCGTGGCCAGGGATTAGACCCTGATTTAGGCGCTGGAGATCAGGGGATGATGTTTGGATATGCTTGCCGGGAAACTGAAGAGTATATGCCTATGCCGATTGCCTATGCGCATAGGCTTTTACGGGAGCTGGCCCACATTCGTAAGCACGAGTCTCACCTCATGCCCTATCTCCGTCCTGATGCGAAGTGTCAGGTAACCATCGAATATGCTGACGACGGTCGTCCATTGCGTATCCACACGATTGTGCTCTCCACCCAGCATGAGGAGTTTGCTTCCGATTGGCGCACGATGCACAAAAAGATAGAGGAGGATATTCGGACTATCCTCCTGCCGCGAGTCCTACCAGCGGAGATGATAGATGAAAACACTCGGCTTTTCGTCAATCCCACGGGTCGATTTGTATTAGGGGGGCCCCATGCGGATACTGGCCTTACTGGCCGGAAAATCATCGTAGATACATATGGCGGACGAGCGCCTCACGGAGGTGGAGCTTTCTCTGGAAAGGACCCTACTAAGGTGGACAGGAGCGCAGCCTACATGGCGCGCTATGTAGCTAAAAATCTCGTTGCCGCAGGAATCGCCGATGAGGTACTGATTCAGCTCGCGTATGCGATAGGTATAGCTCGCCCTGTAGCCGTGTACGTAAATACCTACGGCACGGCTCGGGTGCCGCTTAGTGATGGAGAAATCGCCCAGCGGCTTGTTGAGATTTTTGATTTCCGTCCCGCAGCAATTATTGAGCAGCTGGGCTTACAGGCCCCTATTTATCGTCCGACAGCTGCCTACGGCCATCTTGGGCGCCAGCCTCAGCTCATCTCCTACGAGCAAATCACCCTCCGAGTGGAGCAGACGCCAGATGGGCCGCAAGAGCATTACATCCATCAGAAATGTCAAGCCCAAACCTTCCCGTGGGAAAAGTTAGACCAAGTAGAACGGCTCCGAGAAGCCTTCACTGTCAAGGAAACCTTTTCAAACTAATAGGCCTATGGCTACGGTATCAGCTATTCGTTCGGTGAAATCATTCGATGACATTGTAGCTTTGTTAGGGGATGAAGCGGAAAGCTTACTAAATCATACTTGCCAGACCATCCCCAAGGAGCAGCTCCATTTGCCGGGCCCTGACTTTGTGGATCGAGTTTGGGCCCATAGTGACCGTTCGCCGCAGGTGCTTCGGAGTATGCAGACTTTGTTTTCACACGGAGCACTTGCTGGGACAGGGTATCTCTCTATCCTTCCAGTAGATCAAGGGGTAGAACATTCGGCTGGGGCTTCCTTTGCGCCTAATCCTATGTATTTTGACCCTGAAAACATCGTGCGTTTGGCCTTAGAGGCAGGTTGCAACGCCGTCGCTTCTACCTTTGGGGTACTTGGAAGCGTCGCTCGGAAATATGCGCACAAGATACCCTTCATCGTCAAAATCAACCATAATGAACTCCTGACTTACCCTAATAAATACGATCAAATCCTTTTCGGAACCGTCAAGCAGGCCTGGGACATGGGAGCGGTAGCCATCGGGGCCACTATTTACTTCGGCTCAGAAGAGTCTAGTCGTCAGATTCAGGAAATCGCGGAAGCTTTTGCCTATGCTCACGAGCTGGGCATGGTCACTATCCTCTGGACTTATCTGCGCAATAAAGCCTTCAATGCTGATAAAGATTACCATTTGGCGGCAGACCTCACTGGGCAAGCTAATCACCTCGGTGCGACCCTCCAAGCCGATATTATCAAACAGAAGCTGCCCGAAAATAATGGCGGCTATACTGCGCTAAAGTTTGGCAAAACCAGTAGCAAAGTGTACGAGAAGCTTACGACAGACCATCCTATAGACTTGTGCAGGTATCAGGTGGTGAATAACTATATGGGACGCGTGGGACTTATCAACTCTGGTGGAGCCTCGTCTGGCCAATCCGACTTGGCCGAAGCCGTACGCACCGCCGTAATCAACAAGCGAGCAGGAGGCATGGGGCTCATTTTGGGTCGTAAGGCTTTCCAGCGGCCCATAGAAGAGGGTATTGCCATCATTCGGGCGGTGCAGGCGGTGTATTTAGAGGATAAGATCTCAGTGGCCTAAGCTTTATCCAAAGAACATTTTCGGCTCTCAGGGCTGTATCTGGTGCAGTGCCCTGAGAGCCTACTTCTTTACAGATCGGTCAAACAGCATTCATTAACCTAGAAGAGCTACTCCTCCATGAGGCGGGCTATTCGAAACCGCAGTTGCCACAGCCAGATGCCTAACGAAATAAAGCCTGCCGCAGCGATATAAAATACTATTCGGTGGAGGAGACTTATATCTTCGGTTCGGAAAGCAGGTGTGCCTTCTGCGCCAGGATGTAGCCCGCCCAAGTAGCGGGGCAGGAAGAAAGTCAAAGGCAATACGAGAATAGTAGCAATCACATTATAGGCGGCGGCTAATCGGGATCGGAGACGAGCTTCTCGCACGCTTCGTCTGAGGAGAAAGTAGGCACTGTACATCAGGAGCGCAATCAGCGCAAAGGTTTGCTTCGGATCCCATCCCCACCAAGCTTGAAAGTCCGTATCTGGTAGTGCTTCGGCCCAAGTGACCCGAGACCACAAAATCCCAGTCAGAAGTCCTAAGACGCCAAAAAATATGGCTGCCTTAGCTGCTTCTCGGGCTTTGAGGTCGGACTCAAAGCGCTCTTTGAGGAGGTAGGAAGCACTCCAAAAAAGTGATACCCCCATCAGTACATACATAGAGAACCACATCGGCACGTGAAAAAAGATATTACGGTCGGTCCAACCTAATCCTGGCACCTTTGGTAGTGGTAGGAGAAATCCCAAAAGCAAGGCCGTCGTGATACAGAGGGTAGCTACGATGGCGGCGATTCGCATATACGAAGGAACGCTTTTCCGAAGCATATTTGTGTCATGGACAAAGATACCCTTCAAAAGGAGGCCGAAGCGCTCCGTGCCCTTTACCAGCGCTTGCGTCAGACTTTGGCAACTGTGATTGTCGGACAGGAGGAGCCGCTACACTTCCTCCTACTTTGCTTATTTGGGCGAGGACACGCACTACTGATCGGTCCTCCGGGCGTAGCTAAAACTCTCATGGTAAGCAGCCTCGCCCAAGCGATGGGACTGAGCTTTCACCGTATTCAGTTCACGCCTGACCTCATGCCTGCAGACATTCTCGGAACCGAAATCCTACAAATAGATCCAGAGTCGGGACAGCGATATTTTCGGTTCATGCCCGGCCCGATTTTTGCGCACATTATTTTAGCCGATGAGATCAATCGCGCTTCTCCTAAGACGCAATCGGCTCTCCTTGAAGCGATGCAGGAGCGATCCGTTTCCATCGCTGGTCAAACCCATCCTCTCCCGGATCCCTTTTTCGTGCTGGCTACGCAAAACCCCATAGAGCAAGAAGGTACCTATCCATTGCCAGAGGCGCAGTTAGATCGGTTCATGTTTGCGATTTTGGTAGGGTATCCCTCACGGGAAGAGGAGATAGAAATAGTCAGGCGTACCACTGCCATCTGGGAGCCTTCTATTGAACCCGTTTTATCAGCGGAGAAGATTATTCATCTCCAAAGGCTAATTCGTCAAATGCCCGTAGCCGATAATGTGGTGCGATACGCCGTAGACTTGGCGCGCAGTACTCGCCCTCAGGATACGAAGGACCCTTTCATCAAAGAAAATGTCAGTTGGGGAGTGGGACCGCGCGCGGCGCAGTTCTTACTCCTAGCGGCTAAGGCTCATGCCCTTCTCTCGGGTAAGTATTCTCCTGATGTGGAGGATGTTCAATATGTGGCGGTGCCAGTGCTGCGCCATCGTATGGTACTTTCTTACCAAGCCGAGGCGGAGGGGATCGCCCCCGAGAAGATCATCCGTTATCTCATAGAGCAGAAAGTCCCCGTCGTATGAGCCGATATTTGCTGGCGATTGATGAAGGTACCAGTTCAGCCCGGGCCATAGTTTTTTCTGCCCAAGGAGAAATACTTGGGCTTGGACGGCGCAGTATTTCCTTATACTATCCCCATCCGGGCTGGGTCGAGCAGGATGCCGAAGAGCTTTGGGCAGCTCAACATGATGCTATCTCTGAAGCTTTGAAGGCTGCTGGGGTTAGCGCTTCCGATATCGCTGCGATAGGGATCACTAATCAGAGGGAGACTACCATCGCCTGGAACCCCGAGACGGGTAAACCTTACACCCGAGCTATAGTTTGGCAGGATCGGCGCACTGCCCCTCTCTGTGAGCAGCTCAAAGTTCATGAGGCGTACTTTCGAGAGCGCACTGGGCTGGTAATTGATCCCTACTTCTCTGCTACCAAGATAGCCTGGCTTTTGTCCGAAGGAGGCGTCCCTCGCCAAGCCCAGTTTGGTACGGTAGATGCCTGGCTTTTGTATAAGCTGACAGGGCGAGCTCAGACAGACGTCTCCAACGCTTCCCGCACGCTCCTTTTTGACATTCATTCGCTGAAGTGGGAGAAATCCTTACAGGAACGCATAGGCCTACCTGACATACGACTCCCCGAAGTGCGTCCCAGTGGAAGCTTCTATGGAGAGACGCGCCTATGGGGTAGTGCCATACCGATATATGCCGTTTTAGGGGACCAGCAAGCGGCTCTCTATGGTCATGGGGCGTTTCGCCCTGGGGAGACGAAAAATACCTACGGCACTGGCTGCTTCATTCTCAAAAATATCGGTTCTACGGCCGTCTCAGCTCCCGAAGGAATTCTGACTACGATTGCCTGGCAAATAGAAGGCGAGCCAGTAGTATATGCGTGGGAGGCAGCTATTTTTAGTGCTGCAGCGGCCCTTCAATGGCTGGAGCAGGTAGGCTTGCTCCACGACTATCGCGAACTGGATAGCCTCTCTGGTCAGGCTGGAGAGGTATTTTTTGTGCCTGCTTTCACAGGATTGGGCGCACCGTATTGGGATCCATATGCGCGGGGGCTCATCATAGGGCTTACTCGTGAGACCGATCGTCAGACTCTCCTTCTTGCAGCTCTGGAAGCCATAGCCTATCAAAGTGCAGATGCCCTGGAAGCTTTTGGAAGCATAGATACCCTGTATGTAGATGGAGGCGTCAGTGTAAATGCTCATCTCATGCAGCTCCAGGCTGACCTGATAGGACGGCCAGTGGAGCGTCCCATCCATGGAGAAATAACCGCCTGGGGGGTAGCGGCCCTGGCAGGACGAATGGCTGGCCTGACAGTGGAAAAGCTACCTATCCAGCATCGCTGGATGCCCCGTCAGACTACTACTAAGCTCCATAAATGGCGGGCCGCCGTCCAAAGGGCTCTTAGGTGGGCAGAGTAAATGCCGGATTGTTTTTACCTTTGCTGCCGCTTCGGGGAGTAGCTCAGCCCGGTAGAGCACTAGTTTAGGGGACTAGGGGTCGTGGGTTCAAATCCCGCCTCCCCGACGAAGCTTGGACGCTCGCCATAGAGCGCAGTTCAATCCACCGAGATATCTCTCTCCCTTGCAACCCTCCCCAGGGGGGGCTGCGTATAAACCTTGTATGAGAAAGATAGCCTTGACCCTGGTACCCCTCATAGGGGTGATGTTGGCAAAAGTTGAAGCATCCGAAGTAGTGGTAAAAAGTCAGGCAGTCCAAGGGGTGGAGCTAAGCTGGGGTCCACGAAAAAACTATCGGGCTCAGTTAGCTCGGGCTTACTTTGGGAGCAGCAAGTGCCGCAACTGGAAGCGGTTCTGTGGAAGGTGAGGCGTACATTTGAAGGGGGGAGGGAATTGGAGGGCAGCCGCCGCAGGCGGCTGCCCTCTCTCCCATAATACCGCAGCCGTAAGCTTCAACTCTTATTCCAGCCCTACATATTCACCGCGAAAGCAAAGTCCTACTGGTCCTATCAGCCAGAAGGCTTCGGGTGTCCGCTGAACGGTGAGCTGCCCTCCCTTTGTATGAATATGCACTTTTTCCTCGGAAAGGATAGCTGCTAATGCGACACAAGCGGTACCACAGCTTAGCGTTTCGGCTTCTACGCCGCGCTCGTAGGTTCGCAAGTGCCACTCTCCCTGGCTATCACAGGCGAAAAAGCTGACATTTACGCCTTGTGGATCTAAACTGCTGTCATATCGCAGTGGGGGCGCAATATCGCTTAGAGGTAGAGTGTGGAGTTCCTCATAAGCACGGCGGATCAGCAGGTGCGGCGACCCTGTATGTACAAACCACTTGTCTGTAGCGATTTGAGAGGGCGGATGATACAAGTGAAGCTGAACCGCAATAAGGGGGAGATGGGGGTCGACGATATAAGCTTCATGGGCGCCGTCTGCGGCGAGAATAATTCCTTGCGAAATCCCCCATTCTCTAAAAGCGATCCAGAAGGCTGCACGGGCGCCATTTCCGCAGAAGCTTCCCGCTCGTCCATCGGCATTCCAATAATGCATGCGTAGGATACCCGTTTGGTGCGAGGGGATGAGGCGTATAGGCTCTATCCAGAGGAGGCCATCGGCGCCTACGCCAAAGTGCCTATCACATAATAAGCGGCGCTGGTCTTCTGTCAAAGTGTAAGGAGACCTATCTGGAATGATAAAATCATTGCCCGTCGCCTGGAGCTTCTGAAAGCGCAGCATAGGTATGTGGCATAGAAGCTACATGTAAAACTCGGGTGGGGAAGGCAAAGCTTGTATGCGGCTCATAGCGTCGTACGGTGTGCAATATGGTGTGAGCGATTTTATCCTGAAAGTAAAAGATGGGTAGCGGGGTGGTATCAGGGGGCTCGTGGTAGTCCATTCGTACGAAGGTGATGACGGTAATCTCCATAGCAGAATCTAAGAAGTTTGTTAGATACACAGCGGCTGGACGCGCTAAGAAGGGCAGTTCGTTCAGAGACGACTTCAGGTCTTCAATCAGCTTATCTAAGACTTCGGTGGGCGTGCTGTACAGAATTCCGATTCGGAAAAGGACTCTGCGCTCGCCAGTGCGAGTAATGTTTTCTAAAGGGCTCTCGGCGAGGCGCTTGTTAGGAATAATGAGCAAGTGATTGTCAAAGGTGCGAATCTGCGTAGAGCGAAGGCCGATTTTTTCCACAGTTCCGGCCGTATTAGCGTCTAAACGGACTATATCTCCAATCTGGAAAGGCTTATCTGCGAAGATTGCCAGGGCCCCGATAAAGTGCTGTAAGGTTTCCTGGGCTGCTAAGGCGACTGCTACGCCGCCGAGTCCGAGGGTGGTCAGGAAGGGGGCCACATTCAGCTTGAGGGTATGCTCCAGCATGAGAAAGCCTATTAGCAGGAAGAGAACTAAACGGGCTATTGTGAAAAGGGGATGTACAAGCTGGAGCTTGTATGTTTCGCCAGCCCTTTGATACTGGGCTGCTAAAATAGTCTGAGCGACGGCCAGCAGACGGCTTCCCAGAAGGCCTATGGCCAGGAGAGTCAGGGCTTCAAAGATTCGTTTGACCCACGAGATGATGGACTCGGGTAAATGAAAGAACTGCACCGTACTAATCGCTCCATACAGCACAATCAGAAAAAGCGGAAAAAGCCATGCAGGACGCATCAGGGCGTGCAGCTCCTTCTGGGAAATGTCGTCTCGAACCTTTCCCAGGGCGATGTGCAGCACGCGGCTGAATACCCGAGCTATCAATCGCCCCACAAAGAATCCTATCACCAAAATGGCGATCGCTATGACCCAATGCCCAAGTAAAATACCCTGCCATTCAGACTCCCATAAAGTGCGCCACCATCTCATCTCAGGCTAAGGTATGAATAACCTTTTCATGCACTTGCGGGGACCTTTTTGGAGGGGCTCGGTGCCTGGGAAGTCGTACTTTTGCTTAGTGCAGGAACTGATAGACTGGTTTCGTCAGCTCATTGACCCTGAGAAGATTATTCAAATAGGGGGCCTTGGCTTGGTTACGGCGGTAGTCTTTGCGGAAACTGGACTAATGATAGGTTTTTTCCTCCCTGGGGATTCGCTGCTATTTACCGTGGGGCTATTTTGCGCGCTGGAAATATTGCCAGTTCCAGTGGGATGGGTGATGCTCTCGCTCATTCTTGCGGCTATCGTAGGAGATCAAGTAGGATACTGGACGGGAAGGTTTTTGGGCCAGCGGCTATTTGAGAAGGAGGATTCCCGCTTCTTCAAGCGCAAATATTTAGACCAGACTCGGGCCTTTTATGAGCGTTGGGGAGGAAGTGCTATCATCCTCGGGCGATTTGTGCCGATTGTACGCACCTTTGCCCCTATCTTGGCAGGAGCTGTTCAATTTCCCCCTCGTACTTTCATCCTGTATAATATCTCCGGGGGTGTCTTCTGGGTCCTTTCCCTTGTGCTGACGGGGTATGGATTGGGGAGTCTATTCCCATGGCTCAAAAAGTATATTGAGCTCATAGCCCTGGGCATCATTTTCCTATCGGTGCTACCGATACTAAGGGCGTGGTGGAAAGAAAGACAACAAAAACGAACTCCCAGTGAAGTATAAACTTTCCTGCGATTGAGGCCAACCTATTCGCTTTTTCTTCGGTCAGAAGTGTGATACGGAATCTACTATTGGACCTGGGCGGAGTATTGTATGGGGTAGACTACGAGCGTACTGCCCTGGCTCTGGGGCTGGCGCGTGAGGCTTTACCCACGCTTCTCGAGGATCCGGTATTAGCCGAGTACGAGAAGGGGATGATTTCCACGGACGGCTTTCTGACGCACTGGCAGAAGCGATTTCCAGCTTTCAGTCGTGAGCAGCTAATTGCAGCATGGAACGCCATGCTTCTCGGTATTCTACCAGAGAGTGAAACTGTTTTGTCCACGCTTAGTCAAACATTTCAAATCGCCCTACTGAGTAATACCAATGAGCTGCACTTGAGCCGAGTAGAGCCAGAGATACAACCATGGGCAAAGTACTTTACTGGAATGTTCTACTCTAATCGCATTCAGTACCGAAAGCCTGAACCTGAGTCGTATATTTATGTGCTCTCCCAGCTGGGGTGGAAAGCAGAGGAGACCCTCTTCATAGATGACAACCTAACCAATGTACAAGGAGCTCAGCGAGTAGGATTACACGCCTACCATTTCCATCCGCCCAATCACCCCCTTCGCTTGCTTGATATGCTTCGATCGGTTGAACCCCTGTCATGAAAAGCTTACCTTAGGAGCATGTGGGAGTGGGTGCGCAGTTTACCAATTGATTGGGAGGTGGGTATAGAAAGTCCGCCGATTAGCATCGCAGGCGGGCCTTATAGAGCTATTGCGGTACTGGGAATGGGAGGCTCGGCTTTCGGTGCAGAGGTCGTACGGGCATGGAGTCGCCCTTATTTGCGCATTCCCTGGGAAATCATTCGAGACTATCGGCTTCCCGCCTGGGTAGGAGAGGGAGTGCTCGTTATCGCCGCTTCTTACTCTGGCCTCACCGAGGAGACCTTGGAAGCGACAGAAGAAGCTCTGAAACGCCGAGCCACCGTCGTAGGCATAGCCAGTGGAGGTACCCTACGAACTTGGGGTGAGAGTGGACGCTTGAAAGCTTTCATCCCCCTCCCAGAAGGACGGCCGCCGCGGGCTGCCGCTCCCTTTTCTATTATCGCCCAGTTCTGCTTGCTGGAAGGAGCCGGGCTCCTACCGCCTGCCTGGCGAGAAGAGGGGAAAGCCCTTGCCGCCCTTCTTGCCGATACCAACCCTTCTCAAGACCCCGCTCTAAAAATGCTCAGTGAACGCTGGGTGAATCACCTAGTTGCCCTTTATGCCCCTCCGGAGTATGAACCCATCGCTTTGCGTGCTCGCCAGCAGATTCAAGAAAACGCTAAACATTTAGCTTGGCACCATACCCTTCCAGAAATGAATCACAATGAAATCGTCGGATGGGAATATCCCACACCGCTGGGACAGAAGGTGGCGGTATGGCTATTAGAGGGGCATCATACTCACTCGCGCAATCGGCTACGATTAGATTTCATGGAGGGGCTCCTCCAAGAGCGACAAATTCCATTTGCTCGGCTCTGCGCTCCGCAGGGTCCCTACTTAGCTGAGCTTATGTGGCTTCTTCATGCGGTGGATATTTTTTCCGTCTACTTGGCGGAGCAGCACGGTGTGAATCCTACTCCCGTTCCAGTTATTGACCGCCTCAAAGCCCATTTGGCTCAGCAGTCCTGAGGGCTTACTGCGTTGGAGTTTCCTCGGGGCTATTGCAGTTCTCCTGTTAAAGGGAGCCTCTTACTTCATCGGGGGGGGAGCTGGTTTGCTGTCGGATGCTGGGGAAAGTGTGGTCAACTTGCTTACTTCCCTACTGGGACTATATGGCATATGGTGGGCCCAGCGACCCCGAGACCCTGAACATCCCTATGGCCACGGTAAAGTTGACGCTCTCATTGCCGCATTTCAGGCTCTTATAGTGGTGGCGACGGCAGGAACTTTGGCTTTTTCAGTAATCACAGGGCGCTATCTTCAAGCACGACCTCACACGCTTTGGGAAGTGCTCCTCTATCAAGGAGGAGCCATTGGGCTCAATGGCCTGTTGGCCTTCAAATTATGGAAAGGAGGTCGAATTTACGCTTCTTCTATTTTGCGGGCTGAGAGTCTCCATTTGATGGGCGATATAGCTACGTCGCTGGTAGTTGTTCTGAACTTTACGGGGCTTTTCCTGGGCTTGCCTGAAATCATAGATCGGATTGTAGGGCTTCTTATTGTGGGCTTGATAGGATACGGGGCTATTCGAGTCTTGCGCGAGACGAGTGCAGCCTTAGTAGATTATCAAGACCCCCGACTGCTCTGGCGTCTGGCCCAAGCGGTGCAAAAGCATCGTCGCCCTGAATGGATAGACGTTCACAATGTGCGCATTCAGCGGTACGGAAAGGCTTTGCACATAGATGGACATGTCACGCTGCCATGGTATTGGAGCTTACAAGCGGCTCATGAGTCTATGAAGCATTTAGAGACGCTCCTTCGGCAGGAGCTGGGAACGGAGGTGGAATTTTTCTGGCACATGGATCCGTGTGAGCCGATTTGTTGCCGTTTTTGTGAAATTCAAGAATGTACGCATCGCCAAGCTAATTTTGAGCATCGGTTACCTATTACGCCGGAGAGCTTGTTCGTTGATCAAAAGGTGTGGAGCCCTTCTTCATCCCGTCCACCTATGAAACCCGACGTATCCCAAAGCGATTAGCCATCCCATCAGTCCCCCGCGTCCTATTTCTGTCCAGGTGTGAGCCTTCTGATAGTAGCGCAGCCATCCCACCCCCAAGGTTCCCATGGTGAAGAAAAGCATATGCCAAGGGTAGTCGATTAGATAGCCTGTATAGAAGCCGCTCATTCCAGCCCAGCCATAAGTATGGAAGGAATATTCCCATCTCCAGTGGAGCAGAAGGGCTCCTACACTCATCCAGACAAAAAAGCTTAGCCACACATACAGGAGGGGGTCATTGACCGCTCCCCACAGTATCGTCATAGCCAAGAGATGCCACAGAAGCATAAATCGCCGTTCAGAGCCCAATAAGATGGCGATATCGCGTTTGTCTCTCAATATCCACGCATACAAAATCCCAGACATGACTACTAACACCAAAAAGCTGGCCACTATCCAGCCGAGGCTCCAATGGCTCCAGTAGCTGATATACAGAGTTTCTACGAAGACGGGATGAGAAATTACGGCCAGTAGGGTGACTGGCTGCTTCACCATACGAGGGCTAAATAGATTCCGCTGGGTGCAGTTCCAGCATAAATCGTGAATCCTTTCAAATGAGCATCAGCAAAGGCCTCTCCGATTTGCAGGCCATACCCTATCAGGAAGGCGAGGATAAATATATCTCTATCCTGTCTATAACTTTCTCGGAGGAGGCGGATATTCTCAGGGCGGAGGGGGGGCAGAGGATCTTGGCCTTGGAGCGCTGCTTGATAGGCGTGTCGATAGAATACATACGCTTGATGATTGCGATATGCTAAGTATCCCGTCAGGCCCAGCGCTCCCCACACGATGGGGGCTTTCCAGTACGAGCGGTTGTAAATCTGACCTGCGCCGGGTAAAATCGCACTCAGAGCGGCGGCTAGCCGCGGCTTAGGTAGGCGCAGAGTGTCTGGCAGGGAATCTTTTAGAGAGTGCGATTCCTTAATGGTTGGCATTCGGTACTGTTCTGTGTCATTTTTTCCGCAGCAGAGCCATAGTACTACCAGGAGGTAGCTCACTTGGCGAATATAAAGCAGGGGATTGATAGCCAGCTACCCATCATTTTCAGCTTACAAGTGAAGGAAAGTCTATACCTTTGCGCCGCTATGAGTACTTTCCATCATAAAATCCGAGGCCAGATGTGGCTACTGCCTTTCCTGGCCATTGGCATGATGCGAGCACAGCTTGAGGTGCAGCTCGGCTTAGGGCCCCAAATGACCATAAATGTAACCAAATTCTCCAATACTACAATCAGTCAAAATGGGTTTGGATTATTTGGAGGCCCTGTGTTAGTTTATTCGGTGACGGACAATGTTCGTTTCGGTGCCGAAATACTCTTTTCCTGGGGCAGATATTCCACAGAAGAGAGGGAGGAAGACATGGTATTTGTAAACGGGGCACTTCGGGAGCGGTACACCACTTATAAATCGTCTCATAATACTACTTTTCTTAAACTCCCTCTGACAGCACGGTATGCGATTGATGCTCAGAATATCCGATTTGAGATAGGAGCGGGACTTCAGCCTTTCTTCTGGCTTACTTCCACCTCTAAATATACGACTACAGAGGAAATACCGGAGATAAATCGACGTGAAACCACGGTACGGACTGAAAACAACTTTAGTGGTGGTACAACCGGCATAAATCGAGCTGGTATAGCAGCTGTGCTCCTGGCTGGGGCGTCTTTCTCTAAGTTTGGGGTATATCTGCGATATGATCCTATGCTGACATCGTTATCTCAGGATGTGCGATCGGTTCAGAACACTTTGGGCTTGATGCTTACCTATAAGATTCTTGAGTAATAAGTAAGTTTGATGGGATTTTCTTTCAGGGCGGGCGGTAGAGACTATCGCTCGCCCTTTTGTTTAGATAAAACATGCATCGGTTCTTCCTTGTAGCTTTGCTAAGCAGTATGAATGCCCAAATAGAAGAAGCCACTTTTGGGGGTGGATGCTTCTGGTGCACCGAAGCTCTCTTCAAGTTGCTCAAAGGCGTAGAGGAGGTATATCCAGGGTATGCAGGCGGTCATGTGCCTAATCCGACTTATGAACAAGTTTGTACCAAGACAACTGGGCATGCTGAGGTGGTGCGGGTACGATTTCGTCCAGAGGTGATTTCATATCGGCAACTGGTAGAGTACTTTTTCTTCACTCATGATCCTACCACTCCAGATCGTCAAGGTGATGATATTGGACCTCAATACCGTTCGGTTATCTTCTATCATAACGAAGCCCAGAGGAAAATAGCCGAAGAGGTCAAAGCTCAGTTAGAAGCACAAAAGATTTTTCTGGCGCCCATAGTGACAGCCATAGAGCCTTTGCGAAACTTTTATCCTGCTGAGACCTATCACTGGGATTATTTCGCTAAAAATCCTACTCAGCCCTACTGTTATTATGTCATCTCCCCGAAAGTGCAAAAGGCTCGCGAAAAGTTCAAATCCCTTCTAAAATAGCAAAAATCCCCTACCTTTGCTTCATGCGGATTATTATTACGCTTCTGCTGGGGGTAGCGGTATTGCATGCTCAAGAAGAACCGACAAGCCTGGGTATCCTTCTACGAGCGCACAGCGGAGTTGGGCTTGGATTTTTCGGCAAGTTAGAGGATGATTTGAAAGCCCCCAATGCATTAGGAAAAGACCTGAAGATGGTTCCTTGGGGTACCACGGCTGGGGCAAACTTGGATATCCTTTTTGCGAAGCGGATTCTCCTCTCTGGAACGCTTCAGCTTCAGCACTACGATGCCTCTGAGACTGAGCGAGGTTTGGCTCGTCCGTACGCTCTGCACTACGGAGGGCAGGTAGGAGTAGCTCTCCTAAATAAAAACCTGTGGCTATTCTACCCTTACTTAGGCTATCAGGTAGGTACCTACGAGCTGCGTTATACTAACTATTTCACAGAGCCTATATATTTTGGGCGGAATCAAGAACTGCGTCCGCTGGATAAACGCGTGTATTCCTCATCCCTCGGGCTGGCGGAAGTGGGGCTGGGGCTGCGTCGATGGAAGCGTAGTCAAGGCTTTACCCTCATCTGGGGCGCTGATTTAGGCGGCGTGTTTGCCCTCGGAGAGGGTAAATGGAAAGCCTCTGAAGGACCTGAACCTCAAGGCGTGAATTCACCTAAACTGAGTGGAGGGTATTTGCGGTTTTCCTTAGGCTTTGGCTACGTGAAGCCCAAGTCTGAGGAAAGTACTTCTTCTCCGATTCCGGTAGCCCCAGCCGAAGAGCCAAAACCTAAAAAGTCTAAGAAACGCAAAGAAGCAGCCGAGGCTCAGCCCTCAGGCACTCAGCCTACGCCCCAGCCTCCAGCAGTGGATAGCAAACGAGAAAAGGATAGAAAGGCCCAGGAAGCCCAGCCCACTTCTCCGGATACCAAATCAGGCAAGCCCAAGAAGAATAAGAAGAAACAAGAGGACGAAGACGACGAATAGAGTCTCAAGGCTCGTCGAGCCAGTTTTGTTATTGGAAGCATGACTTCTACAGAGAGCCGCTTATACGAAGCCTTGCGGCAGGTAATCGATCCTGACCTGCACCAGAACATCGTAGATGCTGGTATGGTCAAGGGATTAGCGTGGAATGAAGAGGACAAGAAAGTCTCCTTGACTGTAGAGCTCACTACACCGGCCTGCCCCCTCAAAGGGTATTTCAGTGAGCAAATCACGGAAAGCATCAAACGGGTATTAGGGTCAGATTGGCAAGTTCATACGACTTTCTCTTCACAGTCTTTGGCGGCCACTCGTGAGCTTCTCTCGCAAGTAAAAAATCTCATTCTTGTAGGTTCTGGCAAGGGTGGAGTTGGTAAATCTACTGTGGCGGTCAACTTAGCCATTGCCCTGGCTAAGTTAGGAGGGCGTGTAGGGATATTAGACGCTGACATTTATGGGCCGAGTGTGCCGATACTCTTAGGCTTAGAGCATGCCAAACCAGCTGTTCGGGAAAAGGATGGTCGCCCTTACCTCGTTCCTATTCGTAAGTACGGCATAGAGGTAATGTCGCTGGGATTTCTTGTGCCGCCTGGACAGGCTACTCCCTGGCGAGGACCAATGGCCTCTAACACGCTGCGTCAGCTCCTTACTGAGACTGATTGGACTGAGTTGGATTATCTGATAGTGGATATGCCTCCTGGTACGGGGGATATTCAAATCACGCTTGCCCAGCAGTTTCGTCCTCAAGGCGCCATCATCGTAACTACTCCTCAGAAGTTAGCCCAAGCTGATGCTGAAAAGGCTTTGAATATGTTCCGCATGCCTCTCGTCCAGGTGCCTATAGTTGGGATCGTCGAGAATATGGCTTACTTCTGGACCCCGGAGCTTCCTGAGAGGAAATTCTATATCTTTGGAGAAAGTAGCGGTCGTATGCTGGCAGATAAATACGATGTGCCATTTCTGGGTGAAATCCCGCTTTTAGAGCAAATCGCTCACCAGAGCGACGTAGGCATACCTCCTTCTTTAGAAGAAGGTACGATTATTAGCAACTCTTTCATGCACATTGCCAGTCAAGCTGTACGGGCCCTTGCTAAACTTGCCTTTGCTTCCGCCTCATGAACCTGAGGTTAGAAGACATTGCGAACTACTTAGGCCCTATTCGGGAATATTTAGCCATAGATGGAGGGGACATTGAATTAGTTAGTATCAGTGCAGATGGGAAGCGTTTACGTGTGCGTCTGTTGGGGAGCTGTCGTACTTGTGATTTGAATGCTACGACCGTACAGTTAGGCATATTAGAGCCGTTGCGCCGCTACTTCCCTTCTTTAGAAGCCGTGGAAATCCTATCTGAATAGCATATGAAAAAGGTAGCTGTCTTTACGGGACTATTGTCTGTTCTGTGGTTGTCTTCTTGCGAAAAGATAAAGCTTCCTCAGGAAGATACCATCTCAGAGGAGGAAGTGGTTGCCGGTCTCAAAGAGGCTCTGCGGGTCAGTACAGACACGACGGTTCGCCATCTCAATCGAATAGATGGGTACTATGGGGATGAGCTGATTAGAATCGTATTTCCTCGCGATGCTTGGCGGCTGAAAGCCGCTATAGAGGCTTTACCTAATGGTGAGCAGCTTATTCAGGACTTGGTCATCAAGATGAATCGGGCGGCAGAGGAGGCGGCGGATGAAGCTAAGCCCATTTTCTGGAATGCCATATCTGAGCTGAGCATTCAGGATGGTGTGGCTATTCTCAAAGGGGACAGCGTAGCGGCCACGCGGTACCTGCGCGAGAAGACTTATGACAGCCTATACGCCCGATATAAGCCCAAAATTCAGGAAGCTATGGAAAGCGTCGGTGCTCAGCAAGCTTGGGAATATCTCGTAGATACCTATAACGACCTACCCACCACCCTTAATCCGATTACGAATCGGGATTTAGCTGCGTATGTAACCGACCGAGCTTTATATGGGCTTTTTCTTAAGGTGGGGCAGCATGAGACGCGGATTCGGCGGGATGCAAGTTTTAGGGTTACGGATTTGCTGAGGCGGGTATTTGCTCATGCGACGGGATAAAGCAGAGGAAGTTAGGGGTCGCAGCCCGGATAGCTTAGTTCGAAATATATGAAGCTCGTGGAGTAAAGGGGGGTGGTCTGGATTGAGGGTTGATTGGGCGGCGGCAGCCACACCAGTGGCTGCCGCCGCTACACCCCCTAAAATATCTACCTTTGCTTACCTTATGTGGCAGTGGCTCACGCGCCTCTTTGGAAGTAAACGCGAACGAGATATCGCTCGCTTGCGCCCCATTGTAGAGGAAATAAATCGCATCTATGCCTCTCTCTCCGACCTCTCTGACCAGCAGCTCAGGGAACGAACCTTCCTGCTGCGCAGCCGCATTCAGCAAGCCATAGCTCCGATTCAAAAGCGGCGGGAGGAGACAGAATCTGCCATTCAGGCGGCTATTCAAGCGGGCGATATTCCAGCTCAAGTCAAGCTATTTCAGCAGCTGGATGAGCTCAAAGAAGAGCGGAACCGCGTATTAGAAGCTACTCTCAAGCAGCTTCTGCCGGAAGCTTTTGCCATCATTCGCGAAACGGCTCGGCGCCTCACTCATAATAAGCAACTGGTAGTTCCAGCCACCGATTGGGATTATGAGATGGCGCAGAAGTACACCAACATTCGGATTGAGGATGGAATGGCCATCTGGTCAAACGTATGGAAAGTGCGTGGGCATGACTTAGAGTGGAATATGGTGCATTATGATGTGCAGCTTATGGGGGGAATCGTACTGCATGAGGGGAAAATCGCTGAAATGGCTACTGGTGAAGGTAAGACGCTTGTAGCTACTTTACCAGCCTATCTCAATGGGCTGACGGGGCTGGGCATGCATATCGTCACTGTGAACGATTATCTCGCTAAGCGTGATGCTGAGTGGAACGGTCCTCTTTTGGCCTTTCACGGCCTGCGAGTAGACTGCATTGACTACTATGAACCGCATTCAGAGGGGCGTAAGCGTGCTTATCAGGCCGATGTTACCTATGGAACGAATAATGAGTTTGGCTTTGACTACCTGCGAGACAACATGGTTACGTCTCCCGACCAAATCGTTCAGCGGGAGCATCATTATGCCATTGTAGATGAGGTGGATTCTGTTCTCATAGATGAAGCGCGTACGCCCTTGATTATTTCTGGGCCTGTCCAGTACAGTGACCATCACTTATACCAGCAGTTCAAGCCGCTCATAGAGCGGCTGGTGAATGAACAGCGACGGCTAAGTCAGGAGTTTCTCCACAAGGCAAAAAAGCTCATTTCAGAAGGAAAAGCTAAGCCAGAAGAAGGGGGGAAATTTCTCTTGCGTATTCATCGTACTACGCCGAAGTATCGTCCTTTTCTCAAATATCTCGCTGAGCCAGGCATAATGCCCATTTTAGAAAGGGCCGAGGCTTTTTACCTCCAAGATAACTCTAAACGGATGCCAGAGGTGGATGAAGAGCTTCTTTTTGTAGTGGATGAGAAAAATCATTCCGTTGAGCTGACGGATAAGGGCATAGAGCGAATCACTCAATATGGAGAGGATCCGAGTCTATTCACGGTGCCTGATTTGCCCAGCTTACTCTCGGAGATAGAAGGAAATCCTGCGCTTTCTCCGGCGGAAAAAGCTCAGAAAAAGGAAGCATTGTACCGCTCATATGCGGAGAAAGCGGAAAAATTGCATGCTCTCCAGCAGCTTCTACGAGCTTATGTGCTATATGAGCGAGATGTGGATTATGTGGTCATGAATGGGCAGGTACTAATCGTAGATGAACATACAGGGCGGATCTTACCGGGGCGGCGCTATTCAGAGGGCTTACATCAAGCCATTGAAGCAAAGGAGGGTGTGATTATTGAGGGGGCGACGCAGACATGGGCTACCATCACTTTGCAGAACTATTTCCGCATGTATCATAAGCTCGCAGGCATGACAGGTACCGCCGAGACGGAGGCTAAGGAGTTTTATGATATTTACAAGCTGGATGTGGTAGTGATTCCTACCAATAAGCCTTGCATTCGCAAGGATTACGAGACAATACTTTTCCGTACGCAGCGAGCGAAATACAATGCCATCATAGAGGAAATACGGCGACTTCACGCGGAGGGGCGCCCCGTCCTGGTAGGTACGACATCGGTGGAGACTTCGGAAATGCTGAGCCGGATGCTCAAGATGGCAGGTATCCCTCACAATGTGCTGAATGCCAAACACCACGAGCGTGAGGCTGAAATCGTAGCTCAGGCTGGATTGAAAGGAGCTGTCACTATTGCTACTAATATGGCTGGGCGGGGGACGGACATCAAACTGGGTCCAGGAGTGGCTGAGCTCGGCGGTTTAGCCGTCATAGGCACCGAGCATCACCAGGCACGTCGCATAGATAATCAGCTTCGTGGTCGCGCTGGCCGTCAAGGGGATCCAGGATCGTCGCAGTTTTATGCCTCCATTGAGGATGACCTACTGCGTCTCTTCAACTATGAACGCATGAGCAAATGGATGGATCTCCTCAAGTTCAAAGAGGACGAGTTCATCCAGGGCAAAATGGTGACACGCACTATCACCAATGCGCAAATGCAAGTTGAAAGAAATCACTTCGGCATACGCAAGCGGCTCCTGGAGTATGATGAAGTGATGAATCACCAGCGCAAAGCCATATACGCTCGCAGGCGTAGCGCTTTATTTGGAGACCGGCTTCAAATAGATCTTTCCAATATGCTCCACGACCTTCTATTTGCTATCGTCAGCCGGTATTCTAAACCTGAAGATGCTGAAGCTATTGCCTACGACTGCATTAGAACTTTGGCTTTCATGCCCAGTATTACCCCCGCTGACTTAGAGCCATTTCAGGTTGAACGAGTCGCAGGACTCCTACATGAGCAGGCCCAGAGCTTCTATCGAAGCAAACGCGAACGGATCAATGCCTTGGTCTACGAGCACACGCAGACCCTGGTCAAGCAGCATCCTGAGGCTCTCTGGCTTCAGGTGGATTTCACCGATGGCAACTTGCGCTTTCCTGTGGTTTTATCTATTCCCGAAATTTTGCATACAAAAGGTCACAGTGTCTTCACAGAGGTAGAAAAAGGAATCACCTTGAGCCAAATAGATGGGCTATGGGTGGAGCATTTGCGTCAGCTGGACGATCTCAGACACAGCGTACAGACGGCAGTCTATGAGCAGAAAGACCCTCTCCTCGTGTACAAATTCGAAGCATTCAAGCTCTTTCAAGATATGGTGGATAGGCTCAATCAGCAAGTGCTCTCCGTACTTTTCCGATTAGAAATACACGAAGAGCGTCAAACGGCTCACCAGAGACGACAGCAGCGGGACTTGTCGCGCATGCGAGCTCGGCAAGCCGAGAATTACTACTTTACCAGTAGTACCACTGCTTCCCCCTCTTCCTATGAGAGCATGAGTACACCTACTTCTTCGGGGGACATTTCGGCAAATACAGAACAAGTTCCCCTTTCGCGTCGAGAGCGTCGGGCTATGGAGCGTCAACAGAAAAAGCGGAAAACTCGGTAATTCCTCTTTGTGATATACCTTATTATTTTATGGCTTCAGCTCTGTGGGGTGCCATATGATCTGTATCATCAGGACTCCATATGGCAAGAGGGGCCTCGTACATGGAAAGCATTAGCACGGCTCCACCTCAGAGAAAAATTTAGCGGATTACCCATCCGTGTACGCCCTCTTACAAAAACTGGCCAGCCCGTTATACTGTCTCTATGTCATGAGGGAGAAGTCACGCACTGGCGTATCGCATGGAATGGAGATACGCTTCAGTGGATCTCTCAGCGTCCTTCCTCCACTTGGTTTCGTCAGCATATGCTTCTTCTGAAAGGACCGCGTACTTGGCATCGGGGGCGCCCACCCTTCAAAGTCATAGAAATCGTCATTCCTCTTGCACAGCGTCCACAGCTCCCAACGGATAGCTTGTGGCGCTATAACTCTCCCTGGTGGGATAGTCTCGTTTTACCCTGGATACAGAATATCCGGCTCCCGGCTGGCCGTATTACAGCTTTAGGTCTCCGTATCAAGTATTTTTTGACGGGAAAGCTGGTATACGATGAAGCTTATCTCTATGTTCAGCGACACGACCAGTTATCGTTTGACGAAGAGGGCTATAGAGCTACTATATCTAAGCTCCCCAAAGCCTATCGGTTACGCTTCCTTTCGCTGAAGGAGACGCTTCCGGCCTATGCCTATGTGGTGCGGATCCAAGATTATTATCCATCAACCTTAGTAGAGGCACAAAACTGGATGCACCTATTGCGAGAAAAGCAGAACTTTCCCTTACCGAGCAACTTACTTACGATAGAAAAGTTAGAACCTGTAGGCTTATTACCATAAACATCAGCGGTTATGCCTGAATTATCGGTAGAGTGGAAGTTTCCTTGAGAGAAAGGGAGGGGAGGACATGGAGAGGGGTAAAAGGACTGAATAACGCGCTTCATCGCCTCTCTGTGTGGAAAGTATGAGACTGCTTCTAAGGGTTATTTACTCACTGGCTTCTCACAGAAAGGGACTTTCGGTTGCTTATCCTCTGGAATCCAATATACTCCCTTTATCCATATCGGGGCTTCCAAGGCCCTTCTCGTGGGAAACACGACCCCCTGGGGTTTCTCTTCTGAGCGTATGTAGTATGGCTGTTGGAGGGAGTCCAGCCTGATGTACAACTTGCCCGCTCGAAGGTAATGTACGCCTCGCCATTCCTTATTTTCTGATTGGTAATACACGGCTTGTACGCGCCCCAGGAATGATATTTCTCTCAGTATTCCAGTAGTATCCCACTTAGCGTACGCAAAGTCAGATACTATTTGATGAAAAAAACCCAAAAAAGAGTCCGCCATGCTCACAAAATGGACACTGCCAGAGGCATAAGCTGAGTCTATTTTTTTCTTTTCATTGAAATATAAAAAGATTTTGTCTGCATACACCTGAGCTGCACTGTCTGCCAGCCATGCATGACCATGGAGCTCAGTGATGTGATTAAGGGTGTCATATTTGAGCGTGTCGCTCCGCGCCTTAAGGGTGAGATAGAAGAGCTCCACCTGGCCGGCGGCATGTAGGATATACCCTTGGGTCCATAGGTGTTCTGCCTGGACGAAAGTTGTTTCTGGATCGCTGAGCAGCACGGAAGCATTAGTATGGAGGTGGAGAGAATCTTTCACCCAAATGGCCGTATCAGCCCATGCATAAATCCGTCCTCGCCGTTCTTTGAAATGAATGTCGCAAAACGCCGCAGCAGAGTCTTGGTCAGGAGCGAAGTAGCCTTCCATGGCTGAGATAATGTGGGCGGTGTCTCGGTAGATGGTGCGGACTTTGGCGAAAGTTTCGCCGGTGAGGCGATTCCATTCCATCTGGCTTGCTACGAGAGTATCTTTCCGCTGTGTATCATAAATGGTTACAGGCACAGGAAAAGTAGCATAGTAGTGTCGGCTGTCATATATGAGAGTGTCGGCTATGGCCTGAGCTGTACCTTTATAGACTCGGACCCGACCAGAAAATGTCGCTATGTCTGTACGGGTATCGTAGCTCCCATATTGACTATGTATTTCGCCTGTAGTGTCTTGCAGGATACCTCCCTGGTCGTACCAAGCTACTTCGGAGTTTCGGTCATAATGGAGCCGAGAGGCTCTAAGCCGACTTGGAGGAAAATCGCCTTGGACCTCGCCTTCATAAGTCAGTCTCCGTAGGGAGGGATCATAACGAAGCGAAGCCGCCGAGATTTTACCTGATCCTCCGAAAAAGGTCTGAACCCCACCGGACGCTGTAAAGCTCCCGTCACTGGTGATGACAGCTTCTTGACAATGCAAGAGAAGGGTGTCCTGGCGGAAGACTACATTGCCACGAAGGACTCGGCGTTCAGGCGTACCGCCTACCTCGTCCGCATTCTCTACATGTACCTTTTGGGCCCACGTCCAGCTTGCTATTCCTATTTGAACCAGAAGAACGCTGATGCCCCGTAAGCCTGTAGCCCACACTAGGCACCAAATTAGCTAAAAAGGGCCGCTGTGACGGCGGTTGCTTGTCCGATGGAGTACTTTTGCCTTATGAGAAAAGTCGGCATTGTTGGTGGAGGGCAGCTTGGACGCATGCTGATTCAAGCAGGGATAGATTTGGATTTGTGGTTGAGAGTTTTAGATAGTGCGCCAGACTCGCCCTGTTCGGGCATCGCTCATGATTTCGTAGTAGGGTCCGTACGAGAAGCCGCTATGATAGAGAGATTTGCCGAAGGGTTAGATCTTATAACCATAGAGTTAGAAGATGTTTCTACAGAGGGCCTCTGGCAGGCTTACCGTAAAGGTATCGCTGTGCACCCTCATCCCGATATTATCGCTCTCTTTCAGGATAAGGGTAAGCAACGAACATGGTATGCGCAAAATGGCTTTCCGTGTCCACCGTTTCAAGTATGGTCACCAGGAGAGCCGATAAACCTATCATTTCCCTTGGTGCAAAAGGCTTTCCGAGGGGGGTACGACGGTAGAGGGGTGCAAGTGGCGAAGAGTGTGGAGGACTTGTGGAAGATTCCCAGCCTCCTGGAAGCGAAAGTGCATATAGACAAGGAGATTTCGGTGATTGCGGCTCGTTCTCGCACAGGAGAAATACGCACATTTCCGCCTGTGGAGTCTGTTTTTCATCCTGAAGCTCACATCGTAGAATACCTTCGAGTCCCTGCCGACCTGCCCTCTTCTGCGGCTAAGGAGGCCCAGCAGATAGCAGCGGGTATCGCTGAGCGGCTCCAAATCACTGGCCTCTTGGCTGTGGAGTTCTTTTACACGACAGATGGCCGATGGATAGTGAATGAAGCCGCTCCCCGTCCCCATAATACTGGACATATCACTACGAAGGCCTGCTGGACGAGCCAATTTGAGCAGCACTGGCGGGCTATTCTGGGGCTTCCTCTGGGAGAGACGCGTCTTCATACTGTCGGTGGGCTCGTCAATATTCTCGGTCCCGCAGGCCTTCATGGGACACCGAGCTTTCCGACGCTATCAGCCATCCTTAGGATTGAGGGAGTTTCTGTGCATCTATACGGGAAAAAGCGCAGTAGCCCTTTCCGCAAGCTCGGCCATATCATCATCTTAGCGGAGTCTCAGGCTGAGCTCATAAAAAAAATTCAAAAGGTCAGAGAGCTGTTGCGCGTCGAGGTGCATGGTACAAGCTAAAAAAACCATAATGCAGACATATTTTGTTTAGCTTCCACATATGAAACGCCTGACACTCCTCACTTTCCTCAGTGTAATCGCATGGACAGCCTGTACTCAAGCGCCGCAGGCGCCTAAAGCAGAAACATCCGAAGCTCAAGCTGTGCCTTCTGCCTCAGGTACTTCGATTAGCATCTCGCCTCAGAAAAGCAAAATAGTTGCTATCGGTACGAAAGTTACTGGCCGACATGAGATTGTTTTTCCTATCAAGTCAGGGGAGGTGAGCCTAGGGTCCGATGGTTGCATTTCGGGGGGCAAGTTCGTCATTGATGTTGCCAACCTTCAGGTTACAGATTTGCAAGGCGATTTGAAGGTTAAACTGGAAAATCATCTACGCAGCGAGGACTTTTTCCTAACGAGCCAGTATCCAGAGGGTACCTTTGAGATTACAGGGTGTGAGAAGGCAGCAGGAGATACCATACTTCTGTCTGGCAACCTCTCCTTGCGAGGGCAGACGAAAAATATCAAGTTTCCAGCCGTAATCCACTACGACCAGTCTAAAGGCTTTCATGCCACGGCTAACTTCAATATCAATCGCCAGGACTGGGGCATAGCCTACAAGGGTAAGCAGGATGACCTCATTCGTGATGAAGTGAATATTCGGTTAGAAGTCAAGAACTAAATCAAGCTAATCGCTTACTAAGGTCTCCTGAGGGCAATGTGAGAAGGCGTAACCAAGGGCTATGCTATGTCGATTTACATTGCCCTCAAGAGGCCTTTTTATTGCCCTTTCCAGTTCGGCTTGCGCTTCTCACGAAATGCTAAAATTCCTTCTCGGGCATCTTCGGTTCCTGCCAGTTCCATGAGGAGAGCATTCAGATCGGCGTGAGAGAGCTTGTGTAGGTGGCGATAGGCATAAATCCCTCGCTGTATAGCCAGCGGAGCTCCTAACCGTAGCTCTTCAATTAGGGCATCTCCAGCAGGCCCAACGTCTTCGTTTCGCTCTACCAGATGCGTGATAATGCCCCAAGTATGCAGCATCTCGGCCGTATATGTCTTGCCTAAAAGGCACCATCCCAGAGCCATTCGGGGAGGCATATACGCAGAGAGCGCCTTTAAAACTTGGAAAGGAAACAATCCTCGACGGACTTCGGGCAGAGAAAACCGGCTTTGCTTTGGAGCGATGACAAAAGTTGCCCCAGTAAGTAAGAGCATTCCCCCAGCCAAGACATCGCCGGTTACTTCGGCTATTAGAGGCTTCTCAAAGGCAGACAAAAGATCGTCTATGATGATGGGGACTTTGGCTGTGGGCACAGTTGAGGATTGAGGTATTCCCTCTATGAGCGCTCGCAAATCCGCCCCAGAGCAGAATACTTCTCCTCGTCCGCGAAGTCTCACAAAGCGTATGGATGGCTCTCCACTGGCATAGCTTAGCGCATAAGCCAGCTCATTTAATAGGATGGGATTGAGAGCATTTCGGCGCTCGGGAGCATTTAGTGTGAGAATCAGTGTATCATCCGCCCTATCCCATAGTACAAACTGCCAGTGGAATTTCTCTAAAGGGCTAATCTCTTCAAAAAAGGCTTTCATTCGTCTGGTTGTATTTGGAGTAGTTGTGTGCCGGCTTCTACGGTATCACCCTCTTTTACGAGGATGGCTTCCACCCGACCAGCTTCGGTCGCTTGTATGACATTTTCCATCTTCATGGATACAAATACAAGAAGGGGCTGTCCAGCAGCTACATAGGTGCCGGGCTGCACGTAGACTTTTGTGATTTGTCCTGGCATGGGGGCAATATATCTACCTGGCTGCTGCGCATCCACTGTTTCAGGGAAACGCGGTAGGAGCTTTGCCTCTACAGCGCCTACAAGTGGTTGATGTATCCAGTACCAGCTTTCCTTATCGTCCGCAGAGAAAATATTGAGTACCAGCCGCTGTCCTTGCCATTCATACACCATTTGCTGAGGAGTGTGTGAAAGCATGAATACTTCCCCCTCACTTCCTAATATTTTGCAAGCAAACCGTTGTGGATTGATAGCTCGGCATTCTACGGTGAATACCTTCTCTCCGATTCGCCATCCGTATGGTAGGGGAAGCTGAGGTGTATTGCGCCAGTTAGGTAGTAGGGTGGGGAGATAGGGTCGTTCCACCGTACTCTTTACTACTCGCCATACGGTTAGTCCAGCCGCCCATGCGATGAGGGTATTTTCTTCAATATGATTGGCTTTGAGCAAATCAGGGCGGCGCTCTAAAAATCGCGTATCGTATTCTCCTCGGATAAACTCCGGGTCGCTACATAACGACCGCAGAAAAGATTGGTTATGAGTCAGTCCTATGCAGGTTATTTGTGCGAGGGCATACCTTAGCCGTTGAATCCCCATTTCGCGGGTGGGTGCATGTACGATGATTTTAGCTATCATCGGATCATAAAGAGGCGATATGAGGCTACCTGTCTCAATCCCACTATCCACCCGTAAATAGGGCAGGTCTGGTACTTGCCAGTACAAAATGCGTCCAGTAGCGGGACGAAAATCGGCGGAAGGGTCTTCTGCGTAGAGTCGAGCTTCTACGGCGTAACCAGTGCGAGATATATCTTCCTGACGGTAGGGGAATGGCTCTCCAGCGGCTATGCGGATTTGCCATTCTACCAGGTCTAAGCCAGTGATAGCTTCGGTGACAGGATGCTCCACTTGCAGACGGGTATTTACCTCCAAAAAGTAGAATTCACCTGGAGCGACCCGTATGAACTCCACTGTGCCTGCGTTATCGTAGCGTATAGCACGAGCGATTTGTACAGCGGCGGCGCCCATGGCTTGACGCTCCGCCTCAGACAGCACTGGTGAGGGTGATTCTTCTATAATCTTCTGGTAGCGACGCTGAATACTACACTCCCTTTCATAGAGATGGACGATATGGCCATGCTTGTCGCCCAGAATCTGAAACTCTATGTGTCGTGCAGACGGAAAGTATTTTTCCAGGATGATTTCGCCATCGCCAAAAGCACTCTGGGCTTCCCTCTGGGCAGATTCGTAAGCTGCAGGTAGGTGAGCAGGTTCGTAAACGATTCGCATGCCCTTGCCACCGCCGCCGCCAGCCGCTTTGAGTAGGATCGGGAATCCTATCCTCTGTGCTGCATCCAGAATCTCCTCTATGTGGGCGTCTCGACGCTGGAAGCCAGGGATAGTTGGTATGCCCCATCTACTTGCCAGCAGCTTGGCATTGGATTTAGAACCCATCTGTTCTATGGCTTCTGGGTGAGGCCCGATGAAAATAAGGGGCTTTTCCCCTCGGCTTTGCCGTATAGCGGACCGTTCGGCAATCGCCCGAGCAAAAGCGGCATTTTCTGAAAGAAACCCATAGCCAGGATGAATAGCGTCTGCTCTGGCTTTATCGGCTATATCCAGAATCTTCTCTATGTGCAGGTAGGTGTCTGTGGACGCGCTGCCATGTAGGGGATACGCTTCGTCAGCTTCCCTGACGAAGGGCATGTAGCGATCAGGGTCGCTGTATACGGCGATAGTAGTGATTCCCATTTTCCGACAGGTCCTGATAATGCGGCGAGCGATTTCTCCTCGATTGGCAATCAGAAGCCGCTCAATTGCCATGATACGGCGCAGTTTTTCGTTTGATTACATGCGATATACCCCATATACATTGGAGGGTTCTATGGGTTGCTGATGAACAATTGCCAGACAGATTCCCAGATAGTCCCGAGTTAGTCGGGGGTCAATCACCCCATCGTCCCAAAGCTGAGCGGTGCTGTACCAGGCATCTGAGGTTCGCTCTATTTCTTGGATGAGGTGTTGACGCAAAAGAGCAGCTTGCTGCTCATCGTAAGGCATGCCAGCTTTCTCAGCGGCTTGACGCTGGATAGTTTCCATAACCCCTGCGAGCTGCTCAGGACCCATGACGGCGATGCGACTATTGGGATACGAGAAGAGAAATCGCGGACGATAGGCACGTCCAGCCATTGCGTAGTTTCCTGCACCGTAGGAGGCTCCGACGATTATAGTGATGTGAGGAACTTCGCTATTGGACACCGCATTTATCATCTTAGCGCCATGTTTGATAATGCCTTCCTGCTCGTATCGGCTGCCAACTATAAACCCTGTGATATTTTGGAGGAAAAGAATGGGTTTCTTTTCTCTATTACATAGCTGAATAAAATGAGCCCCCTTATTGGCCGCTTCTGAGAAAAGGACACCATTATTACCTATGATGCCTACGGGATAGCCATGGATTTCGGCCCAGCCTGTAATAAGGGTAGGGCCCCATGCAGGTTTGAATTCTAAAAATCGCGAGTCATCGACTATCCGAATGATAAGTTCTCTAATGTCAAATGGCTGCTTGGGATCTGACGGTATAATATGCAGGAGTTCTTCGGGCGCATAACGAGGAGGCAAAGGCCGATGAGGAGGATGATAAGCAGGTCGTACAGGGTACAGATGACTCATGAGCTCCCGAGCTTTACGAATGGCATCTAACTCATTTTCGGCCAGAAAGTCTGCTACCCCTGACTGTGTAGCGTGCATTTGCGCTCCGCCAAGGGTCTCTTCATCTACGATTTCGCCAGTGGCGAGCCTAACCAGTGGAGGACCTGCTAAGAAAACTTTCGCCTGCCCTTTGACGAAGATAGTGTAATCACTCATGCCAGGGACATAGGCTCCGCCTGCCGTGGCATTTCCCGTTACGATAGAAATGGTTGTTAGACCCGCTTTAGAACGGCGAGTGATCTCCCGAAAAATCGCTCCGCCATAATTGAAGATTTTTGCCTGCTCAGGCAGATCAGCTCCCGCTGACTCCACAAAGTTTATGACAGGTAGTCCATTCTCAAAAGCGATTTCGTTGAGTCGGAGACTTTTTTGAAGGGTAGGTAGGTCTATGGCTCCACCTTTTTCTGTACCAACATTTGCTGTAATCATTGTCCACCGTCCTGCCACGAGTCCGATTCCACCGACCAGCGTACCGCCAGGAGAAGAAGTTTTTCCACCTAATCCTGCCAAGGGTAAAAGTTCCAAAAAGGGTGACCCCTCGTCTAAGAGATATTCTATTCTCTCTCGTGCGAGAAACTTTCCTTCCCGTCGTGCTTTTTCTACATGCTTTTCTTTACCCTGATATAAGGCAGATTGGTAATGAGCATGTAGCTGTTCCAATAGGGCGCGCATTCGGGCCGCATTCTCTTCCGAAGCAGGGGTGGGAAGCCATCGGCTCTTCATCACAGGTAACATATCTCAGATGGGTAAGCCGAGGCTACGATAGCTATAAATGGGTGTATAAGAAGGTCTGACCACCTCTTGGACTCAGTACATGAATAAAATAAACGCCTCTCCCCAAAGAGGCTGGGAGTTCTATACGATGACTACCAGGGGGTAAACCTCTAAGCTGTTCGCTCCACAGAAGCCTAAGAGAGGCATCATACAAGAGGATTTCGGCTTCAGGCAAGGATTCTTGGGTAGTCAGATGCACTTTACTGTCTTGTACAAAGATGCGCAAAGGGGAGTGCGCAAGGGTAGGGATGGTCGAGAGGCGACGCGGTAGAGTATCGATTTGAATATCATCCAGATAGAGATGATTACCCCAGCCGCAGACGCCTTCAAACTTGAGACGCACAGTCTGGCCTCTATAGGCATCTAAGAGGAGGCTGTCTGTTTTCCAAAGCTCGGCTGTCGGAGTAAATAGTTGACCCCCAGTAGAACCGCGCGCCTCTATACAGCCCATCGGGTGAGTAGATAAATCTCGTCCTCCCTTCTCCCAAATCAGAGACCATGTGCGTCCACAGTCAGGGGAGATATACACCTTTAGGGTGTCTGTATAGTCCAGCTCGTATGATAAGTTAGGCGGAGAGTTGGCTGCATAGTTCAGGCACGCATATGCCCAAGAAAATTTTAGCTGGATCGATTGGAGAGTGTCTGATGGTAGATAAATGGTTGGAGAGATCCAGGAGTCCTTTTCCCCATATTGGGAGTAGAAAAAGAAAGTCAAACGCAAGCAGCTAAGAGATTGTCCATAAGCCCCACGCGGCGTTGAAGAGCTTCTAAACCTGTCCCATGTACGCCGTCCGTCAAGGTTTTCTAAGGCGCTATGAGCTGGTGGAAAAGCTGTTCCTTCAAATCCTTCAAAATAGGGCACTGAATAAGTGGTGTCGTAGATAGTTATATAGCCTACCTTTCGGAGAGTATCCCGCCGTCCGCTGAGATTCTGAACAATCAGTTGCACGGTGTAGGTGCCCGCTGCTGGGAAGGTAACCAGCGGACAAGAGGAGCTGGGATCATCAGCTATTCCACCTCCAAAGTCCCATTGATACTGATGGGGCATTCCCATACAGCGGCTAATGAACTGGATAGGCTGTCCGACACAGCCAGTACGCTGATTAGCAGAAAAATAAGCCTTGACTAATCCGTATGGACCTGTACCCGTTTGCTGAGGCACATCCAGGGAGATGAGAGGAGAAAGGACAGAGGATGGGTGCTGAATAGCCATCCAAGTGCGCATCTTTTGCCCTTCTGTAAAGCCGGCTATCTCCCTGTCGGATATGTAGTCCATGTGATTACGGGGGTTATCCGGTAGGTCTGGGTAGTCATTATTGCATGTGTTTTTGCGGGTGACATCGTAATTGGGGCCGCTGGTGGGTGGCGTATCACATATAGCGTCTCCACTATGGAGGCAATCAAGCGTACCGCACCCATCTTCAAAGGGATGATACAGCTCTAAGCAGTGACCTAATTCATGCGTGAGCGTGCGTCCCGTAGACCCTAAGCTGGAGCCCCAGAAGAAGTTCGCTCCAAGCACTACTCCATAAGTTTGTCCAGAGGAACCTATCGGAAACTCTGCATAACCAGCTATGTGATCACAGGCGCTACAATCGCCTGGCGCGTCTTCTACACATATCGTCGGTACGACCCATACATTCAAGTAGCGCGAAGGATCCCATCCTGTGGCCTGCTTCATAGCAAAGTCTTGGTCCACGCAGAATCTCGGCGAAGTCCAGTTCAGTGGCGGATCATTATATTTCCAATACACCACGCCTGTGGTGGGATTGCCATTTTCATCCCTGGTGGCAAGCGAAAACTCTATCTCTGTGTCTACGCCCTTAGAGGTAAAACTCCGAGTTTCGGGCACACACCTAAAGTCTTCAAAGCAAGCGCGCATTTGCCCTAATATCTGCTCGTAGGAAATGCGGTCGCGATGACTGGAATAAATCACGTGAAAAACTACTGGTATCACAAAGCGAGAAGGGCGACAGGCCTGATTGTTAGTAAGTCGCATTTGTTGGGCAGCTCTCTCCATTAGTTCCTTGCCTAAGGATACGAGAGGCTGTTTCGGGGGAGTGGCGCACCAGGACACTTGAGCCCATATACTCCACATCCAGGCCGTTGCTATCATAAAAACAAATATAGGCAGAATCAGTTGGGCCTACTTACTCTGGGGCTTGCCGCTATAAAAGCGCTTTTATCCTAATCCTTGCAGGCCCAAAGCCATTAGCATCACACCGAAAACTATATAAAGCGCTTTGTAGAGAATATTGGGGGCCGTGCGATTCTCTTCCCCCCATAGACGCCACAGAACTTTCCCATATACCGCGAAGCCTCCTATCGTAGCTATGAGGCTTGCGCTAATCAGAATCCACCGAAAAGGAAGAGGTAAATAGTCAATCCCAACCCAGAAAAGCTGGAACTTCACCCAGAACCCTAATACAGGCGGTAGCGCAGCTAAGTTGGCTAAAATCAAAATACCCACAGCTGCACCTATGCGCCCACTCCATGGCCGTTGCACATACAAAAGAGATAGTAGAGTCGCTACGCCATATATTGGCCAAAACTCCCAGCCAGCAAATGCTCCATGGGCAGTCATAGCTAAAATTAGATAGGCCCCTTGAGCGAAGCTGCCCCAGAATATCATTTCGGAAAGCTCTTCGGCTTTCCATGCTAAGGCATAGGCTCCTAAAAGAGAAATGGTCCCGAAAGTGTAAATGGTCTCCATGTGCAATTGATTGGAGCTTTGAGCAGAGAGGAGATTCAACAGCAAAGCCCCTTTGGGGACTACGGCAAACCATCCCCCCCATATGACAGGCAGGGTGCGATATAGGCTAATCAGCCAAAAATGCCAGGGAATAAAACCTATTTTGATGGACCACCCCGTAAGCAAAAGCATGTCTGAAAAGTATCCCCCCGTAGATAGGGGGTAGCTGAGGGGAACCCCCGCAGACAGACGAAGGGCTATACCCAAAAAGATAAAAGCTGAGGCTGTTACGCTCCAAATTAGGTATCGCAGTACAGCTTTCCATTTGTCGGCCTGGTTACTTGCTCCTACGATGAAAAAGTATCCGGCAATGGCCGCACTTTCCATCAGAGTCCATGTAAAAGCCAAATGTGAACTTCGTAGGAGAAGACCATAGCTGCCTATTTGGAGGAGAAGAGCCCATGACGCCGCTCCTTTTAGCGGATGTAAAATCCATATGAACCCTGTCAAGCCTGCGAAAGCCCATAACATTTCCACGGCTGACCCCGATGAATAGAAAAGAGCTGTGCTGAACTCCCTCTGCCAAAAGGTAGCTATACCATAAGCAGCTATGAAAACCGGAGGGACCCATCGCCAGCGGTGCGTAAGACCCGCTCCGATAAGCAAAGCCTCAGGCCATAGCTGTTCAACCCCCCACATGAGTCAGCAGCTCTAACCATATTTTCGGATAGATTCCGACGGCCATAGACAACCCTATGAATACCCATACGATTAGCTGAAGAAAGGGGCTCGGAGAGCCTGAAAGGCGAGGGGACGAATGACTCGGCGCAGCTAATCGGCGATAAGCTCTCAGAAAATATACCGCTGTGAGTACTATCCCTGCTGCGGGTAAAAGTGCCCACGCCCAAGTCGTGCCGCGGGCTACTCCCCATATGATCATAAGCTCAGAAATAAAAAGCGCCGTGCCTGGGGCCCCAATCGCACTAAAACTGAGGAGTGCCGCTTGAAACGGCTTCCAGTTGGAATAAGATAGCGCACCGCTCAGCTCTTTTATCTGACGAGTTTGAAAGGACTTTTCTATCCAGCCCACCCAGGCGAAAAGTCCCGCACTGATTATTCCATGGGTAAAGAGCTGGTGATACGCCCCTTGAAGGCCGTAAATGCTCTGCGCTCCTGCACCTATCGCTACCATTGCCATATGACCAATAGAGGTAAAAGCAATCATGCTTTTGAGGTCAGATTGCCCTGTGGCCACGGCTGCGGCATATATTAGGCTGATGCTTCCGATAATGCGCAGGCCGAGTGCCTGGTCTGCGGTAGGCGCCGTCCATACCCAATGGAGGAGTGCATATCCTCCGAGTTTGAGTAGGATACCCGCCAGCATCATAGATAAGGCCGTATCTGCCTCCACGTGAGCTTCACCCAACCAACTGTGTAAAGGAATAAGGGGTAGCTTGACGGCTAGCCCTATGGACATGAGTAGCCATGAGAGGGAGGAGAGGCGGCTAGGAAGCCACACTTCTCCAGCTTCGATAGGCACTTCATGCAAGCTAAGGAGGAGCCCCACCAGAAATACCACAGAGCCACTAAGGGTGAAAAGGGCAAACTTTACCGCAGCACTCCTGCGCCGAGGACTACCCCATCCGTAAATCAACAAGAAAGCAGGTACGAGAGCTGCCTCATAAAACACGAAAAATAGAAGAATATCTTGAGCCAGAAATACCCCCTGCGAAAATCCCATCACTAAAAAGAGAAGAGCGGAAAATCCTTGAACTTGCGCTACATATAACTGGCCATACAAGAGGGACGCATGGCCGACGATGACCGTAAGTAAAAGTAAGGCTAAGTTCGTAGAATGAGCACTGATGAAGTAGTAAAATTTTTGCCCCCCTAAACTGAACCATGGCACGCGCAGGGCTATCTCACTTGCTTTGACTAAAGAGTATAGTAGCAGCCAGAGAAGTCCCTGCAAAATACCATGGGCGAGTGAGAATATCATCAAACTTCTACGGGGGAGGAAGAGAGCTATCCCCGCCGCCAAAATCGGCAATAGCCACAAGGCATTTAGCGCAATAGCTTCCATGCCATACCGATGATTAGGGTCAGGAGGAAGCTCCAACGTAGAGCTTGCACATACGCTTGTTGATGAGTATTGCCAGACAGAGAGGCTAAACCCTGCCGAACCGCCTGGGCAGCTTGGGGCCATCCCCTCTGAACGAGAAGAGACTCTATCTGAACAGAGGCGTTACCTATGGCAATGAATTTCCGAGCTATGCGTTCTACAATCATATTGAGCTGGCGCTCTACCTTACAGGCCCACTGACTAAGATAAGTCCATCCCTTGAGACTAATCTGCATAATCCGCACCGCAGGAATGTCCAATCGCAGCTTCATCGGCATTGGCCGCCATGCACCTATTAGAAGTCCCGCTAGACTCAGCATGCCCTGCCACGAAAGGCCCTTCATATGAAAGGCGGCCAGAAAGATGAGCACGCTAACCACAAGCTCTGCCAAGGGAAATTTTTCTCCGCTTTGATTATAGGTGGTACGAGCCCATGCTTGTCCCAAGGCTATAGCCGAGATGAATTCCACTGGAAGGAGCTTCTGGTCGGCTGCAGCTTCGCTTACGAAAAGGAGAGCCGAAGCGAGCCACCATAAAAGGGTGAGGGTGAGTGAAAATCCCTTCCCTTTTCGGGCCAGGTCTAAAAGAAGGAAAAGAGCAGCTTTGAGATAGCTATGATGTATGAGATAAGAGAGGGCAAGGGCTGGCTGCGAAACTAAATACAGCGCTATTCCTAAGTGAGCTGAGGTCGTCCAAGCCAAAGTTACCTTGGGGCTTCGGCTAAATACAGCTCCGAGGCTGGCTCCGAGGCTGGCTATCCATACGGCAGTTTGTCCCCAGTCAGGTAAAGGCGACCTTACGAAATCAGGATATCGTATGGGCAGATATACAGCCATCCCTACTAAGAGGGCTGAGTGTAGAAGCGCTGAAACAGGAGCAGGGGCTATCATCGCTTGCACTAACCAGAAGGTGAAGGGGAATATGCCAGCCTTGATGAGGACGCTTATCCAGACGCCCGCCGGAAAAGCTCCAGAAAATACCCCTGTAAGCCAGAAAGCATCTCCTAAGCGGTTGGTGAGAAAGGCGATAAAGGCAGCTTCTAAACTGCGTTTACTCACTCGGTGTCCAAAAGCGATTAGACCCCAGCCTGCCATGCTTACCATTTCCCACCCTGCGAAGATCCCAATTGGATGAGTCGCTTCCACGAAAAGCGCCACGCCTACTGCTGCCACCACAAATCCTACCGCATATACCAGATAAGGGGGAGCATACCGGTAACCGCTTTTCTTGGTACTATATGTCAGAAATGTATAGCTTGCAATGATTGCGGTGATGTCCAAAGCCACAGATAGAAGCTTGTCCTCTACTCCGAACCGTCCTAAAAAGCAACCGAGTATTACCAGTCCCAAAATGCCTCGATAAGCCACTACCGACTACTAATGTAGCGCGCTATGCCGCGCAGGAAGTCCAGCCCATCAGAGTTCCCTTGATAGGGGTCACAGGCTCGCTCAGGATGTGGCATGAGACCAAATACCGTTCCTTCGGGGTTGCCAATACCAGCTATGGCTGCATAACTACCATTGGGAGCAGGTGCGGGTACATATCGTAAGCCCCATGCAGGAGGGTCCTCATGAGGGACATATCGTCCCTCGGCATGAGCTATGGGTAAGCGGTAGAGCCTTTCACCAAGATAATCGCTTAGAGGACTTTTTTTCCATACCTGTATTGAGACCGTGCGGCAAATAAATCGTCCGCTTGTATTTCGGCGCAGCGCTCCAGGTAACCATCCTGCTTCCAAGAGAATCTGAAATCCATTGCAGATACCCATGACGAAGCCACCTTTTCTCCAAAAATCCTCTACTGCGGGCATGATAGCAGCAAAACGCGCTATAGCCCCCGCTCGCAAATAATCTCCGTATGAAAATCCTCCAGGGAAAAACACCGCTTCTACTGGTGGTAGGACATGCTCAGCATGCCAAACATACCGAGGAATAAAACCTGCACGCTCCAGCGCATAGTATAGGTCTCTATCACAGTTACTCCCAGGAAAGACTACAATTCCCGCTCTCAAACGCATTCCAAGGCAAAAATATTGGCATCCGTTCCTACTGCTACCTGGACGATAGGGTGATTAGGGAGATCTATGGAAGGAAAATCCGATAGTTCAGACAGCGTATTCACTTGTTGAGTCTGCTGAATAAAACTCTCGGGACTAAGGCCTGCAGCTATAAGGCGTAAGATCCGATAAGCCCATTCTCTGGTCGTTTCTGGCATGGAATGGAGGAGGAAATAGTTGCGCACTTCAATCAGAATGTCTTCGGTAGGGAAAGGGTGCTTCGCCCATTTCTCCACTTCTGCGTGAATAAGGGCTACGGCTTCTGAGGCGCGCTCCCGAGCTACTTCACTGGAAATGATCATATAACTGCCAGCCAAGGCACTTTCTGACTGAGCATAGATGCCGTAAGTGAGTCCAGCTTCTTCCCGTATAGCTCGCATTAGCTGAGCTCCAAAGTAGCCCCCTAATCTCATTAGGGCCATCCTGTAGTATACATAGAAGTCGTGCAGGGGGCGAACCCATGGATAAGCTAGGCGTAGGGAAACCTGCTTGGCGGAAGAAAATGGGCGGGTTTCATACACTTTGGGCATCTGCAGAGGGAAGGGCATGTCATATTGGAGGGGGGCATACCAGGCCGACCATTTTTGAATTGATTCGGGTAAGTAAGGAGCCATTAGTACAATTCCTCTCAGCCCCCGTCGTATGAACTGCTCATAGTAAGAAGATAGCAGAGTAATGTCCATATTCATTAGAGCTTCTATGGGGGCGATAGAAGTAATGCTATAAGATTTGCCCCATAGGTGCGCCTGGAGGTAGGCATTGGCTTGATAGGCGGGATTGGCGCGGGCGCGGATTTCAGCTTCCACAAGGCGGGTCAGATGATGTCTAACGGCAGGACCCGACAGAATAGGGTAGGCTACTACTTCATGTAGGAGGGATAATGCCGAGGAAAGGTTTTCTGTCAGTCCCTCGGCTGTGAGAAAAATAGCGTCTCGACTGCTTTCCCACTCCATCTCCCATCCCAAACGATGAAATTGCTCGGCCAGTCGGCCAGCCGGATAGCGCCCATTTTCCTCTGCCAAAAGCCGAAGAAGTAAGCGCCGCAGTCCTGGAGGATAAGAAGAAAGCGCAGGGGCAATCCACCATGCCCCTATGTACGAGAGAGGTTCTGGGCTACGAAGCCAGTATAGGGGAACTGCTCCTATTTGTCCTACTATGGGGACTTGAGGCTCCTGATAGCGCACGAGAAAATTCACAGCCGCTCTAAGATTTTACGCTTTTGGGTTTCATACTCTTCAGCAGTGAGAATCCCTGATTGATAAAGCTCATGTAGTTTGCGGAGATGCTCGTAAGGGTCATTAAAAGTAGATTGACTTTTCACTTCTTCGTACTTCTCCTGCCCTTCTTTGAAAGCACGTTTGTAGGCTTTCTGAGCAGCGTTCAAATCAAAATCTCGTAATGTGCCTCCACTGGCAAAATGTTCAGCAAATACTTTTCCTACTGCGTAGGTGGTCGTAGCTGCGAGGAGTGAAGCAGTTAATCCACCTACCACCCATCCGATACCAGGCAGTAACTTAATGACAGAGGAGCCTCCACGCACTGCTGTCGCGCCTATCAGGCTGGCTATGAGCCCTTTGGCTATTCCTGTGAAAAACGGGACATTATATACTTCGGCGAGTTTGCGGACGAGGTTGAGCTGGACAGCGGTCGTCGTGGCCCAGTCTGCAAAGGGGACCGGGATAACTCCTGCCCCCATTGCCGCAATCATGTGCTCGCGAATCAGTTTTTCAGCCTTTGCGTGCCGTTCATCTTTCATTTTATCAGCGCTTTAAAAGTCGGTAAGTTTGTTCAGTTTGACCTTTTACCTTTAGGAGGAACACACCTGAAGGAATTCCTACCAGGGGAACTTGGTAGTAGTGCGTACCAGCTGAGGGAAGGTCCATAGTGTATTTTGCTACATTCTTTCCTTCTGGGGTGTAAAGCTGGATTTCAATAGGTTGTGTAAGAGCGGCGTAGATTTGTAGGGTGACATACTCCTGGGCAGGATTAGGGTACACACCGATGAGAGACACATCTACAAAAGGGAGGGCTGTTGCGTTACTGGTGCGAGGAATGAGGGGTGGATTGTATCCGGAGGGAGCAGTCGTGGGACCTGAAGCCTGGCGCAGGAATCTCTCTCCCGTTTGTACATACCAGCTCGCCCCCACAGTTTCTCCAGGGGTTGGTTGGCTAATCGTAGCTGTGTAGTACCAGTCTCCTTGAACCTTTTGTGGGGTGACATCTATCAGGACATATCCATGCTGGCTTAGATCTACATATTTGACGTGCGGATTTTGAGTTGGGATGATAGAGGGATTGAGATTACCTAAGAAAGATGCATTGGCTGAGGTGATGCTCGGTGTGACAAACTCTACGGCGGTAGAGCCAGCTCCCGTGGTGCTATTGTAACTTCCTGGGCCGAAAGGCAAGTCATTTCCCCATGAAGTGTGAATATCCCCTGTGAGAATCACGACGTTGCTAATGCCATTCTGAATGATTGTATCCATGAGTCGGCGTCTCTCGGCGGGGTAGCCATCCCACTGGTCGGGGTTAATGATATAAGTACCTCCAAAAAAGTTTGCTTGTAGAGGAGCCACCATTACTTGCTGCCCTAAGATTTTCCATGTGGTGGAAGCTGTTTTTAGTTCGTTGTATAGCCAGTTTCTTTGAGTGGGGCCGAGGAGTGTGCGATTGGGATCGTTGAGATTGGGATGATTTACATTGACCGGACCTGTGGCTACTTGTTGATCGCGTCCGTAATGACGAGTGTCCAACATAATCAAGGAGGCCAGAGACCCCCATTCAAACTTTCGCCAAATTCGTAGTGAATCATTAGGGTCAGGCATTCGGAAAGGCATCCACTCATGGTAAGCTCTGAGCATAGCTGCTCGTCGGGCTGAAAAAGGACCTTCACCAGAGGTATGATTTTCCGCTCCGCCTGTCCAGGCGTCATTAGCCAGCTCGTGGTCATCCCACACCGCTATCATTGGATAGTTTTGATGGAGCCATTGAAGACTACTATCCAAGCGATAGTGAGAATATCTTATCCGATAATCTTCTAATGTAAGAATTTCCTTTGGCGGTTCTGCGGAACGGACAGCATTCTGGCTAGGGCCATACTCATAAATGTAATCCCCGAGATGAACAACTAAATCAACATCGTTTCTGAGAGTGATGTTTTCATAAGCGGTATAGAAGCCATTTTGATAATCTGCACAAGATACTACGGCGATGCGCAGGCGATTTACGTTTCCAGAGGGGAGGGTGCGAGTTCTACCAACGGGAGAAGTCGTATTGAAAGCTTTGAATCGGTAGTAGTACCAGCGTCCTGGTTGGAGGCCGGTAGCATCTACTTTGACGGTATAGTCTCTCTCGGCGTCAGTAGTAAAGTTTCCACTAGTTACGATTTGTTGGAATTGGGGATCCTGCGCTACCTCCCACTGTCCAGATATACTGCCAGTCCAATTTTGGGGAGGGGTGACCCGGGTCCACAGAATGACTCGGTCAGTGAGGGGATCTCCTGAAGCTACTCCATGGAGGAAAGGGGCTTGGCTGGTGCGTACAAAGGCTCGATTGGGGTGAGTAGGTTGAGATAGGGCTAAACCTATTAAAAGGTAAAGGTGTCGCATCATACAAAGATAACAAGCTTAGTCTGGGTACAGAAAGGGCTTGTGTATCTTTGCTGCATGCCAAAGGTCATGGTGGTAGGTGCAGGCGCAGTCGCCCAGGTTACGGTGTGTAAGTTAGCGAGGCGCCCAGATTTATTTCCGGAAATTGTTTTGGCAAGTCGTACTTTATCTAAATGCAAAGCCATAGCAGAAAAACATCCCCAGACTCGGATAATCCCCGAAGAGTTAGATGCCAATAATGTCAGTCAGACTGTGGCTCTTCTCAAGAAGCACAAACCTGCGCTCTTGATTAATCTGGCTTTGCCTTATCAAGACCTTGCTCTCATGGATGCCTGCTTGGAGGCGGGAGTAGATTACTTAGATACAGCTTCGTATGAACCGCCAGAGACACCCCTGTATGAGTACAAATATCAATGGGCTTATCGCGAAGCATACGAAAAAGCAGGGATTACCGCCATATTAGGTATTGGATTTGATCCTGGCGTCACGAATGCCTTCGTCGCCTATGCGGCTGAGCATTTATTTGATGAGATACATTACTTGGATATCGTAGATTGTAACGCAGGGGACCATGGTCGTCCCTTTGCCACGAACTTTAACCTAGAGATAAACCTGCGGGAGATTACGCAGAAAGGTCGGTATTACTTAAATGGTCAAATTGTAGAAGTGCCCCCCCTTTCAGTTTCGCAGGATGTGCGATTTCCCGAAATTGGGGTTCGTCGTGCCTACCTGATATTTCACGAGGAGTTAGAATCGTTGGTGAAACACTTTCCGACTCTGCGGCGAGCGAGATTCTGGATGACTTTTTCTGATAAGTATCTCATGCATCTGAATGCCTTCATGAATGTAGGTCTTACCCGCATAGATGAGGTAGAGTATGAGGGGTGTAAGGTGGTTCCGATAAAGTTTTTGCAGCGACTTCTGCCTGATCCGGCGAGCTTAGCGCCTGACTATAAAGGCTGGGTTTCAATTGGCGTGCAGTTACGCGGGGTAAAAGATAATCGGGAACGCACTGCGTATATCTACACGAATGTGAGGCATGAGTGGGCTTATGCTGATTGCGGCTCCCAAGCAGTGGCTTATACAGCAGGCGTACCGCCTGCCATTGCGGCTGAGCTTATTGTTTCAGGGATTTGGAAAAAACCTGGTGTCTGGAACGTGGAGCAGCTTCCGCCTGATCCTCTCTTAGAACGGCTTCCGGCGGCCGGGCTGCCATGGAAAGTGGTCGTAGATTATCCCCTGGACTTTACTGATATTCCTGAATGACTCGTCTCAGTGTCAATGTTAACAAAGTCGCCCTTCTCCGCAATTCCAGGGGGGGAAACATTCCTGATGTAGTATTTTTTGCCCAAACCTGCGAACGGTTCGGGGCAGATGGGATTACGGTTCATCCCCGACCTGATGAAAGGCATATTCGCAAATCGGATGTATATGCTTTAAGAGATGCCATAACTGTTGAATTGAATGTAGAGGGCTTCCCCTCATCTGAATATTTGAGACTTCTTCAACAGGTGCGCCCGGCTCAGGCTACCCTCGTCCCTGACCCTCCTCATGCCCTTACTTCTACTCAGGGGTGGAAGGTAAAAGAGCACGAGGCTTTTCTCTATCCTATTGTGAATCAGCTCAAAGAATGGGGGATTCGAGTAAGCATTTTTGTGGATCCTGATCCTGAGCAGGTGGAAGCGGCTGCTGCTATCGGGGCAGATTGTGTGGAGCTATATACGGGTCCTTATGCGCATGACTTTTTAGAGTCACCTGAGAGAGCCATTGTGCCTTATCAAATAGCTGCTCAAAAAGCCGCTGAGCTGGGGCTGAGACTGCATGCAGGGCATGACCTAAATTTACTCAATCTGCGTTTTTTGCGTGTCAATCTACCGTATCTCGCCGAGGTATCTATCGGACATGCTCTTATCGCCGATGCACTATACAATGGCATAAAGGAGACTATTCGACTGTATAAGCAAGCCCTCTCATGAATCTTTCTGATCTAATAGGATGGATTTTTCGGTTACTGATTGCCCTCGGGGGTGGGGTTTTGATGGAATATATATTTCCGGCGCAGGGATGGGGCTGGCGCGTTCAGGACCTTCTGTATTCTCGTTTTCAGCCCTCTTCGCCGGATACCCAGATTGTTATCGTGGATATAGCTCAACTGGGGCGAGCGGAGCTGGCTCGGCTCTTACTCAGACTGAGTGAAGCGGGTCCTAAAGCAATTGCTATTGATGCGGTTTTTGCCGAGCTCAGGTCCCCTCACGAAGACACGCTCTGGATGCAGGCTCTATGTACGGCTGCAAAACGCACTGCGGTATTTTTGGCTTGCAGCTTAGACCTTTCGCATGAAATAGAGAAAGCGCCAATAGTGCCAGTTAGCCATGAGCTATTTACCCAGTGTGCTCAGCAGGCGTTTGCGAATCTTTTACAAGGGGATACTGTCGCACGCATTGTACGCGAGTGCCTACTGTATACAGTTTCGGGCAAGGATACAGCACTTTCCCTCGGAACCATAATGGCACTTATGCTGAGGCCCTCTTTGCGTGAAACCATTTTCACTTTGCCTGCCCGTATGCCCATTCGGTACAGGGGAAACCTCAACCATTTTTATTCCCTAAGCGGGGAGGAAATACTTGCGGATAGTTTGCCTCTGTCGTGGCTTCGGCATAAAGTCCTATTCATGGGCGTGGCAGACCCTTTGCGGCGAACGATGGAAGATATCTTTTTCAGTCCCCTTACTTCCTCTTTTCTTAATCGGAGTTTGCCTGATATGTATGGGGTCGTCATTCATGCCAATATTACCTCCATGCTTATTCATCGTGATTTATTCAAAGAACTATCAAGAGAGTGGGCAATATTGGGAGCTTTCGCTGCTTTTATGATCCTTTCTCTTGTTTCTCTTCAATTCCGAAATACAACATGGCGACCGCTGGTAATCCGAATCATGCAGATAGGATTGCTTTGGGGGGGGGTAGAGCTGACCTTATGGCTGGGTGAGAAAGGTTACTGGTTTCCAGTAGAGGTTTGTTTATGGAGCATCCTAATAGCTGGGGAAATGGAATTGTGGCGATGCCCATCTTCTCGTTTTTTGGTGTGATTTTTGCATATGGGTCAAACATGCGGTACTCAGTTTTTAGGCAAGCCGTGGGGAGCCTTGTACTCTCCGCTTTCGCTTACGGCCAGGGCATACTTGTCTTAGCTACTCGTGGCGATGTACAAATAGAACAGGGAGCAGGATGGGCCAAAGCCACGGCAGGGATGCGGCTACAAGACCAGCAGAAGATAAAAGTAGGTCAAGGGTCCTATATTGCTCTTATATTCCCAGGAAATAAAGCTCGCGAAATCAGGCAACCTGGCATTTATACCCCTAATCAACTTATCTCCCAGAGGACTAATACTGATGATAATGCATATGCTTCTAAATATACGGGGTACATCTTGAATCAAGCGGTGGCTTCGGGGGCTGGGCGAGCCTCTGGAAAAACCCTAGGCGCAGTAACGCGTTCTACTATGGCTCCCGCTCCTCGTACCCCCGTCCAAAGCGCCTTCTTTGCAGATCGGGTCATATTCAACTGGGACCGAGTGCCTGGTTCAGAAGGATATATCGTTCAAGTCGTAGACGAAAGTGGACAAGTGCTAATTACCCGTGAAGTGCCTGCCGAGCAAACCTCGATAGAACTCAATCTGGAAAATAAAATCAAGCCCAGTGTGTGCTACTATTGGAGAGTAAGCACGCGTCGTCATCCTACTTTATATTCTACCAGTACTTGCTTCCGAGTGCTTCCGCCTGATCAAGCAGCGGCTCTCAAGAAAGAAGAAGAGGCTCTGCGTCGCTCCCTCAATCTCAACTCCGCGTTGGATAATGTAACTCTAGGAGCTTTCTACGAGCAGAATGGTCTATATGGCTATGCTTGGAACGCATACAATCAAGCCAGCGCATTAGAGCCTGGCGCTGATGGATATGTAGCCCTTCGTGATGAACTTTCTCAGAGGGCCGTACGATCTACTGTCAAAGAATAGATACACTGTTGTAAAAGCAAACATACATTTTGGGGTGGGGAGGATAAGCCTTTCCTCTCCCACTTTTCGTATTTTTCAGCATGTCCCAGGTTGGATTGCCCCTACGCTTGCCTGATTTATACGAGCGCATTTTCTGGTTATATCCGCTCATTTTTGATGAAATAATAGCCCGTTCTACCCCTTCGTTTCGTCAGACTTTGCAAAACAACCCTAAAATCGTTCACGTCATTAGCCATGCGGGAACCTTGGGCTGGATACCTGCTATTCTTGGGCTTTTGCGTATAGCTCTCTTAGAGGGCGGAGCGCAAAGGACAGCTCTCGGCATATTTCATCGTGGACTTTATCGGATTGCGGTGAGCCGGTGGATACTCAGAACCGTCTTTCAGAGTACGGAGCCGCCTACCTTTGCGAAAGTGGTCCAGGCTTTTCGGGAGGGGCCTATAAGCGATGTAGCCCTTTTTCCAGAAGGGGATAACTGTATACTGGGGGATGTGTATGAGATTCGCCCCTTTCGTTCGCCTAAGTTTGTGGAGCTGGCGCTGGCAGCCAATGCTCCTATCCTTATCACAGTACATAGGGGGGCCGAAGAATGGGGCAAGGATTTTTATATTCCCAGTTGGATGCTCAAGTGGGTGAAGCTGATAGAGCCTAGCTACGTGCGTCCTCTCCTCAAGAATCCCGTTCTCAACCTGCCTATTCGGATTACTCGGATTCCAAAGTTTAGTTTGAATAGCACGCTTTACTTTCCCAAAATTTCATACGATCAACTCAGTACCCGTCCTCGGGAAAGGTGGTTTCAGCTTCATGAAGAGGCAGAGCGAATCAAGGCTATTATGAAGGCCCTTCTTCAAGAAATGCCATATGTCTGAGACGACAGCGCTAATGGAGCAGTACCGCGCCATGAAAGTGCGTCATCCAGGGGCTATTTTGCTCTTTCAGGTAGGCGATTTTTATGAGACTTTTGAAGAGGATGCTCAACTCCTGTCCTCTATCCTCGGGCTTACGCTTACCCGCCGTAATAATGGTAAGGCCGAAGATGTACCCATGGCTGGTTTCCCCATCCGAGCATTGGAAACTTACGTACCGCGTCTCATAGAAGCAGGATATCGCATTGCTATTTGTGATCAGGTGGAGGATCCGAAGAAGGCCAAGAAGATTGTCCGTCGGGAGGTGACCCAAGTAGTTACCCCTGGAGTTTTGTGGCTTCATAATGAAGAGTTGACAGCTGCTTCGTATTTGGCAGTTTTTTGGGCCTACAGCTCTACTCAGGCGGTAATTATCTTAGCCGATGTCACCTGTTCTGGAAGAATTCTTTATCATGAAGGAGCGCTTAGCGACATAGCTAGTATTGTTTCTGCTTTGGCCCCGAGTGAGGCAGTAGTGTATAGTGGTCAAGAATCTCTATGGAAAACCTTATATCCTCTTACTCCGCGAGTAGAGAGCCTGCCCGAATGGTATTTTGATACAGACTCTCTGAGTTCGCTATTCAGTGAAGTGTATGGTTATGCATTGCCCAGCGCTTTGATAGGGCAGATTGAGTTACCTGTTCAGAAGGCCTTCGCGGCTCTACTAAGTTATTTACGTGAGCTCAAACAGACTTCCCTTGCTCATTTGAGTTTTCCTCGGAAGCTGCCGATGGAAAAAGCTTTCTTTTTGCACCCTGACTCCCTACGCAACCTGGAAATATTGACGCCATTACATAAAGAAGGAAAGAGTTTACTGGATGTTCTGCGATTTACAGCCACCTCGGCTGGCCTACGTCTGCTACGTGCGCGTTTGTGTATGCCGTTACGGGACATTTCAGAGATAGAAGCTCGTCTGGATAAGGTCCAGCTGCTCTATGAATACGAAACGAAGCATGAAGAATGGAATTCTCTTCTACGGCGCATAGGGGATTTAGAGCGGCGAGTGGCTCGCATTAGTGCGCGACGCGCTACGCCGCGCGAGCTGGTTGCCCTCTACTTCGGACTGCAAGCTTGTCAGGAACTATATCGAAGCCTTCCCACAGGGTATGAAATTCCGCAGGCTTTCAGCCATTTACAAGAGATCGTAGCACTTTTGGGAAAATATCTACTCATTTCTTCTGAGCCTCCCTATATCGGGGAGAAGCCAGGAGAAGGTAAAGTCATTCGAGAGGGCATAGATGAGCGGTTAGACCGAGCGCGCTATCTACTTGCTCATGCGGAGGAAGAGCTGCGAAGTTTAGAGGAAAAAGAGCGAAATCGGCTCGGTATTCCTACATTGAAGATACAAGAAAATCGGCAATTAGGGTATGTTTTTCACATCACATCTTCATACCTCTCTAAAGTACCGCCGGACTATCGCCTTCGTCAGCAACTGGCTCAGGGAACTGCCCGTTATACCAGTGATGAGTTAGATAAACTGAATGCAGAGATAAGTTCGGCTCAAGAAATAGTGGCAGAGCAGGAGGTCAAAGCTTATGAACAGCTTTTGGGTGCTCTTCGGGCATATATTGCTCCGCTCCAACAAATAGCTCAATGGGTGGCGCAGATTGATGTGACATTGGCCTTGGCGATGGTAGCTCGGCGTTTTGGGTATACTCGCCCAAGGTTTACGACAGAACCTCGCTTATATATCAAACAGGGGCGTCATCCTGTCATAGAGCGATTCCTGCCTTCTCATCTTCCTTATCAACCGAATGACCTCCTATTGACTTCGGAGACCCGTATGATACTCCTTACAGGGCCAAATATGGCTGGAAAATCAGCTTACATGCGTCAGAATGCTCTTATTATTCTATTGGCCCAGATAGGGAGTTTTGTACCTGCCGAGGAGGTTGAAATGTGTCCCGTAGATCAGATTTTTAGCCGAGTCGGCGCCTCTGATAATATAGCGGCGGGCCAGAGCACCTTCCTCGTAGAGATGCAAGAGACAGCACACATTCTTCATCAAGCTACTTCCCAAAGCTTTGTCATACTGGATGAAGTCGGCCGAGGTACAAGCACATATGATGGATTGTCCATCGCCTGGGCTCTGATAGAATATCTTCATAATAATCCTATTTGTCGCCCTTGGACTTTGTTTGCGACGCACTATCATGAGTTGACGCAGTTAGAAAAAGCCCTGCCCCGCTTGTCAAACTATCATTTAGCTGTGGAACAGCGGGGGGATAAAGTTATCTTTCTTCATCAGCTGCGGCGGGGAGCAATTCGTAAAAGTTTCGGGCTTGCTGTTGCCGAGCGAGCTGGACTTCCACCTGCCCTGCTCAATCGCGCCAGGGAAATACTCCGCTACTTAGAGAAGCAACAGCCTATTCCCCTTGGCCAGAGTGAGCCTACACTTTTTCCTATCGCCATTGACACCGAAGGGGAACTGCGTAGGCGCTTGATAGAGATAGATCCTAATACTATCACGCCGATTGAAGCTCTTTTCAAGTTGCAGGAGTTGCGCACCCTCGCCATGAAAGGAGGAAATCCCTCTTGATACCTAATCCAGAGACAGGTTCTAACCTTGAGCCCTACCTCAGAATGACTGTACCTTCGTTAGGGTGAGGAAAATTTCCAAGCGTGATCCATATGCGCCGATTAGATATTTACATAGTCCGAAACTTCCTGTTCTCCTTCGTGGGAAGTCTTTTTTTACTTGTGATTGTATTGGTAGCGATTGATGTCGCAGAGAAGATAGATGATTTTGTTGAAAAAGCCGTGCCTTTTCAAGCACTTCTTACTTACTATCAAAACTTCATCCCTTTCTATGCTAATCTTCTTACCCCCCTGATGATATTTCTATCAGTGTTATTTTTTACATCTCGACTGGCGCAGAGGTCAGAGATAATAGCACTTTTGGCTAATGGGGTAAGTTTTTGGCGTATATTTTTGCCTTACTTTGGGACAGCTGGACTTCTTACAGGGATAAGTCTATTCTTTCAACTATTTATAACGCCTCATAATGTTCGTCGTATAGAGGAGTTTGAGTATAAGTTTATCAAAAATCGGGTCTATTTTGATAAAAGGCAGCTACATGTGAAGCTAACGCCAGAGGGGTACTTTTTCGTCCGAGCGTTCGATAAGTTTGATCATATTGGCTTTAATGCCCACATAGAACGGATTGCGGGAGCCCAGCTTATAGAACGCTTTATCGCTGAGGAGGTTCGCTGGATCTCGGAAAGACAAAGTTGGCGTTTCTCTCGGGTATGGCATTTTCAGCCGAGCAGGCCGCCTCGGTACATTTCGGAAATGGACACTACTTTACCGCTTGCCCCTGAGGACTTGATTCGGTCCGAGCTATATACTCGCACGATGACTTTACCTGAGCTATGGGCAGAGTATCGTCGTCAGAAGTATGTGGGGGGGGAGATCGCTAACCTTTTAGAAATGGAGCTTAGCGAACGCATAGCGATTCCTATGGCTTCCATAGGACTGACGGCGATTGGTTTTGCATCAGCATCCCGTAAGCGTCGGGGAGGAGTGGCTTTACAGATAGGCTTAGGGCTGGTTTTAGCGTTTGTGTATGTATTTTTACTGGCGATTGCCAAGAGCGCCTTTTCAGGCGTATCAGGGGGGGCATGGCTGGGGTCATGGATACCGAACTGTATTTTCTTTCCTCTGGCTTTATTCTGGCTGTGGCGCGTACCTAAATAGGCATGTGTGAAGGATTATTTAGAGCCAGCCGCGCCAGCGGAAATACCACACTGTCGCTAAGGATGAGCCAATAATCAGAACCCATGCAAAAGCATACCCCCATTGCCAATCTAACTCTGGCATAAACCGAAAGTTCATTCCATAGATGCTGGCAATCAGCGTAGGAGGCATGAAGGCCACTGTGATAACGGTGAATATTTTGATGATGCGGTTTTGTTCTAAGTTAATGAGACTGAGGATAGTGTTTTGAATAGACTCCAGGCGCTGAAAGCTGAAGCTTGTGTGGTCTATAAGGGAACTGACATCTTTGAGTAAAATTCGGACGGATTCACGCGCGGAATCTGTCAGCTTCTGCGAGCGAATCAGGAGCGACAGTACGCGCTGAATGTCGAAAAGTCCTTCTCTTAGGCGAATGAGATACTCTTGTAAAGACTGAACTGTGAGAATGGTCTTCTCACGCTCTGAGAAATCTGCCTCTGGCAGCGCCGTGGAGAATCTATAAATCTGCTGAGAAATGAGTTCTATATTGTCGGCGTCTACATCTACTATCTGTCCCAGTAGGGCTAAAAGCAGCTGGAGGGAGGAGTTATGGAGCTCGGGGTTAGCCCGCACGCGCCGTACAAGCTCTTGAAAGACACGACTATCCTGAGACCTGTGAGTAAATAACCGTTCAGATGTCCATATAATACTGAGATCCTGCTCTTGCAGTATAAGCTCTTCAGCAGAGGAGCGTATTTCAATCAGACGAAGAATGATGCGAAGTTGGCCATTCTCTTCGTGATAGCGAGAACTGGCCTCTATTTCAGCTTGTTCTTGCTTAGAAGGGAAGCGAATATTGAAATGGGATTCTAAGTTTTGTAGCGTTTCTCGGGAAGCGCCGCAGCTATCTATCCAGACAAAATCCTCCAGGGGAGAAGAAAAAGATTCCCCCTCCTTCCACTTGATTTGATCGTAAGGCTGAAAGCGATAAGCTCGTATCACCTATGCAAAAGTAGCAGGGAATGGTATATTCCATGCCTCAAAAAAACGCTGGAGCTGGGGTCGTAAAGGCAAATGACCGTCATTTATAATGAGGAAATCAGCGTATGCGATTTTTTTCCATTCAGGCCACTGCGCATTCATACGCTGGAGAATCTCCATTTCTGTGAGCTTGTCTCTTTGACGAAGGCGCTCTATTCGTACTTTCAAAGGAGCATATACGAGAAGTAATGCGTCTAATCCCTTCCGGCCACCAGCTTCCAAAGTCAGAGCTGCTTCTTTGAATACTGCGGGGTGTCCTTCTGCTCTGCGTGCCTGTATCCAGTCCATGAAATCCGCAATAGTACGAGGATGTACAAGTTGGTTCAATTTCTGCCGAAGCTCTGGTGCCTGAAATATCTTTTCAGCAATGTAAGGGCGTCGGAGTTCACCTGAGGGGGTATAAGCCTCCTCACCAAACAGAGCCAGGATGCCTTGGCGTAAGGCTGGGTCCTGCTCCATAAGCTCTTTGGCTCGCTGATCGGCACTATAGGTTGGGAAGCCCAGTTGAGCAACTTGTCGGAGGATAAAGCTCTTTCCTGTACCGATTCCACCTGTTATGCCTACGATTCGCATCAATATACCCGAGTAAAGCCAAGTGCTGGCGGGATGATTTCTACGCGGCGGACATAGGGCGGGCACTTGTGTAGCTCAGGAAAAACTACACTATCTTTAGGTAGAACCTTCCGCATATCTACTATCACCTGAAAGTCCTCTGATTTCCATTGATCCGCCATAGACTGAGGTACCCAAAAGCGTATCTGTACCCGATTCGGGGTAAGAATCAGAGAATAGTTTTCCGTACCTATGGCTTTAGGGGAAACCTCCGTAGAGGCATAAATGTACCTGGCTGTATTAGCCTCTATCCATAAAGTTTCAGGATAAGTCGCCCAATCAGGAGGCAGGGGAACTGGATAGCGATGATATCCCAGCTTGGCCACCAGCTCATAAGTGAAAGGAGGTAAACTATCTGCAAAGGCCCATATGGTGTCCGATAGCCATGCAGGCGGAGAAACAAAATCCGCACCGCTGGGTAAAATCCACCGGAGGATAGGTCGGTATGAAATGCGGCGAAGCTTGTGACATATGCCTGAGCGGTTCAGCTCGGTTAGGCTCCAGTGCATTTTAAGCTTATTTTTAGTAGCTGGTGGCGAAATACACAATCTAGCCGCAGATATAGTATCACCCCCCCTCTCGTATATCAAATCATACCCACTACCTTCTACCTCTACGGTAGCCAATATAGGGCGCTCCAATCCTGGTGCCTGAACGGTAACTATTCGAGAAATCTTATAAGTCCTATCCAACTTAATGAGCAACCACAGAAGAATCGCGACCGTTACTGCTACGCCGTACAAAAAAAGTCTCATTTAGCTTCGGACGGCTGTGCATAGGCGCGTATAGCAGCTTTATCTATTCTGAGCTTGACATTCTTATCTACCTCCAAGAGCAAGGTATCTCCGTCTATGGAGACAATTTCGCCATATATTCCCGAAGTGGTTACAACCTTGTCGCCTTTCTTGAGAGAGTTTCTAAATTCCTGCTCCCGTTTTTGCTGTCTTTTTTGAGGGAGAATGATAAAGAAGTAAAATATAGCGAATATCCCCACGAAAAAGGCTATTTGCATTAGCAGTACACCACTGCCGGGCGAAGCTGGGTTAGTATCTATCCAGATCATTTCAGGGATGCATTTATTTATACTTATTGTCACTGACTACGATACCACGAAAACGCAGAATGTGAGACGGTGGATCTGTATTGGCGAATACCGTGATAGTTTTCATTTGCTCGCCTGAGCGCCCCTGCGAGTCGAAAACCACTTCTACATAGCCTTGTCCACCAGGAGGTATGGGGTCCTTGGTCCAACTAGGGACTGTGCAACCACAGGAAGGCTTTACGTCTGTGATCCGCAGGGGAACTTTGCCAGTATTCGTTACACGGAATCGGTAAGAAGCTTTTTCTCCTTCGCGAATCTTTCCGAAGTCGTGTTCATATTTATCAAACTTTATCTTGGCAAGCGAGTCAGTTGGGGTGGAAGAAGTAGCATTCACAGCGGTTTGTGCTTGTACGTGGTTGAAAAGCTTATCATTCCCTTCTCTGCTAACTGTGGTACAGGCAAACCAGACGAAAACTAAAGTTGCGGTTCCGATTCGCATAGGCTATGCAAAAATACAGCTTATCTCGTAGTACTCCTCACTTCACCCAATAGACCTTCTATTTCTAAAAGGAGCTGCTCAGCCTTTTTGTACTCGTCTGGGCGGAGCCCGCTTTCCATGAAGGCTTTCTGCTTAACCTCTTCATAAGAGGGGCTGGACTCTCCTGATCCAGAAAAGCGGCTTCGGAGGGCATCCCAATATTCGCTCAGCTTACGGCGAAGGCGACGCCGAGTGTTGATACCACTATCCGGCGCTATCAGGATTCCTACCAGAGTCCCGACAGCTACCCCAGCGAGAAATGCCCAGAAGGCTCCACTACTTCGGTTGCTCATATGGGCAAATGTACAACGAACGCCTGCCATCCGTCAGCTCTTAGGCGATCTCTGAGCTGCTCCGCTTCCTTTCTAGTAGAGAACTGTCCAATAATGACTCGGTAGATGGTTTTCTGATTCTTTACAGACTTCCACACGAAAGAAGGCACTTTGGTTTCATTTCTGGCATTGCGGGCGAGTGTGCGAGCGTTTGCCTCTTCTGAAAATGCCCCTATTTGAACGCCGTAGGGCTTCGGGTGCACGGCTTGACCATCGGCATCATAGAATTTCCCCTGGGGCGGGGGAGAATGTGGAGGGGTCGGAAGCTGGGTCACCTCTATCCGAACCATTCCTACCCCCCGACTTATCAATCCCAACTCCTGAGCAGCTTTTTCAGATAAGTCAATAATCCTGCCGACTTTATGTGGTCCGCGGTCATTGATGCGCACGGTAACAGATTTGTTCGTCTGTTTGTCTGTCACGCGCACATAAGTGTCAAAAGGCAAGGTCCGATGAGCTGCGGTTAGAGCCCACCGGTCGTACTTTTCCCCAGAAGCGGTTCGACGCCCATGAAAGCTGGGGGCGTAATAGGATGCCTCTCCTTCCTCCACATAACCGACTTGGGTAAAAGCTATGCTGCCCAGCGGGAGTAGAAATAGACTGCGCACGATTTGAAGGTAATAAATCGTATTTACAGGAAAAGCTCAGGGCTAAATGATAGTATTGAAGATGCAAGTAAACGGAAATATAAGCCTTGTTACTGCCTAAGTCATATCGAGCAGGGTCAGAGCCTCAAAAAAAGAAGAGGGCAGCTGTACGCAACTGCCCTCTTCAAAATCTGATTGAGGGGGGGTAGCTTAGCGCTTCATCCATCGCAATCGCACTCCACCTACCTCTACTACATATACGCCTGCGCTGAGGAGTTCAGCTGGAAGAGGTGTCCTTTCTTGAGCTGCTACTCCTTCCCAAACCAGTTTTCCTGCAGCATCCCATATACGGACAGGGTATCCACTCTTGCTCAGTTCTAGGTAGGCCTCATTATGAGAAGGATTGGGGACAATAGCGGCAAGTAGCTGTTCAGATTGGGGTAAGGTGGCTTCTACTACAGGTGAAAGATAACTACTTCCTGTTCTTTCCATGGCTCTAATCCTGTAGAAGTAGTGACCGCCTTGCTCTACATCGGTATCTTTCCATACGTAATGACCGACTTCACCCTCTTTACGAATATAATCTTCCCTAGACAGAGAGCCGATTACACTCCAGCTAATCCCATCTGCGGAACGTTCTATGTGATGCTGGTAGAGAAGCTCCCAGTTAGGTCGTATGCTAAAGGTTACTTCAACTGAGGAAGACCGAGGTATAGCACTCACATGAATGAACTGAACGGCAAGTGGTATGGGACTTTGCGCAATCGCAAACTCCGAAAAGTCAGAGACTTGAAGTCTACCAGTTTGAGAGGCTTGATCATACGGCGTTCCTTCGCATACTCCATCAAAAGTGAAGAGACCAGACGAGCCAGTGGGACGCTTTACAATGGCATAAGCGCTTCCAGATGCGTTGGTGTAGTTTCTGGCAAACAGCCGGAGGTGATAAGGTGGAACCGTGCCGCCAATGCGTTCTATGATCCAGTAGCCGTTGTTGAGGTTAGGCAGAGTGCCGAAGTTCGCTCCGCAATCAGTTTGAGTCACGCATGTCGGAGGCGTCCCAGGCCAAGGTAGAAACTGAGCTGTCAAATGAGTCGCTGTGGGGGCAGAACTAAATAGGACCTGACCCAATTGATATCCTTTCCCACTTGGGAGGTGCCCCACGGGTAAGTAATACCAGCCATCTGAAGCACTATTATTCAGCCTTCGGCGAAGTACGCCAGAGATATAGCTATTGGGATTTCCTATTGTAACGACGCTGGCTGAAGGGGTGCGGGCATAGGTTTCTTTTCCATGGGTATAGCCATCTATGACGCCCTGCGTCAGGGTAAGCGTCCCATCAAACTCTAATGGAGAGAGAAGAATGAGACTGAATCCTGGGGTTCCTTGGGCTATCGTTACATGATAGGGGTCACCCGTTCCGTCTCGGCGATAGGTTTGATTGTTCGCAGGCCCGACGAAGCGAATGTGAGAGTTTGTCTGCGCTGCCAGAGTTGCACCAGCCTTGAGCCAGTAATTTCGGCATATATCTAACTGTCCTGTACCTGTGATGGTTAGGACTGCTCCTGGCTCAATCGTTATGTCTCTACAGGAAGCGATTCCATCACTGATGATAGGGTCATTGATGGTGTCAGGTATGATTACATCCTTTGTACAGGTAGGTATTTCACAATCACCCCAGTTGTTGGAATTGAACCAGTCACTGCTGATCTCCCCTGTCCAGAGCCCTGCGGGCCTTACAAGAGTGAGCGTAGCATTTTTGGTGCCCGTGGGATAAAAGACATTGCAAGTGGTATTGCCACAGGCCCGATTAGCATTGATGACAGTTTGTATAGTGAGCGGGTATGTCCCAGCTGGCAAAGAAGGGCTGATTTGGAATTGAAAGCCGAAACTCATGACCGCACCTGGTCCATGTCCAGCCTGCAATCCCCAGGTAAGGATAGTATTTCCGCCCGAGCTTGTGATAGTAGGAGCATGAGCGGTAAAGTTTTGTATAGCTATGGTGCTACCTGTGATGAATATTCCCGCAGGGATGATGACTCTTACGCTATCATTAGAGGTGGTACTACCTGTTCCGAGATTTGTAATAGAAATCGTATAGGTATGGACTGATTGGCAGCCAGTAAGGGTGAGGTTCGGAGCGCTAATATCAGTTTGATAGGGCACGATTATGTTAGAAAGGGCGACTATAGGGGAAGCGCTTATTTGATAGGAGAACTGATTGCAGACACTCATGTAGGCAGAGAAAAAGGCTATTTGAGCACCGCTTATGTAGTTACAAGTCGTCACCATTTTGAAGCGTATGCGGATTTCATTATCTGGAGATAGATGTGGGAGGCCAGAACTTAGGGCTGGGATCTGATTATCTAAATCCCAATAGTGTAGTACGAGGAAGCTCTGGGGAGCAGCGATTGGAGTCCATGAACCTCCTGCGGGATACGAAGCTTCAAATGACCCAGGTACGAGATTGACGCCAGTAGGCAAGATGAAATACAAATAGGGACTATAGGCATATCCTGTTCCGGCATTAGTAAGGGTGACAACTACGGTGTGGGTGTCGCACAGTTCAGCTGGATTGGGAGTTATGGTAGAGGAGATTTGTACTATGGGGGTGGTAGGAATGAATGTCAAGGTGTCTCGTGGAGCAGAGTTATAGCAAGCGTAGGAGGAGATGGAGGTTGGATAGCCGGCGCAGTCCCAGCCGACTCGGGCCCAGAGTGTGTCTATTGGTGCACACGAGAGAATTTGAGCGCGTACATAGAAATACCTGTCACTCCCAGCATTAACCGTACCGATTGGATAATATCCGTTGGTAAGGGGTACAGGAAGGTTAGTGGCTGCATCTATCACTTGGGTGATATTTAGATTGCTATACTGCGTCTGGAAGAAGAGGAAAGTATTAGGCGAAGCGGCTACGTTGGAAGTATTAGAAACTTTGATATACCACTCTACGGTGTTTTGGGTAGCTGTTACGGGATTGGTTACAGCTTGAATAGATAAGCGAGGGCCTCTATATCTAATCCGAACGCCTGCTGGTGGGGAGGCTGAAGTAGCTGTGCCATTTAGCCGCCCACTGAAATGAATTGTATAGGACACGGGTAGCGCTGTATCAGAAGCTATGACACAGCTGGGCACTACCTTGAAGAATAGTATTCCAAACATCCCATCATCACTACCGATGAGAGAACCCCCATTGGTTGTGAATAGGTGAGACAGGGGAAACACAAGCGGAGAAGCATTCGGGTTAGTAGGAGGTACACTACCTGGGGGAGAGGTCTGATTGACGCATGAGGCACTTGTTCCAGTGGGATTTCCTTGGGTTCTTTGATGATCCAAATAGGCACTCCCAGGTACATATCGCCATCCCGCAGGGAGAGTTACATCTATTTGAGTAGGCAGGGACCAAAGGCGATATTCAAACGGGAAAAGGTTGCCAGAACAGTAGTTAGAGCAGCAAGGACCTATGCTAAGGTACTGGTAGAGATATAAAGTGAGAGTGTCGCATCCCTGAGGTTCATGTAGTACAGGATCAGTCGCATAGAAATAATACCCTACAAGTTCCATAGTAGCTCCCCAGCTTCCACAAGCAAACCGCTGTCCTGCAGGATGAGGAGCTAAGTCAGTCGGTAGAGGAGTCGTGAGGTTAGTCGTATATAGATAAGGGGTGGCATTTACAGGGCCTATAAAGCCGCCAGGATTATTAGCTTGGGGTACTCGTACACGGATCCATATTTTTACCGAGTCACCTGACTCCCACTGAAATCCTGGTGGGACAAGTCCTAACCCTATTAGTGAGTTTGTCCGCAGATCTACAGCGAACCGATTGCAGTTCGGCCAGCCGCCGCAGATATTACTATTCAATAAGGGAATCAAACCTTGATAAAAAGGGCCTCCACCTGCTTTTCTAATGCGTACATACGCATCTACGGGCACGAAGCGATCCCCTTCACTACCTAACTCTAATATGCTCCACGCATTTTGCCAAGGACCTCCTTGTACCTGGGCTTCAAAATAAGCCGTGGCAGTGTCGGTAACCATCATACGATCCGTCCTGATTTTCGTCATATCCAGAGAGCCTCCGCCGTCAGGTATGCCATCATTGTCATTATCAGGTAACCCGTAGGATGTGCGACGGAAAGTAAAGTTTGTCATCAGCATTCCCTGCGGACATGGAACGGGGCAGTTCAAGCTAATAGTAGTAGTCTGGGGCATTCCATAGCAGAATCCAGACGGATTACAGGTGGGATTGGGATTAAAGAGAAGCTGGCTTGTGATAGTAAATGAGCCAGCAGTGCCACAGGTCAGGACCAACGGGATACATACCTGAGAGTTTTTGAATGAACCGGTCGGCCAAGCAGTCTGCCAGTCACCAGGACGATTGGAGTGAGAAAAAATCGCAGTGACCGTATTGCCAACTACACTTACGCTGGAGGCGTCCCAGCTAAGCTGAATACTGGGGTTATTCCAGTGAGTGCCTATCCACTGGACAGGCCCCCCTGCGTAGGATACGCCTGGTGGAAGCGTGAATATCCACTGAAACTGGTAGTTAGAGGAAGAGGGAGAACCGCCCGTATTCAAGTAAAATGGATTAGAAAACCATTCGGTGTAATTACCAGGCTCCTCTCCGACAGTGACACACAGATTGAAGTTTTGTCCGTTGTTGACGGTACCAGGATGAGTATTGGTAAGGGGAGCATTGAACTGAACGCGGTAGTTGCTTCCGCCGCTGGTAGTATAAAATTCATTACAGGCGCCTCTATAACTAACCTCCCAGCCTACGCTACGAATATTTGGCCGAGTATATCCATGACACGCAGAAATATCACAGAGGTAATGATCAAACTCAATGTAGAGCGTATCATTCGGTCCTAAGCTGGGAACTTGGAGGGTTAGCTTTCGCACAACATTAGAAACGCTAAAGCAGCTGGTTGAACCGCCAGCCTCTGCTTGAATAATCTGTCTCGGTAAAGGGGAACCATTTGCTCCAATGCGGACAGTAATGCTATTCGTATCTATCCGAGCTATCATGTTAGGGTCATAAGCACTGCTCGGATATTCTGAGATAAACAGGGTGACTTGTACATTGTAGGCCATACCCGTGCCAATATTGGCTGCTCGAAAGAGCATGCGCGTACCATTTCCAGGCTGGTCTCCGTAGCAGCTTTTTTCATCTATCATCACAATGGCATTTCCATTCGGAGGAAAGCTGCCTGTCGTGATATTCGGTGTTTGACCACTCGCACTTACGCTTACGCCTCCTGTGGCGTTTACTGTCTGACAGGTCTGATTATGGCATCCCCACTCTAAGCTAAAGGTGGAACCTAACTGGGTACAAGCTTCTACACTGTAATTCACTGTAAAGGTGACCGATTGTCCAGGCGAAAGAGCGCCAAACTGCAGAGTAAGGGCATGCGCGGTATGTGATACTATTGTGCCGCCAGAGGCTCCTGTGATTATGAGATTAGCTCCTGAGGTTTCAATATGTTGAAAGCCAGGCACAGGAGCATTCCCTGCATTAGTTACTGTGAAAGTCCTTGAAAAAGTCGCAGGGGCAGTAGGTACAGTATGAGTTTGATTAGTTATGGTAGTGTACTGTAGAGACCCACTGGTGATGCTATACTGATAGGAAGGAGTGTAGATGTAGCTTCCGCCGCCATTCCAGGTAAGTGTGTAGGTATTTTTGATCTGGTTATTTTGATCTGCGAGGAAAGGTAGTACATCACACCCAGCGTATCCTTGATAAGTAAAGGTTATAGATTGTGCAGGGGGAATGTCCGGCAGCGCAAAGACAGGTTGATTGGGCGGCGTAGCAGAGACCAAGTTAGCAGGAGCGGTGACAGATCCAGGTAAATACAGCACCCCAGGTGGCATTTGAACCGCCAGCTGAACGCCTGTAAGGGGATTAGGTGTCGTATTACTAACGGTGATCTGAAAAGTTCCAGCTGAGCCACATACCTGTAAGGATGGTTCGCTGGTGACAATTGTTTGTGCCCAGAGCAGAGAGAGCCCGAGAAGGACTCGTACAGGTTTCATATTTCTCCACCACACGCAAATGTACGAAAATGATAAACTCAAAGTTGCAAAATGGGATGCTCAAAATATCGTAAGTCATTCACTAAGAATGACTAAGGTATATTGTCTAATCTTTCTACTTGGTATTTAGACCGCTTTCAGGCTTTGAATCGCCCAGAAGCCCTAATATCGTACCTATGCTCGAATGGGAACGGTTGGTTGCTGAGGTGGAGAAGCGATATGGGGTGGAAGCTTCCGAAGAGCTACTTCTGTTTTTAGTGGGACTCAATCGGATGGGAGGATTTCCGGAGGGTGACGAGAAAATCGTCAAACTCAACTTGATTCAGTTAGGGACTCTGGTTATTTTACAGCGTGAAGGGTATGTGCGTGAGATCGGCCTTGATACTGAGGGTTGGCCTGAGTGGGAGCGGGTACGCCCTATACCTTCGTGGAATCCATCTGAGCAGCGTGCCTTTCTTCGGCAGAGTCTTGCACGATATTTTAGTGAGATTTGGGAACTTTGAAAGGTCTATGCATGTCTCAGAAATCTTAGACAGGGCACAGGACCCTTTCATTAGTGTAGAGATTATACCCCCCCGTCGGGGTGGAAACATTCGTCAGGTCTATGATGCTGTAGAAAGCCTTCTTCCGCATCGTCCTCGCTACATCAATATTACCAGTCATGCTGCAGAAGTAGTCTGGCAGGAGCAGCCTGATGGTACTTTCAGGCGGCGGGTCAAGCGTCGAAGTCCAGGCACTTTTGGGATTTGCGCCGTGATTAAGTACAAGTACGGGATTGAACCTGTACCGCATCTGTTGTGTCATGGTTTTACCCGAGAGGAAACCGAGGATGCCTTGATTGAGCTTCATTATTTGGGAGTGGAAAATGTTTTGGCTCTCCAAGGCGAGGAAAAGTATGCTCGGCCTCCGCGACCTGATCGTACAGTCAATCAGTATGCCTATGAGCTGGTAGAGCAGATTATGGCTATGAATCAAGGACGATATTTAGATGACCTTACGGATGCCCAGCCGACTAACTTTTGTGTAGGGGTAGCAGCCTATCCTGAAAAGCACTATCAAGCCCCTAACTTAGCTTTTGATATTGCAAATCTAAAGCGAAAGCAAGAGGCTGGTGCCAGTTATGCCATTACGCAAATGTTCTTTGATAATGCTGTTTACTACCAGTTTCTGGAAAGGGCTCGGCACGCAGGCGTACATATTCCGATCATCCCTGGTATCAAGATACTCACTAAACGGGAGCATGTGTATTCGCTGCCGCGATCTTTTCATATTTCTATTCCTGAGCCGCTCACTCATGCTGTATTGTCAGCCCGGGATGACCGTGAGGTACTGGAAATAGGCTTAGAATGGGCATATCAGCAAGCTACAGACCTTTTATCCCATGGGGTCAAAAATCTACACTTTTATACGATGCTCTATACGAAGCCCCTATTACGACTCATGGATCGGCTCAACTTAGACTGATGCGTCGAGGGTGGTGGATGGGCCTCCTAATCGTGGGGGTTGTGATCGGGCTTCTCCTTTTGCCGATAAAATCAAGGGAGGGGGGGCAGGAGCTGCTTCTGTGCAGATTAGCAGGAAAGGAATACTTGTTGGCTTTAAAACAGATGCGTCAGCAAAAGGATAGCCTCTTTCAGGCCTCTGACCGTTCTCCTATCCCGATGGAAGAACGGGAGCGATTTGCGGGGCTACACTATTTTCCAATAGATAGCAGCTGGCGCTTTCAAGGGCGGTACGAGCCCCTTCCTAATGCGCTGCCACCTATCGTAGGAAAGGTAGAGGTGGGACTACCTGTGCTGGATAGTTGTGCTAAGCCTGCGCGCCTTCTGGTATACGGTGGAAAAGGCGGAGAGACTTACATAGCTTTTTGGGATTCCACGGCGGCTTATGGGCTTACTTACGAGGGCGGGCGATATGTCCCGGTAGAAATACAAGGGGAGAAAGCTTGCATTGACTTCAATCGTGCTTATTTTCCATACTGCGCCTACAACCCCAACTACATCTGCTTGCCTTATCCTCCTGAGAATCGCCTTTGTGTAGCTATTCGAGCGGGTGAAAGGTGGTAAAAAGTGTATGATGCGCCGATATCGTTACGAGAATAAGCCGCTTATGAAACCGGTGGTAGCCCTCTCCGGGCGTTCTAATGTGGGGAAGTCTTCTCTTTTGAACAGTCTATTGGGTACTCGGGCGGCCGCAGTGAGCCAGAGTCCCGGCTGTACCCGAGCTATATGGTTGTATGAGCCTCATGATGAAGGATTTTTATGGGCGGATTTGCCAGGGTATGGATATGCGACTGTCTCCCAGTCTCAGCGGCATTTATGGCGCCGAGAAACGCTAGCCTTTATAAGGCAAGTACGACCATTAGTATGCGTACTGATAGATAGCCGCTTGCCCCCTCAGGAATTAGATAAAGCATGGGTGCAGGTGCTGCAGGCAGAGGGTATTCCATATATCCTCGTAGCGAATAAAGTTGACAAGCTCAATCAGTCACAGCGTTATCATCAACAAGAGGTTTTGTCGCAAGCTTTTGATGGTGCAGTATGGCGGATATTTGTTTCTGCTCGCACTCAGGCGGGTATCCCATCTCTGAAAGCCTGGATAAAAAACTATTTTGCTTCCCAGCAGGAGCTATGATTTCATATAATAGGACTAAAATCGTTGCTACGGCGGGTCCGGCTTGTGAGTCAGAAGAGATTCTCCAGCAGCTGATAGAAGCAGGGGTAGATGTCATCCGGCTCAATCTTAGTCATGGCACATGGGAGAATCATCAGCAAATCATTAATAAAGTACGACGGTTGAATCTCCAGCTGGGTACTCGGGTCGCTCTATTGGTAGACCTTCAGGGCCCGAAAATGCGGGTAGGTAAGCTAAATCAGGCTGTACCGATTCGCCCAGGTGATGTAATAATCTTTTCTACTCAACCAGAAGGAAATAGCATTCCTGTGGAGTATGAAACCTTAGCGCAAGATGTAGAGAAAGGCGATATCGTTCTCGTAGAAGATGGTAGGGTGCGCCTGCGTGTGTTGGAAACTGATAAAAAAAGTACTGTCAAGTTAGAAGTAATTGCGGGAGATCGCATCGGCAGTCGCAAGGGGATTAACCTACCTGGGCGACCCATATCCCTGCCAACCTTATCTGAAAAGGATTGGGAGGACCTCATGGAGGCTATTCGGCAAGAGGTGGACTGGGTAGCGATATCATTTGTACGATATCCTTCTGATATTCAGATGGTTCGGCAGACCCTTCGGCGTTTCGGTTCCAGTATACGGGTCATGGCTAAAATAGAGCGTCCTGAAGCCTTAGAAAACTTAGAAGAGATTATAGCGCTGAGTGATGGAGTGATGGTCGCTCGGGGGGACTTAGGCGTGGAGATTCCAGTGGAAGAGGTACCTTTTTGGCAAAAGCGGATCATTCGGACTTGTAATGTCATGGGAAAGCCGGTGGTCGTGGCTACTCAGATGCTTGAGAGCATGATCCAGAATCTGACACCTACGAGGGCGGAGGTCACGGACGTGGCGAATGCGGTACTGGATGGGGCCGATGCCGTCATGCTCAGCGGAGAGACGTCGGTAGGGGCTTTTCCAGTAGAAGCAGTTAGACAGATGCAACGTATTCTGCACCAAGCAGAAAAAGAGCCCCAGATTTACCGGTTTCCTGGAAGGCCTGATCCTGCTTCATCAACCTATTATTCCGATGCCGTATGCTGGACTGCTTGTACACTTGCTTCAGAGGTAGGGGCTCGGGCCTTAGTGGGGCTCACTTATTCTGGATATACTGCATTTCAACTGGCTCGTTGGCGACCGCAAACGGATATTTTTATTTTTACTCCCAATCCTCGGATACTTAGCAGCCTCAATCTTCTGTGGGGGGTACGTGCTTACTATTATCGGCGGCATGAACGGACTTTTGAGACGATTCAGGATATCCTTCATGTGCTGCGCGATTTAGGCCATGTAGAATCGGGTGATACGGTCATTATCACTGTCTCAATGCCATTGCGAGCTCGTCTGCGCACTAATACCCTTCACATTGCACAGGTGCGGTGAATCGCTTGCCTTGGATTCTCGGTATAATCTCATTCCTTGTAGTGTGGCACTTTTTGACGGGATGGTATCCTCCACTCACTGACGGGCATGTATGGGAGCCTAAAGGTAAATGTAACTGGTATCTTCATTCTCCTCTCCCTTACTTTACGGAGAGTGCTTTGCAGCGAGGCGATATTCTGCTTCGGATAGATTATCGGCCTATTTGTGATTTGCGTCAGGTTCCACCGCAGGGGGATCCACATCGCTTATATCTATATGAGGTGCAGCGTGGAGAGGCTATTCACCTTGTCTTTGTAGAGAGCATGTCTCCTTTTCTTCTTGGCTGGGCTAAAAGTGAGGTGGAGTATGTATGGACGGAATGGGGGCTTTTAGGCATTTTGATTGGAGGAGTTGCAATCCTTCTTTTTGTAAGGGAAGGGGATATCTGGCAGATTCGATGGATTACTCGTATAGGACTTTTGGGGGGCCTGGTTGGATTAGGAGCACTTTGGCTTTTGTGGGCCCAGCGTAGACCTCCTCAGTCTGTTATAGCGGCTCAAATAGCCGTTTCAGGCTGGCTATGGTGGGGGGTATTTCGGCTACTCTCTGTATGGCGTCGAGCCTTTTTCTTTCTGCCGGCTATTGTGCTTCCTTTTGTACTTCAGGGAGCAGCCTCTTATATGGTAGCTGAGGTTATATTGGGGGGGGGTGCTCTCATTCTGCCCAGAAGCTATGCTCTGATTTATGGAGGGGGCTGGGTAGGATGGGTAGTGCTTCGTTCCCCAGCATTCTTACCTTTTATGGCAGGGGTGGGGATGGCGAGCTATTTACCAGAAATGCGCCGTTCTCTTCGACTCCTTCCACCGGAAACGATAGCTCTGCGCTTATTGGCTCTCAGCATAGGCTTAGGCGTACTTGCATGGCGAGAAACGCCCCAAGATAAGCTATTATGGGGGGGGACCGCACTGGCTGTAGCACTTTTTGGGGGTGAAGTGATACGCAGATTCATCCAGGGTCGGCAGCAGCGTGTCCGTTTTTTACAGGAGCGCCTTCCTCAACTGTGGGAGAGAGTAGAGAAATCCGACCTTCTCCGTTTTGTTGAAGAGACTCTGCGGGCTTATGCGGGTGTTCGGCAAGTGCAGGTTCTACGATCACCTTCTGAACCTCCTGCTCAATCATGGCTTCGTCGTACGGGCGATATCCCTCCTTTTCCCACAGGGAATCTTTCTTCTATGCCTGACGCTGCTCTTTCTCTGCCAGCATACGGATGGCTGCTTTTATGGGAGGGCGAATATCGTTTACGCATTGATGATATTCATCGCCTTGTGCCTTTTGCGGCGGGGCTAAGCATTGCGCTTCGGCATGCTGAACTCTTTGAGGCTGCTCATGAAGCGCGTTTATCAGCCTTGCGCGGGCAGCTTAGCCCTCATTTCCTCTTCAATGCATTGAATACGCTCCAGTCCCTCGTTGGTGAAAACCCTGAGCTAGCCGAAGCACTTATGAGTCGCTTAGGGGGACTTTTGCGTCGTACTCTTGTCCATGCTAAACAAGTCACTACATCCCTGCAAGAAGAGATTGCTCTCGTTCAGGACTACTTATCCATTGAGCAGCAGCGATTTGGAAAGCGCCTCCTTGTTCATTTAGACATACCTGACCCTCTCCCTGCCTTAGAGGTACCTCCTTTTTGTATTCAGCTTTTAGCCGAGAATGTCATTAAGCATGCGGTTAGCCGCCTTACGCGTCCAGTTCATCTCACTATCAGTATTAGAGAGGCTTCGGAGAAAGTTATTATTGAGGTCATAGACGATGGTCCAGGAATAGATCCTGCGCAGATAGGCAAAGGCGTAGGCTTGCTCAATTTGACCACACGTTTAGAATACCTCTACGGCAAAGAGGCTAAGTTAATAGCAGAAAGGCTAACGCCGGGAACCCGAGTCAGTATTCACCTTCCTCGTCCTTCTTCGCCGGTGGGCGTTCGTACTCATAGTCAGGGAGTAAATCCGTCCGAACGTGAGAAATAACCTGGTCCAGAGCTCGCTGAAACTTTACGAAGTCTTCTTTGTACAGAAAGAGTTTCTGTTTTTGACTAACTTCGCCTGAGAAGTCTCGACGAGTCTCTGTGATCGTAATGTAATAATCCCGATTGCGCGTAGCCCGCACATCAAAGATGTAGGTCCGCTTTCCAGCGCGCACTTTTACTGAATACACCTCGCGTCCTTCCATAAACTTGAACCTCATTCAAAGGTACGACTTTTCTGGTATTGCAAAAGGTTGCCGCTGTATTTTTGGGGCATGCTACGGCTTTTAGGGGTGATTGGAGGCCTGGTGTGGGGTCAGCTCTTGAATCGTTCGGGAAAGGATAGTACCATTTTTATCTCAGGGCAAGTTTTTCTACCAAACTATCCCATTGCGGCTTGCCGAAATCCTTGGGGTACAGCTGTGGCAGATTTTACTGGAGATGAGTGGGAGGATGTTCTCACTGCGTGTCGTTCAGAAGGAAAGCTCGCTCTCTACATCAATAATCGCCAAGCAGAGTTCCTCAGAAGCTTTACTTACACTTCTCTCAAAGATGTGTGGAAGCCTCTGGCAATTGACTTAAATAATGACAAGGCCTTGGATGTGGTGGTGGCCTCATACAGTGAAGGAAAGGTAGGGTGGCATATCAATGATCGTCGGGGTAGTCTCCCGTTATCAGGTTCAGTTCCTGTGGGCAAAGGCCCCCATCATTTAGTACAGGCTGACTGGGATGGCGATGGTCAGACCGACATTGGGGTGGTATGTCATGATGATGGGACCATGCACCTTTTGAGAAATGTACGAGGGACCCTTCACCCCTATAAAACTCTTCGGACGCCTAACCGTCCGCGTACAGCAGCGGTAGGGGATCTGGATAAAGATGGGAATCCCGATATAATCGTAGGTGGAGAAGACAACTTTCTTCTCCTCTTCTATGGCAAAAACGGCTATGCAGGCGAGGGACAGCGTTTGAATTCGCCCGCATCCATTTGGGCATTAGACGTGGGGGATGTCAATAAGGATGGACGCCCTGATATTGTCATCGGAACTTACATTGGCACTTCCATAGCGACCTTTTTCAATGCTGGTTATGGCCGTTGGGAGGAGGCGCGAGTCCAGCCCTCAGGCAACTATAACTTTTCTCTCTATTTAGGCGACTTTGATAAAGATGGGGATCTGGATGTGGTTACGGTCTCGGCGCGTGATAATGTCATCAACGTTCATCTCAATGACGGTAAGGGCAACTTCTCAGACAGACATCGTATCGGTACAGGAGAATGGCCTATTTCCTTAAGCCTGGGTGATCTCAATGGTGATGATAACGTGGACTTTATCACGACTTCAGTCCACGATCATGCTATCAATATCCATCGCAATATCCCTGTCAATCCACCTAAGCCAGTTATGATAGCCATCAGAGGGCGGCTCATCGATGGAGATACAGGAGAGGAAATCGCAGGGAATGTTTCCCTTATAGATACGACGGCGTTAGAAAGAGTCGGAGGACGCGAAGAAGCTTTTCAGGTGCAGCGCTACACCCCAGGAAAGCCTTTCTATTTTGAGGTCACAGGGGGGCGACATGTTATTTTACTCAAAGGTACAGCCCCTGGCTACCCTTCGGTAGAGGAGAGAATAGTCATACCCAAACTTCAGGACATCCCAGACTCTATCCGGAAAAATGGCATAAACCGAGACTTGATTTTGCGACGCGTACAGCGATTGAAAGTGTTTGGATACGTAACTGACGCCGCTAAAAATACCCCCATCGCTAATGCCACGGTACGCCTCTCTACTCAAGCTGGGGAAGTAATCGCCGAAATCCCTACAAATGCGAAAGGATACTACGAAACTCAAGCTCCGCTGGGGCTAAATCATCGGCTGCAAGCGGAAGCACAGGGGTATGAACCAGCTCTGCAAATATTCTCCTTGGGGAGGGAACATTACCCACAGGGGCTTCGAGTGGACCTTAGTCTCAATGCCGCCGCAGCTTCTAAGACTTGCATAGAAGGATATGTGCTAAATCAAGCCTCCCGGACGCCATTACAAGATGTAGCAATATTTCTGGTTGACCGCAATGGCACTCGACGACGCATGACCTCCCAAAGTAAGGGATACTTCAAAGGCTGCTTGCCAGCAGGATTCTATTATGTGGAAGTCATCCATAAAGGCTATTTCCCCTATCGTGACTCTATAGAAATACCAGAAGCAGGGACGAAGCGCGACTTCTTGCTTGCGCCGGTGGAAGCAGAGAAAGCGATTGTGTTACGCAACATTTATTTTGATTATGATAAGGCAACCCTTCGTCCTGAATCTATAGAGGAGCTTGAACGAGTAGTTCGGTTTTTGAAAGAAAATCCTTCTCTGCGGGTGGAGATTGCTGGCCACACAGATAGTGACGGCTCTGATACATACAATTTGAGACTTTCCCAAGCACGTGCACAGGCCGTCGTAGATTATCTCATATCACGGGGAATAGATTCGCATCGTCTAGTAGCGAGGGGCTATGGAGAGAGTCGCCCTATCGCTCCTAATGATACCCCTGAAAATAAGCAGAAAAATCGTCGTACTGAACTCAAAATTATCGGTCTCTAAGTGGAGCTATCTATTGTCATCCCGGCATACAACGAAGCAGAGTCGCTTCCCGAACTCATAGAATGGATATATCGGGTGTGCCAGAACCGCTACTCGGCCTACGAGGTGTGGGTGGTAGATGATGGAAGTACCGATGATACCTGGAAGGTTTTGGAGGGTCTACATCAGCGATATCCTTTTTTGCGAGCTGTGCGTTTCATGCGCAACTACGGTAAATCAGCTGCGCTCCAAGTAGGCTTTCGTAAAGCTCAGGGCAGAGTAATTATTACGTTGGATGCAGACTTGCAGGATTCACCCGATGAGATTCCCGCTCTGTATGATATGATAGTCCACGAGGGGTATGATTTGGTAAGTGGATGGAAAAAAAAGCGCCGGGACCCCCTCTCTAAGCGCCTTCCCAGCAAGCTCTTCAACTTAGTGGTACGATTTTTTTCTGGTATACCCCTTCATGACTTCAATAGTGGTATCAAAGCCTATCGTTTCGTCGTGGCAAAGTCGATAGAGCTTTACGGAGAAATGCATCGGTATATCCCTTACCTTGCAAAAGCGGCTGGATTTAGACGAATCGGTGAAAAGGTCGTCACTCACTACCCTCGCAAATACGGCTATAGCAAATTTGGATGGGAACGATTTCTTTATGGGTTTTTGGATCTTCTAACCGTTGGCTTTCTATCCAGGTTCGGGCGACGTCCCATGCATTTCTTTGGAGGGTTAGGGGTTTTGGCTTTTGTTGTTGGGGTAGGCATTGTGATATGGCTGATTGCTGATAAGCTGTATCAGCTGCGCATGTACGGCAGCGTGCGAAGGGAAGTAGTCCAGCAGCCTCTGTTTTATCTTGGGCTTACTACTCTTTTGATAGGGGTTCAGCTTTTTTTGGCAGGGTTTCTGGGAGAGCTTATGCTTCGGCAGTCTCCTACCCGTGACAATTACCTCATCGCAGAAGAGCTATGAATATTATTCTATGGGGAATAGTCGGGGTGGGGATAGGTTTGGGCTTTGCAGTGTGGAGCTATTATCGGCTACCGGTTAGGGTTCCTAAGGCTTGGTTGTATGTCCTTGCGGTCCTGCGTGCGCTGGGTGTAGGAGGACTCTTTTTTCTTCTGGGGGAACCGCTATTGTCACGATTTATCACTCGGGAAGAAAAGCCCTTAATCCTTCTCCTGGTAGACAATAGTCAGAGCGTATTTTGGCGTCAGACAATCTCGTTTGACGCATATGTGGCGGGAATAAATGCGCTTCGCCAAAAATTAGAAGAAGTCGGGTTTAGGACTGTGCTCTATGCATTTGATAGTAAGCTGCGACCATGGGATAGCGTGAATGGTGAGGGGAGGGCAACCCATCTTACGATGAGCTTGCGACGGGGATTGGAGCAGCATCCTGATGGGGTTGGGGCTATTCTCGTATCTGATGGGCAGGAAAATGGGGAATCAGCCCCTTTACCTAAGGGTATACCTGTTTGGACGGTCGGTGTCGGTCCGCCGCCAATCGCTGCAGATCCCGCGATCGATGCGATGGAACTGCCACCTTGGGCGGTAGAGGGGCGTTCAGCATCCCTTCAAGTACGGTTTCGGGGTATCACAGCTCCCGCCAGTCTAATCATTTCCTATCCAGGCGGCCAGCAAAAAATAGCTCTTCCGCCTGGTGCGCAGACTTCTACTCTCACGCTTCCCCCCCTATCCGCAGGTTTTCATCATCTGCGATTTCTCTTAGAAGCTCCAAATGACCCCAATCCTACTAACAATCAGCGCTCTGCCCTTTTAGATGTTCAGCCACAGGAGGCGCGCATTTTTCTGTGGGCAGGGGAGATTACTCCGGATATTGCTTTTTTAAGAGCCAGATTAGAGAGATTCGGGCGGGTACAAGTGATAGCTGCCCGTAAGCCCACTGGATTTACTGTCAGTCCAGACACTTTGCGATGGGGACCGAGAGACCTCCATGTGCTGTACAACTTTCCTTTACGGCCGGAAGATGAAGCTTGGGCAGAGCGTCTATGGCGAGAAAATACATTTCTTCTGATGAGCTGGGGTGCCGTAGATCTGAGAGAATCCTTCCGGCAGAACTTAGGCCTCCCATCCGGGGGAGCTTTGAAAGCACATACCGTACCTGGGGGTATTACGCTTTATGTTCGTGTGGGGGAGGCGCTTCCAACTGGGATTCCGATAGATCTGGGATGGGGGCACCCCATAGGATATAAACTCTATCGAGGCAATCGCCTCTACACCATACTTTTGGGAGAGGGCTGGTGGCGCCTGCGTGAAGCTCCTCAAACTGAGGCAGTGTGGGATTCGCTCTTTTTGACGCTTATTCAAGAGGGGTTTCGTTTGCAGCGCACTCAGTGGCTATTTGTCCCTCAGAAAAATCCTATTTCCTTGGGCGAGGCAGCTGTTTGGCGTGGCATTCTTCCAGCCAAGGCTGCCTTTATGGTAGGGGAGCGCCCTATACCCATTCGCACACGTCCAGATGGCCTGTCGGAGGCGATGTGGCTCCCAGATTCAGTTGGAGTTTTCCTTTATCGGGTCATGGATGGGGAAAAATTACTGCTTTCAGGTGCCCTCCTCGTAGAATCTCAAACTCAGGAGCTTCAAACCCTTGGTATAGACAGTACTTACTTGGCGTTTATCGCAAAGGCTACAGGGGGTCAGTATGTCCCGTGGGGTCAGTTAACTACATTGGCCGATAGCCTCCGGAAGGTGCTTCCTGCGACAGCCTTTCTAACTTCGCAGCGCTTGACGATACCTTTTCACGAATGGGCGGTATGGCTGGTGCTTATTCTATCTATCTTCTCCCTCGAGTGGCTTTTGCGGCGATATGTGGGCTTGTACTGATAGCCTGTCAATCGGAAGAAAAGCTTCCCGACATCCAACTTTCGGTCTGGCGCGGGGAAATGGCCCTTCGACAAGTAGCTCTCTCCCCAGAAGATTCCGTTCGGTTGCGGCGTTTTTTCTACGACTGCGTCTATGAAGGGGACTCTACTGTGCCTGATAGCATTTACCAGTATGATATCATGCAGCTTCGGAAAGATAGCCTCTTTCAGTGGCTGATAGATACGGTGCTTCGCCGCTATCCCCCGACGCATGACTTTGTCACTCCCTTGAAGCCCCTCTTTAGTCGCTGGAAGGCTTTGTATCCGGAGGATTCGCTACCGCAAGTCGTTACTTTCGTGACAGGGTATGGGGGGGTGGGGGCTCTCACGATGGAGCGAGATATGTGCCAGTACTGCCAAAGGCATCTCATGATTGGCCTCCACTACTTTCTGACAGATACGTTTGGATTTTATCCCCCTGACCTTCCCTATTTCATCCGACGCAGACTCACAGAGCCGCATATCCCCGTATTTGTAGCACTACGGTTGATTCGTAGCAAAATGCCCAATCTAACTCCCCGCCACTTGCCTAAAATGGTAGATTATATGGTGTGGCATGGGATCCAGCTGTATGCCTTGGAGAAATTACTCCCTGAACTGCCAGATACTCTCCGGCTTTTCTACACGCAGGGGCATATGGATTGGCTGGCTGAAAATGCTCGGGCGGCTTACGCTGAGCTTTTACCTTACTTACATGAAAATCGTTACTTTACCATCCAGCCCTATATTGGAGAGGAGCCTTTTACGAAAGAGTTTGGCAGAGAGTCTCCCCCCCGACTGGGGTGGTATTTCGGGTGGCAAGCCATACGAAAGTATGCAGAAAAAAATAACATCTCCCTGCGTACTCTCCTTGAGATGCCAGTGGAGAAGTATGCGGAGATTTACGAAGCTTCGGGTTATCGTCCCTGAGGTTTGGAATGAGCAAAATGTATTACCTTTGCATCCAGCGGGGAGTTGCCGGAGCGGTCAAACGGGCCTGACTGTAAATCAGGTGGCACTTGCCTACGGAGGTTCGAATCCTCCACTCCCCACCTGCGGGAGTAGCTCAGCCGGTAGAGCATCAGCCTTCCAAGCTGAGGGTCGCGGGTTCGAATCCCGTCTCCCGCTCGTTTTAGGGTCATAGTTTGGCGACTTATAGTGTTTTTACCTCTCTTGACAGCGGTAAACTGGCTACAGCTCCTTCCTATCGGCACTCATCGTCCTACCCAGGGTATCAGTGCTGCTGTCGTTGAAAAAGCTTCTCTACAAGTAGAGTCTGGATGGCAGCCTTTCTATCATGACGGCTTTCGTTCAGGAGAGTTTGTACTTCAAGTGCGATATGGGATAGGAACTGGAGGAGAGCTATTGGCTACGGGAGGGGTAGGCTATTTTCCGTGGCGTGTGACGCCCCTCTCTGTCGCTATCAAAAAAGCTTTATATACTGATCCAGCATTTTCCTCAGCCGTAGCGCTATGGGGATATCCGCCTCTCTCTCAACATCCTATGGGAGGCCAGGTATGGTTGGTAGGGGACCTTCCTCTATGGAAAGGAGCCGTCCTGACGGGAAATTTCATTGGGGGCTATTTCCAATCAGGTGGTCAAATTGTTTTGCCCTTCTTTTTGACTCAAAGCCTCTTGAAGCGGTGGTCTACTTGGGTGGAGGGCTTCATTTACTTACCTGCTCGGCCCATTCGGATGAGAGGCAATAAGTATGGAGCGGGTGCTGGATTTCAAGTTGTATTAGGCAACATGCGGCTTTCTGCCGCTGATGTGGCGTTCAACTGCGATTCAGAAGGGACGATACAGCTCATGATAGGATTGAGTGCTAAGAGAGTTCTTCACAGGAAAGACTAATACAAGCCACTTGGGGTTTATTCAGCTTCTCCCTGGGCTAAAGTCCATTGCCATATCTCTTCTGGTACAGGCATCACCGACAGGCGAGGTTGCCTCAGGAGAGCAAACTCAGCAAATTCGGCTTGAGCCTTATACGCTTTGAGCGAAACGGGTCTTCGAAGAGGGCGGACGGGGGCAAGCTCTACGACAGCATAACTGGGGGCTTGCGGGTCGGGGTAAGCTTCTCTAATGACCTTGGCGATCGCCACTACTGCTTTTTCTTTTCCTGTGTGGTAATACAAAACAAGATCGCCAGCTCTCATTTGACGAAGGTATTTCTGCGCCTGAGGATTGCGAACTCCATCCCATATGACTCTGCCCTCCCTTGTCAAGTCGTCGTAGCTATAATCTTCTGGTTCTGACTTGACGAGCCAATAGTTCATGATGTGCGGAGTGGGTAAGGGGCTTAGCTCAGTCCAGCCTCTCGGAGTAGGTCTCGAGAGATGACTAAAAGCTGTATCTCTGAGGTACCTTCGCCGATAGTACAGAGCTTGATGTCTCGGTAATATTTCTCCACAGGATAATCTTTGATATAGCCGTACCCCCCAAATATTTGGAGGGCATCGTTGCAGATTTTGACGCCCACTTCGCTGGCATAGTACTTAGCCATGGAAGAGTAGCGAGTTACAGGTAGGCCCATATTTTTTCGGTAGGCGGCTTGATAAACAAGGAGTTCGGCCGCGGCGAGTTCCATCGCCATATCGGCGAGCTTGAAAGCGACCATTTGGTGTTCTATCAAAGGCTTGCCAAACTGATACCGTTGCTGAGCGTACGCAAGCGCCGCTTCATAAGCTCCGCGAGCTATCCCCAGAGATAGAGCGGCGATAGAAATACGTCCGCCGTCTAACACTTGCATCGCTTGATGGAAGCCGTCGCCTACCTCTCCAATCCGCTGAGAGTCAGGTACCCACACATTATCTAAGCCAAGCCAGGCAGTCTCACTGGCACGCATTCCCAGTTTATCTTCCTTTTTGCCTGGGGTAAGTCCGGGAGTACCTTTTTCTATGATGAAAGCAGTAGCATTGCTGCGGGCTCTTCGCTCGCCGGTACGAGCTATGACGACGTATACATCAGCGGATATGCCATGGGTGATGAAATTCTTCTGGCCAGTAATACGCCAGCCGTCTCCGTCTCTGACGGCAACCGTATCCATATTGGAGGCATCCGAACCAGTATTGGGCTCTGTAAGCGCCCAAGCACCGAGCCATTCTCCAGAAGCCAACTTGGGGAGGTATCTGCGCTTTTGCTCTTCGCTACCATAATAGTAGATATGTCCCGTGCAGAGGGAATTGTGCGCAGCCACAGATAATCCAAAAGCTCCATCCACTGCTCCCAGCTCTACGAGTGCCGCAACGTATTCATAATACCCCAACCCAGCTCCACCGTATTCTTGGGGAATAAATATACCCATTAGACCGAGTTCACCAGCTTCGCGAAGGAGATCTATAGGGAGAGTCTGGGTTTCATCCAACTCACGGATACGGGGGGTGAGCCGCTCCCGAGCAAATCGACGGGCAATTTCCTGAGTTTGTATCACGGTTTCGGGCACTTCCAGGGAGAATGCAGAGAGGTCGGCTACCGGTGTGTGTGCTTCCATCAATGCAATATTAAGCTAAAACATCCATTCTAAGTTTCTCATCACCAGTCGTACCTTCGGAAAGGATGCGGAGAGAAGCGGTCATTCAAGCTCTGGAGGCGCTCATAGCGCGTTTAGAACTGGTGGAGAAGCAGCCTTTTCGTCTGCAAGCGTATCAGCGGCTTCAAGATATCTTGTCTGGATTACCGGAGTCTGCATGGAGTTCAGTCGAGTCTCTGGATGCTGCGCTGAGGGGGTATTCAGGGATAGGAGAGGGGTTGCGGCGCACCGCCCGAGACCTTTACGAGACAGGTACTACGTCTCTCCTCCAAGAGCTGCAAGCGACTATCCCTGATTCTGTTTTGGAATTGCGGCGACTACCTGGCCTCGGGCCGAAGCGAGTATATGAGCTCTGGCACGAGCTGGGCATCGTCTCAGTAGATGCCCTGGTGCAGGCCATAGAGCGTGGAAAGCTCAAGGGTCGCAAAGGCTGGACCGCCAGCTTGATTGAACGATTATACAGTGGCATAAAAACCTATCAAGCTCAGCGTCACCTCCTGCTATATATAGAGGCTCTTCAAGTTTGGGAGCAGGCGGTGGCTCCCCTTCGGCAGAAGGGCCTTTCTCCCGTAGAAGTAGGGGAACTGCGTCGTGCTTTACCCCTCATACAGACAGTAGAGGGGGCCCTGCCCCGTGAGCAAAGCGGTGGTGCCGAAGTCCTCGGCTGGCGGCGGGTTTCTCCTACTCTCCTTGAGCATCCAGAGCTACCAGTTCGACTCTGGCTTGTACCCGCAGAGGAGTGGGGTATAGAGCTCATACGGCTGACAGGCCCAGAGCCTTTCTGGCAGGCTTTATGCCAGCGCTTGCCTCAGGAAGCCTCCACTCTAAGTGAAGCTGAAATCTTTGCCAAACTGGGGCTACCGTATATCTTGCCAGCGTGGCGTGACTGGGAGGATATACTCACCTTGGCGGAGACTCATCACCTCCCTGTGCCGCTGACTGAGGCACATATTCAAGGCAGCGTCCACGTTCATACGACCTATTCTGATGGGGCTGACTCGCTAGAGGCCATGGCAGAAGCAGCTCAGAAGCTAGGCTGGACTTGGCTTGGGATTGCTGACCATAGTCAGCGGGCAGCTTATGCTCGAGGACTCTCGCCAGCCAGACTGGATGAGCAGTTGGCTGAAATAGACCGACTCAATCAGCGCTATTACCCCACTTTCACTTTACTCAAAGGGGTAGAGGCGGATATCCTCCCTGATGGACGAATAGACTATGATGAAAGCGTGTGGCAAAGGTTAGATTTTCTCGTGGCGTCTGTACATGAGAAGCTTCATATGACACAGGCCGAGGCGATGGAGCGCTTAGAAAAAGCTCTGAGCAATTCCTATGTTCGAGTCTTAGGGCACTGGACGGGACGGCTACTTCGCAGTCGTCCTGGCTACCCCATAGACGAAGAGCAACTACTAAACTGGTGTGCTGAACGGCAAATAGCCATAGAGTTCAACGCTAATCCGTATCGTATGGAGATTGATTGGCGGTGGGTACGCCGGGCCGCTGAGTTGGGCGTACCTATTATTCTCACGACTGATGCGCACAGCGTGAGGGAACTGGATTACTGGCGAAGTGGCCTGGCTGTTTTGCAGAAGGGCTTGCTTCCACCCAGCCTCTTACTGAATGCTCGTCCAGAGCCGCCTTTTTTGCAGCGTTCCTCCAAGAGGAGTTAGTTTCCACTTTCTCCTTTTTGTAACTTTGTGTGGATTATGATGGGTATCGAATGGGGGGTGATTTGGCTACAAGCGGTGGTGTCGTGGAGTGTGGCTGTGGAGGGGCCTACCCCGGCTAAGGTGGGCGATACGCTTTCAATCGTTCTGCGGGCTCATATACCCACCGGGTATCATTTGTATTCCAGTCGTCCAACTGAAAAGCCTGCTAACCTGCCTACTCAACTTACGGTGGAGAAAAGGCGTGGGGTTCGCCTGGTCGGTAACTTGATTGAAGAAGGTAAGCTTATCGAGGAATATGATCCTGTGTTTGAAACCAAAGTCTATTACTACAAAAATGAGGTGACACTGCGCCAGAAAATCCTCATAGAAGGCGTGCCTGCCGAAGTAGAGGGGTATGTGCGCTATCAGTACTGTGACGAGGAGCAGTGCTATACGGCTACCAAAGACTTCAAGCAAGTTATACCTACGGCTGTTTCGCCCTCGCCGCAGATTACGCCAGTTGGGGCTCGTAGGGATAGTAGTGCGCTCTCATCGAGAGATAGTTCTTTGAAAGCGAATGGCTTGGCTAAGGCTCTGGGGGCTTCGCTGGATACAGTTTCGAATTCTCAATCCCAAGCGGCTTCCATAAGTGTGAGCCATGCATCTTCGTCGAAGGAGTCATTGTGGTGGGTGTTTTTGAAAGCATTTCTTTTTGGGCTGGCGGCGATACTCACTCCTTGCACATTTCCCATGGTCCCGCTTACGGTGAGCTATTTCACTAAGGCTACAGAGGGAAAAAAAGGCTTCCCGCTTCTGGCAGTGTGGTATGGGCTTTCTGTGCTACTTATATTTTGGGTCTTGGGTTTGGTGCTGACGCTCTTTTTTGGGGCGAGTGCCGCTTACAATCTTGCCACTAATCCATGGCTCAACTTAGTGTTTTTCTTCATTCTTCTCCTTTTCGGTCTCTCGTTCTTAGGACTCTTTGACATTACTTTACCGGCCAGTTGGGGTACAGCTACTAGCCGTTTGGCTAATCCTCGGAGCATAGGAGGGGTATTCTTTATGGCGCTTACGCTGGTTTTAGTAAGCTTTTCTTGTATTGGACCCCTTGTGGGTACGCTCATGATAGACATGGTGGGAGGACGCTTTTGGGAGCCTATGGTGGGGATGACGGGGTTTGGATTAGCATTTGCTTTACCTTTCACCATCCTTGCCGGGACGCCCCAGCTTCTCAAAAAACTCCCTCGTTCTGGGGAATGGATGGAAACTTTCAAGGTTACGCTGGGATTTTTGGAGCTGGCCTTAGCTTTGAAGTTCCTCAGTAATGCAGACCTGGTATGGCATCTCGGTTTATTAGACAGAGAGATATATCTCGTGCTGTGGATTACGCTGTTTCTCTTTCTGTCCTTGTATCTTTTAGGAAAAATACCGCTCAAAGGCGTTGCGCCTACTGAGATTGGGGTAGGGAGATTGCTGCTCTCGATGAGCAGCTTTGCTTTGGCTCTGTATCTTTTCACAGGATTATGGGGGGCTCCATTGAAGTTTTTCTCGGGGCTGCTCCCACCTGTTCATGACGAGATGGGGGTACGAGTGCTTGGCGGGCAGCAGCAGCTTTCTAGAACGGCTTGTCCATATCCAACTAATCGCCGATATGTAGAGCTACTCAGCAAGTATACCCCTCCTGATTTTTGTGCCTTTTATGATTTAGACGAGGCTCGGGCTTATGCCGCTCAAATCGGTAAACCTCTACTGATTGACTTCACAGGGCATACTTGTACTAACTGTCGTCAAGTAGAGAATACGGTATGGTCACATCCCACAATCAAGTCTCTTATGCAGCAGCACTTCGTACTTGTTTCACTCTTTGTAGACGACCACACACCGCTTGATTCGGTAATCATTACCGCGGATGGCACAAAGCTTCGGACGATAGGGGATAAGTGGCTTTACCTTGAGCGGACTCAGTATAAGATTCAGGCTCAGCCTTATTATGTCATTACGGATACTACCTTGCAGCCTCTTTTGCCACCTAAGGGGTTTACGCTGGATATTGAGGAATACGAGCAATTTTTGCGAGAGGGGCTGCGTCTCTTTTCGGAGCGACATACTTTGTCCAAAATATGAGGTGGGAAGTAGCAATTATTGGGTCAGGGCCAGCCGGCTACACTGCAGCGATATATGCGGCGCGAGCAGGACTTCAGACTGTCGTCATAGCCGGACCAGAACCAGGCGGCCAGCTTACCAAAACGAGCGAAGTGGAAAACTTTCCTGGATATCCTGAGGGTATTCTCGGACCAGAGATGATGGAGGACCTTCGTAAGCAGGCCGAGCGTTTTGGGGCTCAGATTCTCTATGACGTAGTAGATTCGGTCGAGCTAATCTCTCACCCCAAGCGCTTGCGACTCAGTGGTGGCGAGGAGCTCTTGGCTGAAGCTGTGATTATCGCCACAGGCTCTAGTGCAAAGTGGCTTGGCTTAGAAGCAGAAAAGCGCTTATATGGAGCGGGGGTTAGCGCTTGTGCAGTGTGTGATGGATTTTTTTACAGAGGACAACCAGTTGCTGTCGTAGGGGGCGGCGACACTGCCTGTGAAGAAGCCCTGTATCTGTCTAAGCTGTGTAGTGAGGTGCACCTCCTGGTGCGGAGAGATGAAATGCGGGCTTCTAAAATCATGCAAGACCGAGTCAAGAGTACCCCTAATATCCATATCCATTGGAATACCGTTACGGTAGATATTTTAGGGGAAAAATTCGTAGAGGGGGTGCGCGTCCGAAATGTACGCTCGGGTGAGGAGAAGGTATTGCCTGTTCGGGGCTTCTTCGTTGCTATTGGTCATCAGCCCAATACAGAGATTTTTCGTGGGCAAGTAGAGCTAGACGAAAATGGATATGTCATTACACGCTCTAAAAGTACCCACACCAATGTAGAGGGGGTTTTCGCTGCGGGAGATGTTCAGGACCCTATCTATCGACAGGCCGTTACTGCGGCGGGTACAGGTTGTATGGCTGCCCTGGATGCAGAACGCTGGCTCTCTCAGCGCCGTTACCTTCTAAAGCAGGTGGAGGAGAGCAGGATATAATCTATTCGTCATCCAAGGTGCTTAGGAGCTCCTCTATCTCTCGGAGAATCTCTCCCAAGAGGGCTGGGTAGTCAGGGTAAATGGGAGGTGAGGTGGAGGATAAAGCCTTCCCCTCTACAAACATCCTAAGCTCCTCTCCGCGCAGGCGGTAGAGAATCGCTCCCTCTCGGACTTTGCGCAAAAGTGGAATAGATTCTGCAGGAATCCGCATCATTTTATGGGGGGGAAGGGATAAAAAGAGGCGAGCCCATCGTCGCGCCTGGTATATAGGAACATGAAGCATATCGGCGACTTCGGCAAGCGTGTAATAACGCTTAGTGGAGCCCATTAGTTTGGAGAGCTAATGCCTGTTTCCATTTGGCTCGCTCTTCGCTTGAGAATCGTCCCCAGAGATACAGAAATGGGTCTGTCGGTTTATCATTCAGCCAGACTTCATAATGAAGCACCGGCATACGGCTTAGGGGAAGGCGACTTACCCGACCGATGGTGACACCAGTACTGAGCCATTGACCGGGTTCTACCTCAGGTATCACAGGGTAATAAACCGTCGCTAAGTTACTGGTGTGCTGAATCACTATTCGGGCGCCCTTCGAGCGGTCGCCCTCTATTGAGCGAACTAGTCCCTCCGCTGTCGTGCGTACTACACGGCCTTCGCTGACTAAAAAGTCTATACCCTCATGCTTGTACACTTCGCCGGTGAGGGGGTGCGCTAAGGGGCCTGGCCCAGCCCCTATATCAGGACAATCACACGGCAGCTGTCGGGGTAAGCGCGAGGAACGCAGTTCTTCACTCTGCAGAACTTCATCGGTCCTAGTGAGCTGTCGCAGGATCTCCTCCGCCCGAGTAAGGTATTTCACGAGAGTATCCTCGCTTAGAGGAATGTCTCGATGAGGAGGGGTAAAAGAGAGAGGTGGGGAATTACTGTCCGAAGGAGCAGTAGGAACTAACTGATGATAGATACGCCGCTCTATGGAGTCTGCACTTCTGGTAAGCGACTCTATGGTGTCTTTATAGTTGGCCAGGGCGACAAGACTTTGCTTTTCTCTCTTGTATTTCTGTATGGCCGCTTGTACAGGAGCCGAAGGGTACCAACGGAATAGCAGATACGCTCCTCCCCACGCTCCTACCCCTAAACCTACCAGAAATATCAAAATGGGCCCCAGGCGTAGAGTCTGCCACCGAGGTAACTTGCGAAACTCTAACTGCCGAGGGAGAAAGCGATATTGTCGCCGAGCCACAGGATTTACCTATATTTGCGGTGCGGAGGGCACGACGGACTCCTTCCCAACTCCCCCAGGTCCGAAAGGAAGCAAGGGTCGGAAGAGAGACGGGCGATGCCCATCCGCTTTTTTATTTTTATGCTAAGCGATAGGAAGGCCTATTCGCTTTGAGCTGTCTAAGTTTCTCTATGCGCTTGGGGATAGGGGGATGGGTACTAAAAAGATTTATTAGAAAATCCCCAGCTCCCCCAAATGGATTGGCAATAAAAAGGTGAGCCGTGGCAGTGTCCTTATGCTGCATTGGAATCACCTGAGTAAGCTGCTGCAGCTTAGCCAGAGCGCTGATGAGGCCATCCGGGCTGCCAACCATAAGGGCAGCTGTGCGGTCGGCTTCATATTCTCTGGCGCGCGAAATAGCTAACTGTATAAGCGTTGCTGCCAGGGCTGCCACGATGCCTATGACGATAGCTAAAACTAAGCCTAAACCATTATCCTCGCGGTCGCGACTGCTTCTAAAGAATATAGACCATCGCATCATATCTACCAGCCATGTAATGGCGCCTACTACCGTCGCTGCTACCGTCATCGTGAGCATATCACGATTCTTAATGTGCGCCAGTTCGTGGGCTAAAACGCCTTCTATTTCTGCCTGAGACATGTTTTGGAGAATGCCCGCTGTAAAAGCCACAATCCCCTGCGATGGAGAAGGGCCTGTGGCGAAAGCGTTCGGCTGCAATTCAGGAATGAGGTACAAGCGAGGCATAGGCAGGCCAGCACGAGCAGTGAGGCGGCGCGTCATGTCATATAACCACTTATACTCCCGTTCAGGTAGAGGCTGAGCATTGTATCGCCATAGAATGATCTTATGCCCGAAAAAGTAGGCTACTAAGTTCATAATCGCAGCCATGATCAGAGCGATGGTCATACCGACCGGTCCCCCTGCTAAGCGTCCAATTATTACGAGGAGTACGGTAAGGGTAGCTAAAAGGAGGAAGGTTTTGATGCCATTCCAAGTCATACCGCAAATATAACAAAACCCTTGCCGCTCCTCCACAGAGTTAGTGCATCTGACAATGTGTCAACCTTCAGGGCG
>JBCNVG010000015.1:0-20384 GCA_039630325.1 Bacteroidia bacterium
TCGTCAATCAAACTGGCGGAAATAACGACCCGCCCTTCATTGTAGATGATATTGGCGTAATAGCCGACCTATCCAGCAACAATCCTACGATTTCCCTCACCTCTGCCACACCTAATCCAGTTTGCGCTGGGAATCAGCTATCAGTGGCCTTTACCCACTCGGGCTTCTCAGGAAGCCCCAGCTTCCAAGCGCAGCTCTTAGACGCCTCTAATAATGTGGTCGTTAGTTCCGCCACCAGCACCAGCAGTCCGATTACTTTTACGATTCCTTCTACCCTTGCGAGTGGAAACTATTCTGTTCGGGTAGTGTCCGGTGCTGTACAAAGCAACACTCAGAGCTTACAGGTTATCAACTTGTCCAGCTTCTCCTGTTCCGCAAGTGCGACCACAGTGCAAGCCGGGAATCCCGTAACCTTTACACTCAACGGCGGGGCAGGATTTCCAAGCTCTGGCACTCTGAATGTAACTTTTGACCCTGGAAATGGTAGCGGTACCACAAATCTGACTTACACCTTACCTGGCCAGCTTCCTGCGACATACAGCTACACCTATCCTTCGGCTGGCGTGTATGTAGCCACCTTTACGGCTAATCTCGGCGGATGCAGTCAAACCTGCAGCCAAACTATCACCGTAACCTCTGCTCCTGTTTTGACGCTAACCAGTGTCTCACATAATCAGGTCTGCGCTGGCGGTAGCATACAAGTGAGCTACACGGCATCGGGCTTTCCCCCTGGAACGCAATATACAGCCCAACTTCTGAGTGGGAGTACAGTAGTCGCCTCTGCCAGCGGCGCCAGCCCGATTACCCTCACGATTCCCGCCAGCACGCCCTCTGGTACCTACACCGTTAGAGTTCAAGCGAATACCACACCTGTAACGAATAGCAATACGCTATCTATACAAGTTCTGAATCTAAGTTCCTTCACTGTAACATGCAGTGCCTCTCCGTCGTCGGCAAATGCTGGCACTGCCGTCTCCCTCTCTGTAAATATAACCCCCACCCCTCCTTTGCCCGTGAACGTCACTATGGACCCTGGTGATGGAGGCTCCTCCCAAACCGTCTCTAATACCACGACTTTCCCTCAGAACTTCTCTCATACATATACGCAGGCTGGAAGCTACACCGTCACCTTCACAATCAGCTATCCGGCTCCTGGATGCACGCTCACTTGTACGCAAAGCGTAAATATCTCCCCTGTCATTACCCTCGGTAGCGTGGCTAATTCTGTATGTGCTGGAAGTAGCTTATCTGTTCCATTCACAGCCACGGGCTTCCCCGCAGGTACTACCTTTACTGCCGAGGTACGGGATGTGAATAATGCCCTCGTGGCCAGCGGTAATGGTACAAGTAGCCCTATTACAGTGAGTATCCCAGCTACCCTGCCTTCGGGTGCTTATACCGTTCGAGTAGTGTCTGGAAGTCACCAAAGCGGCACAGCAAGCGTAGAAGTCATCAACTTGATCGGCTTTACTTGCACTGCCTCAGCGACCAGCATCCAGGCAGGGCAATCGGTAACCTTTACGCTCAGTGGAAGCAATCTACCCAGCAGTGGCACTTTATCGGTAAGCTTTACGCCCGGGGATGGGAGCCCTGCCCAGAATCTAACCTATAACCTTCCTGGCGACCTTCCAGCCACGATTACCTACACCTACGCAAGCGCTGGTAGCTTCACCGCCTCATTTAGCGTGAGCTATGGAGGTTGCACCCACACTTGTACGCAGAACATATCCGTCACTGGCTCATCAGGTCCATCTCTGGTAATTGGAGCGGTTGCTTCCCCTCTATGCGCAGGTGGAGGCGTTACTGTGCCTTTCCAAGCCAATGGATTTCCCTCAGGAACGACTTTCACCGTGGAAATCGCTCCAGCCAACTCTTCATCGTGGACAGCTCTATGTTCTGGAACCTCTAGTCCGATAAGCTGCACGCTTGATGGTCAAATGGCTGGTGGCTCCTATGTCGTGCGTGTGCGTGGGGGCACCCCGCCAGTGTATAGCCAAGAGCGCCCAATCGAAGTCGTGCAAATGCAAGGGCTCACCTGCACTATTAGTCCTTCGCCCGCTTATGTGAATGAACCTATTTCCGTATCCATTGGAGGTGCTGGTCTCCCTTCGGGTCCTTTCAGTATAGCATTTTCCCCAGGCGGCAGCTTACCTACCCAAAATCAGAACACCAACAGCCTACCCACCACATTTACCTATACTTACACGAGTACGGGTGCTTATTCAGTGCAGATAACGGTAACGCACACGACCTCAGGATGTATGGGAAGGTGCAATATACCGCTTTCCGTTCAAAATCGTCCAGGGGGCAATCCGTCCAGCTTAGTAGCCATTTCACCTGATGGACAGAACATACTCGTCAAAGAAGGGACTCATGTGGAACTTTTTGACGCTCTAGGCCGGACAATATATGTGGGCCCGAGCAGTGAGCCTATACCTATCATGCGGAATATGCTCTACATCCTCCGAGTATGGAGTGGAAATAACCTGGAAGTATTCCGCTTCTACGCGCCTTAGAGGGTTTTCTTCTCGACAAACGATAATCGAGAGTGCAAGGGCTGTCAAGTTAAGTGGCAGCCCTTCTTTTTTGCTTATAGCTCATGCGCAAGAATGTAAAACCTTGAAAATAGACGCAGCAAATGTTTTTTCCAATTTATCTGTAAATGAAAGGGGGCAGCCGCCTGTGCAGCTACCCCGAAAGACGACTAATGAGAGAGCACCCAAAAGCCCTTATCTTCCGCAGAATCGCTTCCAGTTACGGCACTTGCTACCTCCGCCGAAGTAAGCCCGAGCCAGCTGAGCCCGATAGTTTTTACGAGGGCCCATACTAAGCTCAGTTACTCCTGTCATTTGAGTCTTAACTGTGACTTCGACTGCTTCGGCTTTCGCCAGCATCACCCCGAGGAGGGGTACCAGGGTCAGGACTATCTTTCTCATACATGACTTATACGAGAGGTCCCCATGAGAAGGTTGCAAAATCAAGCCTTCTCCCTACCTAAGGGCTTCATGGAAATTTTAGGACTCACAAAATCGTAGAAGCCTTGTCAAAACTTTCTAAATGATGATACTCAGCGTTCCTTGAAGAGGAGGCTCAGCTCATTACACCTCCATGGGCCCAGGCACTATCAAACATCTCTTTGAGAGCCAAGCCAGTGGGCGTCTCCATAGAAGCTAAAGCCTCTGGGGTAGCAGCGGCCAAGAGATAACCGCCTTTTTCGCCGCCCTCGGGCCCGAGCTCAATGACCCAATCAGCCCGAGAAATAACGTCTAGGTTGTGCTCGATGATTATCACGGTATTGCCGCGTGCCACGAGGCGATGAAGTACGTTGAGCAGCTTAGCAATATCGTCCATGTGAAGGCCCGTCGTAGGCTCATCCAGAATGTATAAGGTTCGCTTGGTGTCGGGACGGGCAAGCTGTTCTGCCAGTTTGATTCTCTGGGCTTCACCGCCCGATAAGGTAGGCGAGGGCTGCCCCAAAGGTAAATATCCTAACCCAATATCCTCCATCGCTTGCAGATAACGCTGGATTTTAGGATGGGCAGCGAAAAATTCCAGAGCTTCACTCACAGTCATTCGCAAGACGTCACTTATACTTTTGCCTTTGTAGCGTACTTCCAAAGTCTCGGGATTATACCGCTGACCGTGGCAGCTCGGACAGGTTACATACACAGGCGGGAGGAATCCCATCTCCACCGTTTGTACTCCTGCCCCCTGACAGGTTTCGCAGCGTCCTGCATTTTTGACATTGAAAGAGAAGCGTCCCGGCTTATAGCCTCGCGCCCGCGATAAGGGTAGCTCTGCGTACCATCGCCGAATCTCGTCCATTACCCCAGTATAGGTGGCTGGATTGCTGCGAGGCGTGCGCCCGATCGGCTCCTGATCTACTAAAATCACCTTGTCTATAAGCTCTGCTCCGTCTATCCGAGCGTAGGGCAGGGCTGGAATATAATCAGCTCGCTTAGAGCGAAGCAAGGCTGGATAGAGCGTGTCTAATATCAAACTGCTCTTTCCCGAGCCGCTCACTCCGGCCACGACTATTAATGTACCTAACGGAAAGCTTACAGTTATATTTTTTAGGTTATTGCCGCAAGCCTCGTGAAGGGTGAGGTATCCCTGCTCATGCGGACGAGGGGTATGCGTAGGAATGCGGCGTTTGCCACTCAAATATTCAGCCGTGATGGAGGGATACCGGATGAACTCTTCGTATGGCCCCTGCGCCACTACATATCCTCCTGCCTTTCCGCCCGTAGGTCCGATCTCAATGAGCCAGTCTGCCGTCCTCATCGTCTCCTCGTCGTGTTCTATCACTATCACCGTGCTTCCCTGGTCGCGCAGCTCGCAAAGAGCCTTGAGAAGGAAGCGATTATCCCTGGGATGCAGCCCAATGCTCGGTTCGTCCAGAATGTATAACACCTCCGTCAGACCCACCCCCAACTGCGCTGCTAGCCGTACTCGCTGCCCCTCACCTCCTGACAGCGTGGACATTGGTCGAAAAAGAGATAGATAGCCTAAACCTACCCGCTCTAAAAAACCTACCCGTTTGCGAATATCCCGAATCAAATCTTCCCCAATGGCTCGGGCTATGGGCGAAAGCTTCTCTGGCAGGGTCTCTAACCACTGGCCAAGCTGAGAAAGCTCCATCAAGCCCAGGTCCCCAATCGAGAGATTATCTATGCGGAAAGCCAGCGACTCTTTTTTGAGCCGTTTTCCCTCGCAAGTTGGACAAGTGATAGGACGCAAGTACTTGTATATCCAAGCGGGCGGAGTCTCCATGTAATACTTAGCCTGCATATACTCCCACAGCGAGGAGGGCCTGTGCCATTTGCTTTGCACTGGAATGTCTTCTTCGCCCCCTCGCTCGACGAGAAACTGATTTTCAGAGACTTGTCCCCATATTACAGACTGCTTCTTTGAGGCTGGTACAGCCGCCCAGGGCATGTGGGCAGGTATGTCATGACGACTCAGGAGATTTCTCCAAAAGTTCATCAGTTCTGGCTCTTCTCTGGCAGGCAGGAGGGCCTTTTCGGCTGGCGCATCGGTTTCTGGGAAAAGCGCCTCTAAGTGAAGCGTTCGGACCGCGCCTATGCCGAGGCATGTAGGACATGCGCCGTATTTACTATTGTGCGAAAAAGTATTTGGCTGCGGCTCGTCAAATCCAGTCCCCGTCGCTGGGTCAATGTAATCTAAAGAATAGGCCCATACCTCTGGACGACCAGGTTGAATCACATACATAACGCGCTTCCCCAGCCCCAGTGCAAGCTGGACACTGTGCTTCAGACTCTCTGGCGAAACTGCGGGATCTAAAGTGTCCACCAGGACCTCAATATCATGGATCTTGTGGCGATCCAGTTTAGGAATCTGCTCAGATAAATCTACCCATTCCCCATCTATCCGCACGTGGTCGAAGCCTTTTTTTCGCAGACGCGAGAGCTGTTCGTGATAGTGGCCTTTTCGAGCCCGAACTACCGGTGCCAAGATTTGGATTTTTTTCCCCCCGAAGCGTTCTCGAAGCAAAGCCACCAGCTGCTCTTCGGTATACCGCTCCAACTTCTGTCCCGTGGCCAAGCTGTGTGGCTCGGCTATCCGAGTATATAGCAGTCTCAAATAATCGTATATCTGAGTCGTCGTGCCGACGGTGGAACGCGGATTATGCACATACCGATGTTGATCCATAGCAATTACAGGACTTAGCCCCTCTAAAGCATCCAAGTCAGGCCGCTCCATCGTTTGGAGAAACTGCCGTGCATAAGCCGAAAAAGTCTCTGCATATCGCCGCTGCCCCTCCGCATAAAGCGTATCATATACCAGCGAACTCTTACCAGATCCGCTCACCCCCGTCACGACAATGAACTTATATCGCGGAAAACTGACCGTGATATTCTTGAGCGTATGGGTGCGCACCCCTCGAAGGGTGATATACATGTCAGCAAAGTTAGATACCTGAGTTACCGATTATCAGCCAGCTCAGATTTTACCACGCCAGGCATTCCTCTATCCTTACTTTGCGATTGACCTGTCAGGAAGAGCCCTCGTGATCCAGATTTATACATGATTTCAATGTATAAGAAATCTTGACCGCTCAGATTTAGTTATGGCAAATGTGCCTCGAGGCCGGAAAAGGAAGCGTGTTTTTGCCCTTCCCCCTGAACTGCAGGGTCTTTGTCCGAGAATCAAAGAGAGTGGAGAAGTAGATTTAGGCATCAGTCGAGAGGTGCTCTTACGCTTCTTGGAATCCCTCCGAGAGGCTGAGAAAACCAATAAGCTCATCGACCGGCCCGATACCGACTCGGAGCACTCTTAGCCCTTCTATACCTTCACTAAGATCTATCACCGTCGTCTGCCTCGCAGGGATTTCTCCTGCCTCCAGATATTCCGCCACCTGGGAGGCGTACCAGCTAAGCTTTCCTTCTGGTACACTAGCGGTGACGATGGGTTCTCCTACCTCCTTCAATAAGGCTTGTACAATGGGATACTCCGTCACTCGAAATCCGACGGTTCTTCTATGCCAGAGGTGTCGGGGGATAGCCGGCCCAGCCCGTAGAATAATCGTGTAGGGCCCAGGCCACAAGCGCTTCAAGAGCCTATAAGTAGGCGTATCCACTCCTAAGGCGTAGCGTCCAATAGCCCCCAACTCTGGAAGGAAGACAGAAAATAAGCTTTTATCTGGACGCACCCCCCGCATTCTACATAGAACCTCAAAGGCAGCCTTATCTGAAATCAGACACCCGATAGCATAAGTCGTATCCGTCGGATACAGCACAATCGCACCATTGCGAAGAGCCTGAGCTGCTCTCTGGATAGCGCGACGATGCGGTATCCCCCCACCGACATCCCAACGGGCCATGCTTTTCGCAAAAGTACTCCTTCACCTTGTATCGTATCTTTGTACAATGCGTTATGTAAGCCTACTTGTAGGCGGCTTGATCTGTGCTCAAAACACCTTAAGCATAGGCGCCCGATTAGGATTCTACCGTTCTCGGTTTCTATCCCCAACTGACCAAACCTCGGACCTTACCACTCTCTCTCCTACGCATAAAGCTGGTATCACGGCATTTGCAAGCTGGGGCTGGACTGAGTACTTTGCCACTGGACTGGAAGTTGGTTACCAAGGTATAGGACAGAAGTTCTACGGCATAGGCTTTCGGGGAGAAAGCTACGTCTCAGAAGTGAATCTCAACTATTTCCGATCAGCTGTAGGCATACAAATGCAGTATGCTTGGGATAACTGGGGGATCTGGGCTAACCTCGCTCCTGGACTCAACTTTCTTACGAGAAGTGATTTAGCCTTCAATGGAGATAGCCTTTCCCAAGGCACCCTAATCACCCCTCAAATCGCTCGGAAGGTGCTGAACTATTTGGAAAAAAGTACAAATCCCGAGGACAGATTACTGCCTATCCGAATGTATCGACGAGTCATTCCTACCCTAAGCTTGAGCGGTGGACTACGAGTCCGACTAGCTCCTACCGTATGGATGTTGGGCTTATTTCACTATGAGCGCTCTTTTGGGGATTTGGAGAGGAAAGGATATAAAATTCCAGGCGACGAAACACCCTTGTATAGCTCCGCTCGCAAGCCTGTTCGCTATCAACTCATGGGTATTCAGGTAGGTCTGCAGTACGAAGTTTCTATTCGGCCGTAAAGAGTGAGTGTAGGGGGCGGGCCAGGGCCTTTGGCCCTGGCCCGCCCCTTAGCGGCTGCCACCTTCGGTGGCAGCCGCCCCAAACATTGCTGTACCTTCGCTCCACATGCCAAAGGTACTCCTACTCCTCACCCTTCTCTGGGCCCAAAAAGCCCGCCTGCAAGCAGGTCCTATGATTGGATACACTCAAATGCGGGAAGTAGCCATTTGGCTTCAAACCACTACCTCCGCCAAAGTCGTCATAGAATATGCCGACACCGCCTTTCCTAAAAATAAGCATCGTACTCCACCTGTTTATACCACTCCTGAAAAGGCTTATACTGCGCTTTTCCGCCTTGCCCCCTTAGAACCAGGGCGCGTTTACAGGTATACCGTCTATCTGAATGGACGAGCTTACGCTCTACCGTATCCTACATACTTCAAAACTCTACCCCAATGGCGCTGGCGCAGTGCTCCTCCCGACTTCTGCTTTGTCATAGGCAGCTGTGCTTATATCAATGACTCGTTATACGATCGTCCTGGTGAACCCTACGGAGGGGGCTACGAGATTTTTAGCGCCATCCAAGCTCAAAAGCCAGACTTCATGCTATGGCTGGGGGACAACGTTTATCTGCGAGAAGCTGACTGGAACAGCCGATCAGGCATTCTATATCGATACACTCATACCCGGAGTCTCCCCCATCTCCAACCCCTACTGGCTGCATGCCCCCATTATGCGATCTGGGATGACCACGATTTTGGACCTAATGATGCCGATCGAAGCTTCTGGGCCCGATTCTGGACACGAGAAGCCTTCACTTTGTTCTGGGCTAACCCCTCTTATGGCGTCCCCAGCGTTCCCGACGGCATTACTACGTTTTTTGAGTGGAGCGATGCGGACTTCTTCCTGCTGGATAATCGCACTTTTAGAGCGCCGAATAAGCGCGTCACGGGAACTCGACAGATGCTCGGCTTAGACCAGGTAGAATGGCTCATAGATGCGCTCAAATCCAGTCGCGCTACTTTCAAATTCGTGGCCTGCGGCAGTCAGATACTCAATCCCTCCCCTGGATATGAGAACTTTATCAACTTCGCCGAAGAGCGTAATCTTCTGCTTAAGCGGATAGAAGAGGAAGGCATAAGTGGCGTCATATTTCTCACAGGAGATCGGCATTTTTCAGAAATATCTGTGCTAACCTTACCGAATGGGCAAAAAGTGTACGACATAACCTCCTCCCCTCTCACAGCCAGCCCCTTTGTAGCAGCAGAGGAAAAGGATAAAAATCCCTTTAGGATTCAGGAGACTCTCACGACCCAACGCAACTTTCTCCTTCTACGCGTAAGCGGACCCGAAAAAGATCGCCAGCTCAGTATAACTGCCTTTTCCACCACGGGTGAAAAGCTGTGGTCCTACACCATAAATGCCCGAGATTTGCGCCCAAAGAAGAACTGACATGACACTGATCATTTCTGCTTCGGGGATTCGAGGCACCGTAGAAGGCCCAGTAGGCGAGCACCTCACGCCGAAGGATGTGCTTGAGTGGACAGCCGCTTGGGGACTTTGGCTCGCTGACCATTTTGGCCGAGAGGCTGTAGTCGTAGGGCAGGATGCCCGCCCAAGTGGAGACATCCTTCGGCCAATTGTAATCCAAACCCTCAGAGCCCTGGGGCACGCCGTATATGATATTGGGCTCACCACTACCCCGACCTTGGCCATGGCTATTCCCCTCTATGGAGCGAAAGGAGGAGTTATGCTCACGGCCTCTCATAATCCCCCTGGCTGGAATGCCCTCAAGCTATTAGATGCCGCTGGAGAATTTTTTCCACCAGCGGTGATCCAGAAGGTGGAAAGTTATCGATCCCGTTTGAGCTTCGCAGCGACGGATCATCCAGCTCACATAGAAAGAGGGGACAGGGCCCTCACGCACCACATTAGTAGTATTTTACGGCACCCTTGGGTAGACAGAAAAGCGGTAGAACAAAGTCGCTTCCATATCGTAATAGATGGCTGTAATAGCACTGGCGGCATATTCGTTCCTGCTTTGCTGGAAAGTCTCGGGGTTTCTAACATAACCTGCCTCAACTGCGAGCCTACTGGCATTTTCCATCACCCGCCTGAGCCCTTGCCAGAAAATCTCACAGAACTCGCTGAGAAGGTGCGAGGCGCTAATGCTCATCTCGGCATCGCAGTAGATCCAGATGTAGACCGAGTTGTCTTCTTTCTGCCAGATGGGCGACCTTTCGGGGAAGAGTACACGCTCGTGGCCCTCTCAGACTATGCCCTCCAATATCAAAAAGGACCAATAGTCGCTAATCAGTCTACCACTATGGCTGTTCGTTGGGTAGCCGAGCAGCATGGGGTAGACTTTCACGAGAGTCGTGTGGGGGAATATTATGTCGTTCAAAAGATGAAATCGGTGGGGGCCGTGTTTGGCGGCGAGGGAAATGGAGGGGTAATCCTCCCAACTCTGCATTACGGACGAGATGCCTTGGCAGGTATAGCCCTTTTCCTGAGCTATTTAGCCCGAGTAGGAGGCGACGCTTTTGCTTTGAGGGCTCGTTATCCGGATTTTTTTATGGTGAAGGGAAAACTGACCCTGTCACCTACTCAGGCTCTTCCCCCCGACTTATGGCTCCGCCTGCAAGAAAAAGCCCCCGAAGCCGAAGCCTCTATGGAAGATGGACTAAAGCTACGCTGGAAAGACGCTTGGGTACATATCCGACCTTCTGGCACTGAACCGCTGATTCGGATTATCGCTGAAGCTCCCACCGCCGCCGAAGCTGAGGCCCTTCGCTCACACTGGGAGAAAATCTTGCTTAGTTTCCTGTGAGAGCGCTCTATCTCACTTATGACGGACTTTTAGACCCCTTAGGCCAGTCCCAGATTCTGCCTTACATATATGGCCTTACAGAGCGCTTAGGGGTAAAGTTTTTTATTGTGAGTTTTGAGAAGCGAGAAAGATTCTCAGGTGTAGGGGAGCTAAAAGAGACGCTCTCGGCGAGAGGTATACATTGGTACCCCCTTCCTTTCAGTCGGCGGCCTCCTATCCTGGCTAAGGCCTGGGACAGCTACCGCTTCTTCACAACCGCCAAGAAGGTTTTGTTACGGCACAAAGTAAATCTCCTTCATGCTCGCAGTTATGTCGCAGGGTGGGTAGCTCACCGATTGAGTAAGCAATATGGGATTCCATGGATATTTGACATGCGGGGATTCTGGGCAGATGAGCGGCGCGAGACGGAAGCTTGGCCGCCTCAACACCCCTTTTACAACTGGCTTTATCACTTGTGGAAAGAGCGAGAAAAGGCTATGCTCCAATCAGCCGCTTACATAGTAGTACTCACAGAAGCCGCCAAGCATGTCCTGTTGGAATGGGGTATTTCCCCTGAGAAAGTTTCAGTCATTCCCTGCGTAGCAGATTACGAGCTTTTCACACCTCAACCGCCACAGATCCGCTCCTCCTACAGGGAGCAGTTGGAGATTCCATCGGAAGCTTTTGTACTAGGGTATGTAGGCTCCTTAGGGCCGCTGTACGAACTGAAGGAGATGTTAGCTTTCTTCAAGGTCTTGCTCCTTTACCAGCCAGAGAGCTACATGGTATTTTTTACTCCTACCGAGAGTGAGCTGATACGCTCTGCTGCTCAAAAGCTATGCGTACCGTTGGAGAGATTACGCATCAAGTCTCTAAAAAGGTTTGAAGTACCTCTGTGGAGCAGCATCCTGGATGCCTCGATTATATTTTGCCGTCCGGGATTTAGTCGAATAGGCTCATCGCCCACTCGAGTCGCAGAGATGCTGGCCATGGATATTCCTGTGATTATGCAGGCTGACTTGGGCGATACGGAAAAGCTTGCTGGGATTATCGAAGGCATATATCTCTGCAAGTCACTCTCGGAGGAAGCCTACCATGCGATTCCCCCGCAGCTCGTCTCACAAAAAAAGGGAGAGAGCAACCTCTCTCCCCGCTTTACCAGCCAAAGGCTTCTATCTCTCCCTGTGGGTATGAGCCAGTATGAGAAGGTATATCGGCTTCTAAGCCAAGTTGCTATTTCTCAAGCTAACAAATCGAATGATAAAGGCTATCAACAAAGCCACTAATAGAACGAACCCTGTAAGCATCCAGAAAACATTCTTCAACGAAGCCCGCTCCGCAGCCGAGAGAGTCTGCTGCTCGCCCGGATAGATGACTGTTCTCTGAGAGTCAGAACTCTTCACTTTCCCCTCCGAAGTAGCCGAAGCAGGAGCTGTTATGGTATTCAAATACGCCCAAATAGCCTTAATATCAGCCTCGCTGAGATCAGAAAAGGGCGGCATTATCTGCTGATTATACTCTTTGAATATCGCTACGGCTTGAGGCTCGCCTGCCTGAATAAGCGCCTGCGAGTTAGAGACGAACTTTACAAACCATTCCTCCGAACGGCGTTCCTTGATCCGAGCTAAAGGTGGACCTATAAGCTTTTGTTCTAACTTGTGGCAAGCAGCACAGCGCTGATTGAAGAGGGTTTTGCCTTTTTCGGAATCTTGCCCCCACATAAACCCTGACAGGGCTAATAAGAGATATGTTACTACGACGACGCGACACATAGTTGTATGAGTTTTTGAGTGTGTTTCAATAGTCTTTCATCCTGAGAGGAATATATACCTCTGATGCGCCCCTCGCAATCTATTAGGATGATAGCATCAGAATGCAAAATTTCACCGTCCTCCAGACGAGCAGCAACAAGTCCAAATACGCTCATTGCCAGCTGGATAGCCCATTCCTGAGAAGCAGGACGCCAAAATAACCACTTATGGCCCGGCACCTGGTATGAGTCGGCATATGACTGTAAGAATTCAGGCGTGTCGTGAGCAGGATCCAGAGAAATGGAAACTGTCACTAGCTGGTCAGACGGAGGAATAGCTTGCAGAACTTGACGCAAGCGATTCTGTAAGCGAGGACATACCGACGAACAACGAGTATAGATAAAATCTAATAGCACCACCTTTCCCTCAACTTGATCTAGGGAAACTTCTTTTCCCTTCCAGTCGGTGAGAGCGTAGGAGCGCATCACCTGCCACACGGGCGTTGGACGGAGGGGAGGTGGTACCCTTACCTGATCATGCCACCACCACCCCCCCGCCACTACCCCAGCAATGCCCATCCCTCCCAGAAGTATGAGGAGACGTCTCATTTTTCATTTTGTATTCGAACCAGCGGCACAGGATTATCAGGGGAATAGGGAGGAGCACTCTCAGAAGTACGAAGCGCTTGTTGAATCGGTGCCCAGTAAGAAATGATGATGAGAATAATAGCTATCACCAACCACGGTCTCAACTTCGCCACCAGCGAAGTAGTCGTTACATCTGGATGAAGACTTTCTGCCGTGGCGAAATATAGCTCACCAGCGGGCTCTCGGGCCGGAGCAGCGGCCGTCGCTATCCATACTCCTACGTAGATAAGAAAGGCCAGCAACATGACTGCTCCCCCTATTGCCGCTAAATAGCTGGTAACTACCCAATCTAACCGGAAATGAGGCGAAGAGGGGTCTAAATAGGAAAGTCCCATATTCGTACGACGAGGCTGCCCCAGCAATCCACCTATCATCATGGCTGGCGAGAAAAGATAAAGCCCCAGCGCCCATAAGTAAGGCACGGCAATATTCCAACCTCGCCCTTGAATCGGTTTGCCCGTAAGCTGTGAAAAGAGTTCCAGCGACATCCCTAAAATGATTAGAAAAACAGGCCCGCCTACCGTCATGTGAAAATGCCCAGAGATGAACCCAGTATTATGGATAGTTTGATTGAGATTGTAAGAGGCATTTACAATCCCTGTCAGCCCGCCCATGATAAAGATGAGAAGCCCCGCTAAGCTATACGCCACTATCGGACGATTCGCATCAAACCAGGGGAGCTTAGCCATCCAGCCGAAAAGTCCCTTGGCCCCCCTCTCCACACCTGCGTATTCTAAGGAAGCAGCAACCGTAAAAGCCGTCATGAAACTCGGTATCGCCACTGCGAAGGTCAAAAGAGCATGAACGCCTTTCCAGAACCGCTCAAATCCCGGCTCAGTGTATTGATGGTGTAGCCCAACGGGAATGCTAAACACCAGGAACAACAAGAAGGCGAGCCGAGCCGCATACGCAGAGTACAGCTTTCCGCCAGCTTCCTTCGGCAGAATCGTGTAGTAGATTACATACGCAGGGAGAAGCCAGAAATACACCAAAGGATGCCCAAAGAACCAAAACAAAGTCCGAGCCATCGGAATATTAATAGTCTCTACCCATCCCATTGACCAGGGAATGAGCATGAAGAGAACTTCAATCGCCAATGGTATCGTACACAAAAACCATATGATGAAGGTCACCAGCATGCCCGTCACAGCAAGAGGAAGAGGCTGACCTGGATTTTCTCGCATCCATTCTCTGACGAGGGGGAGCCACCCCCAAAAAGCCATCCACGACCCTACTACCAGCAGCGTAGCTCCGATATAAAACGCTGGATGGGCTCGAAGAGGAGGGTAAAAAGTATAGAGCACATCAGCAAGTCCAAGTAGCATAGGCACCGCCGCCGTAAGCGTACCGATCACCATCATCCCTGTGGAAGTAGCATGCACCCATCCAATAAGAGGCCGTCGCAAGTAATACTGCATCACCGCATTCCCAAATGCTACCCCAAAGAAAGTTGTCAATACCACCGCATTAATAACTCCATGAAGGGTAAGCCCTTGATAGTAGTTTAGCCCTGCAAAGCTGCTACTCTGGATAATCCCCGCTCTGTAGAGGGTTTGCATAAAACCGTGGTAAACCCCCAGGAGCAGTAGCGCAATCGGCAAGGCTACTTCTATGATCATAAGTGTCCGCGAAAGCGGACTCACTCGAAAAGTTTCCCTCGTACTCGTCATAGGCAATATGATTTTGGATTATTTGGCTATCAGGTAAGCTACCATGTTTTGATGGGCGGACCCGCAATACTCATGACAAATAATCGGATACACGCCGGGCTTTTCTAACTTTACCGTGTAAGCATTTACAGCACCAGGAATAGCCATGAGGTTAGCATTTGTCCAACTCAAATAAAACCCATGGGTTACATCTGCGGCGCTGAGAAAAATATCTACGGGCTTATTCACGGGAACTTCTACTATTTCGGGCTCAAAACGCCACATGCGAGCCACGAAGAAAAGCTGGCGCCTCCCGTCCGGCAGAGTATCAAGCCTTCCCTGTGAAAAAGGCTTCACACTAGGAGGTAGACAAGGGGGCACATTGATGCCCTGGAGCTTCGCGGCCGCTAATAAAGCTAGGAAAAATAGCCCCAGCAGACCCGAAGCAATCATTAAGGTGATTCGCTCTACCCGATCCATAGGCTATCCTCGTTTTAGCATAAGCAAGTAGCTACCCAACCATATCAAAATCGCCAGAAGTATAAGCAGCCCGAAAAAGGCTAAACTTCCATACGGAACGAATGCTTCTCCTTCTTTACGGTTCGGTTCCATAGGCACCTCCTTTGGCACAAAGGTACAATTTTTAGTTCAAGAAAAAATGAAATGAGTCCTGCATTCAGCGGCCCGCACATATCCTGCTATTCCAATCCTGAAGGAGTGCCTGCGGGAAACTCAGAGCTAAGGGGTCCGAGAAGGCTGCCCCACCCCTCTGATAAAATCTACCTCACGATATAGAAATCCCCATGAAATGACTCATTCGCAGGAGCTGAGCCCGCCGTTCGGCAATTTCCTGGCTCTCTATGGATAGAAGCGCATCTGGACCGAACCGCTCTACACACAAACTGGCAAGCACTGTGCCTTGGACTATAGCTTCTTTTAGCACCCCTATGTTTAGGCAGCCTTGGGCTGCAATATAGCCCATGATAGCTCCAGCAAAAGTATCTCCTGCTCCGGTCGGATCAAAAACCTCCTCCAATGGATAGGCGGGAAAAAAGAAAGTCTCGCCATCCTGACTAAAAAGCAGAGCTCCATTTTCGCCCTTCTTGATGAGAAGGTAGCGCGGCCCCTTCGATAGAATAGCCCGAGCACACCGCCGCAAAGAATAATCCCCTACCAATAGCCGAGCTTCTTCATCATTGATAGAGAGGATATCCACCTGGGCTATCATCTCTTCCAGGGCCTCTCGAGAGCGTTCTATCCAGAAGTTCATCGTGTCCATGAGGACGACTCGTGGTCGCGGTGTGATTTGTTCATAGATGCGCCTTTGAAGGACAGGGTCTAAGTTGCCAAGGAGTAGGTACTCTGCTTGACGATAAGCAGGAGGAATCGTGTCAGGAAACTCTTCTAAGACATTGAGCTGAGTTTCAATGGTATCACGCCCCTGCATATCGGCATGATAGCGCCCCGCCCAGAAAAATGAAGGTCGTCCCAAATGACGAACCACCCCCTGAAGGTCTACGCCTCGCTTCTCCAAAGTCTCTAACATAATGGGGGGAAAGTCATTTCCGACGATAGAAACCACACCTACAGGCTGCACATACTGTGTAGCGGCTAATGCGATGTAGGTAGCTGCCCCTCCTACGACCCGCTCTGCTCGTCCAAAAGGCGTCTCTATCGTATCCAGCGCTAAAGTCCCAGCGACGACTAACTTCATACGGCAAAGATAGCCTCAAGGTACCTGCCTAACCGCCTTGATAACCCGGTTTCTCACTCTACATAAATACACACCTGAGGGCAGCTCAAGAGGAAGCTGAAACCTTTCTCCTGGGGGTATCTCCCCCTGCCATACTACCCGACCCTGCCAGTCATATACTACCATCTCTTCGGGCTTCTGGGCTTCATTTCTTTCGCCTAATAAAGTACCCGCTTCGTTCAGTGCTACTATCTGATTTCCGTAGGTTAGTTCATATTCTCCCCCGGCATAGATAGCCCTATTCAGGCGGCCCTGAGTATCCCAGAAGTACCGTTTAGGAAAAGAGCCCTGGGAAACGGGCTGCCCTTGTGGTGTATAGACTCGTAAAACTACGGAGTCAATCACCAAAAGCCCCATTCCATCATATGAAAAAAAGCGCTCAGTGGTAATACAATCTGTCAGCGTGCAGAAAGTATCACGAATATACCTTAGCTTATCACCAGCTAAAACACAAAGGGCATAAAACCCCCGCTCTACTCGGTTGAGTCCTTGTTGGTCATATATAAGGAATGTATCGCAAGCCCCCCCTGAACGCTTGGCGTAGCCCCCCACAGCAACATATACTTGAGCCCCCGAATCAAACTCTTCCACGAGCAGACTATCACCCCACAAAGTTCTTTCAGACAGGCTGGGATGAGGAATAGGCATAGCTCCTTCATAATGGCTCCAGTTCAAAGCCATTATTCCTAGCCAACTCCGAAGGAGACTATCCCACTGAGAAGCACCTCTCCAGAGCGTAAATCGTCTCTTCGGAATAAACGAGTTTAGAGATTGTTCGTAGAACTCTTCTGTGAAGGTAACTTGCCGAGCTTCTGGATAATCTATCCGCCAGCGCTTAGTGGGCTGATAGGCTTGCTGATCGAAAGTGTAGCTCAAGTAAAGGCGCAATCGCCTTAGGGAGTCCACAAAGAAGCTATCTCGACGCCACGGCTGACTTTGGCCGGCCTGTACCTGCCAAATAGAGGCCATCCATCCGCCCTGGAAGGTAAAGCAGTCTGCATGCAGAGTATCCCCGCTAACCCTCCGAAAGACAATCTTGTCCGGCAGAGGCTGTGCTGAAAGGATGATCCAGCTTACCAGAAAATAGCGCATAGGTTTATGATAGGTGTTTTTTTCTCTTTGACATCGATGCTCTCACAGTTTAATAACAGGCCGAGGCGGATAACCCGAAATCCATATCCAGTACAGCCCTGCTGGCAGTCCTGATAGACTAATCTCCACCTCAGACGCCTCGCAAAATGCTTTTCGGAGGATATAGCCACGACTATCTAATATAACCACACTCGTTTGAGGGCAGCCGCGAATAATAACCTTGTCATAAGCAGGATTAGGATAAAAAGTGAAACCCGAGGCACTGCCTCTCCCCGAGGGGGAAATAGAAGTGGTAGTTGAATCCACGTAGCTGATGCCATCAGACCACCGAGAATCTCCTACGAGCCCAGCTTGATTGATAGCTCGGACCCCGAAGTAATAGCTCTGGCCCTCTACAAGATTGAGTCCCGAATGGGTATGAGAAGTAACCAAAGGAATAAGAGTCCAATTCACTACATCAGTGACCCAGCCAGCTGTGCCAATGGCATATTCGTAAGCACTTATCCCAGAATGAGGGTCATTGGCAGGTAGCCAGTGGGCTGATAACTGCGTCCTATCATAAGTCAGGTTAGCATCTCCTGGGCCGAGGCCATCATAAACGCTATCGGGCGCAGCAGGCGGCGTCCAATCTATGTGTATGTCCTCAGAGGCAATAGTAGAGAAATGTTCTACCCCATCTACGACTCGACTGAAGAGGCGTCCCCCAGCAATAGTAGGAGCGAGATTTTGAGCAGCGAAGTCTGCCGCAGGCCCCACAGCAAAGGCAACTTGGTCACTTTCCCTACCTCTCCACACTTCTACAAAATCCCATATGACATGCGCCTGATTGGTCCGTAGACTAATATAGCCCCCGCCAGCCAGAGGCGTATCATCCACCCATTCAGTCAGAAAGCGACCATTTATCCATACCCCAATGTAGCCATTGTCGTATATTACTTCTACAAGGTAGGTCGTATCCGACAGGAGTATAAAAGGCACAGTGCGACGAGCGTAAAGGGTATTTCCGATGGTCTCGTAGATTTGAACATCCTGCATATCATACCGTAGCCAGATGAGATAGGAGTCCCCTCTCTGCTGCTGAGAAGGATCACTCACGAGAATATGAAATCCCCATCGCCGATTTCCTGAGGCATTAGTGAGCCGGCCTTGCACCCGATACAGTTGGTAAACTAACTGAGGCAGAGGATGATAGTAATCAGTATTGAGATGAGTGGAATCCGTCTGAGTTAGAAACCCGCCACTCACCGTCCATACTCCGCGATTCGTTACCCATGACGAACTGACCGTGTCAAATGTCTCGTACAGAAAGCCTCGATTAACCTGAGCACGCCAGCCGATAGTATCTCGATATATTGGCAGGTAAAAGCGCCTCGCTACTCCACTTAGAGCATCACTTTCTGTGAAGTTCTGAACGAAATCCTGGGTCTTCCAGCCTGGCGATGACAAAGTAGCGAGGGGCGGCGTGAGGTCGATTCGGGCTTCTCCTACGGCTCCTGAGGCCCATAAATGATCGTTGTCTCGTACCTGCGACAGGATTCGCACCGCTGGCTGGAGCGGTGAGGGGCTTTCATACCGCGCATGCCCCGACGGCCCAACCTCCACCGTAAAGGTGCTACCCCGACTTCGATACACTCGCACCTCATCGTAGGCTACGACCGCATTCCCCGTGCGAAAGGAAACATAACCGCCCGCAGATAACGGCGAAGGATCTGTCCAAGTAGCTACCAACTGATTGTCTATCCAGATACGGATCTGGCCAGTAGTTGGAGTATAGGTAGCTTTGATATCGTACCACCTATTTGCGACAAAGGGATAGTTCTGCTGATACTGCGGCGAGGGCAGCACATTGCCAGTGATGCGATAAATCTCTATGCGCTGATTGTCCAGACGAAACCAGAGGAGATACGAATCGCCTCGCTGAGTTTGAGTTGGGTCCGAGACAAAAATGTGAAGGCCCGCGCGACGATTCGTACCTGTACCGCCTATCTGCATGCGCCAGTGATAAAGCCACTCCGCAGAGGCATCTTGTTGGAGGGGAAAGTAGAGGTTTGTATTGCCATCAGCGCCGTCGCTTTGAACAAGGGTATCATTTACTACGCTCCATACACCAGAGGCGGATGTCCAACCAGGAGGTAAAGTACCTCCTGTGAAGTCTTCGTAAGCAAAACCTTTACCTCCGGCAGCACGCCACCGGCTCCCATCAAAGTCCGCTATGCATACGTACCGCTGAGCGATAGACACATCGTCAGTATCTTGAAAGCTCACTGTGAAGCTTCTTCCATACCACGACTGTAGGTCAGTGATGAAGGTAGTAGGAGGCCTTTGCGTGAAGCTGCAGCTCCAAGTCGCAAGCCAACCCCTATCGTTAGTGGCATTATCAGATTTGAATCGGAAAGTAAGACTGCCTGTCGTGCCCGTGACAGTACCAGGAGAGTTCAATCCAGTATAGCTCCCGATGAGAGGACTACTAAGGGAGGGACCATTGTAAATGAAGAGCGTATCATATCCTGCTTCCAGTCGAAAGTCGTGGAATGTCACCTGTACCTGGCTGGCGCCAGCAGGCGCCAAGGTCCATGTCCAGTTTTCTCGATTGAAGTAGTTCCCGTGTGTGCCCCCCATATCAAAGAGGGTGTCCTGACAAGCGACAACTGCGCAGTCGGTGAAATGATCCCGTAGGGCCCCCCAGAGTTCTGTGCGTGGCCTGTCATAGCTCAAAGCCCACATGCCGACGCCTCCAATACCCTGCATATTGGCGGTTCGGTAGATCCAAGCCAAGCTAAGGGAATCATGCCACCAAGTTTGATACCACTGTCCCCCACTTTGATACATGAAGTAGCGGCTACGCGAATGCGGATCCCAATTCCAGCCATAGGTGTTGGCCTCGGAATACGCCTGAGCATAAGTGCGACTCACTCCATTTCCAGTAGTGCTGGTAGGGAAAGTATTTCCGTTAGTGGGATAGCGAAAGCCATAGTAAGGTACCCCGAGGATGAGCTTGGAGCGCTGAGCCCCAGCCGCCAAGTAGTCTATGATGCTACGGCTATTACAACGGCTACCCCAAAT
>JBCNVG010000016.1:0-44775 GCA_039630325.1 Bacteroidia bacterium
ATCATAAGTCGCTCAAAACATTACCTAATCGGTAAAAATGGAAAACTAATCTGTTCGGTCAAAACGGGTAGCCCACAGCGAAGATATACTGTGCTCGTTCAGCTCCAATGGGGAAGTGATTGAGTACCACCCCGGTAGCTGGATCAAATATCTGCTGCGCTATATCCAGTCTCACAACGATGACTGAGAAGTCCCATCTGAGGCCTATCCCGCCTGCAATCCCTGGGAGGGGACTTTCCCAGAAAAGTCCCCGCCGATCTTCAAAGAGAGTAGAAACCAGGAACCACACGTTTCCCACATCTATGAAAGGAGCCACCTGAATACCTCGGTAAATCGATTGACGCAGTTCGGCATTGGCTTCAGCGAGGAAGGTACCGCCAGGTATCAAGAAAAGATTTCTGGGAAAAGTATAGCGTCCTGGGCCTAATGCACCGAACTGCCAGGCCCGCATGCTATTAGGTCCTCCGACAAAGAACCTATTCTCAAAAGGCAAATCCAACGAATAATACACGCCTTGCCCCCATCCCAAGCGTCCACGCAGGTAAAGCTGCTGATGGGGCCCCAGCAAGGCTTTTCGCCAGCGTACTTCCCCCACTGCTCGGAGAAACACGCCATATCTGAACCGATTGAGGAGGATATTGTCTCGATATGAGCTGTCGGCCTTGGGGTAAAAAAGAGCTAAAAAGTGTTCTGCAAAAAAGGGAACCCAGCCGCCTACTTCGAATAGTAACGAAGAGTAATCTCCACTTTTCTGTGTCGCAGCGAAATAGTTGCGATGGGTGGAGATTTGCCAGAAGGTCATTTGAGTAAGCCTGGGCAAGTAATCCCGTAGAATCAAGGTTCTGACGAGTGGAGATAATGCTTCTATTTGGGCTTCAAAGTTGGGAGAAAATACACTATTCACAAAAGTCAAACTGAAAGGTACCCATAGCTGCTCTTCCTGGCGTTTGTCGTTGAAAAAATAGCGAGTTTGGTGCATCCAGCTTAGCGTGAGGTACTGCCGAGAAAAGTCTATTTGACGAATATCTTGAACGGAAATGGATAGTAGGGTATTTCGCTGGGTGAGCGTGCGTGGTAAAGGTCGAGGCTGATTTTCTTTCAGTCGAAAAGTTCCTTCTGGGAGAGTCAGAGAAGCCTCGGCGGCGATATTATAGAGCGGGATGGTAGGACTACTTACGCTGGGGCGGAAATAGCTTACGGCGAGTTGTCCTCGTGTGCGAAATGACCAGCCGCGCCTGAACATAGATAAATGGGCTAATCGCAAGCTGGCGCTGGCGCCAGGCAAGGGTAAACTGCCCACGAGCGGTTGAGTAGATTGAAATCCCTCCACGCCTATACTTAAGTCAATCGGAGGCCGTAGCACTATGTCATATCGTATGGAGAGGGTATCGTTTCCTTGACGAAGCAAAGTAGGACCGACCCACTGGACTGCTTCCAGACTTTGGAGGCTGCGCTGCGAAGCTTGAATGGCCCGCTGATTATAATAACCCAAAGGAGGATAATACAGGCGAGGAAGGAGGATGCGACTATCCAAAATAGCTTCTGCTTTGGGCTCTGTTCGGCACTTTACTTGACCAATCTCGTAAGATAGAGTAGGGGTTTCCTCGGGGGTATGGATAGAGAGCTCGAGATTTCCCTGCACAAATCGCCTTTGGCCTTCGGGCAGAATGAGACGCACAATACAACTGAGTTCTCCTTGCTTGTCTATACCGATCCATCTGCGCAGAAAGCCACCAGGCTTCTCATTTATCTTTGCTTGTCCGCTGGTATCTACCTCCCAGATCAGTTCACTGAGGGCTAAGTCTTGATAGCCTTCGGACTGGAGAAAGGCATATAGATCCTCCCGCAGCGCGTCTAAGCGACTCAGGCGGTACGGTTCGCCTATGGGGAGGGGATGCGCCCGTAAATAGCTTTCGCTTAGGCTTACCAGAACGGAATCTTTGCCTACTACGTCCAGTTCTCTAATGTACCAACGAGGCCCGGGTCGGATGCGATAGATTACGAGTACCTCGCGGTCGTTGATCGGCTTGATTTGGGCTTGCACAGCGGTGAGAAAATAGCCCTCTTGAATATGAGCCTCTTCGATGAGGGCAACATCGCGCTCTACCGATCGCATGGATAAGAGGGCGGGGGGCTCGCCCAGCTTTTCTTGTAAAGTATAGCCCAGCTTGTAGAGATAGTATCGCAGCTTAGGTATGCGGCGCAAAGCTCGCCAGGGGAGCTTAGAACTTTGGGTGAGGACCTGACCTGCCCAGTGAAGCTGTAAGCCAATACGCAGACCTAAAGCTCGGCTATTGCTGCGGACATATAAGGGTGGAGGCTCTTCTATGGCATTCCCTCGAAGGATAGGTTCACGGGCGACAAGCTTCTCGCCTTCGGGAAGGAAGCGACTGGGGGAACAGGCTACCAAGAGGGCTATTAGCTTAGCCAAATACCACCGCTTGTCCCGCAGGAGAGCCATAGAATCGGCCTTTGTGAAAGCTGAGTTGACCATTGACCCAAACGGCTATTACCGCTCCTTGCAGTTCAGCGCCGGATAGGGGATGCCATGCTACTCGGCTATAATGCTGGGGAGCTTGCGGTGCAGGAACGTGCGTTTTGCTCTCAGGTGAGAAAAGCACTGCATCGGCCCAGTACCCTTCTCGAATAGGACCGCGCTCCTGGATATTCCACAAGCGTGCAGGGGCATACACCATTTTCTCTATCCAGAAATCTAACGAGACTCCTCTGGCACCTCCCATCGTCCAGAGCCATGGTAGAAGGTAGCCGTGTGAAGGTACCCCGCTTGGGGCTTGGGGGTATGGCTTATGTTTCTCTTCCCACTGATGGGGAGCATGATCTGTGCCGATAATTTCCAGAACGCCTTCCAGTAAGCCTCGCCAAAGGGCCTCACGGTCCGCGGGATATTTTAGAGAAGGATTGCATTTGAGGAGGTGGCGGTAGGTGCGGAAGTCCTCCGCTGTCCACTGGAGATAGGTAGGACAAGTCTCAGCAGAAACTTGCGTAGGGCGCTTTCGGAGAAGGTGGATTTCCCCTTCGGTGGTGACGTGGAGGATATGTACGGGTACGGCGGCATGTGCCGCCTCGCTAAGGAGCCAGCGGGTGCTTTCTATGCAAGCTTCGGGGGGACGGCATCGGGTGTGTAAATCGGGTACTTGACTCCACTCAGTGGTAGCCCACTGCTGCTGGGCAGCCCGTATCAGCGCCTCCTTTTCGCTATGGAAGACTAACCGAATCGGACTCTCTCTCAGCAACCGCCGCACATAAGCTTCGTCAGTAACGAGTAGCTCGCCAGTAGAAGCTGCTAAGAAGACCTTGACGCCTGGCACTTGTCGGGGATCTAAACGATAGATGTCAGAGAGGTTTGTTTCGGTGGCCCCGAAATATAAAGCATAATTGGTCCAGCTCTGGGAACCGATGAGATGCATTTTAGCTTTCCAGCGTTCCAAACTGGTCGTAGGAGGGGGGGTATTGGGCATATCAAATACGGTCGTTACGCCGCCAGCCACAGCTGCTCGGCTTTCTGTATAGAAGGTGCCTTTCGCTGAGAAGCCCATGTCTCGCAGGTGTGCATGTGTATCTATAAGGCCAGGGAGGAGGTACGCGCCCTTTGCATCATACGAGAAGCCCGTCGCATGCCCAGGGATCTGACCAATTGCGGCCCACCGCCCCTCTCTTATCCAGGCGTCCCCATGGATTTCTCCCTCTTCAAGCAAGATGCGCGCATTACGAATAATCCAGTTCATGACCTCCATAACAGCGAAGTATCCCCATAACTCAGAAATCTGAATCCCGCATCAAGTGCATATTCATAGACCCTCTTGATGCCTGCCTCTCCGATGAAAGCTTGGACGAGGGCGAGGAGGGTACTTCCTGGCATATGAAAGTTGGTAATCAGCGCATCAGCGAGCTGAAAGGGGTAGCCAGGTAGGATATACAAGCTTGTTATTCCTGCTATTTCGTCGGGTAGAGCTGCCAAAGCCTCTTGAGGAGAAAGGTCAGCAGGAGTTTCTCGCCATAAGAGGGGAACGAGTTCAGTAGGGTGCTCGCCTCTGGCATAGAGCAGCCCCAGCCAGTAGAGACTCTCTACTAATCGAAGTGTCGTAGTGCCGACGCAGAGGATAGGACCTTCTGGGCTGCGCAGGGCTGTAAGCGTCTCCTTATGCACAATAAATCTTTCGGCGTGCATGGGGTGCTTTTCTGGAGCGTCAGGCGTCTTGAGCGGTAGGAAGGTGCCGATGCCTACATGAAGTGTGAGGGGATAGGTTTTGATGCCTTTTTCGCCAAGTCGCTGCCACACCTCTGGGGTAAAGTGAAGGCCTGCGGTAGGGGCCGCTACCGAACCAGGTTGGTGAGCGTAAACGGTTTGATAGCGAACTTTGTCCTCTGGCTCAGCTTCTCGTTTAAGGTAAGGGGGGAGAGGAGGCATGCCGAAGATGCGGAGAATATCTAAGGCGGAATAGTGTGAAGGGGTCCATTCAGCAGCGAAGTAGCCTTGTCGTTCATCTGCCTCGCTCAGCCAGCGCACTCTAAGTGTGCAGTCGTCTGTTGCCCAGCTAAGTTCGCCTCCTCGTCGCCAAAAGCGTCCAGGGCGAAATAATGCTTTCCAAACCTGGGGAGAGCCTTTCTGCCAGTCTCCTTCGACAGTCTCTGTAACAAGAAGCTCGCTCTTGCCCTGACGCAAGCGGGCCGGAATCACTTTGGAGTCATTGTAGAATAACCGAGTCTCTGGCGGAAGGTAGTCAGCTAAGTAGAGAAAAGTTGTTTCTTGAATGTACCCTTCCTTGTAAATCAGCAGGCGCGCGTCATGTCGCTGGGGTAGGGGATATTGAGCGATGCGTTCGGGTGGAAGCTCGTAGGACCAAAGCATCTGCCAAAGTTAGCGCGCTACCTTTGCGCATGCTTTTTTGGCATGAGCTGCTGGCGGAGTGGGAAGCGGCTTGGCGGGCCTTAGCCTTGCCTGCGCTTCCCAAAGTTTCTCTTACTCCTCCCGACCAGAGAGGCATCTTGACGCTTAACATCTTCCCTCTACTCAAAGCCTACAAAGGAAACGCCCAGCAGGCCGCTGAAGCTGTTTTACATCCTCTCCGGCACATCGGTCACGTCGAGGTCATCAAAGGGTTTGTCAATCTTTCCTTTACAACGGATTTTTGGAAAAGCTTCCTCCAGAAGGTTCAGCAACATTCGGCTGGGTACACCCATCTCTCGTTGGAGGCAGGACATAAACTCATGGTAGAATACCCTTCCCCCAATACTAATAAGCCTCTCCACTTGGGACATTTACGCAATCTTTGCTTAGGAGAGGCAGTTTGTCGGCTTTGGCAGCGCCTCGGCGCCACGGTCATTCGGGTCAACTTAGTGAATGACCGGGGCATCCACATTTGTAAGTCCATGATAGGGTGGAAAAAATTTTTTGCACCTGCTACGCCGCAGTCCACGGGTAGGAAGGGGGACCATTTTGTGGGGGAATGTTATGTGGCTTTTGAAAAAGCCTATAAGGCAGAAGTAGAGCAGCTTATGGCTCAGGGTCTCTCCGAGGAGGAAGCCCTAACTCAGGCTCCCCTTTTTCAAGAGGCTCAAACGCTCCTCCGCGCTTGGGAGGCTGGAGAGCCAGAAACCTTAGCGCTATGGCGCGAAATGAATAGCTGGGTATACCAGGGGTTTGATGCAACCTTTCATCGCCTCGGCGTACAGTTTGATAAGATCTACTACGAATCGGAGACTTACCTCTTAGGTAAGGCAGTCGTAGAAGAAGGGCTCTCCCAAGGTATTTTCTTCCGAGCAGAGGATGGCTCAGTATGGGCAGACCTCACTCATGAAGGTCTCGGACGAAAAGTGCTCCTCCGCCGAGATGGTACATCGGTGTATATTACCCAGGATCTGGGTACGGCTGATCTGAAATTTAGGGATTATCCAGACCTCCAGCGCAGCGTTTATGTGATTGGAAATGAGCAGGATCATCATATGCGCCTCCTGCAGGCTCTTTTGCGGAAGCTAAAACGGCCCTTTGCAGATAAGATTTATCACCTCTCCTACGGAATGGTAGAGCTTCCAACAGGACGGATGAAAACGCGGGAAGGCACGGTCGTAGATGCAGACGACCTTTTAGATGAAATGCATGCCCGAGCCTATGAACTTACCGATGCCAATCTACCAGAAGCCGAAAGGCACCATATCGCCGAGGCCGTCGGGCAGGGGGCTCTTCGGTTTTACCTTCTGCGTACAGACCCTAAGAAGAACATCGTCTTCGATCCCGCCGAATCTATAGACCTCAAAGGCTTCACGGGCCCCTTCCTTCAATATGGGTATGTGCGAGCTAAGCGCTTATTAGAGAAAGCTTCGGAGCAGGGGCTCAGCCCCACTGAAATTCTAACGCCCGAGCATATCACCCCCGCCGAAGAATCTCTCCTTCAGCAGCTATATGCGCTACCGCATTACATAGAAAGTGCAGCACGAGGGTTTGACCCGGCCCTATTGGCTCATTACGGGTACGAGCTGACTCGACGCTTCAATGAAGTTTACCAAACCCTTCCCGTACTCAGCGCAGAGGAGCCAGCCCGAGGTTTCCGACTCGGCTTAGTCCGCGTATATCAGATTGCCATAGAAGCTGTTTTAGAGGCCTTAGCTATCCCTCTACCTCATCGCATGTAAAAGGTGACTTGAGCGCATAACGCCTGATGAGGATTGACCCGCAGAGGAAGCTTTAGGCTCCTACTCAGCCATCGGCTCCTTTCGCAAACATATCACTTGAAGGTGTTTGGTGGCCTTCAAACTCTCAACTTTGCTCATGCTTTGGGCATTAGGGGGATACTTTCTACTCAGCTTAGCAGTGGGGTGGTGGGGGCGTCAGCGTGCCCGCCCCACCGTAGAAGGATATTTTGCTGCTAATCGCCAGCTACCCTGGGGGTTAGCGGCTCTGAGTATGGTAGCCACTACATTTGCCGTAGATACCCCCCTAGCTATCACCGAATATGTGCGGGAAGGCGGCTTAGCGGCTAATTGGCGCTGGTGGAATATGCTCATCGGTGGCATGCTCAGTGTAGTTGTTTTTGCGCCGCTCTGGCGTCGTAGCGGCGTACTCACGGATAGCGAGATTTTATCCCTCCGCTATGGAGACAAATCTGCCGAGCTTTTGCGGAAAGTGCGCGCTATATGGTTAGGCGGCTTCATCAATCTCATAATCCTGGGATGGGTTCAAACAGCCATGCGCACTGTATTAGAGGCATTCGTAGGATTGAGCGATCAGCAGTCCTATCTCCTCTTAGCGCTTAGTACTTTGGTGACCCTATTGTACACCTTGATTGGAGGCTTATGGAGTGTGGTATGGACGGATGCGATTCAGCTCGTCTTGGCGCTCTCCAGTACTACTCTCCTGATGATTCGGGTTCTTGAGGGAATAGACATGCAGGCGATTCCCGCAGCAGCCTGGCGGCTTATGCCGACAGGAGAAGGGTGGGGTGTCCTTACCCTAATAGCCCTTCTTGGACTCCAGTGGTGGGCTAGCTGGTATCCTGGGGCGGAGCCGGGAGGAGGCGGTTATATCCTCCAACGCATGGCTTCTACCCCTTCCCCCTTGGCTGCACAGCGAGCTTTGGCTCTATTTCAAGTCCTTCATTACGCAGTGCGGCCAGTGACCTGGTATGCGGTGGCTCTCGCTTCGCTGGTGCTCCTGCCAGAGGTATCCGACCACAAGGCCGCATATCTCCTAATGGCTAAAAAGTTTCTCTCCCCGGCGGAGCAGATCATGCTGCTGATAGGGCTCACAGGGGCCTATATGAGTACGCTGTCTACCCATTTCAACTGGGGGGCCTCGTACATCGCTCGGGACATAGGCCTTTCCGAATCCAAAGCCTTAGCTGCAGGGCTGTGGGGGACAGTAGTCCTTGCGGTGTTGAGTGTAAGTGTAGTACCCTTCATGACGAGCGTGGCAGGGGCATGGAACTTTCTCTTAGAATCTGGCGCTGGTACAGGCTTTGTTCTGCTTCTGCGGTGGTTTTGGCGGCGGCTCACCATCTGGAGTGAAATCACCGCCCTCATCGCTCCAATGGTAGGGTATGCTCTCTTTCGATGGGGGCTGGGGTGGGTATTTCCTCAGAGCTATATCGCTACGGTAGGCTTTACGGTGGCGGTAGTGCTTGGCGTTACTCTACTCGGGAAGGGCACCTCCGAAGAGCGTTGGGAACGCTTTCAATCCCAAGTTCGAGCACAGCTCTCCTGGGAGGCGATAGCCCGGTGGCTGCTGGGGGTACTTAGCGGTTATGCTATTACCTTCGGGCTCATTCAGTGGATAAGAGACGGAAAGGTGCCCCTTGTCCTCATCCTTGGGGTCGGAGGAATGGTAGGGTTTTTCTGGGCATTGCGAGGGGACAAGCAGAATAGAAGGTGAAACTTGGTAGTAGGGCAAGTTTCTCCTGCCTGCGCCGTCCGTGTCAGCTCTTTTAGGGGGAGACTGAATCTTGGTAGTTTCATTTATCCTGCCGCCTTTGTATCTTCGAATCGGCCATAGCCTCACTTGCTGCTCAGCTCGTAGAGAGGCTATGCCTCTACGCTAATAGCGGTATTCCTGCACCATGGCAAAGGGGGGAGTCTTCCAGTGTCTTTGCCTCTCAGCGTGGGCCCGAGCTTTATCGGGTTCGTAGAGATTAGGATACAATAAGAGAAGGGGCTTATTCAGACTCTCCCATTGGAGGTGGTACTCCGGCCTTTGATGGGAGGGATAGAAATGCTGATAGTCTATCGCCAGAAAATCCCATAGCGACGGGGTGGGAATGCTATCCGGCCGTCCAGCACAGAAGCCCCATCGACGAGTAGAGTCAGCCTTCTTAAGAGTGAGGAGCAAATGCCTCCATGCGGCTGTATCCCCAGGGGCAGCGTGCCAGCCGCGTCCCTGAAAACTACATATTCCACTGAGGTATAGGGCCTTATGAAAGGCAAAAACTCTTCCGATAGCCATTGCTGAAAGAGCCCCATCCATGCTTGTCCCGCTCTAAAAAAGGCCGTATCGTCCCAAGGTGGCTCTATTACAATAACCCTTATAGGCAGCTGCTCTAAATAGAATGCTAAGGCATGCCGGTGTCCCGAGAGCCATTCTGGCTTATCTGTGAGGGGATCACGTCGAAGGACCAGTCGAACCACGCGGATAGAATCATTAGCTGGCTCAAGGGTGTGTGCAAGTATAGGAAAGGTTTCTGCGGCGATTTCTATGGCGTACCACTGGGGGATATTATGCTCGGTAGGCTGGCAGGACCACAGGAGGAGGAGCCCGAAGGCCTTTTTCATCCAGCGCGTAGGGTGCCGAGGTGGGGCAGTCCCGTCAATAAGATTTTCCAGTCTAATAACACCGAGTATCGGTGGGCATACATTAGATCCACGCTAAAGGTATGTGGGTAGTGCTCGCGCAAGAGGTCTGTGGTAAGTAGCCCCTGTTTGAGGAGGGGCATTTCTTCGGATGGAATCTCGCTATAGCTGACAAAGTGGTACCGTCCCATCAGGACACCGAAAAGGCTGCGCAGAGCCGCAAGTGGCTGGTGGTATATCCAAAATGTGAAAGGATAGGCGCACAGCAAGGCCAGACTCACCGCTAGGTCAAAAATCTTCTTCTGAAAGAGTACCTCTGGCTGGTGAAGGCGTAAGTAAAGCCGTAGGGAATGCCGGCTCACCAGAATGCTTTGAGGGCCTATCAGGTAGTCGGCGTAAGGAGGAATGATTTTGAAGCTGAGCTTACGATAAAAGTACCGCATCATTAGCGAAATGATCTCTTGGGAAGAGAGACTGGTATTACAGAAGATAAGCTCATCGGGCTGATAGCGGTCTAAGAGGTAGGGCAGTTGGGCGGGCGTCCCTATGGATTGAGGATGGGGGCGTGGGCTCACAAAGCCTAAAAACTCTGCGGGATATCGAATATCTTCAAAGAGCAGTCGTCGAATCCGTTCAAATTGCGAGGGCTCCGCTACGACCATGACGCGATGCGATAGGTCACCTGTCAAGTATGGACGCCCTTTCCTCAGCCAGTTATCCAGCGCACGCAGAATAAGACCCGATAGAATAGCGCTTCCCGTAAGCCCTACTACCATAAAGCGGGAGACATTGATAGAAGGGATGAGATAGCTCACAAATACTATGAGCAGAAATCCCACTATTACTGCGCCCACGATTCGGCGGATGCGGTAGGGAGGGCGGTAGTTCAGGAATAGTCCATGTCCGATTGCAAATGCTGCAGCGTATCCCAAAAGACCCCAAATCTCGTAGGAGGGGTAAAAAGTTTTGCCTGTATAGTTTCGCCAAAAGCTGAATAGCCCCAGTCCAATCGAGTACAGTAGGGCAATCTCGACAGCAGGTAGATAGATGGCTTGAATTATGCGCTTAGCAGCAGACAATATGGCGGCCGAGACAATTCCCAGCTGATATAGCAGCGCAGTAGGCCAACGTTTCCACCCCTTGTAATGCTTTTGAACAAACTGTAAAGAGGCCTTGTAAAAAGTCAGCACGTAGTTGAGGGAGCGAGTTTTGGTACTCTCGCCTTTGAAATGAACGATCTGAGTGGTGGGGAGGTAGTAGTTAGTGTAGCCAGCTTGAAGGATACGATAACACAGATCTATGTCTTCGGCATACATGAAAAACCTTTCATCCAGGATGCCTACTTTGTCCAGGACGTGCCGCGGTATGGCCATGAAGGCTCCAAGTAGAACAGGGACAGGGATGACTTCATTTTCAGGCAGAAAAGTTAAGTGATAGCGTCCAAAGATTCGGCTCTTGGGAAAAAGCCGATACAAGCCGCTTAGCTTGCAGAATATATTCCAAGCGGAGGGCAGGTCCCGTCGTGAGTCAGGAGAGAATCTACCCTGCCCATCTATGATTTTCACGCCCACGGCACCTGCCTCTGGGTGCTTATCCAGGAAATCAATCACTACATGAAATGTGTCTTCCTGTACGATGGTGTCAGGATTGAGGAGAAGGATGTGTCGTCCAGAGGAGAGCTTGATGGCTTGATTATTAGCCTTAGCAAAGCCAAGATTGGTGGGGTTTGCAATGAGCTTGACCCATGGAAACTCTTCCCTTACCATCTCCACGCTGCCATCTATGGAGGCATTATCCACTACCCACACTTCCACTGAAAGGCCCTCCATTGCTCGGGCTACGGATTGGAGGCACTGGCGCAAGAAGTACTTGACATTATAGCTGACGATGATGACCGAAAGATCTATCATAAGGTGAGCGGTTGTCTTTCGCGGAAGGAGCGGGAAAGGGTTAGGGGATCTATGTATTCCAGCTCACTGCCCACAGGAATCCCGCTGGCAAATCGGGTCAACCGCCCATGCCAGTCTGCAAGCTGACGAGCAATATAATACGCCGTAGTCTCTGCCTCTGGACTTGTACCCAAAGCGAAAATAAGCTCTTCATACGGCCCTTTTTTGAGTCTGTCCCATAGCTGCGTCAATCGCAAGTCTTTTTCGCCTATGCCAGAGAGCGGGTCTAAAACGCCACCTAAGATGTGATAGCGTCCACGAAATGCCTGACTTCGCTCAATAGCAAGCACGTCGGAGGCATCTTTTACAATGCATAGGGTGGTAGAATCTCGGCGGGGGTCCTCGCAGATTTCGCAGGCTCCTTCATTTTGCGTCCAGAAGCCGCAGATAGGGCAGGTGCGAACAGTTTGAATGACTTCGTTCAGAGCATGTAAAAGAGTATGAATATGGTCTGGCTTTTTGAGGAGGAACTGAATGAGGCGAAGAGCACTTCGCGGCCCGATGCCCGGAAGCTTCTCAAGAGCTTGCCGTAAGTTTTGCAGAGCAGGGGGTAGTAGCAGTTCCATCCAGCTCGCAAATCTACGGCAAAATAAACTGCATTTTATGATACTTACCTGACTTTGGAATAGCTGTAGAAGTAGTAGATTTGGGGGGTGAGCCGATGGGCGCTTCCTCTACTCAGCCTATTGCTTTGGGCCCAAGGTACAGCTTTGCCTGAGAATCCCGATCAGTTTGGAGTAGAGCTCAAAGCAGCTTTAGAACGTTTCAAGCGTCCCGACATCTCTCAGCGCGCCCAAGCTTTTTTCAGTGCCTGGGAAACCGGCGATTTGTCTTTACCCGAGAAAAAATCCATTGCCAGTCTTGCCAGCCGGCTCAATAAAAAGGGCTTCAAGCCCTACCCTGACCTCCTCTCCTTCGTGGAGACGGCTTTGATTTTGAAAAATCCGGAAACCAGGATTAGAGTACCCGTGCCGCAGTTCGTCGCAGTCTCCGAGACCTTGGCGGCCGAAAATCCTAATGCGCTTACTAAGTTTTGGGATATTATCAGCAAGTTCGCTCCGCAAGGGATAGTGAATAAAACTACGGTTTTCACCTGGCGCATAGATAAGAGTGAAGCTCGGTTGGGTTTTTACGCCTACTTCGATAGTGCTACATTTGAGGAGAAGCGAGTACCTGCGCTCTTTTTCAAACGGGCTAATCTAATATGTACCACAGGTGGGGTGGATATCGTTATTCAGGATGCTGATGGGATCCTGAATCTAACTAATCGGCAATTCATAGGTACACATGGTAAAGCGGATTGGAGCCGCCTCGGTATAAGTCCCGCTGAGCTCTACTGCGAGTTAGAAAGTTTTACGCTGGACATGAATGTTCGTAGGCTCTATGCACCCCAAGCTACCCTTTACTATACCTTTTTACCGAGGCCTGTGAAAGGGATTTTCACCGACGACTTTGTCGTGCCGTCTGACCCGCTCAAAGCTACCTCGCCTACATTCCAGATGACGGAGGGCAGTATAGAAATCCGAGAGTTTATTCCGAATACTAACTACAGGGGGGGGTTTACCTTGAGGGGGCTTACTAAATACGGGTCGGCGGTCGGCGACACCTTAGCTGAACTCAGCGTCTTTGCCAAAGGAAAGGAGGTCATGCGCGTTTACTTAGAGAATCTCGCATTTGACCCGAAGAAGCTCGTCGCTAATGAGGTATCCGTTGAACTGTATTTGCCTTTTGGGGATACTATTTATTATCCCGTTACAGACTTGATATACGATGTAGCTACCCAGGACATTCTTCTGAATCGCAACCGAAAGAACCCTCGAACGCGACAGGGGTTTTTCAGCACCTATCACAAAATGGAGATGCTGTTTGACGCTATTCAGTGGAACCCTGTGCGGGATACTGTGATGCGATTCACTGCGATCATAGACCCTAAGGGAAAGTACGGAGTTGTTCAGTCCATAGACTTTTTCAATCAGCGTGAGTATGAGAGTCTTAAGGACATTCTGCCAGTGAATCCTGTAGGGGCTATTTACCGTTTGTTGAAAGAGCGGGAGCAGCAGGCTCAGGGGCGACGGCGCCGAGCTATCAAATACTACATTTCGGACGTAGATGTCATCAAGAGCCAGGGGCAGGATCCTAAGACTTTTTTAGAGCGATTCAAAATTCGGCTCCAAGATGTCGAGACTTATGGCTACCTGAAATATGATCCCACGACGGGCGTTATACAACCTCTCCCTAAACTTTACCGTTGGGCTCAAGCCGCCTTCGGTGAAAAGGACTACGATGCGATCCGTATTTTTTCGAATACCGAGGATGGACAGAACGCACGCTTAGACCTTCAAAATAAGGAGATTACGCTGCGTGGGGTGGAGGTGGTGGTATTTGCTGACTCGCACATAGTAGAGATTGCACCCTACAAGCGGACGATATACCTTGGAGAAAATCGTTCCATGCGCTTCGCTGGACGCTTGGCCGCTGGCAAGACGGACTTATATGTGCGTCCAGAGCCCCGCATGCAGTTTGACTATGCGAACTTCAAAATCCTCTTTTTCAATGTAGACTCGCTGAAATTCAAGCCAGAGCGTGATATTCTCTTTCAGCAGGGGCGCTATCCTAAGGTCGCTCGTTCCTTGGCTTCTCTTCGGATAGAGAACGTCAGCGGCTGCATCTACATCGACCTTCCCTCCAATAAAAGCGGTAGAAAAGTCATCCCTTATTACAGCATCTTGGACTGCTACTCGGAGTCCTATAAGTATTGGGAATCAGAGGCAACCCAGAATCGCCAGTATAGCCGAAATAGACTATATTTTGAGTTAGACCCTTTTATGATAGACAGTTTGGAGACTTTTAGCATGCTTGGGTTAGAGTTTCATGGGGTTTTTTATTCGGATAGCATATTCCCGCCTTTTCGGGATACGCTAAAGGCCGTACCTGATGGAACCTATGGCATCATGGAGGTCTTTGCTCAAGGTACCCCGGTGTATAAAGGGAAGGGCAAGTTCTATGGTCGGGTAGCGATGGACAACTTTGCCCTGCACGGACAGGGCGAAATACATTACTTGACTGGTCAAGTCCAAGCAGATACTTTCGTTTTTCACTTTGACTCGTGCATGGCCGAAAAGGCTCGTCTTATTCTTCCGCAAAGTCAATATGCACTGGCCCGTTATCCGAAGGTAGAAGCGGAAGACCTGCGCTTCAAGTGGTACCCATATGAGGGGCGCATGGTTTTAGAGACAGGCAGTAAGCCAGCTGTCCTGTATGGAGGCGAGGCTACGTTCCGGGGTAAGCTTATTTACACGCCAGATGGCTTGATTGCAGAAGGGACATTAGAAACTGGGGAAGCTCGTATTTATAGCGCCAACTTTTCTCTTCAATCTGAAAGCTTCAAGGCTGGAGATAGCCGCTTCGTCCTTCTGGATCCAAAGGCTAAAAAAGATACGATGTTTTTCGCTGAAGGAGTAGATCTAAACTACACTGTGAAGGGGCATCAGGCTGATTTCCTGTCTCTGCGAGTTGGGGAGCCGAATATCTTGTTTCCTAAGCAAAATATTCTGACCTCTCTTGGTCGGGGCACATACAATCGCGAGACTGGCGAGATTATATTGAACGCCCATGTGCAGGACGAGAGCAAGAACTTTGTGGTGCAGCGCAGTAAATCGGGCAAGGACCTCTACTTCAATACTCAAGTTCTGGCCTACAACACCAAATCTGGAGCCCTCGAGGCTAATCGAGTAGACTCCATTGTGGTAGCAGATGCAACGATATTTCCTGACGGAGGGCGGGTGGCATTTCTCCCTGATGGGAAAGTTACCCCTCTGGAAAATGCGGTTATCAAAGCCCCAACTAAGCTCAATCACCACACCCTCGTAGAAGCCTCAGTGCGGATCGTCTCGGGTTCAGAGTATTATGCTAAAGCTCGCTATAAGTACACTGACATAGAGGGCAAGCCCCAGTTCATTCAGATGGATAGCATTTTCGTGGAGAATGGTGTCACGACAGCTCGGGCTAAAATCCGAGCTGAGGAGGGCTTTCTCCTCACGGACAGGATACTGTTTCGTGACGAAGTGGAGCTTAGGGCGGATAGGCGGTTTCTCTATTTCAAGGGTGAGGTGCGCATTCAATCAGATAATGAGTTTCTGCGCGAGTCTTGGTTTACCTTTGAGGGCATAGTAAATCCCGATACGGTTTTCATCCCTATCAAAGAGCCTAAGAATCGCAAAGGCCAGGAGCTTACCGTCGGTGTACATTTTGTACAGATTTATCGGTCATTTTATACGAACTTTTTGCAGCCTAAAAAGAATAAAGATGACGTTGATGTCCTGAAAGCAGAGGGCGGGCTTTCGGTAGATCGCGCAACCAAAGCCTTTCGTATCGGTCCGATGAAGAAAATCAATGGCGAAACCTACAGAGGCAACTGGGTGGAGTATAACGACGCTACTCGGATTACGACGGCTTATGGGCGACTCAACTTTCCTGTATCTATCCCGCCCGGAGGGGCTCAAATAGCCGTATCGGGCATGTGGCGCGAAGAGCAGCGATTCCAAAAACTTTCCACTGATTTGATTTTTGCCATCCATTTTCCTAACATTCCTTCCAGCCTGGCCGAAGCGATTGCGAATCGCCTCAATCTCTGGTGCTTGCCCCTGACAGACATGGAATACACTGAGCAGCGCTTTATAGAGGCAATCGCTGAACTGGTAGACCCTGACTCAAGTCAACCTGAAATAAACACCCGTGAGATCATCCAGGCAGCCCAGCGCTCAGTCATTGCTAAAAATATCCCTTTTGCTAAGAAGCTTCCAGTTACGCTGCTTTTGGCTCGGGTGCCATTTCGTCGAAGCGATTCCACTGGAGCCCTTTTCGTCTCAGCCGATGTAGGCGTGGCTGGCGCAGGCGGAGTCGGCGTCAATAAGTATTGCCCCGCTAAGATTGAATACAGCTTCGGTGCTTATAACCCTGCCGAAAGAACGCGCAATCCAGACGTTTTGACGATCTACTTAGAACCCTCCGAAGGCAACTGGCTCTTTATCATGTACTCTGGCTATACCGTGAAGATGGTTTCCAGCGATGTAGGACTCAACCGCCAAATCAAACAGGTGGCCGATAAGCAGAAAGATTACAATAAGGACCCTAATAAGCCTCGCCTCCAGCTTATTATGGCAGACCCATCCGAAAAAGATGAGTTTCTCCAACGCTACTCTGCCTATCTTTTGAACTGATATGAATAATACCGAGCTATCCATAGAACGAATCTTATTTCTGGATATAGAAACTTGTCCTGAGTATGAGAGTTTACAGGAGGTTCCTCCAATTCTCCAAGATTACTGGCTGCGACAGTATAATGAGCGCCGGCCTAAGGCATACACTGAGCTGAGCTCAGAAGAGTACTTTCAGATGCGAGCTGGCATACATGCTCTATATGCCAGAGTGGTATGTATCAGCATGGGCTTCTTTCATGAAGGAAATGATGGGGTGAAATGGCGGCAGATGTCTATATACGATTTAGATGAGACTAAGATTTTGCGCCAATTCATTGAAAAATGGAATTCATTTAAAGGCTACCAGAATGATAAGACTTTTTCGCCCAGTGAACGTGCTGCATATGGGGTATGTGGGCATAATATTATCAACTTTGACATACCCTTTTTAGGTCGGCGATTCCTGATTAGGGGGGTGCCGTTGCCAGATTTCTGGCGCATGACCCAGTGGGCTGCTTCCTGGCAGCTCAAGAATCCGACCATTCTGGATACTATGAATCTTTGGGGGTTTACCACCCGAGAGTCCAGCTATATCTCGCTAGAGGTGTTAGCCTCTGCCCTTGGAATCCAGTTCCAGAAATCTCTTATCCCCGTAGAGATTCACCAAGCATTCAAGAGATGGCAAAGCTCTCAAGATGAGATGGAGTTCTTACCAGTGGTAAGGTATTGCGAGGCGGATGTGCGGGTCACAGCGGAAATCTATATTCGGATGCAGCTACCTGTGGAGGTCCAAGAGGCCTATATCAGGGCTCTTAGAGAGTACGAACGAAAAGCCTTAGCCTCAAATACCGATTCCTATGAATCATCTCATAACTGAAAAAAGTGAATACTTGCGCAGTCACGCTCATCAGCCAGTGGATTGGTACCCCTGGGGCGAAGAAGCTTTTCAAAAAGCTTGGCAGGAGAATAAGCCTGTAATCATTAGCATTGGATACAGCTCTTGTCACTGGTGTCACGTCATGGCCAGAGAATCCTTTGAGGATAAGGAGGTGGCACGGCTCATGAATCAACATTTTGTGTGCATCAAGGTAGATCGCGAAGAGCGCCCAGATGTAGATCAGATTTATATGGATGCGATTTTGCTGACGGGAAGATCAGGAGGGTGGCCGCTTAACTGCTTTGCTCTGCCAGATGGTCGTCCGTTTTATGCTGTCACTTACCTTCCTAAATCTCAGTGGATAGCTCTCCTCAAAAGGATTCATACTCTATACACAGAGTCCCCCGACCAGGTTCAAGAAATGGCCCGAAAACTCTCAGAAGCCCTCCAAGAGGTAGAAGACTCTCTGCTCAAAGTTCGTCCACAGACGATTAGCCCTGTGCAAATTCATTGGGATCGGGTGATTCAGAGGCTACTGGAGGACATAGACTGGATATGGGGTGGCGAATGGAGTCAAATGAAATTTCCTATGCCTGGCCGCTGGCTATTTTCTCTCAGAGCTGGAATCCTTTTAAACAAACCAGAGCTTCTCAAAGCGACTCACCTTACGCTGGAAAGAATGGCCTTAGGAGGTGTTTTTGACCATATAGAGGGGGGGTTTATGCGATATAGCACGGATAGATTTTGGCGAGTGCCGCACTTTGAGAAAATGCTGTATGATAATGGCCTTTTATTGGCTCTTTATTCGGAGGCTTATCGTCAGCAGCCTAATCGCCTATATGAGCAGGTGATTCGCAAGACTGCACGTTTCCTGCTTGATACGATGCGATTGCCCTCGGGCCTTTTTGCTGCTTCCCTCAGCGCAGAAAGTGAAGGTCAAGAAGGCCTGTATTATACCTGGACCTACGAGGAGTTAGAGTCTGCGTTGACGGACCCTGAGGTGCGAAGAGTATTTTTCGCCGCTTATGAGGTCAGCTTGGAGGGGAACTGGGAAAATCACCGGAATGTGCTTTTCCGCAAGAAGAATACCCTTACCCTCGCGCAGGAACTTTCCCTTTCAGAAGAAGCCGTAGAAAAGGCTCTCGAGCAGGCCCATGCTGAGCTTCTTGCAGTTCGGCGGCGTCGCCAGCCCCCACCCCGAGATGAAGCTGCTATCACTGCGTGGAATAGTTATGCCATTATGGGCTTCGTAGAGGCCTATAAAACCTTCGGAGACATGGAATACCTCGCCGCTGCTCGTACCGCCGCTCATGCTCTGATGGAGCAGGCCGAAGATATCCACCGCATTCAGAAGGAAAATAGCTGGTATGGAGAAGGATTTGCAGAAGACTATGCGGCTTTCATCCTGGCTCTCATTCATCTCTATACGGTCACGGGCACGGAGCTATACCTTACTCAGGCTTCCCAGCTTATGAAGCGAAGTTTGGAGCTCTTTTATGACCAGAAGGAGGGCCTCTTTACTTTCACTACCAAGGCAGTGCGGGCATTTGTGGGGCGGCGAAAGGACATATTTGATACCAGCACTCCTTCTTCCAACTCGCTATTTGCCGAAGCCCTCTGGCGCTTGGCGCGCTATTACCATGACATGGAGTATGAGGAAAAAGTTCGGCTCATTCTTTCTCGTTTAGAAGAGCGCATGGTAGAAAATCCCACCTTAGCGAGTTATTTCTTACAAGTGGCCTTATTAGAAAGCCGCTCGCCCTTTTCAGTCATCTACCGAGGTGATAATATCCTCCCTCTGTGGCAGAAATACGAACCATCAATCGGCTGGGTAGGTTTTCTATCTCACAGCGAGACCGACATTCCTGCCTTCGTGAGCTATGCCTCTACTCCTCCAGAAAAGCTATTTCTCTGCACTTTTGGTGCCTGTTTACCCCCCGTTGCTTCCTGGGAAGGGCTATGGAGCCTTTTAGAGAGGGAGAAGAAGCGTCTGTCGCTATCAGCGTAGGACTTCTCTCGCTTCGATCTGCCAGAGTGAGCAGAGTTAGGCAAGCAGATTATCTGTCCGAGCGATCTTTATACCTCGCTCCCTCAGGTACTGCATGACGAAAGAAAAGGCAGTTTTCTTTTCTGCTATTTGTTCGGGGGCATACACGCCAGGCGGCAGTTCGTCAGAATGGGCTAAAAGCCAAGAGGCTATGGCTGTACAAGTATAAGCTGTGGTTCGGGCCATAGCACTGAGTTGCTTAGCTTCATCGGCATAGTCTATGATAGTGTACTGTACAGCAGCGTCTTGACTGTGTATGTCAAGTCGCATGACTACAAAGTCTTTATCATCAGGTTTCATGGCCCAAACTTCCCTAAGCAGATGCATCGTGACCTGACGCGGACTGATAGAATACCCATTTACCTCTATGGGGCTTTCAGAGAAAAAACCTGCATGAGCAAGTATTTGAATGTATTCTACGTGCCCCGGGTAGCGCAACGTTTTTTCAATCAAGGTAGGCACATCTGTGTTGCGTAGAAGCGTGCGTAGTCCATCGGTATTGAAAGCTTCTAAAATTCCGATGCCCTCTATCTGTATCAGTTCCACATCAGAGAGGGGAGGCTTGGTCACGAGCCGTCCACCGATACGCTGGCGAACAGGACGGGTATATTCTTCGATTACATCTTCAGGTGAAAAAGTGGCTTTATACTGAAACGGCCATGAGCGCTCTACGGGCAGTCCACCTACGTAGCAAATGAATGACTCTACCCTTCGCTGAGTAAGCTCATATCCTAATATGAAGTTGCTAAGTCCTGGGGCGATGCCTGCATCTACCACTATCGTGGCGCCATGCTTTTGAGCTGCAGCTTCTAAGCTATACGGGTCTTCGGCAAAAAATGATATATCTACCACTGGCTTTCCCGCTTCAATAAGCTCCTGGAGGACTTGATAGCCTAAACGGCCAGGCACAGCAGTTAGGATAAGCGCCGCTTCGGCTATTTCTCTCCGCAAAGTCTGGATTTCCAGGAAGTTAGCTTGTCTGATTTGGATTTGAGCATTTTGTTCTCTGAGCCGCATGAGCTGAGGAGCAGAAGCATCTACTACTGTGACAGAGTAGTGCTCCGCTATGTCTAATGCGATGGCGCGGCCTATGCGGCCTGCCCCGAAAATCAAAATTTTTTTCTGAACCATGAGAGAGAGCAAAGTAGCACATAGGGAAAAGAACTCTTTCTATCGCTCCCACCGCTTTCAAAGCTGTTTACTGACTTATTTTCCACCTGATTTCTGTGGATCTAAGGGTGGTAAGCGACTCTGCTAACGAATAAGAGTTATCGTACCCCCTCGGACATACTTTTTCAAACGGATTAGATACACATATGCGCCTTCGGGAGCCGGTTCGCCATTAGATAAGCGTCCATCCCATATGAAAGGCATGGTACGCGTTACATAAAGTTCATTTCCCCATCGGTCGTAGATAGCCATTTCCTGAATGCACTCGGTAGAGCCTACTACTCGGAATATATCATTGATGCCGTCACTATTTGGGGTAAAGACATTGGGTATGAGTAGCGCCCGACTAATGATAACATCCACGGACAGCCTGTAGGCAAGCGTATCTTGGCAGCCCAAGCTATCTAAGTAAATCACTTGCAGGGCATAAACTTCTGAGCTTTCTAACGGCAGAACCACTTCGGTCGTTCCAGAGGGATATTGAATGCCATTGGCCTGTATGCCAAGGACTTTCTGGGGAGCTAAGGGTACGGTGAATCGCACCCACTCCGCACAAATATCTCCTTCCCATAGCAGAGAGTCTATGCCTATCCGCTGCGGGATCGTTACCTCTCCTACTAAAGTATCGCGACAAATAGGATTGGCTGATGGATTGGTAATGAGTGTCCATGTGTAGGTACCGGCTTCAGGAGCTTGCCATTCTGCGGTATCACCAGTCAAGTTCTGTGTTTGGATTTGCCATAAAACTTCGTTTGCAAAGAGGCTACGAGATATAAACCGAACTTTCTGGCTACAGGTGTCTACAAGAATCTGGGCGCGTGCTTGAGACTGGAAGTCTATACTTATCTGCTTTTTGAGCGTATCTCGACAAAGACTATCAGAAGAAATCGCAATCAAAGTGACCGTGTAGGTTCCAGGGGCAGCATAGGTGTGAGTAGGATTGCGAGCGGTGCTGCCACTGCCGTCTCCGAAGTCCCACCGAATGTATGCCGCACCTCGGGAGCTATCGGTGTATTGTACGCTAAGGTTACAATAATCTATCTCTTCCCTAAAGTCGGCTCGTACAGTCTGAGATACAGGGATTGTGCGACGGAGAGTGTCACTGCATCCAGCGCTGTCATAAGCAATCAGAGTGACTTGATAGGTGCCAGAAGCGGGAAAGGTGTAAATAGGATTAGGCGTAGTGAGCGTGTCACCCGTAGAAAAGATCCACAAGTATCTTTGGGCATTCATAGAGAGATTTTCAAAGCTAAATCGACCTCGGCAGGTGTCGCCCTCCCATCGAAAGTTAGCGTCTACGCTGGACTGTCTGATGATGATGGTCTGCTCAGTACTATCAGAGCACCCATGAGAGGTAATAACGATAAGACGCACCGTGTAAGTATCGGGTTGCGCATAAGTATAAGAGATAGAAGGGCCGCTGCGGGTCTGACCATCTCCCAAGCGCCATAAATAAGAGGCTCCACTTATATTCTGGGTGGCATTGAGCGTTACATTTAGCTGGCATCCAGTTGCATAAGTGAAGGTAGCTGTGGGTCTGGGATATACGGTAATAATACGGCGCAAAGTGTCTCTTAGATTGCAAGTAGCGGGATTTTGGGCTACCAAGGTGATGACATAAGTCCCTGGCTGAGCATAGGTTATACCGGTGGGATTAGCAGCCGTAGAGGTCTGACCATTTCCGAAGTCCCAATAGTAGGAGACGCCATTTTGACTGAGATTTTGAATCACAGGCGAATAAGGGGCACATCCAGTAGGAGGTGTAATGGCAGAGGCGGCTACCACTGGCTCTCCCAGCTCAAAGTCTATCTTGAAGAGCGCGTTGTTGCAGTTTGGACTGAGATTTTGAGTGGAGATGGAGCCCGGGGTGGTAGGAAAGTCAGAGTTTCCGCCACACCCTCCACACACTGATTGATAGATAATCCCTCGGCTATCAAATCGGCTGGTCCCTCCATCTACATGCTCATCAGAAAAAGGCCCACCCCAGAAAGAAGCATAAGCTAATCCAGTAAGATTAGGCTGAAAGGCTATTACATAAAAATCTGCTCCATCAGTCGTGGTTTGATTAGCGTTAGGGGTGGTAGGAAGTCCCACAGTAGAACCGATATTCAAACTCGGGTTGCCGACATCTAATCCACCCCAGCCTGACACATATATGTAACCGCAGCGGTCAGCGGCGAAGGCGCTGATGGTGATATTTGGAGTGGTGCGTCCGGTAGAACCCCAGACAGATAATCTCGTGACTTGAGAAAGGGTTTCATTCATAGAAAAGACAAACTGTTTTCTCCCGGCGGTCCCATAGGCGCCAGGTGTAGGGCTTAGGTTACCTTCTGTGTGTCCAGCTCCCCACGGCAATCCTTGCCTGTCTATGTCGATCATGAAGATCTGGTCGTAAGCAGAAGTCCCCCAATAAGTACTGACAATGAGTTGGTCAAGTCGAGGCGAGAGTACAGCAAGCCAGCCGTCGGCTCGACCTCCCTGATAGGTCGTCTGATAAGCCCCAGAGGTGGTAGGAAAGTTAGGGCTATTAGTGCCTCCAGCGGCGTATATGACCCCGCCGAAGCCTATCCGTATAGAGTAGCCCGCGTCGGCTCCGCTTCCTCCTAAAAAAGTACTGGCGTGTAACTGGCTCATGTCTAAGGAAAGCATACAGAGTACTGCATCCATAGGCCCGCTTAAAGTGGTACGATAAGCACCCGAAGTAGTAGGGAAGTTAGCAGAGCGGCTGGAAGAAATAATGTAACAGGCGGTGTCGCTGAGGAATATCTCACCTCGTCCATCGTCCGCATAGAAATAATAGAGCGGTAAGCTTTGACTATTGATCCCATCTTCACCACTTCCACCCAAATAGGTACTACCAAGTAGCTGATTTCCAGCAGCATTGATGGCTGCAACGATTATGTCTATATTCCCTCCGAAAGATGTCTGGTAAGCATTGGATGTGACAGGAAAATCTGCTGAACGGGTGGCTCCCATGAGATAGAGATTGCCCTGGGGATCTGTAATCATGCTGTGAGGCTGTTCGTTATGGCTTCCGCCGAGATAAGTCGCCCAGAGCCTCGTGGTGCCAGTAGGGTTGGCTTTCCAAATAGCAATATCGCTGCTATAGAAGATTGGTTGAGAAGTAGCTAAACTGACTCCGCCTCCATAGGTAGTTTGTACAGCCCCAGGGGTCACAGGAAAGTAAATCCCGCCTGGATTCCAAGACCACATCGCATTACTTACATTTCCTCCAGCAAAAGCATTGCCTTGTAAATCGTAGGTAGCCGTAAATCCCCAGTTATCGGAGTAAGAGCCTGAAAAGGTGGAAAAGACGACCACGGGGTCTATCACCAGGGGCGAAGCGACTACCTCTGATAGGATTTCGTAGCCTACGAGCGACCCTTCTATTCGGTACTGGGCTTTTAAGGGCTGTAGAGACTCTTTCAAATAAACAAGGGGTAGTTTTTCAGTGAGGGTGCCAATAGAGGTTTCCACATATAGAGAGGTGCCCTGGGTATATACAGAAGCTCCTTCATAACGCAATCGAATGAATCGGATAGCCGCAAGATTTTGCACATGCCAATCCCATTTTAGTCCTTCGGCGGTAAGTCGTAGGCTCAAGTCTATGCCAGGGTAGAGATTTTTATACCAGATCTCTTTGAAACCTCGGGCATCCGTAGCTCGCCACGGCCCTAAGAAAAAGTGGTATCGGGTTTCCTCGGGGAAGATTCCTATAGGTTCGGTGGGATTGGCACCCACCCATGAGATCTTGAGCAAATGGGCACGCACAGGCAAGGGATCACCCCACTTGTGATAATGAGCGCGCTTAAAAGGCTCCTCCTCAGCTAAGAGGAGGAGTATGCCCGTTGGAGTAAGGTAAATATGATTCTGTCGCCAAGCAGCTTCAAAGCGCGCTTCAGCGTAAACTTGACCTCTATTTTCAACAAAGCTTCCACTGTGTCGGGCCCATAGCACAGTCCCCAAAAACCAGCTAAATAAAAGCCGCTTCACCCTTCTAAGATACGCATAACTTCCGAATGTCTTACTCGCTCTACCTAACTTTGCAGTCTAATGCAGCTTTTGATTCACGGCTCTTCTTATAGTCCATCTGTTATTTTTGACTTGGAAAAGAAGCTCTTGCGTATAGACGGCATTAGTAGTATGCCTGACAGCCGTCAGTTTTACCAGAATCTCATGGATTGGCTTATCGCTCATAGAGCCCATATTTCGCCTGGCAGTCGGCTTTTCATTCGCTTAATCTATCTCAATAGCGGTTCTCATAAAGCGCTATTCAACTTTTTCTCCACACTGGCTGCTCATAAGATGCCCATTTTTGTAACGTTCATCCTCAGTAAGCAGATGGACAATAGCGAAGAGGTAGAACTCTTAGTCCAAATGTGCAAACAGGTCGGGGTAAACTGTGAAGTCCAAAGTGAGTGATTTCTTCGGCCTAAATCACCTAATCCTCTCGTCCTGACCAACTTAACCACACAGCTACGATAATTAGCACGAATGCTATCCAGTGGCGAAGCCCCAGGCGCTCTCCAGCAAAGAGTACTCGGGTCACGATTACAAATACGAAGATTGAAATGGCTTCCTGTAGCACTTTCAAGGTGACCAAAGAGAATGGCCCACCAGTACCCCGAAATCCTAAGCGGTTAGCGGGGACTTGAAGCAGGTATTCAAAGAATGCGATTCCCCAGCTACTAACTATCACTGTAATCCAACCAGTAAATGAAAGCTGACTCGCAGGTTGAGCTCGCAGATGCCCATACCAGGCGAGCGTCATGAATAAGTTGGATAGCAAGAGGAGCCCAATAGTGGCCCAACCTCGTCCTTCCATGGTTCTCCCAAAGGTATATCGCCTTACTTTTCTCTTTGTACGGGCGGTATTGAGACGGCCGGCAGAATAGGTGAGTTGTTAGGGGTAAAGCTACCATTTGTCAATACTTTCACGACGCAACCGTTTAGGTATGTATTTATGAGGGCGGTAGAACCCCCCTATTTGAACTTCTCCCGTGGGTATTAGTCGCCAGAATGAACGAGATACTCTCTGAGTTTGGAGGCCAATTCCAGCTTGCAGGTAGAACCGTTGGAGATAAGGTTCGAGCCAAATGCGTACTCCTAACAGACTTACCAAGCGTGTGTCCCATTGCAGCTCTCGCCCGGGAATGTAACGCTGATGAATGTGGATGCCGACATACAAGGGACGATCATACCGTTCTCTCTTTCTAAAAAATCCAATAGGATGTGAAGCGCCGAGAGAAAGATAGGCAGGCACAGGGGAGAAATGTAGAAAAGTATGATTATACCGAAGGGCTAAGGCAGGGCGAGCCCATAGATGTACCCCCCCTATGCCAATGCTACCTCCCCAGTAGAAGGGCTTCGGTGCATCTAGCGGCTGGCTATAGAGGGCGCAGCTTCCCAACAGCCCAATCCACCTGATAGCGCCTCTCACTCGTAGAAGTAGTGGTGCGGGGTTCATCCCCGATAAACTCCGTTATCCGAGATTCCTGGCGGATTTGACAAATACCATCTTTTTCCAGGTAGGCGGATGCTTGATCTAAGCGGTCTGGGCGGATCTGCTGATAAGCCCACAGAGCCGTATCTGAAACAGCACAAGTACTGTCGCTTAGAATAGCATAAAAAGAAGTGCCTTCGGGTGATATGACTTCTATGAGCCATAGCTCTTTACCTGTGGTACTTGTCCACCGTCCCACAGGCGCATATACGCCGTTGGGTAGAAGATGTTTTTTTAGCCAATCTTGCACTTCTGAAGGGAAAGGATCGCGCGACTGACCCGTAGGAATTTTTATCGGAGGGGCGAAGGGAGGGAGCTGCTGGCGCAGAATCTCACACTCGGAGCGCGCATTTTTATATTCAGACAGCGTGCTTGAGGTAGCGGGAGCTGGCTCTGGTGAAGTGCAAGACATGGCTAACATCATCGCAGGCCCCCATAGCCATCTGCTCATAGAAACAAACATACGGCAATTTTGAGACGATAATGTATGTAATATTGCATTAAATGTGTGGGATAGTCGCTTATACGGGTTTCAAAAACGCTACCTCTCTGCTGATTGAAGGGCTGCGCCGCTTAGAATACAGGGGGTATGATTCTGCTGGCATAGCGGTTTTCAACGGAGAACGGTTTGAGATATATAAGCAGGCGGGTAAAGTTTCTGCGTTAGCTCAGGTCATCAATGGGCTCAATATTTCGGGTACCGCTGGAATCGCTCATACCCGTTGGGCTACTCATGGAGCGCCTACTGATACGAATGCTCATCCCCATCTCAGCTATGACGGGAATGTCGTACTTGTTCATAACGGTATCATTGAGAATCACGCTTTTTTACGCGCTCAGTTAGAGCGGGAGGGCATATTTCCTGTAAGCGAAACTGATACGGAGATTTTGTCTCACTGGATTGCTTGGGTGCGTCGTCGCAGTTCTGGGCTTCCGTGGTCAGAGGTGATTCGCCAAGCATTTGCGGAGGTAGAGGGCACATTTGGCGTGGCGATCATGGTTCGCGAGGTGCCTAACCTCTTGGTACTTGTGCGTCGTTTTAGTCCCCTGCTGGTTGGATTGGGGAAAGGAGAGTTTATTGCTGCTTCCGATGCTACCGCTGTGATTCCTTATACCCGGGAGGTTATTCATTTGGAGGAAGACCAGGTGGCTATATTACACCCTGATATAGACGAGCCTCAGATATTTGGTCTTAGAGAACAGGTGCGTGCGCCGCGCAAGGAATACATTGACTGGGATATATCCGCCATAGAGCGTGGAGGCTATCCGCATTTCATGCTCAAAGAGATATTTGAGCAGCCACAAGCTATCCGAGACTGTATGCGCGGACGAATCCGGCAAGAGCCATTAGAGGTGCGTCTCGGGGGCATTAGCAGCGTGATGGATCGTATCTTGGGTGCTCCGAGGCTTACTCTCGTAGGGTGTGGAACGAGTTGGCATGCCGCTTTGGTCGGCAAATACTTAATCGAACAGTTAGTACGAGTCCCTGTCAATGTAGAATACGCTTCGGAGTTTCGATACAGAGACCCTGTCATTCTCCCTGGGGAGGTAATAATAGGCATAAGCCAAAGTGGAGAGACAGCGGATACCTTGGCAGCGCTTCGCATGGCTAAGGCCAAAGGCGCGCTCATCCTCGGCATAACGAATGTAGTAGGCTCAAGTATTCCACGAGAGACCCATGCAGGGATTTACATTCATGCAGGGCCAGAAATAGGGGTGGCCTCTACAAAAGCTTTTACTGCTCAGCTAACAGCGCTTACGCTCTTTGCCCTGCATTTGGGGGCTGTGCGTTATACCATAGAGAGAAGTTTACACGATCTTCTTTTGGAGCGGCTATTAGTCCTTCCGGACTTAGTTGAGCGGACATTAGGTCAGCTCAATGAGCCAATCAAAGCTCTATCGCAGGAATTTGCCTCGATCAAAAATGCCTTATATCTTGGTCGCGGGTATAACTTTCCAGTCGCTCTGGAAGGAGCACTCAAGCTGAAAGAAATTTCTTATATCCATGCGGAGGGCTATCCTGCGGCGGAAATGAAACATGGTCCTATTGCGCTCATAGATAAGGACATGCCCGTGGTAGTGATTGTTCTGCGGGATAGCTTATATGAAAAAGTTCTGAGTAACATTCAAGAGGTGCGGGCTCGAGGCGGGCGGGTTATCGCTATTGCCACCGAGGGAGATGATCATATTCAGAAGTATGCTGAAATGGTATTTTATGTTCCTGAGGTTCCTGAACCGCTCTCGCCTATTTTAACGGTTCTTCCTTTACAACTTCTGGCCTATCATACCGCAGTGGCGCGTGGGTGCGATGTAGACCAGCCGCGCAACTTAGCAAAATCTGTAACCGTGGAGTAGGCGCTGAATGCCTGCCTGGCGCTACCCTTTTGTATGGGCGGTGGTAGGGCTGGTGGCAGGCATCTTATTAAGTGAAGCTCCTCTTTACGCAGCGGTTGGTGCTGGGATAGGCTTATTTGGGCTTTCTGCCTACTTCTGGTTCGCCCTGAAATGGGGGCGTATCGTATGGGCTCTCCCTTTTTTTGCCAGCTTAGGCTGGCTTAGAGCCTGGATTGAAAAGTATACCTCTCCGCTTGATATACGGCAGCAGATAGGTCACCTTGTCACTCTCTCTGGTTTCACCGTGGAAGAGCCTACTCGCACGCGCCGAGCGTATAGGCTGCTTGTAGAGGTGGACAGCTTGTATCTCTATCGTTGGAAAACGACAATACTGGTCAAAGGACGCGTGCTACTCTATACGAAAGACAGCGTAGGGGTAGATATACCTCCTGGCATGCGGATTCATGCCACCTGCCGCTTAGATAGCTTGCGTTACGGGACTGCCTATTGGCATAAACAGGGGGTATTTGTTAGCTGTTTTAGTGAGAAAGTAGAGTCGGTCGGCATAGAAAAAAACTACTGGCGTGGATATCTCCAGCGCCTGCGCTACGAACTCATCCAAACTATGAATGAAACTGCCCCAGCCAAAGGCGTCGCTCTGGCCGCAGTCCAAGCCCTTCTCCTGGGATATAAGCGAGGCCTTGATCCCGAAGTACAATCCGCGTTTCAGCTATCTGGTACGGCTCACATTCTGGCTGTGTCTGGCATGCATGTGGGGCTAGTACTTTCTCTATGGCTTTTTCTGCTAAATAGGCTACCTGCTGGATGGAGTCATCATTGGATTAGTCAAACGGTGCTCTTAGGATTAGTTGTCTTCTACGGCTTTCTAACAGGGGCCTCTCCTTCGGCCATGCGCGCAGTGATTATGGGGAGCATAGCGATATTGGCTCGGATGATGTATCAAACCTATTCTCCTTTGAATGCCTTAGCATTTGCTGCTTTTTTACAGAATGCGGCGGATCCTCAGGTCATCTATCAACTCGGATTTCAGTTGTCGTATGCAGCTGTGGGAGGTATCATGGCTTTTTATGCCCCTCTGCAAGCAGCCCTTTTGAAAATCTTTCCTCGAGGGGGTACTCTTCTTCGTTACTTCCAAGACTTGATTGCGATATCATTAGCCGCCCAGGTAGGTACATTCTTTTTGAGCTGGGCCTACTTCGGGCGGTTTCCCTTATACTTTCTGCTGGCTAATCTTATCGCTGTGCCCTTGGCCACAGCCACTGCCTTCGCCGCAGTAGGTTGGGTCATCCTTTTACCGATACCGATGTTGGATCATATTGGGGGGTATGTAGCGTATGCTTTGGCTTGGCTACTGGTAGAAAGTGTACGCTTAGTTTCGCTCCTTCCAGGTGGAAGCTTGAGCCTACCTTCTTTGCCGCCAGGGGTAGGCGTAGCTCTTACGCTACTTGTCCTCGTGGGTGGGGGAGTGTGGATGCGGAAGGTAGGGCGTTCCTCTGAGCCTTCTTGGCTCGCATAAAATCCTTTCCTTCGCTGGGTGTATCGTGATAGGGGGATTGAGATAGATGTAGATGGATCGTGGCGAGAGGATGGACGGGTAGGGTATGGGTTAGTGATTCGCCGAGATGGCCAAGAAGTTTATCGAGAAGGCGGACCTGTGCCTTCGAATGATCCTGACTTGAGTGCGCATAGACAGATTGGGGGGGAAATTTATGCCGTTGTGCAGGCCATTCGATGGTGTGTTAAAAATAAAGTGGCCGTTTGTACGATTTACCATGACTACGAAGGGCTAAGGCGCTGGGCGCTGGGGGAATGGAGGCCCCGTACCTCTCTCACGAAACGATATGTGAGCTTTATCCAGCGTGCTCCTATACAAATAGAATGGATCAAAGTGCCCGCTCATACGGGGCTGTTCTGGAATGAGTTAGCTGATCAGCTCGCTAATCAGGCCAGTACCGAACCTCCGAAGGATTAGCGGTTGGGGCGAGGACTATTTCACAGGGAGGTTTTCCTCCTTGAGTTCTATGATGCGCACGGGGGCATTAGCGGGTAGGAGCTCTGACTTGAGAAGGATGCGCTGACCATCTGGACCTGCAGCGTAATTGACGAAGCTGGACCCAAGCCCTAAACGCGGCTCTCTATTTAAAGCGTACACGTCCCGAGAGAGCGGATAATACCCCGCCCGCAGGTAACCAGCATATGGGTAGTAGTATTCCCTTTTCCCCCGAGGGGACAGAGCGAAGAGTCGGACGGTACGAAGAAACTTTTGAGTAGTGGAATCTTCTCTATCACACACCCAGGCGGCTCCAATCAGACCAATAGCCCGTGGATTCTGCTGCACATAGGCTATCACGGCGGGGGCAGAGTCTGCTTTATACAGAGGAGCTTGGGGCATTTCTCCACCAAGAAGGGAGTCCTTCAAGTATCGCAAAATGCCAGACCCTCCTCCGCCTTCTATTACAAAGGTATACGGCGATTTAGGATTGCGCAGCCAGCTAATCAGCGTATCCAAGGGCAAAAGGCTATCCCTGCGTCCAGGGAAGCCTATCACTGCGATCCCTTCACGCACTATTTTAGTCTTCTTGGGACGAATCTTCTGTTCAACGAGGGCGATAGAATCTTCGGGCGTATAGCTGCGAGGCACGATGGCTACTCGGAAGCTATCCGCCAAGAGCCCATTTACCGCGGCGGCTTCAGAGGTGTATACGATCTCTACCTGAGCCTTGGGGTATGTCCGATGAAAACTGTCTAGTAGGGGATCTAAGGCCGGCTTGAGACTGACATCGGCTGCTATTCGAACGCGTCCACTCGTAGGGCTATCTGATTCAGTATTTCCTCCCCCTACACATCCAGCTAGGAGAATAATCTCAGCGAGAAGGAGCCGGCTGAGGTTTTTTACGCTGAGCAAGTCGCTCCAAAAGGAGGGCAGATATGTCGCTCGCCACATATATCGTGGAGAAAATTCCAATAATGAAGCCCAGAAGCAAGAGAAGTGAAAATCCCTTCGTATTCTCCCCCCCTATCAGAAGGAGGATGAAAACTACCAGAGCCGCCGTGAAAGTGGTGAGTATCGTACGAGAAAGCACTAGATTAATGCTGCGGCTGTGGAGAGTGAAGGACGAGCTTACTTCTGCACTAGGGCGACTTCGCTCTTCACGAATGCGGTCAAAAAGAATCACGGCATCGTTTATGACATAGCCGATCACTGTCAGCACAGCGGCAATCGTATCCTGGTTAGCTTCCAGGCTGAATGGCAGCAGGTTAGACTGGCTTAGAGCAGCATAGGTTCCTAAGAGGACCGCCGTGGTAGCTACAAGAGAGAGGGCACTTCCCACAGAATATGCGATGCTCCTGAAGCGGAGCAGGATATAGAGCGCAATTCCTATGATTCCAAAGATGACTGAGGTAAAGGCACTGGAACGAATATCCTCTGCAATGGTAGGACCGATGAGAGCTGAACGGATGATTTGAGGATTAGCGTCTGCATGCCGTTTGCGTATCCCAGCTAAGAGAGCGGCTTCTACTTGGCTTTGCATGTTAGGCTGGTCGTACAGATAGCTCGTGCTAATCAGTACATCATTTTTAGCGCCGACTGTCTTGATAACTGGGGTGTTTCCTTTGAAAGCTTCTGTCAAATCAGTTCTGAGTGCGTCTAAATCAGCTGGCCGGGACAAGGAGACTTGAAATTGGTACCCTCCTGTGAATTCCAAGCCTTGGCGTATCCCTAAGCCGAAGATTGCTACGGCGCCCAAAATGACTAAGCCAAGCACTACCCATCGACTGCGAGGGTATTGGCGGGCGAAGTCAATATTGGGTAGGCGCGACATAAAGCGTTCCATAGTGGGGGAGCGAAACCGCAGGTAGCGATTCCAGCGCGGAGAGCTGTATATCCCCTCTACCATGAGGCGGGTGATAAGGACCCCTGTTAGGAGCGTACCCAGGATACCTATGATAAGCGTAACCGCAAAACCTCGGATGGGCCCAATGCCGAAAGCATACAGAATTAGCCCTGCAATCAGGGTGGTGAGGTTAGAGTCCACGATGGCTGAAAGGGCATTATTGAACCCGCTTTCGATGGCGCCTTTTAGGGACTTGCCTTGACGCAGCTCTTCTAAGATGCGTTCATAAATCAGGATATTGGCGTCTACGGCCATCCCTAAGGTGAGTACTATTCCTGCGATGCCTGGGAGGGTAAGCACGACATTCATCGCCGCCATGACGCCAGTCATGAAGAGCACCAGTAGAAGTAAGGCTATATCAGCTATGAGCCCAGCCGTGCTATAGAAGATCCACATGGTCAGCAAAATGGAGATAAAGGCGATTCCCAAGGCGATAAGGCCCTGGCGTATTGTAATTTCTCCCAAAGAAGGCCCCACAATCTCCTCTGCTTCAATCCGAATGGATGCCGGGAGGCGCCCAGCCTTGAGGACATTCGCCAGGTCTTTGGCTTCCTCTACGGTGAAATTGCCGGTAATCTGGGAGTTTCCGTTAGCTATGACGCTCTGAACCACAGGGTAGGTGTACACATAGCCATCCAATGTGACGGCGATGGACTTATTTAGGTAGTCTGTAGTCAGCCGCTTCCAGATGCGAGCACCCTCGGCGTTCATGCGCATGGTGACCATGGGGCGTCCATCGTCAGGATTGAAGTCCTGGCGAGCATCTTCTATGACTTCTCCAGTTAGGGGAGCTTGCCGATTGGGGTTGACGCGAAGGGCAATCAAAGTAAGCACATCCGAGCCCTCTTGTTCAGGCTTTACAGTCCAGGCAAATGCTAAGTTGTCTGGAAAGAGCATTTGGACTTCGGGCTGCCGAAGGTAGCTATTCACAGTAGCGGTGTCTGCAATCCGAGCATGCCCCACGACTGGACTATTCTCAGGGGGATTTTGAGGCGGGATTAGGACTGAGAACAGAGGATTTTCTTTCTCAAACCGCTTACGCTTCTCCTCTTCGCTCAAAGCTGTGTCTTTCTTGGCAGCCGTATCAGCCGAAGGTTGCCCCTTTTGCCCTAAGAGGATTTCTTCGGTGGAAATAGGAGTAGTTTTCGTCGTATCATTAGTTTTCTTGGTGGTATCTGTGGTGCTGGCGGTATCGGTGCGTCCAGCCTGAATTGCAGCGATTTTTTCATTAGCCTTTTGAAGGAGGGGGAAAACTTCCTTGATAGTGTAAGTAGGCCAGAATTCCAGTTGGGCAGTCGTTCGTAAGAGCCTACGAACGCGCTCGCTATCTTTGACACCAGGCAGCTCTAAGAGAATCCGTCCAGTCCCAGGCTGCCGCTGAATATTCGGTGAGACGACGCCAAACTGGTCTATTCGGACTCGTAAGATTTTGTAGGTGCGATCTACGGCATCCTCCACTTCTTGACGAAGCTTAGAGAGCACTTCTCCATCTTTGGCATCATACGACAAGCCCAATTTAGGCCCCGCAAAAAACTGAGCCAAGGTGGTATTGGGGCTCTTTTCCTTGAGCACCTGGGCGAAAAGGTCTACCAAGTTCCCTTCGCCTTTACGATAGCGGCGCACCGCCTCTTCCAACGTCTGCTGAAAGAGCGTATCTTGAGGCACCTCGCACAAGCCCCGCAGAATATCCTCCACCCCTACCTCCAAAGTCACATACATGCCACCTTGGAGATCCAAGCCCAGGGTGAAAGAGTTTTCTATGGCTCGGCGATAATACTTGTAGTTGTCGGCATCTTTGAGCCAGGCACTGCGAGCTTCGGGAGACATGGCGCCCAGCTTCCTTTCGATCCGAAACCTTTCAGCGACCCAGTATAGGTTATACAAGACTATCGCAAAAAATATCCCCAGAAGGGTCAGGATAAACGCCCGATGTCTGAGCATGTGAGCGGCAAAGTTAGAGCTTTCTTATGAAGGAGGTTTTCTACGTATAATAGTCCTGCCACTGAAAGAGAGTCCGTGATTTTCCCTTCGTGAACCCATTCTATGGCTTCGGAGAGGGGCAGGCGTAGGCATCGGAGAGCCTCAGTGGGGTCAGGTTGGGCTGTTCCTGCTTCTAATCCCCAAGCCAAGTAAATCAAAGCCAGTTCGTCCGAGACGCTATTAGAGAGATGTATGCGAAGGAGTAGACGCCAACATCGGGCGGTCAGGCCAGTTTCTTCTTGCAGTTCTCGCTGGATTTCTTCCAGAGGGTCCTTATTCAGCTTCCCTCCTCCTTCCGGGATTTCCCACGAATATGCTCCGAGAGGATAACGGTACTGACCGACGAGATAGGTATAGCCTGCTTCATCCACTGGAATGACGCCCAGTGCCAGATGCTTGTAATGAACGACCCCGTAAATTCCTAACTGTCCACTCGGATTGACGACTTGATCTTCTCGAAGAGTTATCCAGGGGTTGTCGTATACCAGCCTCGAAGAGAGCGTACGCCAAGGATTTTCGTGGCTCATATAGGCGAAACTAATTCAAATCGGTTTATGTGCAGATAGACTTTTCCAGAACAGCAGCTTTGCAAAAAAATTTTCATACATTAGAGTTATGCGGCATACTACACTCTTTTTTTGGATAGCTGGGCTATATGCGCAGCACGGTATAAGTTCCTTTAGTCCGCCGAAGGACCTATCTACTAGGGTGTCCGGTGAAATCCGTGAAGGAGGAGGAAATAGAGATTTAGCTCGCGGACAAGCATTGGCATTAGAGGGGAAATATGCCCAAGCCCTATCCTTTCTGGAAAGAAGTAAGGCTCAAGATCCGTCTAATCCTCTAACTTGGTACTGGATAGGCTACTGCCAGGAAAATTTAGATCAGAAAGAAGCTGCCCTTCATTCATACGACCAGGCTCTTCAACGAAACCCTCGCTTAGTCCAAGCATGGTGGGGAAAGGGTAGCGTTTTGTTTAAAGAGAAGCGTTATGAAGAAGCCTATGAGGCTTTTGAGCATGTCACTGAATATGCTCCGAAAGAGCCGCAGGGTTATTTCTATGCGGGGGCTGCTCTCTGGATGCAGAATAAGAATCTAAAGGCCATACCTTGGTGGGAGCAGGCGATCAGGCTCGGGATACCTGACTCAGAAAAGGTCCTGGTTTGGATCGGAGATGCGTATTGGGAAGTGGATAGTTTGGCTTTAGCAGAGCGGGCTTACGGACGAGCGACTAAAGGTCCAAATTCACCAGCCGAAGCATGGGCTGGTTTGGGGAGAGTGCGCTTGGCCCAACAAGACCCAGAAGGTGCTCTACCTTTACTCATCCGTGCAGAGAGCCAGCTTCCGGAGGACCCTAACCCTTCATACTACAAGGGTTTGGCCTACAAGCAGCTTGGCAAGATGGCCGAGGCACAGGCTGCTTTTCAGGAAGCTCTACGCCGAAGACCTGACCACGCCCGAGCTTTGTATGAGATGGGTTTAATTGCTCTTCAACAGGGCCAGATGGATGAGGCTCAGCAATATTATGAAAGGCTCAAAGGTGTCAACTCCCGGTTAGCTCAGCAGCTTCTACAAGCGATATTAAGCAAGCGATAGCTAAAAGCAGAACTAGAGAAAGCTCTCGGCGATAACTTTGTCGGAGTCCCTAGAGTCAAGAGAGGAATCTAAAAACACGCAGGTTTTGTACCTTTGAATAGGTTTTGTTTTGTCTGCGTATGCGTGTCCTTGCGGGAAATGTAGTCGTAGCTATTGTTGCGAGTCTGACTACATGGTGGTTAGTGCGTAAGAAAGATAATAATATGTCTCCTGCGTCTGTATCCTCGCCGTTGTACTTACAGCCCGTCCGCTGGGAAATACATCCGCCGGTTGATTTCACAGTAGCTGCGCAAATCGCCATGCCTGCTGTCGTTCATATTCAGACTCAGATGCAGCCTGACCTTCCGCCTTTTCACAGGCTATTCATAGAAGATGGAGAGGGTTTGATTCCCGGGAGCGGCTCGGGGGTGATCATTAGTCCAGATGGATACATTGTTACCTGCAATCATGTGATTGAAAAGGCCTCTCGGATACGAGTGGTTTTGTATGACAATCGCACATTCAAGGCTAATGTGGTGGGGACGGACCCTTCTACGGATTTGGCGCTCCTCAAAATAGATGCTTCTGAGCTACCGTATCTAGAGTTTGGTGACTCGGACCAGCTTCGGGTGGGGGATTGGGTCTTAGCGGTAGGGAATCCTTTTAATCTCACCTCTACCGTTACCGCAGGGATTGTCAGTGCAAAGGGACGAGCCTTAGGGCTTCTGAGAGAGCAGTTTCGAATAGAATCTTTTATCCAGACGGATGCGGCCGTCAATCCTGGGAATAGCGGAGGCGCATTGGTAAACCTGGAGGGCAAGCTGGTCGGTATCAATACAGCGATAGCATCTACTACTGGAACCTTCGCGGGATATTCGTTTGCTGTACCGGCGGGTATCGTCCGTAAAGTAGTGGACGATTTGCGCAAATATGGCAAGGTCCAGCGCGCTTTACTTGGGGTGGCAATCGGAGATCTCACAGAGGAGCGGCGGACAGAAAGCGAGGTCCCCGTATCTCAAGGAGCCTACATCAGTGATGTCTATGAGAATAGCGCCGCAGACGAAGCAGGGCTTCGGCCAGGGGATGTAATCGTGGAGATAGATGACAAGCCTATCCGTAGCGCTGCGGAGTTGACCGAAATGATAGCTCGTCATCGACCAGGCGACCGTATCAAAATTGGCTATTATCGGGGGAGCAAGAAAGTAGAGACTTTTGTTCGGCTCAAAGGTCGTCCTTCTAATGATGAAGAAGCTAAAAGAAAAGAGGGTACTTTGATTACGCCGTTAGGAGCCCGCCTCCGTCCGATTACTCCTGAGGAGAAAGAAGCCCTTGGAATTACCCGTGGCCTAAAGGTGACAGAGGTTTTACCTGGTCCTCTGATGGAGGTGGGCATTCGACCAGGATTTGTGATTACAGCGATTGATCGGAAGCCTGTTTCTACGGTAGAGGAGGCCGAATCTCTTCTGCGGGATTTCAAGGGCGCCCTCCTCCTAGAAGGGTTGTATCGGAAAGGCGAAAAGGCTTATTATGCCATCTCCACAGAATGATAATGACCATATGACGGAGGCTACTTACCTTTTCCGGGCTGACCCAGCCTATATTGAAAACTTACTCAGTCAGTATCAACGAGATCCACAGTCGCTGCCGCCTGATTGGCAGCGGTTTTTTGAAGGATATTTTGCCGCTCTCTCTGATGGTTTGCCTGGTTCTGCTATTTCTTCTGCCCACGATGTTAAGCTCATAGAGAAGGAGTTCGGTGTAATGTTATTGGTGGCGGCTTATCGTAATCGCGGTCACCTTTTTGCTCGGTTGAATCCCCTCGCTGACTACGCTAACCATGAGAAAGTATTAGATAAAGCGTTCCCATTAGAAAGCTTTGGGCTGAGTGCAGATGACCTGGATACTGTGTTTCAAGCTGGTAAGCAAGTGGGATTGGGTCCAGCTAAGTTGCGCGATATTATTGCTCATCTACGGCGCGTTTACTGCTCTACCATAGGCATAGAGTATCGCTATATTCGTATTCCGGAGATTCTTGCCTGGTTTGAAGATCGTTTAGAAAATCCTGAAAATCTCCCCCGCTTTTCCTCAGAGGAGAAGAAAACTATTTTGCAGTGGCTTTGTAATGCCACGACTTTTGAGCGCTTTCTTCATAGAAAGTTTGTCGGACAGAAGCGATTCTCGTTAGAGGGGAATGAAGCTATTATCCCTGCTCTATATGAGCTCGTAGAAAAGGGAGCTCAGTTGGGCATAGAAGAGTTTGTATTTGGCATGGCGCACCGTGGGCGCCTAAATGTGCTGACCAACATCATGCAGAAATCGTTTCATGCGGTATTTGGCGAGTTTGAAGGCAAAGGAATTGCCACGGATACGTTTGACGGTGATGTGAAATATCACTTGGGCTATTCCAGCGATCCGATAGTGGCGGGCAAACGGGTACATCTTTCTATGCTTCCCAATCCTTCTCATTTGGAGGCGGTAGATCCTGTGGCTACGGGTGCGACCCGTGCTAAGATGGATCATCTCTACGGTGGTACGCATGATAAGATTGTGCTGGTATTGATTCACGGCGATGCGGCCATAGCTGGTCAAGGGGTGGTGTATGAGACGCTGCAAATGTCTCTTTTGCCAGGATATGAAGTGGGGGGAACTATTCATATCGTTTTGAATAATCAAATCGGCTTCACCACGGGTGAAGCGCAGGCGCGCTCCAGTCATTATGCGACTGACGTAGCTAAGGTCACTTTATCTCCTGTTTTTCATGTGAATGGAAATGATCCCGAAGCTGTGGTGCATGCTGTGCGCCTTGCGATAGCTTTCCGTCAGGCTTTCAATCGGGATGTTTTCATAGACATAATAGGCTATCGGCGCCATGGACACAACGAGGGAGATGAGCCGCGTTTCACTCAACCCCGTATGTATACGGCTATTGCTAAGTGCCCTTCTCCTTTTGAGGTATATGCGCAGCGTCTCATAGAAGAAGCTGTGGTATCTGAGGCGGAGTACAAACGCATGGAAAAAGAGCGCATGGAGTTTTATGAGGAGCAGTTGGAGCGTGCGCGTCAAGAGGAGCCTGTGATAGATACCATTCCCCGTCGGACATGGCAAGGGATCCAGCTATACGATGACTATGTGTTAGAACCTGGACCACAGACAAATGTGCGGAAAGAGGTTTTGGAGTTTATCGCTCAGCAAGTGATGCGTTTACCAGAAGGTTTTACTCCCCACCCAACTGTTCGTAAAGTATACGAAGCGCGCTACGAGGCGGTTACGAAGGGTAAAGGATTGGATTGGGGGACGGTAGAAATGCTGGCTTACGGTTCCCTACTTTTAGAGAATAATCCTGTTCGAATTTCAGGCCAGGATGTAGAGCGGGGGACATTTTCGCATCGCCATGCCGTTTTGATTGATCAGGTTACAGAGGCTCGATATATTCCCCTCAATCACCTTTCCCATCGCCAAGCGCCGTTCTACATATACAACTCGCCGCTATCTGAGTATGCGGTGCTTGGCTTTGAGTACGGTTACGCCTTAGCTTCCCCTCATACGCTGGTGATATGGGAGGCGCAGTTCGGGGATTTTACGAACGGCGCGCAGATTATTATTGACCAATACCTCACCGCTGCCAAGACAAAATGGCAACGCTTGAATGGGATTACGCTATATTTACCTCACGGGTACGAAGGACAGGGACCTGAACATTCCAGTGCTCGGCCCGAGCGATTTTTGAGTTTAGCCGCGCAAAATAATATGTACATCTGCAACTTCACGCATCCAGCCAACCTTTTCCATGCTCTCCGCCGGCAGATGCGCAGCATTACCCGTCGCCCTCTAATAATCTTCACTCCAAAAAGCCTCCTTCGTCATCCAGAGTGTGTGGCCTCTCTTGCTGACCTGACAGATGGAGGGTTTCGCCCAGTTCTCTCCGATCCTGAAGTCGCTCCTGATCGAGCTCGTCGTCTCCTTCTGTGTACGGGTAAGGTATTCTATGACCTCATCCAGGTCCGTCGGGAGCATGGAAAGTACGATACGGCTATCGTGCGCATAGAGCAGCTTTACCCCTTCCCCGAAGAGGAGCTGCGACAAGTCCTTGCTGAACATTCTCAGATAGAAGAGCTCTACTGGGTTCAAGAAGAACCTTCTAACATGGGGTATTGGGGCTTTATTTTGCGGAAGTTTATGGAGTATGGGTTACCTATACCTAAGCTTATTGCTCGCCGTGAATCAGCTAGTCCGGCGACTGGCTCCTATAGCCATCATCTTCGTCAGCAAAACTATATCTTACGAAAAGCCTTAGATATCGTTCCTGAACGCGTATGATAGAGATCAGAGTCCCCAGTCCAGGTGAGTCCATCACCGAGGTATTGCTGGATAAGTGGTATAAACCTAATGGAAGCTGGGTGGAGAAGGATGAACTCTTAGCAGAGATACAGTCAGATAAAGCGGCTTTGGAGGTATATGCGGAGGCAGCTGGCAAGTTAGAGATATTGGTACAGGCAGGGACGCAAGTGCCTGTGGGGACAATCATAGGCCGGATAGATCCTACCGTAGAAAGGGGGGACGCCCTTTCCCCGTCCTCTAATGGAGATTCATCTTCGTCAAAAGAGGTTTCTTCTGCTTTACCCCAAGCGGCTGAGCAGGGGCACGTGATGCCATCTGCGGCGAGGATTTTAGCGGAGAAGGGTATTCCACCTACCCAGGTACAAGGTAGTGGTCCCGCAGGCCGAATTACAAAGGCGGACGCCCTTGCGGCTCAGCCAACTTCTCCTTCCCCTTCGGCTGGAGGTACTCCTTCATCAGCGGTAGCCGAGCCTACCTCTCCGTTACTGCCGTCGTCGGGAGGGACAGCCGACCGTCAGGAAATCCGAAAGAAGCTCACCCCTATCCGTCAAACGATAGCTCGGCGCCTCCTCCATGCTAAGAATCAGACTGCCATGCTCACCACCTTCAACGAGGTGGATATGAGCCGCATCCTGGAGCTTCGCAAAACCTACAAAGAGCGCTTTCAAGAAAAACATGGCATCGGACTAGGCTTCATGAGCTTTTTTACCAAGGCTTGCGCCACAGCCCTATTGGAATTTCCAGAGGTCAATAGCCAACTCCACGAAGATGAACTGGTTTACTTCTCATACGTGGATATCAGTGTAGCGGTGAGTACGGATCGGGGTTTAGTCGTGCCAGTGGTCCGCAATGCCCACCTCCTTTCGCTGGCTGAGATAGAAAAAGTCATCGCCGATCTCGCTGCTCGGGCTCGGCAGAATAAGATTTCCATCGAAGAAATGCAGGGTGGAACTTTCACAATCACAAATGGAGGAGTATTCGGCTCCCTCCTCTCCACGCCGATTTTGAATCCCCCTCAAACGGCCATTTTGGGAATGCACAAAGTTCAGGAGCGTCCCGTCGTTGTGAATGGAGAGGTGGTGATTCGACCAATGATGTATGTGGCTCTGTCCTATGACCACCGCGTCATAGACGGAAAGGAGGCGGTGAGCTTCCTTGTGCGGGTAAAAGAGCTCCTCGAAGATCCGATTCGCTTGCTGTTGGCGGTGTGATGGAACTCGTTATTTCCCAGCTATCTAAGCGCTACGGTACTCAGTGGGCCCTCAGGGAGGTATCCTTCACCTTAGATAAGCCAGGCATTTATGGGTATTTAGGCCCTAACGGCGCTGGGAAATCTACTACATTCAAGATTCTCACGGGTTACTTGCGGCCTACCAGCGGGGAGGTGCGCTTCGGCCGATGGAAGCTTCCTGATGACAAGCGGGCGATCCAGCGCCACATTGGCTACCTTCCTGAGCATAATCCTCTTTACTTAGACATGTATGTGCGGGAATATTTGCTCTTTCGTGGAGGGCTTTACGGCCTGAGGGGGCGGACTTTGAAAGCTCGGGTGGAAGAGCTCATTCATAAAGTTGGCTTGACTCCCGAAGCTCATAAGCTGATAGGCGCTCTATCCCGCGGATATCGTCAGAGGGTAGGACTAGCAGCAGCTCTTCTGCATGATCCGCCTCTGCTTATATTAGACGAGCCCACTAGTGGCTTAGATCCCAATCAAGTCGTGGAGATTCGCCAGCTCATTCGCTCGCTGGGAAGTTCTCATCAGGTGATCTTCTCCTCGCACATTTTAGCGGAGGTGCAGGCTATAGCTGACCATGTCCTCATCTTACATAAGGGAGAACTGGTCTTGAATGCTCCCCTGAGCGACATAGATAAACACCTCGGACAAGAAGAGTATATCGTAGAAACTCAACAGAAGCCTTTGGTATGGGATTTTCTACCTTCGGCGGCAAAGGTAGAGTCTATGGGACCCAATGTATGGCGGGTGCGCGCCCCTGCAGGAGAAGAGATACGAGCCGCTATATACCAAGCCTCTGTATATCAAGGTACCCCTCTGCTTCGCTTAGAGAAGCGGCAGCTTCCGCTGGAGGAGGTATTTCGTCAGCTTACCCAAGCAGAGGCGCTGCCTGTACCAGATGAGCGGTAAAGTAGTTTCACAGTATTTTGGTATCTACTTCTGAGGTTTGTCAGTATAAGTTAGGGCCCTTTGGGTTTAGAAATGGAGGGTATACTTCAAAAGTTTGTACTTCTATGAAGTTGGCTGTTGCTGGTATTTGGCCGCAATAAAGGTTTAGGAGTGAATGGTAAAGGGGCTGGCCATTAGAGCGGGTAGCTCTACACTTAGGTGTATCCTGCCCTGCTACATTCAATGACGCACCTTATGAAGGAAGGGATTTTTTGCTATTACCGTCCAAAATTTAGAGTTTTCACGGAATGGGCGCGCTTTTTATACACTTTTGACAGTTTCCCAGAAAATCTTCGGAGCTTCTTTGAGGTAGTAATCGGACCATTCGCTTTTGGGCATACTAAACCATATAGGTACTAAGGCGATGCTCCACTGATGGGCAAGGATAAGCTCTGTTCTAAGGGGTCTCAGGAGGCCAAAGCTTTGAGCGCTACGCAGGGCTTCTATCCACTCTGGGAGGTGTAAGGGTTTAGGGCTTAGTAAAAGGGCAGGTAAACGATGGGCTGCAGCACTTTCTACGGATAGAGAGGCCATATTTTCTATGGCGGAAAAGAATCGTTCGTAGAATCCCTGAATGCGGTCGGGCAGGGTCTTCGTAGAGTCTCTAAGCGGTGTCAATACCTCTTCCAGCGACGGAGGGGTCAAAGCTTTCTGTACAGCTTCGTATAAAGAGCGTTTATTTCGGAAATAGTAGTGAATCTGCGCCGTATGGACGCCAGCGGCCCGCGCTATTCGCTCCAAGCGAGCGCCATCATATCCATATTGAGCAAACTCTTGTATGGCCGCTTCTTTGATCCTTTCCGCAGCGTCCATGGCGGCAAAGTTATTCGCCTCCCTGCATGCGCCGATACCCACATAGAGTTTTTAGGCTCGAGTAGTATATGGCCGAATGATAACCTTCGGCAAGGATTTGTCAATCTGATGCTTTACATCATAACTTTGCCTCCAATATGCGATACCTACGCTTACTTACGGCTTTCACAGCGGCTGGGTTATGGCAAGGCTTGCGGGCACAGTTGGATGGTGCACAGCCGTACTTAGTGGATGGTAGCTCTACTAATTTAGCTACCCGACAATTTCAGACTATTCAAGATGCATTCAATGCCCTGGAGGCAAATGGAGTAAATGGCTCAAATGGTCCAGTTATCATTCGTGTCGTTGCAGGCTATGATCCCAATGTAGAGCCTAATCATCTGCGGCTCGGAGGCTACAATTGTACAAATGGGCCGTGTGCTGTACAAGTGTATATAGATATACCTGTGGTCCTATCCAAAAGCCCAACTACTGCGCAGCGGTTCCTCCTGAGATTGGGAGGGTCTCCTACGCATGACCTTCAAAACTTCGCCTTGTATGGTCGAGGCAACCTTCGCCTCGTGGAAAATACCAACTCTGCTACGCAGTCCGCAGTGATTGGCATCTCTCCACGAGCTGGGCGAACGCTGAGCAGAATCCACATAGATAGCGTAGTCATAGACGGCGTTAATCGCACGCAAACCTATGCAGGCGTCTATGTCGGTGATACCGTCACGCTTGGGAATGCTATTCCTACTAATAGCACGGTGCAACAAGTGCAAATCACGAATTGCCAGATTACTGGGGCTCGGCATGGTATCTACATGCGCGGTGCTCCAAATGGTCAGGTATTAGCTCCAGTGGTATCCCGTTGTACTATCGGTATCCCAGAGCCTGTACCGAATACACCGAATACAGATGCCTCTTTCGGTGCTGGTAGTGGAGGAGGAGCGGCAGGGGGAATATACTTTTTTGTTACAACTGGTGGAGCTATCGAGCAGAATGTGATTAGAAATGCTCTGCAAAATGGTGCACCTGGTGCCCCGGGATTTGCTGGTATAATCTCAGATGAAGCTACTGGACTCACCATAGAACGTAACTATGTCTACAATATCAGATATACTGGTACTAGCGGATATGGCGCCACGGGCATTCGGGTGACAGCTCCATCGAGTGGTAGCGCTAATGTTATCGTGCGGAATAACTTTATTTCTCGTATAGGGGGAGATGGAGATAATAACTCATTGACTAGTCTTCACTGGATGGTATCTGGTATAGCTGTACATGCCATGGCTGCAAATAGTAATGTAGGCGTGCAAATCCTCCATAACTCTATTCACTTGTTCAATGATGATAGCTCTTCGCTTGGACCTGATGATCTTACTACGCCTCCCGCAGGCTCTACAAATAGTGTGGTAACAGGCATAGCTCTCTCCTCCAACGTTACTGGTGGTGTGACTATCTCTGGAAACCTTATCCAGAATACCCATCGTAGAACAGCGAGTAATGCTCGGGCTTTTGGTATCGTAATCAACGCGACTTCTCTTGCTGGTTCTACTATCAATTACAATGCCTACCATATAAATGCTACTGTTGCAGGCGGTAACTTCATAGGTCGT
>JBCNVG010000017.1:0-27731 GCA_039630325.1 Bacteroidia bacterium
GCAGGACACACAATCAGTGGGTGCGGAATTCCACCTGATACCTCGGATGTATTTTTACAGCTCCCCCTGCGCGATCGCCCAGGAAACCGCCCTACTACCGCTATACCCATCACCCTCAGCTTAACGGGAGGAATTTGGACCGCTTCTATACAGGATAGCACCAATGGTCCTGCCACCTCTAATGAATATGGCAGCGGCACAGGAGCCCCTACGAATCCCAGAGGCACTGCCTCTCGCGACCTCTTTTTCAAGCTCACCCTGCCAGCATGCTTAGACTCTCTGCGGCTCAATACCTGTGATCCCTTTACCAACTTTGGCACAAGAATCAACCTCATTAATCTTACCCTTCCTGATACTACGGCCGATGAAGATCAAGGAGCAAGTAGTTGTAACAGTGCCGGATTTGGTAGTCCACAATTCACTGCACACCTCATAGCTATTGGAGGCATTGGGTCTTCTCCCATCAGACCTTATGATGAAGACCCTAATGCACCTAACATAGATACCTTGCGCTTACGGGCTGGAGATGAGCTTCTAATCATCATTGAAGGGTTCAACTCTGGTGCCTCTGGCCGTTTCAACCTCTCTATCAGCGGCTATCCCACCTCTGCTCAGGCGATAATCTATCAGGGCGCTTCGCGTCCCAGTGGGACAGTGATAAACCTCAGCACACCTAATACCTCTATCCGAGATACCTTCGTCGTCCAAGGAAGTGGCTTTCAACATGAGTGGCGCATTCATTTCAACGGACAAGCTACTCCCCTGCTCACCTTAGCAGATGACTCGCTGATCTATACATTCACCCAAGCAGGGAGCTATGAGGTGATCGCTCGTTCCCTCCTCTGTGGAGAGGAAGATACCCTGATTGTAAATGTCAGCTTCACGACTGCCTTAGCTACTTCACTGTCCTCACAAGTGTTGGTATTTCCCAATCCCTCAAATGGCAACTTCACCATTCAATACCCCACGGAAGCTGTTCCCCTTCGTGTGCAGATTCATGACTGGATGGGGAGGAAAGTATACGAAGGGGCAGTAGAAAACTCCCCGCACCATCTTGTTACGCCTTTGCCGAATGGGTTATATCGTCTAACCCTTGTAGGCCAAAACTTTTTATACGAAACCCTCCTCCTAATCCAAAAATAAAAAAGCGCTCAAAGCCAAATAGCCCCGAAGCCGCCACAAAGAGTTTCGGGGCTATTTTATTGGGGAATCAAGTGGGAGGAAAGCCAGGGTCATCGCAAGAGAAAATGCATTTTTGAAGAGCACAAATCGGTTAACTTGACGCTATGGCAGTAGTAGAGGCAACCTACAAAATCGTGGGGATGACCTGTCAAAGTTGTGCGGCGAGTGTTCGGAGCCTATTAGAGAGCGTCCCTGGGGTGAAGAAGGTAGAGGTACAGTTTGCCACCCAGGAGGTTATAGTTTTACACGAAACCGACAAAGCTCCCTTTGATAAGCTGCGAGAAGCTTTAGCCCCTGCAGGTTATGAGCTCATACCTGACTCGCGGACTCAGCTGATTGTACGGCAGCAGTATATCAAGCGGTTAACCCACTCCTTATACTGGATGGGAGGGCTTGCATTGACAGGTATGAGCATACACTTCTTGATGCTTGATCATAGGGTCTATCCCTTTGCGCTCCTGCATTACAGTCTCACCCTTCCGAGCGTCCTGTGGATAGCCGGCAAGTACTTCTTTAGGCCGGCATGGCAGCAGCTCCGAGTTCGGCAGCTGACGATGGACACGCTTGTATCGCTGGGTATCTTAGGTAGTTTACTTTTAGGGGGGGTAGAACTGTACACGGGAAAAGCGGGGCATGCCGTAGTAGCAGGTGCAGAAATATCATTTTTCATACTCATAGGCCGCCTGTTAGAAGAAAAAGCCCGATATAAAACCCAGTCCACCTTAGAGAGGCTTACATCTCTCGCTGCACCCACCGCTCGGCGCCTCCGTACAGACCAGACCATAGAGGAAGTCCCCACCCCCAGTCTAAAGGTAGGCGATCTAGTAGAGGTGAGAGCGGGTGAAACTTTCCCCATAGATGGGACCATTCTCTCTGGAAAGGCCTCCGTATCTGAGGGGCTTCTGACTGGCGAACCTTTTCCAGTGGAGAAAACCGTAGGTGATAAAGTATGGGCTGGCACCCAAAATCTCACTGGTACCGTCCATGTGCGCATGGACGTGCCTGTGCAGGAGACCTTTTTAGCTCAGCTTATTCTACGAGTGCAGAAAGCCCAGAATAGTCCAGCTCACCTGCAAAGGATAGCTGATCACATATCCCAGATTTTCGTTCCCCTCATTATTACTCTCTCTGCTTTGACACTTTTTTACCACTTATGGCAGGGGACAGAGACCGAGATAGCATGGGAAAGGGCTCTAAGTGTGCTGGTTATCTCATGCCCCTGTGCTTTAGGATTAGCCACGCCGATTGCCGTCCAGATGGCTATTGGCAGTGCGGCGGGAGCTCAGATACTACTTAGAGAAGTAGCTCAGCTGGAAAACCTACCTAAGGGAAAGATATGGGCTTTTGATAAAACGGGTACTCTGACTCACGGGAAGATTAGCGTGAAAGAGGCGCATTGGTACGCTGCAGAGAATGTTCCATTTATCGTATCGGCCGTTCGACGCAGTCTACATCCCTTAGCGCAAGCTTTGGCTGAGTATCTTACCCCCTTAGCCCCAGCAGATTTACCTGAGCCCCAGCTGGTGGAGCTTCCTGGAAAAGGACTCATTGCTACCTTTCCAGATAGGAAACTTTACATTGGCAATCCCCGCTGGATAGCCGAAAAACACCCAGAATTACCTGTACCCCCTGATACAGCCGTAGCGGTAGCTACACCGGAAAAAGTAATAGCTATATTTACCTTTGAAGACAGACCCAGAGAAGCGCTTCGGACATTTTTATCCCAGCTCAAAGGGATGGGCAAAAAGCTTGTTTTACTTACTGGTGATCCCTCCGATACAGCCCGAAGAGTAGGCCAAACTCTGGGATTCGACGAAGTATATCAGGGCCTTTCCCCTATTGACAAAGCCCAATGGATAGAGAAGATCCAGCGTCAAGGGGACATGGTAGTATTCATTGGAGATGGTATCAATGATGCGTTGGCTTTACAAAGCGCCAATGTTGGGATTGCTGTCCATCGTAGTGCCAGTGCCGCTGTGCATAGCGCTGGCATCGCTCTCCTGAAAGACATAGAAGTAGCACTCCCCGCACTCTATCACCTAAGCGTGCGACTACGCCGCATTATCATTCAGAATCTTCTGTGGGCATTTGCTTACAACTTGTTAGCTATTCCTATCGCCATGGGATTAGTGCCAGGGGTGACAATCACTCCCAGTATAAGTGCCCTGCTAATGTCTCTCAGCTCCCTTACCGTCGTCCTGAATAGCCTGCGCCTCCGAATGAGTAGCTAATACACACCCTCCGAATAAGCATCAGCGCAAAATGGAACATAATGTGGAAGGTGTGGGATAACAAAAAGAGTAGAGAGATAGCCCTCCTACCGAAGCTGGATCCCTTAGAAGTAATACCTGTCAAGTCTCAAATGAGTTAGCGGATGGGTATGGTATAGGTAAGGCCCACCATCACTCCACCTGTAATAGGCGTGGTAGAGGGTCTGCTAGGAGGATTAGGATTATCTGAGAAAAGGTCATACTTATGTTGTCGATTTGTCCAGTATTTTTCAGACTCGCCATTGAATAAAACTTCCGTCTTTTTATTCTCTGCATCGCCAAAGGTATAATCGCCTCTGAAATGTACATTCAGGAGGAGCTGCTCTGATAGGCGGATATCTACTCCTAATCCGAGGGCAGCTGCGAGGCTAAAGGAGGTGTAGATCGGAGCGGTCAGCTTCGCATCAAACCTGGAAGGCGGTTCGGAGGGACTGGTAAAATTCACAGTGAAGGTAGTACCTGAGGCCTCACTGTCAAAGGAATTCCCTTCTCCCTTGATAGTAGCCTTATCTTTGTAGCTGAGGAGCAGGTTAGCTTGGGGGCCGAGGAGAAAGCTAAACTGCACCGTAGAATTAGGATCAGAGTTGAATCGCAGGAAGATAGGAAGCTTGAGATAGTTCAAAGTAGTTTGAGCTGTCAGTTTAATCTCAGGAGCATTGGGAAACTCGCCCTTATATTTCTGGCCTTGGCGAGAATACAAGACATCCAGACCCACGCCGAGATTGTCCATGAAGTTGTATCCCACTGTAAGTCCCCCAGCAAAGCCCCAGGTAACCACATAGTCCAGTTCAGGACCTGCATCCGAATCTTGTTTATTGAGCAGCCAGGTATTTTGAGGTAGTACCACAGCTCCGACTTTTATTGTGCCTTGCTGAGCATAAGTACTCCCCATCCAGAGGAGGCTAAGTATTACGACTCCCTTTCTCATACCTACGCAAAGGTAGAGGATTACTCATTTTGATTCCTCCCCCTGTCTTGCAGCTTCTCCTTTTCCTCATGAGCTACTATACCAAATAAAAAATGTGGGGCAGGAGAAAAACACTTTCTTGCCTACCCCCTGCCCCATACCCTTCGCCAGTCTGTGAATCCAGGACGTAGGCCTAAATAATCTCTATCGGACTGGTATATTATAGGTGATTCCCAGCATCAACCCACCTGTGATGGCAGAGGTGGCTGGTCTTTTTTCCTCAGAGCTCCCATGCGATACAGAGTTATATTTAGGTTTCTGCTCCCAGTAGGGGTGCGAATGATTCCCGTGAGGCAGTTCAGCATCTTTGTTTTCTACATCGCCGAAGCTGTAGTCTCCTCTGAAATGCAAACTCAGGAGTAGCTCGTCCGTAAGTTTTATCCCCACTCCCAATCCGACGGCGGCCCCGAAATTAGTTGAGGTATAGATGGGAGCGGTGAGATCTTCTTCACTGCGAATAGAGAGCGAGGGAGGAATATTAGTTGTGAGGACATATTTGGTACCTGAAACTTCTACATCTAAAACAGTGCTCCCACTGCTGAAAGTCGCCTTTTCCTTATAACTCATGAGCAGGTTCAGTTGAGGCCCCATAAAGAAGCTGAACTGTACTGCAGAGTTAGGGTCAGAGTTGAAGCGCAGAAGAAGGGGCAGTTTGAGGTAGTTCAGTGTAGTCTGAGCGTTCAAGTCAGTGTTGGACTCCCGACCTTTATATTTCTGGCCCTGACGCGAATATAAGACATCTAAGCCAAGGCCGACATAGTCCGTGAAGTTATATCCGAGGGTAAGCCCCCCTGCAAAGCCCCAGGTTGATACATAGTCCAACTCTGGGCCCGCATCTGAGTCATCCTGATTGAGGAGCCAGGTGCTCTGAGGAAGGAGAACGGCACCAACTTTCACAGTACCCTGCTGGGCAAAAACGCCCCCTCCTACAAGGAGAGACAATAGTACGATTCCCTTTTTCATATCGCAGCAAAAGTACAACTTTACTTATCTACTTCGCACATCACTACATCGAGCGAACCTAAAAGGGCCACAAAGTCTGCCAGCCACATCCCTTCTCCAATCAAGGCCGACAGCATAGATAAATGAGCAAATGAAGGCGAACGAAACTTTAGTCGAGTGGGTATATCCTTATTTTTTTCCACCTCAATCATGAAACCAAGCTCGCCCCGAGCGCCCTCCGCAGCTGCATATAAACTTCGGCTTTCCTTAGGGCGAGGCTTTTTGCTTGAAAGACCTCGGGGATCAAAATCCCCGCCGCCAGGGTAAGCTTTTTCCAACCGCTCTAAGCACTGCAAAACTATTTTGATGCTCTCCTCTATTTCTCTAAACCGCACATAAGTACGGGCCCAGCAGTCGCCTCTCTCCTCTACGGGAATGTCAAACTCTATTTCAGGGTACACGCTATATGGACGCACTCGCCGAAGGTCCCACGCTAACCCACTTGCTCGCAGCACAGGACCAGAAGCCCCATATGCCAGGGCCGTTTCCAAAGGAATAATCCCCACGCCTTCGGTTCTATCTCGGAAGATGCGATTATCTAAGAGAATCGTTCGTATTTCATCTAAACCCCGGCGAAAATAGCTTAAGAACTCTCTGAGCCGGTCAGAAAACCCCAGAGGCATATCAAATGCTACTCCGCCGACCCAAATGTAGTTATACAGCATGCGTGCCCCTGTCCATGCCTCCAACATTTCCAAGATAAACTCTCTATCCCGAAATGCCCATAAGAACCCAGTCGTGGCCCCTAAGTCTATCGCATAAGTGCCAATAGCCAGCAAATGGGAGGCGATTCGATTGAGCTCTGCCGCAAGCACGCGGAGATATTCAATACGCTTGGGTAGGAACCCTTCCCACTCTAGGGCTCTTTCCACAGCCAAGACATAAGCCTGCTCTCCCAAAATAGGAGCGAGGTAATCCAGCCTATCTACATAGGGAATGATTTGTGGAAAGGTCAGATGCTGAGCATGCTTTTCGAAGCAGCGATGCATATACCCTATCTCCACTTCAGCTCCGCGTACCCACTCTCCCTCTAAGTCCAAGGTAATATGAAGCACACCGTGGGTGGAAGGGTGCTGGGGCCCCATGTGCAACTTCATCTCAGACGAAGATACCTAAGAAGCTCTTGCATTTATCGTTTTTTGCTTACCTTTGCCCCGAACAAAACACACATGCCTATGCGAGCGTTTGTAGTAGCCCTTCTAACAGCAGGTATGTACCTGCTCGTAGGCTGCGGTGGGCAGCAGCAAGAGCAAAAACCAGCAGAACAACCTAAGACTGAACAAACACAACCAGCGGCACCAGCCGCGGAACCTGCACCTGCTCCAGCTTCAGATGCCCAAGGAGCAGCGGCCGACACAGCCAAGAAAGGGCAGGAAAAGAAGTAAAGGGAGCCGCCTAAAGTTCAGTCTGACAGCCCCTTGCCTCGGGCAAGGGGCTTTTTTATCTATCATCCCGGGTGAACCCTATCGTCTGATCGTCCCTAAACATAAACGGCGCATCCCGCCCAAATCTGTTTAGACGCTCTATCTCACCCGTAGCTGCCCCCCTTGCTCGCAGAAGGAATGCACGCCAATTCCGGTTCTGCAGCTCTCCAATCTTATTAGAGTGAAGTAGCGGATACTCATTCGTGATGAGGTCTGGGTCGTAAAATACGAATATGACCTGCCCTTGCGACCCTATTTGATTGTAAGTCCAAATCTGATAAGGGTACTTGTCAGGCTCGTTGTAGAAAAACTGGATATCATTCGGGGGACCGTACTGAATAAACACCCGCCCTCGGTCGGTCTTCCATCCTGGTCGTATAGAGGACTTGAAATGCTGCTGGGCATACTCAAATCGCTTAAGAAACTCCTTGAAGTCTATACTCCCTGGAACGCTCTGCCTTTTTTTCCAAAAAGCTACAAAAAACTTCTTTTTATCTGAAAAGGTCTCCAGCGTCCGCATAAAACTCTTTTCAGTAGGAGAGGCAATGTGTGTCATCCCGCCGAGAAGCTCATTAAGCTTAGGCTCTGGAAAGCCATACAAGGCATCGTACTCAGCTTCTGAGGCTTCGGCCATGGGCTCTGCCGTAGAGATTAGAGTGAATCGTCGATACCACGAAGCCAAGACGACACCATCGTTACGACACAGCTCTATTTGGGCTATGTAGATACCGGAGCTGAGCCGATGAATCGGCAGCATGAAAACAAAAGCTTCAAACGGCTTAGGACGGCTCGGACGACGCGCATAAGACAACTCTGGAATTTCTTGGGCTCTCTGTGCATCCAAGACTCGTAGCCGAAGGTAATAGGGCTCGGTCGTCAAGCTATCCACGGCATATACCTCTCCATAAATCCGCAGCGTATCCGGGTCCACTAAAAGCCCATTAGAGATCCACGGCTCAAGTCGAAGGCCATGTCGTTCATAGGTCGCTTCCGCAGTATTTAGCCGACGGGCAAATAGCAAATCGCTATATCGAAAACCTGGCACCAGTCCAGGCATTTCAAACTCAGTAATAGCCTTGACCTTCTGCGGACGGGGAAGTTGATTGGGATCAGTGGCTTCTACCTCTACCTGGTAGGTCCCAGCCGGTATTCGTAGGCGGCGAATATCTGCATACAATCGCTGACGATGCACAGACAAACTGTCATTAGTCGGCGGTAGCACAAAGCGGAACTTATCTGCATATACAGGAGCCTCCAAAGCATTTTTGATGATGAGGGTGAAATCTACTTCGCCTTTGTAGAGTCCGTCTCGAGCTACATACCGCACAGAACTGGCATCAAGCCCGATAAACAGCTCCACATACGGCTGACCCTCCGGTGTATAATACCGAATAGGCTCTACATAAAAAACTACCTGAGCCCATGCCCCAGCAAGTAGCCCCCAAAAGACCCTCATAAGTTCAAATATACTTACTTCAAGCCTTACTACTTAGGGCGATTTCTATACCAAAGAAAAAGGCCTCCCATCAGAGACGCAAGCCATACCCCCAGCTCTACCCAAGTCATACTGGCCCGCCAACCTGTAAGCACATGTAGAAAAGCTCCAATCCATCCTTTGTGATGAAGAGGATGATAATATTTCCCTTCGTAAAACGTATAACTCCACGCATAGCTGCCTGTCACCTCTGCCTGAGGAGGGAAAAGGTTCCAAGCCTTGTACTCAGCCAATTCTTCGGCCCAATCATAATGGGGCTCCAATAGCTCTAATAGCTCATGAACAGCATAGGAAGCCATACCTGCTGCCACGAGTAGAAGAATCACCGAGGTAAAGTTGAAAAAGGGGCGAAGTGGAACCCGCCGACCATAGATAAAAATAAGTGCGCCCACCCCGATGGCTAATAAGAGCCCCAATAGTCCTCCCATCCAGGAAATATCTTTCTGCATCGCCCAAAGCGTCCGCAGAAATAAAGCTGTTTCCAGTCCCTCCCGCAGCACCGCAGTAAAACTTAGGCTGAAAAGTATCCATCCAGTAGAAGATTGAGCAGCCGTCCGAAGCTCTTCAGATAAAGTAGCCCCACGGCGGTGCATCCATATTATCATATACATCAGCATGCCCGCCGCCAATGCCGAAAATACAATTTCCCAGATCTGATGCACAACGCTTAGTCGCACTAAAACCAGTGCCGATAGTAAGCTAACCCCTATCGCCGTAGCTATGCCGCTCCATAACCATACCCGCTCTTTCTGAGATACATAGCGAGAAAGAATACCCACAATCAGAGCGGCTTCCAGCGTTTCTCGAAAGGTTACGAAAGCTTCACTCACACCTCAAAGGTATACTATTTAGATTGATTCTTTACTTCGGCGCAGCCGAATAAAAGTAAGCTCAGGCCAAATCCCCAAACGAGCTGGCAAACCGATATACCCTAAGCCTCTATTGACATATAGATACTGCTGACCTACCCGATACAGGCCAGCCCAGTAAGTGTAGAGCCATTGAGCTGGACTGAATCGGTACCCTCGCCACTCCAAACCCATTTGAAATCCATGGGTATGCCCACTGAGCGTGAGAGGAATAGGATACTTCCCTTGAACTTCATATTCCCAGTGAGTAGGATCGTGAGAGAGAAGAATGGCAAAGGTATTAGGAGGGACCTGAGCCCATGCCTGGGCTAAATCGCCATATCGGCGGAATCGACGCCACTGACTCCAGTTGCCTACCCCTATAATAGCCATCCGTTGACCCTCCCGCTCCAAGATAATAGCTTCGTTGTGCAATAGCCGAAATCCTGCTTTTTCTATCGCCGCTTTGAGATATTTTCTTTCAGCGAGGCGACGCTCAAGAGAAGCCCCTGCGATGTAATCGCCATAATCATGATTCCCAAATACCGCCCACTTACCTAGCGGTGCTGAGAGAGTAGCTAAATCTTCAAGAAACGGGTCTATCTCCCGCGCAAATGTATTGACCCAGTCGCCTGTAAAAGCGATAATATCTGGCGCGAGAGCTTTGATTTGCTGCCAAACTGGACGCAAAGGAGCCGGGGAGAGAAAGCTTCCACTATGAAGGTCAGAGAAGTGCAAAATACTCAATCCATCCCATGCCGAGGGCAAATCAGGCAAGAGAATTTCGACTTCCTCTACACGGAATCGAAACCTTCCTACAAAAAATCCATACCCCAGAGCTACACTCGGCAAACTGAGAGCTATACCTGCCAAAGTTCGCAGCGTGGCCCGACGACCCTCAGAAAAAGTTACGGAAGGAGTTGACTTCAAAGAGTCAAAGATGCCTATTACAGCACTTGCCAGCTTGGTCAAAATGAGGATTACCCAAAGCATAAAGAGAATACCAAGCCCCATCTGAAGCCGCTTGTACGAATCCACGGGGAGGAAGGCCCAGCGCCCTATCCAAAAAGTGCTGAGCATGCCCAGGAGGAGTAAAGGAGTGATCCAGCCCATCCACGGCCGCCACACCCCCAGGCGACGAAGCCCCCAGTAGCCCCCTATTTCAGCAAGAATCCATAGGGCAAATATGAATATCCAACGCATATACAAGCCCACAACCAAAATTCAAACAATACAGATGAAAATAGACTCGCTTTCCCGTAGTACTCCACTAATTTTCACTCAGAGACAAAGCAGCGTTTTCTACACATATGCGCGCTCTTGGAACGCTCTTAGGGAAACATTGGATACTTCATCTTCCGCCTGCTATCTTGGGGAGCTTGAACCGGCATTTAGCTCTTTCAGACGGACCTCATGCAGAAGGATGTCTTCAGGATTCAGGTGGATGAAACTTTCATCACCCGCCACAGTCCTAAACAGACTACTCTGATTAGGCTCATAGTGAGGTAGCTTTCGACGAAAAGCTTGAAGCTGAGCGAGATAACCATTCATGTACTCCAAGCCTGCCTGAGATGGGCGGTAAGACGAGGCGAATGCTTTCCACGGCATAGGCGGATGCCACCCCAAAACATCTGCCAAACTATCACCGGAAGGGTCATAGCCCCAGGCTTTACGAAACTCCTCTGTATTGCAAAGTAGAAAGTCTAAATACCAGTCCTCTCCATAAGCAAGCCCAAATGGCCAGTAGGTGATATGAAGCCCTACTAACTGCACTTGCCATTGAGTCTTGAAAGTATACGCCAGAAACTCTACATCTTCTATTAGTATGCCATTCTGGGGGGATACAGGGTCTATTATAACCCATTTAGCTGTGGGTGGAGGAGTGTCTTTAGGGTCTCTAAGCCAAAACCCCTCTGCTGGAAGGGTTAAAATTTCATGCATCAGCGGAGGAGGGTTAGGGTTCCTGCTCTTTCTATTCGAGTGCCGTCTATGAAGGTAACCTCTACAACGTAGGTATATACCCCCTCAACTGCATTTTCGCCGCGCCAAGGAGAACTACCTTGATACATGAGCTTGCCCCAACGGTCATAAATCCGAAGCTGGACAGACTGTATCCCCGCCCCCTGAGGAAACCAGGTATCGTTTATACCGTCGTTATTCGGGCTAAATGCATTAGGAATAATAAGCTGGCGCTGCCCTGCGACAACTACTCTTAGAGTAAGGGTATCTCGGCACCCCTGAATATCGGCTATCAACGTAAGAGTGTACTCACCCGGCAGATATAGATGAGCCGCTGTAGGTTCGTTGGTAGAAAGAGTCGTCCCATCGCCGAAAATCCACAAAAATTGCACTGAATATCCTACAGGCGCATCGTAAGCAGCAGCGAAAGAGATTTCCACGGGTCCTTGGGGCGGTGGAGTTAGAGCAGGATTGGCTGTAATCGCTATAAGGTTAGGGGTAGGCAGTCCCTGAGCAGAAACCTGTACTGCCGGCGAAGCACAAGCCCCAGCTCTATACACGACAGCATAAGGCGAAGAAATCGTCGGCCCAGATAAAATGAGTTCAGCCCCTGCACCTACTGAGTCTCCATTGGCATTATACCATACGAAAGTACCTCCTGGGGTACCTGAAACTAACTCAGCTCGCAATCGTAGCGGTAGACACCCACTGGCCCCGTCGGCTCGGATGACTGGCGCAGGAATAACCTCTATTGACTTCTCCACTGGCCCTATCCAGCCACAGCAGTCCGTTTCTACTCGCAGTCTTAACGTATACCTGCCTGGTTGAGTGGCCGTAAAGCGAAACGTATCCCGATTACCAGTGGCGATGGTTTGCCCCCCATATTCTGCCTGCCATTCATAGGCGAGGGCAAAAAGCTCCGAACTCACCGCTACGATCTCGCCTGTGCATAGCGTATCATCAGCCGTAAGAACTTGCAGATTCACAAGGTCCGGCGAGGTCAGAATGGTCCAGAAGCGTGGATAGATATTCCCAGAAAAGGTTATGTCCTTGGGCCCAGTAAGAGTGTATTGGACAGAGCCTGAGTTGGCGGGTAGAGAAGGAGGATTAGCCCCAGCGCCTAAATCCGTGAAGCTACCTGCCGATGGGCTGGAGATATTGAGTAGAGTGCCAGTACAGTTCACGCTACCAATAGCAATAGATGGCTGAGCAGAGAGATTGAAAGAGGTTTCCAAAAGCGCAGGCGGAGTGCCTTGTACGAGTAAGGGAAGAGCTTGGCCAGGCTGGCCATCCCCACCCGAACCGCCATTGCCACCGCGCCCGCCATTTCCACCCTTTCCACCTGCTCCCATATTACACCCTCCATCCGCAGGCTGGCAGGGTCCTGCGCCTTGCCCCCCTGCTCCACCAACGCCTCCAGCACCTCCTACTCCACCAGCGCCTGCATTTCCTGCAGACAATAAGCACTGCAGCCAACTACCAGAGGAGCTTGCTATAATCACAGCTGCGTAGCTACTGCCTCCACCAGCGCCTCCTCCGCCCCCCGTCCCGCCTTCTCCTCCGCCGCCACCTCCTCCACCCCCAGCACCGATAGTTGGACAGTTAGGCGGCACTATGTTGACAGCTCCACCGCCTCCACCGCCTCCTCCACCTCCACTGCCATGCGTTCCATCTTCACCAGGTTTACCACGAGAACCTGGCCGCCAGAAGCCTTCTGCTATTTGCCCTGGCCCTCCATTAGCACCATCACGACCATCTTGGCCATTGGCTCCGTCAGCGCCATTCCCCCCAGCTGCGGGCGGAACCCCAGGTAAAGGCACCTGACTACAAGCACAACTGCCCCCACCTATCAAGCCAATAGAACATATCGAACCAGCAGTGCCGCCAGCCCCTCCACGTGGCCCTTGTCCAGGCTGCCCGCCAAGGCCATTATCCATATACTGGCTACTTCCGCCAGCTCCCCCTACTGCTCCGATAGGGCTGGAACCGCCAGCCCCACCTGCTCCCGCACTCGGCGGTGGAGGAGTTCCCAAAGGAGGAAGACAAATCCCTAACGTAGGCGTAGCAGAGGCCCCAGCTCCACCACAGCTTCCATTGCCACCAGGACGACCATTTCGTCCGGGCTGACCATCTTCTCCCTTAGAAGCATCCCCCGCTATTATCTGACATCGCACTATTTCATACCCCGCACAATCCCTGAGGTATATCCCATAGGTAGAAACACCTCTTCCATCGGCGCAAGAAGCCGTGGCTGCTGGGGCATCTTCCACTTCTATGGTTATGTCTTGAAGGCGAAATGCTCTCGCCCCATGAATCTGTAAAGCTACCAGCCGAGGAGTCCGAGACTGACAGCCCTCTACATTCTGCGAAGAGCGTCTCAGAACCGTCAGACCTGGGGTAGAACTTTTGCGCCAGCCAGCCGCAGGATCATATCCCCCTTCCAAAATCACACTATCCGTCAGAGTAGTAATCGGTCGATCCAAGATATAAGTCCCCTGAGCCAGCTTGATAATCCCCGTTCGGCAGCGAATCCTTTCAAGGGCTGCCTCCAGAGATGTGGGAGCATTTCGAGTACCAGGTGCATTAGGACTTCCGTTGGGGGTTACATACTGAATATTGCAGCTACCAGCCAAGCCATCCCCAGCTAATACCTCCACGCTTATACTATCTGACGGACATCCTGCGGGGGATACATACCGCAAGGTATGTCGCCCGACAGCTAAACGCACAGGCGTCGGAACTCTCACCCAAGCAGTCCCCTGTCGCACCTCCCACTGCCCTCCTAAAACAGAAGCTAATCCAGTCAGTTCCACTGGTCGGCCGCCACAGGTATATACACGAGCTGGGGTCATTTCTGCTCGGGGTAGGGGATGCACCTGCACGCTATCCGTGAGGCTATAAAAGCAGCTCCCCACATTGATAGTGAGAGTGTATTTGTACCAAAAAGGCTCCTCAAAATCTGATGGCGCAGGCGGAGTATGGGTAGTGGAAAGCCCGGTTGCCCCCGTACTCCATACAGCCGTGGCTCCGGGTGGAAGGCCGCCCAGCATATTGGCGGTGAGCTGGATGCTTCCACCCGCACAGATCACCGACGGGGTAATCGTAATAGAAGGCGTTCCTAATAGAGTCACTTGGACAGTCTGCCCAGAGGCAGCGAAGTTTCCGCATTTATCGGAGACTGTATTCCCGTCAGAACCCGAGACAAGGGTTACAGTATAATTCCCACTTGATACGGGACCTTGTAAGTCTATAAATACTTCGTAGGAGAAGGTTCCGCCACCCACACACCCCGCTGCGGTCGGAACAAGCCCACCTGATATCTGAAAATCAGAACCGTTAGGGGCCACAGTTGAACAGGCGATAGGCTCACTAAATCGCAAAATAATCCTATTCACTCTCTGGCAATCCTGCCGAGCGGAAACAAGCTGAGGCGGTGTATTGTCAAATATAACCGCAGTACCATTGAAGGTTATAGTAAAGCCCGTTTGGTCCCGAGTGTAGTTATCTATCAGAAGCACAAATGTTTGCCCCGCAGAGACTTGTAGACCAGGCATGAAAGGAGGCTCACTCGCATCATAGCCAAGGGGATTGGGATCGGTCTGGTTAGGATCTAAACCCGTATTTCCGTTTTCCGCAGAAAAGTTACACCGAATGGGCTGACTATTTCCGACGATGCTGCAAGAGCTATTCGTAATATCCCATAGTGCAAAATCGTAATCATATGTCGTATTGATAGTAAAGCCAAAAGTTCCCCCCTGCTGGACGGTGAAAATGAACCAGGCCGTTTTCTGCTCGTTATTGAGTAAGCAAGTGTTATTATTGAGTTCCTGCTGGAGACCGAAATCGGGGGGAGAACTGGTATAGGTATAGGTCTGCTGACATACAGGGATAGCATTGATGCAATCAGACTCAGGCAGAGTTTGTGCCCACAAAAGCCCTAATGCGGGTAGGAGATAGCGCATCGGGACAAAAGTAAAACCTTCACCTTTTCTCCCCAATGAGCTACCAGTAAGCTACAATCATGGTTCTATCCAGCATTATGCCTACCTTTGATAAGCATGAAAGCTGTACAAGAGCTTCGCATGGCTTACGAGACCCTGCGAAAAAATCATCCCAATCTATATTTACGAGATGCCGCAGACCAACTGGGTGTCAGTGAAATGGAGCTTCTTCGCTTAGAGGCCGGCCATAATGTGACTCGGCTTAAGCCAGACATAACTGGCATTTTAGAAGCTCTACCTACTCTCGGCCCTCTCAAAGCCCTCAGCCGCAATCGCTGGGTCGTCATAGAAACCACCGGAACCTACCCAGCTCCCTTTACAGAACGAGGTACGATGGTCTTTACCAGCCCAATAATAGACCTTCGGGTATATCTTTCAGCTTGGAAATACGCATTTGCTGTAAAGTCATTCGGGAAAGATGGAAAGCCACTGTATAGTTTTCAGTTTTTTACCGAATGGGGTGAAGCCATACACAAGGTATATCTCACTTTGCCTGAACAGACAGAGAAATGGGAGTACCTCGTACAAAGGTTTTCTCACGAGAATCAATCACCTGAGGCAGAGAGCATCATACCAGCACCAGATTTACGAAGGTCTGCCCCACTTGAACCCTCCTCTAAGATAGCATTCTTGGAAAAATGGGGTAATCTTACGGATACTCATGAGTTTTTCGGGTTACTTAGAGCTTTTGATGTAGATAGGCTCACAGCCATGGAGGCTGCCACTGGGATGTATGCATGGCAGCTCCCTAAGGAGGCTCTTTATTCGCTATTAGAATGGGCCAGGAATACTCAAACGCCTATCATGTTCTTCGTCGGCAATGCGGGAATTCACCATATTTACTCCGGCACGGTCAGAAATATCTCCTTAGCTCGGGGGTGGCTAAATGTTTTAGACCCTGACTTCAACATCCACATAAATCCAGAAGGGATAAGTCGTGTCTATATTGTGCGCAAGCCGACGAAGGAAGGGGATATTTATTCTTTGGAAGTATTCGGTCCAGCGGGAGAAGAGGTATTATGGATTTTCGGAGCTCGCAAGCCGGGCTTACCTGTGCCCCAAAGCTGGCTCACCTATATTCAGGGCCTCATTCCCTCTGTAGCTCATTAGAAGGCCTAAGTTGAGCTACCCACTGCTCTCTCTTCTGAACAGGTGAAAGGACAGAGGGTTGCTTTAGGAAATAAGGCGACGCTACCGTCTACTTCTTCGAGCGGCTATTTTGCCACCTTCCCCACCATCGCTCAAACTCTCGACGTCCACTCTCCGTCGTGAAAAGAGGCAGTAGCTCCTCGTGGAGAAGTTTAGGGTTATACACTCTATCGGCTGCGAAGCGGAGGACCTCTATCCTGCTACTCTCATGATCCAATGTCCATAAAAGATCTCTAAGCTGTGCTGCGGATATGCAGTGCTCAGGTAGCACTTTGCGCAGTAAAGCTATTCGACTAGATTCGATGCTTTGAGAAGAGACTTCTAAACGGAAATAGTTGAACTCCACCTCACTCATGGAAGCCACGAGACACGATTGACCCCACAAAAGTCCAATCCCTAATAAGTACCCTAACCTCCGCATTTTCACGAAGTAACAAAACATCTTCAATACCTTGGGATATGCTAAACGAGGTTTATGAATAATTCTCCCGAAAGGCTCTCACCGTGTCTTCTATACCGGTGGCTAAATCGTAAGAGGCCTGCCAACCAACCAAGTTGGCTAAGCGCTCGGCTGATAATGAGTTATGACGAAGCTCTCCGGGCTTCGGCGGTAGATAAATCGGCTTGGCAGAGGTGCCAATGCTTTGAGCTAAGAGACGATACAGAGTATTTACTGAGGTCTGCTTACCACTACCTACGTTTAGTACTTGGCCATAAGCGCAACTACCTGCATTTAGAGTCGCCAAAAAAGCTCTAACGACATCTTTGACGTGAATGAAATCCCGTGTTTGCTCTCCATCCCCGTAGATGAAAGCCGATTCACCCTTCAAGAGCTTATGAGTAAAGATCGCTACCACGCCTGCTTCACCGTGAGGATTTTGACGCGGTCCATACACATTTGCCAGGCGAAGAATAGTATAAGGAAATCCATGAACCCGCGAAAAATGCTGGATATACATCTCCCCCGCCAGCTTGGCGATACCATAAGGAGATTCTGGCCGGGGAGTCTCCGTCTCGGGAATGGGCAGATGAGGTTTCTCTCCATAAATAGCCCCTCCTGTAGAAGCGAAAAAAAACCAAGGGCGCTGGGATTGTACGGCTTCCAAGAGGTTCAGCGTGCCTATGATATTTATTTCTGCATCTTGGACAGGGGCCTCCACTGAAGTACGCACATCCACCTGAGCGGCCAAATGCATCACCACATCGTAGGTATACTCACGAAAGTGAGCCCGAAGAGTTTCTCGGTCTCGCAAGTCTATTTGGAATAGCGGCACCTGAGGAGGCAGGTTTTCGCGCCGCCCCGTGCTGAGGTTGTCTATGACTGCCACTACATGGGACTCCCCCAAGAGAGCCTCCACGAGGTGAGAACCGATAAAACCGGCTCCTCCTGTGACGAGAATTCGCATCAGGCAAAGCTACGCCAGTACAAACGAAAGGTCGTCCCCTGGCCCGGGGCCGAATCCACTTCAATAGAAACTCCCTGTTGGGTCAAGATAGCATGAGCGATAGGCAGACCCAGGCCTGTGCCTTTCTCCCCTGCAGTGCCGGGTCGGCTGCGTCGAACAGTCGGATCCCACAGGCCTTTCACCTCTTCGGGTGTCATACCTACGCCCGTATCACTTATTTCTACGATTACTCCGCCCTCAGTCGGTGCTACATGCACTCTCACCTCTCCACCTGGGGGGGTATATTTCACGGCGTTTGAGAGAATGTTGAAAAGAGCCTCAGTAGTGTAAACAGGATCGCCCTGACTTGTTAGGGGAGCCACCTCGGCACTCCACCGAACCCCTTTCGCTTCAAGCTGAGGTAAAACAAGTGCATAGAGCCGTTTGACAATCTCCTCCCACGAAAAGGTTTCTCGCTGGAGTACAATATCTTTTTGCGAAAGACGACTCAGGTCCAGAAGGTTCTTGACATACTTCTCCAACTCTGTAAGGGTCTTCTCTAAAATGTCTGCATAGCGACTCAACTGAGGAGAGCTACTGGTCCCCTGACGCAGGAGCGCCGCAAGCTGCTTGAGTCCAGTAAGGGGGCTGCGGAGGTCATGCGAAACAATTTTGACCCAAGCCTCCCGTTGGGAGGTCAAAGCCCGCAGCTCTTGCACCGTAGCCGCTAAATGAGCTGTCCGAAGCTCTACTTGTCTCTCCAGTTCCTCGAGGAGTTTCAAATGCGCCTCGCGTAGGGCATAAGTATATGTAAATAACTCCTGAGCTTCTTTTTTAGCTGAAGTGGGCTGTGCATCGGCGGGGAAGAAGATAAAATGCCACTTTGAAGCGATCGCTGAAAGGAGGTCTAACCTTTCACATGCCAGAAGCTCCTGCAAGTAGCTGAGAAGCTGCTGAGTAAGATAAACCCGCTCGTCTCGCTCCCTTTCCATTTCATAGCTGTGAAGGGCTTCTCGAACGGTGAGCCGCAGATCCTCCACCTCCCACGGTTTGGCAATATAGCGGAAAAGCCGAGCTTGATTGACGACTTTTCCGACATTTTCAGCCCCTGCCTGTCCTGTCAGAAGAATGAGTCGGGCCTGCGGCAGCTCTTTATGGGCGGCAATAAGAAAATCATCCCCCCGCATCCCAGGCATTAGATAATCGGCAATTATCACTGTAGGACGACTACTGAGAAGGGGCAGAGCTTCTGCTCCACTGTAAGCCCCTTCTATCCATACACCTAATGGCAAAAGCTGGGAAGTAAGGGCTTCAACCACAGAAGGTTCATCGTCTACAATCAGGATTGTGTGCATCAGGGCGATATTACCAAAGCCTCGTCAAACCGCCTGGGTTTTGTACTTTTGCTGGGATAATTTGATTATCACCCTCTAGACAAACCTTTTCATAGCTCAGCCTATGACCGAAGCAGGTCAGACTTTACAGGAATACCAAGCCTATCTACAGGCCCTCGATCGCCCCGCTCTCCTCAAAGAAGCCAGAGCTGTAGGTATTGCAAGCCCACATCGATTGAAGAACTCTGAACTGATTGAACAGCTTGTCCTTCGCAAGGCTGAAGAGGCGGCCAAGATGACACTCTCTGAATCTGCTCCGACGAATGGAGAGCCTCCCACGCCAGATTCCCCTCCTAAGCGACATCGCCACCGCTTCAAAGTCAATGAACGCATGGGCTCGCCTGCTCATGAGCCTCCTTCCCTCCCTCCTGAGCTACACGCTGGTCTTGAGTTCGCTACTCAAGCAGATTTCGCTCCGAGTTCTTCTCTGGAAGCTCCCTCCGAAGAAGTAGCTTCAGAGACTTTCCTCGAACCGCCTGCCTCAGTCCTCCCCCCCACCGCCCCCCACTTTGAAGAGCTCTCTCCCCTAGAAACCTCAGAGCATCCCATAACGACTCCCCCTCTCTCTGAGGAGGAAAACCAAGAAGTAGAAGATAGCCTTCCCCCTATCCGTGAGACCCCCTTGATAGAACTCATTGAAAAGCTCACAGTATCTGCCATAGGGGTACTCTGGATAGATAAAAAGTCCAATCACGGCGTCCTGCGTTCTCCATATTACAGCTATAAAAGCTCCCCAGATGATATCTATGTACCCCAATCGCTCATTCGTAAATATGGCCTACGCGTGGGAGATACTATCCAGGGACGCATTCGCCTTCCCAAAGAAAATGAACGGTACTATACCCTGGTAGAGGTAGAGCTGGTGAATGGATTCCCCCCCGCTTACCTGCGGGATAGGGTGTCCTTAGAACACCTTACCCCCTTATTTCCTACGGAACGATTTCAGCTCTCAGAAGGTACTAATGACCTCTCTCTCAGAGTAGTAGACCTCTTCGCTCCCATAGGAAAGGGGCAAAGGGCCCTGATTGTGGCGCAACCCAAAACAGGCAAAACGATCCTCCTTCAAAAGATCGCTAACGCCATAATCCGCAATCATCCAGAGGCATATGTAATAGTGCTACTGATTGATGAGCGCCCTGAAGAAGTAACTGACTTCGCTCGGAATGTCCCCGCAGAGGTAATAGCTTCCACATTTGATGAGCCGGCGGAGCGGCAGGTAGAAGTAGCCGAAATCGTATTAGAAAAAGCTCGTCGACTGGCCGAGAGCAAAATAGATGTGGTCGTGCTTTTAGACTCTATTACCCGTTTGGCAAGAGCTTATAATGCTGCTACCCCCGTGTCTGGTCGCATCCTCACGGGCGGAATGGACTCCGCTGCGCTTCATAAGCCTAAGCGGTTCTTTGGCGCTGCTCGGAAAATAGAAGAGGGCGGCTCTTTGACCATCATCGCCACAGCCCTAATAGATACAGGTAGCCGTATGGATGAGGTAGTCTTTGAAGAGTTCAAGGGCACAGGAAATATGGAACTTCAACTGGACCGTCAGCTGGCTAATAAGCGCATTTTCCCTGCCATCAATGTCTTAGAATCTGGAACGCGCCACGAAGAGCTCCTGATAGATTCATCACAACTGGGACGCATATGGCTCCTGCGAAAGTTCTTGGCCGAGATGAAACCTGTAGAAGCTACAGAGTTTCTTTTAGACCGCATGAAGCATACCCGCACTAATGAAGAGTTTCTGGAACTGATGAGCAAATGGTCTCAGTAGGTGCTCCCATTTGGACTCTCAGTTTCGCTGACTTAGAGGAATGGACGAAATCCAAGGGGGAGCCTATTTACCGCGCCCAGCAAATATGGCATTGGCTCTGGACGAAGGGAATAGCTGATATAAATCAAATGAGCGATATCCCTGCTCGGTTGCGCGCCACCCTTGCTAAGGATTTTGAGTTCTCACTTCCTCGCCTTATACACGAGGCGGTCAGTAGAGATAGGACACGGAAGCTGCTATGGGAAATGCCCGAAGGAGGCCGCGTAGAAACCGTATGGATTCCCCACTCTAACCGTTATACTGTATGCATCTCAAGTCAGGTCGGTTGTAGCTTGAACTGCCGATTTTGTGCTACGGGTCAGTTAGGTCTAGAACGACAGCTTAAAGGCTACGAGATTCTACTCCAAGTATATGCAGTCAAATACCTTCTTGGACTCCCGGTGACCCATATAGTCTTCATGGGAATGGGCGAGCCGCTTTTGAACTACACCGCTGTGATGGAGGCCTTCACAGGCCTGACTCATAAGCTTGGACTTAGCCCCAGACGAGTAACAATTTCCACTGTCGGAATACCCAAGGGAATCCTGCGATTGGCTGAACGGAAAGAACCCTTTGAATTGGCCTTTTCTCTCCATAGTGCCATTCCCGAAAAGCGTCAAGCGCTCATTCCTCTTGCAGCTCACATCCCTTTGGAAGAGATTAGACAGGCCCTCGGTACCTATTGTGAGAGGCGTAGAGACTGGATAACGCTGGAATATGTATTATTAGAGGGGGTAAATGACAGTCCAAAAGATGCGGAAGCCCTGAGAGCCTTTGTAGCGCCCCCTATCCGAGCGAAAGTGAATTTGATTCAATATAACCCTGTGCCGGGCTTACCTTACAGAGGGTCAGGCAAACTGGATAGCTTTCAACACCTCCTGATGAAAATGGGATTGATAGCCACGATTCGTCGCAGTCGCGGGTCGGATATCGCAGCTGGGTGTGGGCAGCTGGCCCGACGCACTCTCCTCTAACACCTTGAGGCTACGCACATAATCTGTACCTTTGCAGATAAACTAATAAAGAAATATGAGCACGGTATTAGCTACCCACGGTTTAAACTTCCGACCCGCATGGCTTGAACTGCCATACAGTAGATGGGACCTTTTAGCCCCTGCATGGACAGCCCGAAGGCAGCTCTTAGACTCTCGTGGCGAACGTTCTGCTTACGAAAAAGACGCCTTTCATCAATGGGGAGCGGACTTTCTCACCCTTCAAGGGGTTATTCATTTTACCCCTGAAATATGGGAGGCCTACCGCAATCATGAGTACGATGCCTTAGTCCTAACTGCGGGTTCTACTTATCCCTCGCCCAGCGAGGCGCATGCTCACCTCATAGCTCTCGTAGAGGCCATGTCAAGTCTGAATGAACTCGCTCAAACCGGCGGAGTTCTGGATTTAGGCCTATTTATGACGACTCTACAGAAAGCCTACCGAGGGGCCCCAGTGTTTCGCACGACTCCTCTCAATGGCCCTGTTCGGACTCTCGCCCCCACAGAAGTAGAACCAGCTTTAGGTGCGCTCCTATCAGAAGTTCATACTCAGCTCAGTGCCGGTAGCTCTCCAATAGCAGTAGCGGCATGGGCTCATCATGCCTTTACTCAGATTCGTCCATTTTCTGATGGGAATGCTCGCGCCGCTTTTCTCCTCAGCCAATATATCTTGTGGCGGGGAGGTCTCCCGGGTATATATCTCAAACCCGCCCAGAGAATTACCTATTACCGTAGCCTCCAGAAAGCCGACCAATCTGACTACCTGCCTTTGGCGCAGCTTTTCCTCACTGGACTCCAACAAGCCGTCCTTTACGCCCTAAGCTGGACAGGTCCTCGCCATACTTCCTACGAATCTGCTCTAAATGCTTTTAGCCAACGCCTGAGGGAATGGCGCTCTCACCACGACAGAGAACGCTCTCAGCGCATCATGCACAATCGTTACACGGTATTTGACTATATGGAGGAGACCCTGAGGGGGATTGCGGCGAACTTGGACCAGAAGCTCAAAAGTGAGGAAGGACGCGGCGCACGCTTCTTAGTAGCTAAAGCTTATCCCGACTCGCCCTATTATTACCAGTTTACCGCCGACATTGTAGAATATGCTCGTAAAAATGGTTACTATTTCAATCGCAGCCTACCTCGCGGATGGTTCAAGCTAAAGTTTTCCCTCTCTGCTAGTAAAAAGTACCAGTTAGTCTTCACCCTTCACCATGCGGGATATGATGATGCGACATTAGTCGTGGGGGCATTTCTGCACTTTTTAGAGCCCCTCAAATATCAGCAAAAACGAGGAGGTCGCAATAGGCCTCCCCGTCGTAGAGGCAGAGAAAAGACTTTATACCTATTTTCCCTTCTTCCCCTACAAATCCCTCCTATAGCCTTCTGCATAGAAAAGGACATACCGTCCGTGCGGATTGCCCTGCGTGAATACGCAGAAAGCCTCCTCGGCGAAGTCCTATCTGAGATTTCCAACGAAATCTATTAGGGCCGCATGACGGTAACCAAACCCTTGCCTGTCCAGGATATCTATGCCTCCTCCACCCTCAATCCTTCCACCAGTAGCTCATACAATCTCGGCGTATATGTAGATGTAGACCATCTTTTGTATGTCATATCCACAGCACAACACGAGGCCCTATTTGTGCGCTCATACAAAAATCGCGACGGGCTAGAGCTCTCTCGGTTTGTAGAGGCTGCTTGGCATCAAGATGACATGCTGCGCAAGCGGTATGCGCACGGGCTTGTAGTCGTAGATGCGGACCGGTGGCTAATCATGCCTGCTGAGTACGTATCGGATGGTCAAGAGATGGCTTACCTACAAGCCTATTATGATATACGCACAAATACTCCCTCTGCTCTGCCTTATGAAGCACACAAAGACATTCTTAAGGGAAGTGGCGCAGCCTTTCTCTATCTCCTGCCAGCTGGACTCAAAGAACATCTTTCAGTTCGGTCAGGTAATATAGAGTTTCATCACGCAAGTTACCGATATGCTCAGCTAAGCCGATTTTTAGTAGAAAATCATCTCCAACATCGCTCTTATGCGGGGGTGGTGTGGTTATTTTTGGGCAGCTTTTATTACTGTTTATTCGGGGGAGGGCGTCTGCTTTTCGTGAATCGCTTCAGCGCAGCTACGGCAGAGGACGTATTGTACTATGTCCAGGGTCTCCACAACCTCTTGGGAATCCCTAAAGACCAAGTAGCTATTGCGGTGGGGGGCTACTCGGGCCTGAAGCCTTATGTAGCCACCATTTTATACCGTTTCTTCGGGGCAGGATACAGAGATCTAGGTAAGGCATATGCGACGCCCTCTACCCTCAGAGAAGTGGGATTAGGGACAGAGGACCTACTGGCGCTAACTTTCGCTGGTGCGGATACTGCAGGGTAAATGGCGCGGCAGAACCGTTCCTTTTCCTGATGGCGCGCCTACCCGCCCCCTCACAGAGAAAGCTCGTGAAGCTCTTTTCAACATTCTCAGCCATCGCTGGACAATAGAAGGGGCAAAAGTTTTGGACCTTTTTGCAGGGTCTGGCACCGTAGGATTAGAGTTTCTCTCTCGTGGCGCTTCTCATGCCACCTTCGTGGAAAATGACCCGAAAGCCGCCGCTACTCTAAGAGCCCTTATCAGTGCCTGGCAAGCTCCGGCTATCCTGTATCAAATGGATGTCATACGCTTTTTAGAAAGGGAAGCTGAACCCATGGACTTCATCTTCGCAGGGCCTCCCTTTCGCTACTGGCAGAAAAAAAAGCTCATAGAGCTCATTCAGACCAAAGGATGGCTCTGCAAAGGCGGATGTTTTATTTTAGAACACCCCATCTACGAATCATACAGCGGCTACAAAGGCTACTGGCGCACTGAAAAATACGTAGCAAGTAGCCTCAGCTTTTTCCTGGCTGAGGAGTAGCTCAGCAGGCCTTATCGTTGAGAAGACCTGGGCACTTGTGGCCCTACGCTGAGTAGCTTGCCTTGCCATTAGGTCGTGTAAGGTATCTACTTTGCCCCCTCTTTAGCTCCTGTGGCGCAAATACCTGACTTATCTCAGCCACCAAAACCAAAATTCTAAAAAGGGGAGCGAGCCAGTCTGGATAGCCTTGCGTAGCCTCGGAGAGTAAGTAGAAAAAGCCCTCAGGGTCTTACAAAACCCATTTGCTATGTAAATCAGGCTTCATACAACCCAGGACCACCTTCAAGCTGAAACCCTCTGGCTCTCAGAGCCATCTCTCTGCACCCCCAAAGAAGCCGATTAGCTGCTTCGGCAAGAAGTCAGCCTTTCTCAGACTTGACTTTTTTTAACCCAAAACCATAACTTTACATCAGATATGGAGAAGAAAAGTATCACACTCCTTTCGGCTTGCTTCAGGCTTTGCAATGCCCTCGGTATCTTATGGGCGCAGAGTGTGGGTATCGGAACTGCCAATCCTCATCCACGGGCCATCCTACATTTGGAAAGTACGACCCAAGGTTTCCTTCCCCCTCGCCTCAGTCAAGCTGAACGCGATGCTATACCTGTCGCAGCTCGCCCGGAGGGCTTAGTCATCTACAATACCACGACCAAATGCTTAGAGTACTGGAATGGCAGCCAGTGGATCAGTGCGTGCGCTAGTAGTGCGCCTTGTCAGGCGCCACCACCTCCTACTGCTAGTAGCAATAGCCCCGTCTGCGCTGGAGAAGCTATCAATCTTTCAGCCTCTAACATAAGTGGAGCCACCTACGTCTGGACCGGCCCCAATGGCTTTTACTCTACGAACCAAAATCCTACCATCTCTAACGCTACGACCGCCCATAGTGGCACCTATTGCGTGCGAGTGTATGTAGCTGGCTGCTGGTCTGATCCTGTGTGCGTAAATGTAACTGTATCCCCCGTAAATTCAGTAGTAAGTAAGGCGCTGTTTCCAGCAAGCGCAAGGCAGCTTCCTTCAGGATTCGTAATCGGAAATCGCCTCTATGTAACGCAAGCTTGCACGCATTCGCTTTCCCCACTTCCAGGCTCTTACGCATATGATGTAACCGCTGACACTTGGACTTCTATTCCTGATCCACCTCAGATATATTCCCTCCGAGGGGCATTTGAGCTGGGGGGGTATGGATATGTGGTCTGTGGCTATAATGGCAGCTATGTAAATGTAGTCCATCGATATAATCCAAGTACCAACTCTTGGCAGTCTGTGGCTTCCTATCCGATAGCCATAGCGGATCTCTCTTCTCGTCATGCCGTTGGTGTGGGAAACTATGGGTACGTTTTTGGAGGAAAAAATAACTACGCTGGCTGTTTCAGAAATGAGATTAGGCGCTATGATCCAATAACCAACTCATGGACTACAGTAGGGTACTTAGAAGGGAATAGCGGTAGTTTAGGACGCAGCCTCATGTTTGTTTTTGAGATTGGGGGTCAGATTTACTATGGGGCGGGTTGTCGCTGGGACTGCACACCGCGTCAGGACTTCAATACTGCCTATAGGTTTGACCCCAATACAAATACGACTACGCTTCTAAATAACACACCTTTTTCAGGACCCGTGTATACTTACTGCTCTTCGGGAGGATATGGGTATGTATGGAGCGATGGACTATGGCGCTATGACCCTGTGGCTGATCAGTGGTCAAAGATTTGCATCAATCTCCCCGCACCGCCAGATATCATGCTTCCACATGGTGGCCGCATTTACTTCATAAATACCAGTCACTCTGACCCCAACCTCCGCCGAGTCTATGAATGGCAGCCGTAAAAGCGGCTTTGTGGAACCATGACAAAAGACAGTGGGGCGAGCAAAAGCCCCAAGAGGGTGGGCTGTGGTAAGGGTCATTAAAAAAAGAGGATTTTAGAGGAATACCAAGGCAGTTTATTTACGCCTTATGTAGCATAAGGGGTGGGGGGCGGCGGCGCCTTCGGCGCCGCCGCCCCCCCTTTATCTCATCACAAAACTTCTCCATCCCTCTCCCATCAAGCCCTCACCTGCATCTCGGACAGCCTTTTCTCCAGCGCTCGCAGCTCGTCCCGGTAGCGAGCTGCCGTCAGATACTCCTCCGCCTCCGCCGCTTCTAACATCCGTCGTCGCGTCTCTTCTATCATAGCTTGAAGCTGAGTGACTGTAAGGTTCTGCATCCCAGGAAGCGAGCTTATAGGAGGGGCGGATAAGTCCTCTTCTACCATAGAAAGTTCACTGCGGCGACCTGCACTCTGCGGTACTATACCATGCTCAGCGTTATAGGCAAGCTGCTTCTGCCGCCGACGCTCTGACTCCTGAATGAAGCGCTGCATGGAAGCCGTGATTCGGTCGGCATACAGAATCACTTCGCCTTTGACATTGCGAGCAGCGCGCCCCGCTATCTGGATGAGTGAGGTCTCCGAACGGAGAAATCCTTCCTTATCCGCCTCTAAAATCGCCACCAAAGAAACCTCTGGCAAGTCTAAACCTTCTCGAAGAAGATTCACGCCTACAATAGCACTAATCTCGCCACGACGCAGTTTGTCTATTATCTCCACCCGCTGGATGGCATTCAAATCAGAATGGAGGTACGCCGCTGAGATACCTACTCGCAGAAGAAAGTCAGCGACTTCCTCTGCCAGCTTTTTCGTAAGCGTGATAATCAGGGCTCGCCCTCCTTCACTCTGGTGTCGTCGTACAGCTTCCAAAAGGTGATCTATCGCCCCTTCCATGGGATGAACTTCTACGGGGGGATCCACTAGACCTGTTGGACGAACAACCTGCTCCACAAAGGCCCCCCCAGTCTGGCCCATCTCATAGGGGCCAGGCGTGGCACTTACATATATGACTTGCTCCACCAAACTCTCAAACTCCTCAAACCTCAGTGGACGATTATCCAGCGCTGAGGGCAGGCGAAAGCCATATTCCACC
>JBCNVG010000018.1:0-12832 GCA_039630325.1 Bacteroidia bacterium
CGATGGGAGAAGCGGCAGATGATTGACTTTGACTTGGCCCAGAGGTACTTTGAAGACTATCTGCTATTTTTTCTACAATACTGGGGGAGGCGTCGGAAGGATTACTACGCGCATCTTGAGAGCTTTTAGAAGAGCAGCTCAGCAAATATATGATGCTAATCAATAACCTGAATGGAGTGTTAGCCTGGTATGCTCGTTTGGCCTTGGTACTATCCATAAATAAGTCGGTGGAGAAGCCACGTCTATTTCAGGTGGAAGTCAAAGGGAATAGTAACCCAAACCTTTATAGGCTTGCCAGCCTGAATACCAGGGGTAAACTGGAGATTAGGAAGCTCTTTTTCTACCGCCTCAGTGAGGAGTTTGTGAGGAGATCGGAGAACAATATGCTTTTCATAAGTGCCAGTCTTACTTACCAGAACCCGCACAACCACTTTACCTTGGATCCCTGCCTCTTTGGCGAGGGGAGGGTAAACGATTCGCTTCTTGATCTCCTCCATATTGACAGCTTGGGGCTCTTTCTCAACGGCTACAAATCCCATAGGATCTGGTTCTTCCTCTTTAGGCTCTGCTACTTCGGCAGGCTGATTCCCTTTGCCGTCGCCTTCGGTGATTTCGGGTATGGCGTTAGGATCTCCTTGTACATCCTTTGTGCCGGGGTCTACCTTCATGAGGGTATCTATGTTAGCAATCGTCTCTTCGCGCTTAGCTTCTTCCTCTTTGACTACTTGTGGGGGGACAAACTTTATTTGAGCACGCTGGGGAGGGGGAGGTGGCTGCTCTATAGGAGGGGGAGGCGGTTCATTTTTTTTGTCTATGGGGGGCGGTTCCATGAGCTCAGTAATCACCGGCTTCTTCTGTTTGGCACGCAGGCTCTCCAACTTAGCCTCAATGTAAGCTTTGACGAAAGGCACAGCGATTCCTATCGCTACGGCCGAGATAGCGATGATCAGGGCCCTCAGAGTGTACTTCAGGTAGCTTTTTCGGAGAACATAGGCCCCATACTCTTTATTCCTATTACGAAATAGTTTATCTTCCCAGTCCAGGATAGCGGTTTCCATAGGTTATGCAGAGGTCTTTATTGATTTTTTGTAATCTTCTACCATCGCTTTTTCCTCAGGTGTAATATCGACCAAGGCATACTTTTTCTGCTGGATGATAGCCATCTCATCTAAAATATCTACAAAGTCTTTATACTGTGCTTCGTCCAGCATTTTGATGATAACGATCATTTCATCAGGATTGCCATACCGTTGGGCCACTTCTCGTCGGCGTTCTAATAGCACTTTTCGGATACCCGATTTTGGGGAAAAGTCAGTCTGAAAGAGCTCCGGCTTTTCGACACCTACGTAGTGATATACCTTGCCTCGTCCTACGAGTAGAGTGATAACCTTGCCTTCCGCTATTTTAGGGGGTTCTACGTTGTCTTTTTCAGTTATTTTAGGGGGGACTACGACGGGCATAGTGTTAGGCGTAGACAGGGTGGTGGTGAGTACAAAAAAAGTAAGCAGTAAAAATCCCAGGTCCACCATGGGGGTCATATCTATGCGTGGGCGCTTTTTGGAACGCCTAACTTTCCGTCCTTTTTTCCCTTTTTTCGCCGCACCGCTATCGCCACCTACTTCGGCTGCCATATTTTTAGCTTTTTGGTTGAGCTTCTAAGGTAGTGATGAGATTAAATCTATGGACTTTCTGTTCTTTTAGCGTCTCTATGATCCGGGCAATCACTGGATAGGGTGCTTTTTCGTCGGCTCGTATCGCAATCCGAATCTGGGGATTGCTATATCGGGCGAATAAAATCCACTGTTTGAGCTGATTATTAGTGCTGTCAACAGGGATAGAGACTCGTTTATCCATTGCTTTGCGCTCTGGCTCACTTAGAGAAAGATAGGCTTTAAGCTGCTCAAAAGGCACGCCTATTTCTGGTAATATAGAAAAAATACGGGCTTCCTTGTCAGAGAATTGATAGCCGTAACGCTCTTTGATTTTCTCCAAAATGGACAGGCGGGTATGTTTGCTATCAACGCCAAAGAATATCCGACCATCACCAGAGACAGAGATGAGAAGGATATTTTGGCCGGGGAGAGGTGTATCGGCGATGGAAGAAGGAAGGTCTACCTGAATAGCTTCCTGAGCACGAAACTTCACGGTGAGCATGAAGAAGGTGATAAGCAGAAACGCCAAGTCGACCATGGGGGTCATGTCTATGGCGATATTCTGCTTTTTGGCTTTGAACTTGGCCATACTTTATGCCTTAGCCTGGAAGCTTTGAATAATGATGTAGCCAGCTTCGTCTATGCGGTAAGTAATGTCATCTATGCGACTGGTGAAGTAGTTGTATAGCACTGTAGCGATGGTGGAGGTGGTGATCCCCAGAGCGGTATTCACCAGCGCTTCGGAAATACCAGTAGCGAGGGCTACGGCATCTGGCGCACCTGAGGTCGCCAAGGCAGCAAATGCCCGTATCATCCCTAATACTGTTCCAATGAGGCCGATGAGAGTCGCAATAGATACTATCGTAGCTATGATGGTCATATGTTTCTCTAGCATGGGAAGCTCCAGTGCAAGCGACTCTTCCAGAGATTTCTGTAAAGCGGCGACTTTTTGCTCCTTGTCCATTTTGGGGTCGTCTTTGATTTGCTTGAGACGGCTCAAAACTTCGCGAGCTACATTGCCGACGGTGCCACGCTGTTTGTCGCATAGGGCGATAGCTTCATCTATTCGGTCCTGCTCCATCAGGTATTCTATTTGCTGAACGAAGCTTTCCATACTCATTTTACCGGAGGCTTTTGATAGGGTGATAGCCCGTTCAATAGCCATGGTTATAGTGATCAGAAAGAGGCCAATAGCTATGGGTACGAGCACGCCTCCTTTATAGGCAATACCGAGATAGTTGCCCTGGAGAGGATTGTTTTTAGGGTCGCCACCTTCGAAGTTGGCAGGATTGCCCAATACAAATACATAAAATAGAATCCCTATCGCAATACAGGTCACGATGACGATGGCTGCGAAAAACTCCCGAAGGGCGGCACCGGCCGAACGAACTCTTGGTGATAGAGATTTTGCGGTCGTTTGTGTAGTTGTTTGGCTCATATCGGTGCAAATATAGTGTGCATACTAAAATCCAAATATGCTAATCTATTCATGCTTTGAGCGCCAATAGCTGTACCTTTGCTGCATGAGTAACCTAATCCGTGAAGTAGAGTACCTCATCAATGCATCGTATGTCAAGTCAGACCTTCCGGAGTTTCGGGCAGGCGATATCGTGCGGCTACACCTGAAGATTGTAGAAGGGGGGAAAGAACGTGTCCAGGTTTTTGAAGGGATGGTGATTCAGCGGCGCGGCAGTGGCTTGCGTGAAACCGTCACTGTGCGGAAGGTGTCGGGTGGTGTAGGTGTAGAACGCATCGTGCCCTTGCACTCGCCTTTTCTCATAAAGATAGAGGTCGTTAGACGGAATCGGACTCGGCGAGCACGCATATTCTACATGCGCGGCCGCTTAGGTAAGGCGCTGCGATTGAAGAGAAGGGACGGATAATAGATGATCCCTATGCTCAGGCTACTCGGTCTCTGGGGAGCGCTTGCTTTAGCCCAGGCTCCACCTCATGTGCATTTGTATTTTTCAGGTAGAGTAGATGCATTCGGGAGAAAAGTTGCTGCGGCATACAAGAGACTCAAGCAGAGGCAAAACAGTGTCGATCCGAGTGGCTTGAGTATAGCCATAGCTTATGCCCTTTATCAAACTGAGATACACCAAGAAAATCAAGCTGAAGCTGCTCTGCATCCTTATCAAGCCCTAATAGAGGGGAGTGGCTCGTTAGAGCCTGAATTGCGATTTTACTATTTTTGGGTGCAGGCTCGCTTGAGGCGGCAGCAGGGGCACATAAAATCTTCCTTTGAGGCTATTGGTCGGGCTTATACATTTGCTTATGCGCCGTGGGCTACCCTCCTTGCGCGTTTAGAAAGTGCGGAAAATCTTCTGCTTATTGGGAATTTAGAGGCAGCCATAGATACTCTGAAAAATCTGATGGTATCGACGGCTTTGCCAGCCCCTTACTCTGCCTACCTTGCTTCTCGGAAGGCTTACCTTGAAGCCGTAGCCGCATGGCAGGAAGGAAAATGGGACTCCCTTCCGTCTGTTCTCTTTCGTTCTACGAGATCCCAGCATCAGTCGCTGTATGCGGCCGACTATGCCTATCTACGGGGGTGGGCTTCATTCATGCGGGGCGAAGTCGAGATGAGCAAAACGTTTCTCAAACAGAGTATCAGGTTCGCTAAAAAAGCACCCTTCAAGGGACAGGATCGCGCAGTTAGGGCAGAGGCATTGCGGCTTCAGGTGTATTATCATACTTCTTACAAACCTAAGCAGCGTTATAAGCTAAGGTCGCTCAATCCCCTCATTGCTAAGCTGCGTTCTGCTGATCTGCCTACGAGTTATGCCACGATTGAGGCGCTGGAACATCTCCATATGATTGCGGGGATGGTTCAGCGGCCTCTCCTCTCTGAAAACCTTCTCAGCCTACGTCTCTCTAATGCTACAGGTATCAAGGGAGCACGCCTGCATAGGTTGGCCTCTAATGTGGCTCGTTCGGAATATCGAGGTACTATTGCGCTCTCGTATGCCAGTCAATCTGTCAAAAGGGTTGAAGAAGAGATACCTTTTCCCTCATTAGAAATAGCTCTTTCGCAAGCTGAATTGGGTGAGGCTGCTTTGGTGGCCTATAAATACAATCAAGCCGACTCAGCATTCAATACAGCATTCAGGGTGCTTTCTGCCCTCGGGAATCCGGAAGGTCCCTTGGCGTTACCAGTCTGGTCTTCGTTAGCAAAGTATAAGCTTAGAGCTGGCCGCTATAAAGAGGCTGAAACGCTCCTCCAACGGCAGCGAGAAAGCTATAGGCGATTATTTCGCTTTCCTGAAAGGAATATCCTATACTTAAGAGCTGGTCTTATGTCAGCAGAGGTGGCTCTCAAGCTGGATGAAGCGGCAGCGGCCGAGAGCCTCCTCAAGGAAGTGGACTCGCCGATTCGGAACATGTCAGGAATAGCGATCCCCGAGCTGATAGCCCTGGAGGAAGCCCTTGGGGATCTCGCCCAGCTCAAGGGAGATTTCAAAGGTGCCGAAAAGCACTATATTGAATCCATTCGCCTCCGCCAGCGGTATAAGAAGGGGGTCAGCGATGGCGAGGCAGAGGAGGGAGCTGGTCTTCTGCGGTTGGCTCTATTGTATCAGCGTACAGGCAGGTTATCTAGGGCAAGAGAAGTGTATCAGCGGATATCATCTATCTATGAACGCAGTAAGCGTCAAGATGCCGAAGCCGCTTCGTTTTATATCGGTCTAACAGAATTCTATTTAGCTACGGGAGATTACCTCAAAGCCGAGAGTGCCGCTCAAACTGCTAAGGAGATCAACTCTAAGCTATTTGGAGAAGTATCCCCAGGATATGTGAATGCTATTTTGGCCGCTGCCAAGGTAGAAAATGCGCTGGGGCGCTACGATAAGCAGAAAGCCTTGTTGGAAGCAGTCTTGAATATTCAGCGCATTCTGTATGAAGGGAAGCCCTCCATTGCGCTGGCTCGTACATTATATCTCCTGGCAGAAAATGCTTTTGTTTCTGGGAAGGTAGATGTAGCTGCGTTTTATCTCATGCAAAGTGGCGAGGAGGCTCAGAAAGTAGAGGGTTCGGCCCCCATAGAATATGCATCTTTGTCTCTGGACATTGGTGGGCTTTGGTTGGCTATTGATAGTCTAACATTGGCAGACCGTTACATTAGCTCTTCTCAAAGTGTATTAGAGTCGCAGGTACCCCTGAAACATCCTACGCGGCTGCGTGGATACTTGTATCAGGCTCGGTTGTTGCGGGCTAAGGGTGAATATATGTCAGCGCTGCGTCAGTACAGTCGATGGCTCAACCTATGGCGCAGTATCTATGGGAAAAAGCATCCAGAGTATCCTTTTTACTTGGCTGAATTGGCTGATCTTTATTGGCTTGCTCGAGATCTTAGCTCTGCTAAACGCAACTACGAGCAAGCTGTTTCTCTCATCCTCACCCAAGTCGATCAACTTTTTAACGGCCTGACTGAAAATGAAAAAGCCCGTTACTGGGTGCGCGTTCGGCGAGTTTTAGAACATTATTATGCTTTCTCATTTTTGAATAGTAAGGATAATGACAAGCTTCGAGCTTATGAGGTGTATTTGACTACTAAAGCTTTGCTCCTAAGTGAGACTGCTCAGCTGCGGGCCCGTTTATCGGCTAGCCCCGATACCGCAGTTCAGCGAGCATTTCGTGAGTGGCAGGATCAAAAGGAGTATGTCGTACGGCTCTACACTTACTCAGAAGAAGAGCTCAAGGAGTTGAATATCAATCTTTCCCAAGAAGAGGAGGAGCTCAATCGGCTGGAAAAAGTTTTGACTCAATACGTTGGAGATATTCGGCTGAAAAGGGTTCAATGGCGAGCAGTTAAAGCAGCTATTCCCGAAAATGGTGCAGCTATAGACTGGATACGCCTAAGGCTGCCTTTGGCTCGCGACTCCTTTATGTATTATGCAGTAGTAACCCTTCCCTCTGCGAAAAGGCCGATTTTTGTCATGCTACCGAGTGGACGATATTTGGAGACAACAGGGGCATTCAAGTATTCTCAAGCGATACTCAACTTTGAGTTAGACACCAGCAGTTATCGGTTATATTGGGCGCCAGTCCAAGCGGTACTACCAGCGCGGACAGCTAAGCTTTTTGTTTCTAATGACGGTATCTTCAATCAAATAAATCTCTCCACCTTCCGACTGCCCGAAGGGGGATACTTAGTAGATAAGTATCAAGTCATATACCACACTCGACTGGCCAGTTTGGCTGCGCCGCCCAAGCGGCTTAGGTATTGGGAGGGGCGTAAAGCAATCCTTATAGTGGATCCAGATTATGCGGCTGGCTTACCTGAGGATAGCGTCTATATCCCAGCCTTGCCTGGAACGGCAGAAGAGGGAAAAGCTATCCGAGATATTCTGCTGAGTGAAGCCATACTCCCGTATTTGCACACCCGTTCTCAGGCTAGTGAAACGCTTCTTTACACCAGCGTGTCGCCGTATATTCTTCATATTGCCACTCATGGGGTGTTTTTGCCGTATTCGGAGGGGGTAGGCAGTCTATTAGGTATTCAGAGTGGGGAAGCCTTGGCCAATCCGCTCTTTCGCTCCGCTTTACTGTTGGCAGATGCTGGCCGGTCTATGATAGTAGGTTCTAAGGATGTCAAGCGGGATGGTATTGCGAATGCTTACGAACTGCTTGCTCTGGATTTGTCCAATACTGAACTTGTGGTGCTATCGGCTTGTGAGACGGGGCTGGGGGATATTCAAAATGGCGAAGGTGTATATGGCCTTCAAAGAGCCTTTCTATTAGCGGGCGCACGCAATTTGGTTGTTAGTTTATGGCGGGTAGAGGATGAAGCGACCCGAGACTTTATGATTCACTTTTATGGGGAATGGCTGCGTAAAAAACTACCTATAGAAGAAGCTTTTTGGAATACGCAGCGAGCGATGCGTCGGGCTCGCTCTGCTCCGTATTTTTGGGGCGCATTTTTGTTAGTTCGTCCATAAAAGCCTAAGTGCCTATGACACTTACCTTGACATCTTCGGCTGAGGCGGAGCTCATGCGTATATGGCGAGATTCACCCACTGCCCTCGGCTTTCGTATAGCTGTGGAAGCTGGTGGGTGTGCAGGTCTAACTTACAAACTGAGCCTGATTTCTGAGTCTAATCCTGCAGAAGAGCGTATTGTAGTAGGGGGAATACCATTTTTCATTCATCCTGCCCATCAGATTCTCATAGATGGATTACGGATTGACTATCCTCAGGGGCTCGAGGCCCGAGGGTTCGTCTTTCATAACCCTCAAGCGCGCACAACGTGCGGGTGTGGCACTTCATTTTCTGTGTAGCTTTTTTGTACCTTTGCCCCGCTTATGCCAAGGTTAGACCCAATCGGGCAATATGAGATCACTCAGATATGGCCTCCTGATCTTACGCCAGAGGAGTATGCCCAATATTTAGAAGAGTTCAAGTCCTTTTTGGCTGCAAATAATGTTGAGATTGTGAATCAAGAGATATGGGGGCTTCGTCGATTAGCGTATCCCATCCGCAAGAAGGAGGCGGGATATTATGTCTATACAGAGTTCCGCGCTCCTGCTTCATTTATCGCTTCGTTGCGCCGATATCTCCAGCTCAGACCTTATGTCATGCGTGAGCTGATAGTAAAGCTGGATAAGCATGCCATAGAGTTTAATCGTCGGCGTCAAGAAAAAATACGATCCCAAATCTCTACCGAAGCATGAGCATAGATAAGGGTATAGGTCCGGCGCCCTCTAATCCCGCGCTTGCAGCCCTATCTGGGGTGCGTCAGCGGAAAAAATTCTGCTTCTTCAAAAAGAGTGGCATCAAGTATATAGACTACAAGGACCCTGATTTTCTCCTCAACTTCGTCAATGAGCAGGGCAAAATCCTGCCGCGTCGTATCACCGGTACGAGCTGGAAGTATCAGAAGCAGCTCGCCCGAGCTATCAAGCGAGCCAGGCATTTGGCCCTCCTTCCTTTCGTAGCTGACAATCTCAAGTGAGAGAGCTATGGCAGCCCGAAATATAGAAGTGATTCTACGAGCAGATATAGAAGGACTGGGGCAGAAATACGATATCGTACGGGTACGACCAGGATACGCATGGAACTATCTTCTGCCCCAAGGCTTAGCCGAGCTGGCCACTGAGGGAGCGAAGCGCCATTTGGCAGCGCACCTTCGCCAAATAGCTAATAAGCTGGCTCAAGAAAAAGCTGCCGCTGAACAGCTTGCTGCAGCAATGAACTCCCTTCGGCTGCGAATCCCCATGTTGGCCGGTAAAGAGGGCAAGCTATTTGGGGCAGTGACACCCCAGCATATCGTAAACGCCCTTGCAGAGCATGGCTATACAGTAGAAAGGCGGCAAGTTCACTTTCCTGTGCCTATTCGGGCCTTGGGTGACTATATCGTACAGATTCGGCTGCATCGGGAGGTAGCGGTCAATATTCCATTAGAAGTCGTACCCGCCGAAAAAGACAGCGAGTAAGGTAATATCTCCTTCTCCTTTTCCGTCTTATGGCGATAAAGGAGTGATTTTGAGGAACTCTCATTTTTCTTTCTTCGGCTGTTCCCTTAGATAATAGCAGAAAAAATCCCCATGCGCCCTCGCTGCGAGAGGTATTACATAGGAGGCGGTAGCTCACTTCATGACGGGTACTGCTATGTTTTGTTCACGGTAGCTTACAATGTAGGTTCCAGGATTGAGAATGCTAAATCCTACCGCTGACAGGAAAGGTGAAGGCTCCACGGGTAGCGTCTTTATCAATCGCCCATCTATGGTGTAGAGGCGAACTTCACCTCCCATCCCCTGGTCAAATAGCTGAATGTGAATGCTCTCCTGTGTTTTGTCATACCATGCGTTGAACCAGCGCCCCTCAGCAGGGCTCCACTCTACGCGCTGAGAGGTGATATAAGTCTCGGTACGGCCGTCAGCATAGCCGTAGCGCAGGCGATAGAGGTTCTCACCAATGAAGGGCTGACGGTCTGTGTAGGTGGTAATCTCCACGGGGAGCTGAGCCAAGGTCTGCCACGTAAGCCCTCCATCGCCTGAGCGGTCTATGGCCCAGCCGATGAGCTGCTCATTTTCTCCTAAGCGGGCGCCGTCCCAGCCCCACCGCAGGAGGACACCTTGGCCTCGGATAGCCTCCGCTCGGAAAGCTACCACAGGCTGGGATAGCGGCGTACAATTCAAGCTCATTCCAGGAGGCAAGTTCCATGTAAGCGTATAGCCACTTCCTCCTGCTGTCCAAAGATTAATCATCAAAATGTAGTATTGACCTGCTGTTGCATTCAATAAATTCACGCGTCCATCACCACAGACACCTTCGCTATTATCGCCAGCACCGCTATACAGACCCGTGCAGGCATTCGTGGCTCCGCATGGAGGGGGAAATGTCTGAGGATACATTGCATAGCTACATCTTATAGGCGTGCCAAGGCTTCCACAGAGGGTACTGAGATTATTCGTATTGAAGGGGCCCCAAATAGCGAAATCATAATCATCCGAACCATTATTCGGGCAAATCTGAAGACCTATATTTCCCGATGCCCCTTGGGACTGGAAGATGTAGAAATTCGTGTAGTTTTCATTTGTAACGCAGCCGCCACACTGCGGAGTATTACCTGGCCCGTAGCTCGCATCAGTTATAGGCCCATTAGAACATACCGCTGTACTTCCTTGACAATCTGAGTTCGCAGTAGGCTGACGTGTACAGGGGACACAAGAGAGTGTAGCTGCCCAGCCAGACTGGGTAACACTTCCATCCGAGCAGAACGTAAAAGTCAGGCATCCGCTATTATCTGTGGAAGTTACGGTACCCGGGCCAGCATTACCACAGTTCCACCATAAAGCAGGACTATTTTGGGCAGGCCCATTCCCTATCCTCAGCCAGTCGTAGCAACACGGTTCCCCCACTAAAGCAAAGCCAGTGTGATATACCCAGCATCTTCCCCCAAGACATCCACTTTCTATACTGAAAGAGGTAAAGGTAGCCCTTAGGCACTGATCAGATGCATTGGGACAGAAGGTCCAGTAGACCCCGAAGACTTCATTTGAATAGTTAGCCCCTGGTCCTCCATTATCGTAATAGGTCCCCGAGCAAGTATGGACCTGGCAGCCGCCAGAGTAGGTTCCAGCCACCCCTGTCGTCGGATGGTTGTATGACTGGGCTCCGAGGATGCCCAGTCCGATTAGCGCGAGAAGTCCTGAGTATCTCATAGGCCGGCTGCTTTAGAGGTGATGGGACGGGTGGGCGTAGGATGACAGGCCTGAGGGAATCGAGCACATAGTTCTGCGCGGCAGCGCTCTAAGCTCTTGATGATGACCTTGTAGTTTCCGACTTGATACTCCCGGTCTTCGGTCTCATGCCGCTCAAAGAGGCGCGGGTCTACCTGCCGACGAAAGGCCTCTACTTCTTGAGAAGATGCACCAGAGGGAGCGATGATCTCATAGCTTTCGGAAAACTCATACCTGAGCCCCTCTCACTTAAGGGGAGTCTTTTCTTGGACTTCAGCTATGTCGCTATCGGAGTAGTACTTGTATAGCGCAGTTGAGAGCCCCTGCGCTGATGCCCAGCAGAGAGCCGCCAGAGAGAGGATAGCGGCTCGCATATGGTAAAGTTAATGTAAAATAAAGCAAACTACCAAATCCTCCGCTCCATATAAGTCGCCGCATAGTATCGATTTGCTATGCTTTCTGCGTAGTCTAAGTCTGTATTACCCCTGTACGGAAGGACTGAGGTTCATAGCCCCACTCTGCGGCTTCTATGAGGAGGGAGAGGATGCGGCGCGTCTCCTGCGGTAAGATAATCTCATCCACCCAAAGGCGGGCGGCGGCATAAAGGGGGTGCATCTGCCGCTCATAGCGTTCTCGGATTTCCGTAAGTAGTCGCTGCTCTTCTTCGGGGGAGAGATTCTGCCCTTTCTTATAGGTCTGTAAGAGGGTTTGAGCGGCTTGGGTACCCCCCATCACGGCGATACGGGCGGTGGGCCAGGCGGCGATATAACGCGGATCATATGCTCGTCCGCACATGGCGTAGTTGCCTGCCCCATAAGAGTTGCCAATAATTATGGTGTATTTGGGGACGACGCTATTCGCCACGGCATTGACCATCTTAGCGCCATCCTTGATGATGCCGCCGTGTTCAGAACGGGTGCCGACCATAAACCCCGTCACATCCTGGAGAAAAAGTATGGGAATTTGCTTCTGATTACAGTTCAAGATGAAGCGAGTCGCTTTGTCCGCGGAGTCTGAGTAGATTACGCCGCCAAACTGCATCTCACCTCGGCCCGATTTGACCACGGTGCGCTGATTCGCAACGATGCCGATCGGCCAACCGTCTAATCGGGCGTATCCTGTAATGATTGTTTTCCCGTATTCCGCTTTGTACTCAGTGAAGGAGCCTTCGTCTACGAGGGCTTCAATCACAGGGTACATGTCATAGGGGCGTGTGGGGTCCTTTGGCAGAAGCTCAGGGATTTTTTCAGGGGGGATGCGCGGGGGACGAGGGGTCTGCCTTTCCCACTTGAAAGTTGAGCGCCTCTGCGTCTGGGCCACCAGCCGTTTCAGAATGTCCAGCGCTTCTTGGTCATTTTGAGCTCTGTAGTCTGTCACTCCAGAGATTTGCGAATGGGTACGAGCCCCACCGAGCGTTTCTACATCCGTTTTTTCTCCGATGGCGGCTTGGACTAAGTAAGGCCCGGCGAGAAATACCGAACCGGTTTTTTCTACAATAATCGCTTCATCGCTCATAATTGGCAAATACGCGCCACCAGCTACGCAGGGCCCCATGATGGCGGCATATTGCGGAATCCCCATGGCGCTCATCACGGCATTATTGCGAAATATGCGTCCGAAATGCTCCTTATCGGGGAAAACTTCATCTTGCATAGGGAGATATACGCCAGCGCTATCAACTAAGTAGAGGATAGGGATGCGATTTTGCATGGCTATTTCTTGGGCTCGGAGGTTCTTCTTGGCTGTGATAGGGAACCAGGCGCCGGCCTTGACGGTAGGGTCGTTGGCTACGATAACGCAGGGCACTCCTTGAACCTTACCGATCTTCACTATTACACCGCCAGCAGGGCAGGCTTCCTCGTATAGCTCATACCCCGCAAATAGCCCAACTTCCACAGCCTCGGCTGGATCATCGAGAAGGTAGTCTATCCGCTGCCGAGCTGACCATTTGCCTTGGGCAGCTATACGAGCATGTGCTTTCTCGCCGCCCCCTTGGCGTACC
>JBCNVG010000019.1:0-160264 GCA_039630325.1 Bacteroidia bacterium
AGCGGCCCGAACTCAGCTTGGAGACCTGCGCAGCCTTGATTGACATCGCCCAGCTTTCCTACATCTTCGCCAAAGATGACTACCCTCGGATCTCGCCTCAGAGCTTCTCGGAAGCAGGCATTGATGATTCGAAAACCTTCCCACCCTTTCGGGATTAGCAGGATAGCGAGCGGGCACTTCGGGAACCTGCAGTGCGGTGCCAGTATATAACCAAGTGTCGTATCGCTTCTCTATCTCCTGGTACATTTCCTGGTAAAGTCTCCTAAGAGCTTTGCCCTGAGGATCTGAGCGGTATTTTCGTATGCTGCGATGAAGGATTTCAAATACCACGATAGTTCGGTGGGTTTAAGTTTGCTCGGGCTGTGCGCTCTTCGGAGGGAGGCATGAGGCTCAGAGCTCGTCGCTGGAAGTCCTGAATCGGGCGGATATAGCTTTCCCAGGCAGGCACCGATCGGGCGGCTCGGGCGGCTGAGGGCTTCCTCTTCGATTGCATCCAGTTCCTGGGCTGTGGCTAATCCTTGCTCGATCGGCCAGTGGCGCATTTTGAGGAGTCCATCGTGGGCTCGCTCCTTGAACGTTCCGAGGATTTGTAACGTTCGTGGCTTCCAGAGGTGGAATGGCCCTGAGGTTGTGTGAGTTAAGTAACGTGGATGAGAGCAGGAATGTGGGATTTCCGCACTAACTGGGCTACCTCTTGATAGACCTGAACTAAGGCGGGGTAGTCCCATCCCTTCACCGTACGAATCTCCAAAGCAGGAGTGCATGCCGCTAGGGCCTCTGAAATGCTTCCCTTAAGCAGTTTGGAATTCAACGGGGACGGAGATACCATACCCATCGTCCCAGACACTAATGATGGCTGGTGCGCGCAGGGCGACCAGGGCATTGATAGCCTCCCAGAAAAGCCCTTCGCTCGTACTGGCATCTCCGATGGTGCCCCAAGCGATTTCGTTGCCGTGATCTGAAAAGTCTTTCAGGTGGGCTCGCTCAGGCAGATGCCGATATAGCACCGATGCCCAGGCCAGGCCTACTAGGCGAGGCATTTTGGCTGGCGGTCGGGGAGACATTTCCGAGACGCTATTTTTTCAGCCGAGCTAAGGGAAGCCGCTCACCTTTTTCATTCAGAAAGGGGATTGACCGAAAATGATTATTCATTTGTCGTCCGGCGGAGGCTGGTTTCACGTTCCGGATCTGGATCTGCATATAGCTGGGCAAAAAAAGCCTCTGGGGTGAGAAGGCCTGCGCCAGCGTGAACGTTTGATCCCTGTAATATCCTGAGCGAAAATCTCCTGCTTGAAAGGCATGAGCCATAGCCAGCTGCGGCAGCTCCTTCCATCGCCAAAGATGCCGAACTTCGCTTTACCAGTGAGACCTCTGTGCGCCCCCAATGAGGCTCATCTGGCGACTCAAATGACCAATGAAATAGTCCCTGAGTATGGCTTCTCGGGTGAGGCCGCCGGGAAGTTCAACCGCTTTTACCTGGCTCATGGTATGCGTGTCTGTTTTCCTGTAGTTTCTACGATGGCGAGTTTATCAGTGATGACGATTATACTTGTAGTGGTAACGTCTGCATTTAGAACAATAAGTTTTGGAATCATACTTGTGAGACTGATTTGTGGTTTTGGGTTTATATTCCCAGTTTCGATTTGAAAGTTTTGGTAGAGCATGATGTGAAGGGGTTGTCTCAGTAGGGACTGAGTCTCTTCTTTCGGGTGCCTTATCAGGTACTCGCTGAGCATATGCCGCTGTAAATACGGCTAATATTGCTATTGCAAATGCCTGTCTATGTTCCATGCTACAAACATACCAAAAACTCTCACACCCTTGTCGATAAGCTTTCAAGCTAAGTTTGTCTCTATATATTCTACGGAATGTTCTCCTCAGAAGCTGTGATATTTAGGTTATTGGCAAAAGTATGATTAGGAAAGATGATCCTCTTCTATGCCGCAGATGGTGTGTTAGCCTGCTTCCCCTTTCCAAAACCGTTCAAGAAGGCTAAGCAAGGCTTTCGGATTATCCACATGGACCCAATGCCCTGCCATCGGAACCGTCTCTATGCGGGCATGCGGGAAAAGACGATATATCTCCCGCTCGTCTTCTCGGGAAATATACCTGGATCTTTCTCCGCGCAAGAAAAGCGCCGGCCCCAGGTACGGTTGGCCACTTATTTCAGCTACTACATGACGATATTCGGCGCTTAGTACGGGTAAGTTTAATCGCCAATAAAATCGTCCATCCGCATCTCTGGCAAGATTCTTGAGCAGGAAAAGCCGAACTCCTTCTTCTGGGATCTTGTCTACGAGCTGTTTTTCTACCTCTTCGCGACGGGACACCTGCAGATTAGCCTGCGATAAGGCTTCTAATATGGTTTCATGTCCGCCAGAGTAGGCGCGGGGAGCTATATCTACGACGACAAGGGAACGCACTCGTTTTGGAAAGTGAAGCGCCATGTACATAGCTGCCTTTCCCCCCATAGAATGGCCAAGCATGTGGGCGTTCTCTAAGGCCTCCTCATTCATGAGTTCTATGAGGTCTTGGGCCATGTCAGGGTAGCGATGAGAGGGGGCATGAGGAGACCGCCCATGATTGCGCATATCTATGAGATAGGTAGCCCCAGGAAGGTTCAGACTTTTGGCTATGCTACGCCAGTTATCTCCGCTTCCCAGAAATCCGTGTAGAAAAAAATAAGCTGGCGTGCTTTCCCCCCATTTCTCGAAGTACAGCTTCACTGGGCAAAGTTAGCAGGTCAGAAGAGGTTTGTGTCTCAGGCTTTCTTTTCTGGGAACTATTCTGACCTATGGATTCTCATCTTCTTCTTTTTCGTCCTGGTCTTCTTCGGGGAGCATGGGAGGGTCAAACTCTCGAGATATAGGAGCTTCAAACTCATCACTTAGGTCTGGCAGCTCTATCTCGGGGAGGGCAAATTCTGGGTCTACCAGGTAGTCTTCCGGCTCCTCTGGAGCGGTTTCCATCGGATAGAGGTCCCATTCCTCTCCGAATATGAAGTCCATTCGCATCAGCATGAGCTTTTCGGGAGGCACTTCTAAGATGAATTCTACTCGGCGATTGCGGGCGCGGTTTTCCTCTGTGGTATTAGGAAGGAGGGGGCGGTCTGGTCCGTAGCCTTTTGCAATGATGCGATCCGGCGGTAGACCTGTGGCTTGAAGGAGGTAGTTGCGAATATTTTCGGCTCGCTGCTGAGATAATTTGCGATTATGGGCTGGGTCCCCAGTGGCGTCTGTGTGCCCTTCCACCCGCAGCGTTACGAAAGGATACTTGGACAAAAATCCAGCGATAAAGTCTAATCGTGCATAGGACTCAGGAGGAATCTCGGCGCTGTTAGTAGGAAACTCTAAGTTTTCCAGCACGTAGGGGCGCTGGAGCTCCGCCGTCGTCAGAAAGAGGGAATAAGTTTGATCGTCTATCAAGGCTACTGTGTCAGGTATGCGAATCAAGTGCGTGTCTAAAACCATCAGTTGGTATTGGCGATTCTGAACCAGCATGAACTCAAAGTAGCCGTACTTATTGGCGAAAACGGGGGTGATTTCGGTTCCTTGAGTGAGGTCTATTGCAATCACAATGCCGACCAAAGGCTGTCCAGTGAGAGAGTCTATTAGATAACCAGAGAGTTTTGTGACAGCGTCCGGGCGAGCTTCCATAGGCAGCTCAAATGAGTAGAGATCAAAGTTTCGGGGGTCTCTCCGTCCAGCTCGGGCGTAATAGATTTTATTGCCGCGCCCGTCTATGGTGAAATAGTACTCGTCTCCGTCGGTATTGACGAGGGGACCGAGATTCCTCGGCTCTTCCCAAAAGCCTACCCATCGGCTCTTGTATATGTCGTAGCCTCCATAGCTGATGGGCTGTCCCGTCGAGCTGAAATAGAGCGTCTGGTAGGGCTCATAGTAGTAGGGGGTGACCTCGTCACCCTGGGTATTGATGAGAGGTCCAAGATTTTGGGGTGGAGACCACCTGCCGTCAGGTAGGCGCTGGGACATGTAGATGTCCGATTGACCAAATCCACTGGGCCGATTAGAAGCGAAGAATAAAATGGTATCTCCAACCAGAAAAGGATGCGAGTCCCAATATTTGGAGTTGAGGATAGGGCCAAGATTCCGAGGGGCAGTCCATCGGCCTTCTACGTAGCGGGACTCATACAGGTCACAGGAGCCATAGCCATCGGGGGCATCACAGCGGGCAAATATGAGTAGGGTTCCATCTGAGTTTAGACACGCAGAGCCTTCGTTGTAGGGGCTATTGATGATATCTCGGAATTTCTCGGCTGGGCGGAATCCGCCGCGCACGATGTCTTTCTGGGCATAGTACAGGTCCTCGTTTCGCAGTTGGTCGGGGTCTAAGGCGGTGAGTACTTGCTCGCGCCGAGAAGTAAAGATGAGCACCTGCCCAGAAGGATGCATATACGGCGCATAGTCAGGGTAAGGGGAGTTGATATGAGGGCCCAGACTAAGCAAGACGCCCTTAGGCGGAGCTAGGGTATCTATTTTCTGACGAAGGCGAACAATCTTCTTGTAATACTCTAGGGGCACCCACTCACTGCGCCACCTTTCCTGCAGTCGACGATAAGCTACCCGTATTTCGGAGGGAGCATTATGCATATTCCGAAGGCAGAGCCCATACAGATGGCTGCTGCTGAGGGTGTCCCCTAAGTACTCACGCACTTGGGCCCATCGCCAGAGCAGTTGGAGAGCGATTGTGTCCCGAAAGTCATATACCGAAAACTGAGTCACATACGCTTGCAAAAGCGAATCTATCCGCCGAATATCTTCTTCTGCTTCGGCTTGGGCCAAAGCTTTGAGCAGTTTTCGAGATTGGGGCGATTCAGAGGCTTTTTTGTTGCTAAATAGCTTGGGAAACTGAATGGGAGGGGGAGTAATCGCCTCTCCTTCTACAGGACGGAGATAGGTTCCGGCCAAAGGACGCAGTCGTGGCTGTGCCCACAACAGAAGTGTATAGCACAAAGCTGTGAGCAGAGCCATTCGCATACATCATCGTTTCTACAAAAATACGCACTCAATATGCGAGTGCGACGCTTCGTGTGGATAAAGTTATCGGTTTATCTGAGTTCCTCTACATAAACCTCGTAGGGCTGCTTACCTACCACCTCTAATATGTAGCGTCCCTTGCCAGTGAGATACACGACATCCTCATCGGGAACCGACGTATTGGCTAGAATCTCCGAGTAATCGGGGTTATTGGCATCGTATAGGATTAGGATTAGTTCACCTTGTTCTTTGTTTTTCCAGTGGACCTTCCACTCTTTTCCAGACACTTTGAAAGGTGGGGTTTTCTGCGGCTTTTTGCTACTGATTTTCACGAGGGGGCGCCATTTTTCTTTCACTCGGACTTCTGAACGGGCTATGGTATTAGAGAGAGGGGGTTCTTCGTTTTGGGAAGGATCGGAGGTTCCAGTACAAGCTATCGTCAGGAGGAGGGGAATACTCCAAATGAAACGCATGGAGCAAAGATACCCGCCCGATCGCTTCGGATGATAAACAGCCTCTGTACAGGCGCAGTGGATGCGGTGTGGATAGCGATATTTGACCGATGCGACTCTACCTTTTCCCTATGCCTCTCAGCCGAGAAGCAGCCTACTGGATGTACGAGCAGTGGGGAGCAGTCGCCCGAGAACTGCGGTACTTCTTCGTCGAGCGAATCGCTCGAGCCCGCGCCGTTTTGTCCAGGGTAGGACACTTGGATGAGGTTCGGCTCTATGAGTACGACAGCCGTTTGGGCGATTGGTCGCCTGAGGCTTATGAGGCGGTTTTTTCGCATCGCCATGCAGCTGGCCTGCTGAGTGAAGGGGGCTTACCAGGGGTGGCTGATCCTGGCATGACCGTCGTCCGCCGCGCGCATGCCGAAGGATACGCGGTGATTCCACTGGCAGGGCCGAGTAGCGTGACCTTGGCGCTGGCAGCTTCTGGCTTGGCTGGGCAGGCATTTACTTTTTGGGGCTACCCTCCCATATCCAAGCGGGAGCGGCACCAGTTTTTACGGAAAGTTTTTTCACAGGCGCATCATATGACACAGATTCTCATGGAGTCCCCTGCCCGAAATACCGATCTCCTTCGAGAGATCCTTCAAATGGCCCCTCCGACCCTCTATTTGTGTGTTGCGCATCATTTGACCGCAGCTTCGGGATTTGTGCGTACCCAGCCAGTAGGGTCATGGGAACCCATTAGCTTACCGAAAGCCCCTACGCTGTTTTTGATTGGCAAGTAATCCACTTCCGTGGGGCAAATACACCTGGAGTAATAGCCTGCTGCTTAGGAGGAGGGTATGAAGGGAACCCTCGAAGAACCTTTTTTACTCTTTCGCTTGTGGCTCAGGTACAAACCGATAACCCACTCCCTTGAGCGTCTCTATGTATTCTGCGCCGATTTTTTCCCGCAGTTTGCGAATATGTACGTCTACCGTCCGTGGAATCACATACGTGTCATTCCCCCAAATGCGATCCAGTAGAACATCTCGCGAGAAGTACTTATACGGCCGGCTTGCTAATACAAATAGCAGTTCAAACTCTTTCTTAGAGAGCGGAATTACTTGCCCCTCTTTATGCACAGCGTATTCATCGGGGACGATTTCCAGGCCAGGGAACTGAATCTTTTGCAGGGGTACAGCGCGCCGAGAAAGGGCTTTGAGCCGGCTGAGAAGAGAGCGTGGACGCACAGGCTTGATGAGAAAATCATCTGCTCCGGCTTCAAATCCAGCTAACTCAGCAAATTCCTCTGAGCGGGCGGTTAGAAAGATAATATAGCTCTCACGCGTTTCGGGCAGCTTGCGCAGGCGCCGACATATCTCCAGCCCATCTATCCCTGGCATCATGATATCCAGCAAGATGACCGCTGGATGGTGCTGCTGGGCTAAGCGTAGGGCGGTTTCACCTTCTTCTGCCAAAAGTGGTTCATATCCCTCCTGCTTGAGATTGTAAGAGAGAATCTCAAGCACATCGGGCTCATCGTCCACGACGAGCACTTTGCGGTTTATCATGGATCAGGGCAAATTACGACGCTCAGTGTGAAGTCAGCGTAAAAGTCCGGCTTTATCCAGGCCTCGCACCCATCGGATGTAATACCGCAGAGCAGCCCTTCCGAGGGGACCTAACCGATAACTGAACTGATTCACATAGAGCTGGATATGAGCCTCCTGAACTTTTGGGTCCATCTCTTGCGCGTAGTAGCTGATATACGAACTGAGATTGGCTACCTTTCCCTTGCGAGCCAGAGCTACACTGCGACGCAAAGCCATAGTTATGAGATGCTTAGGGACATAGGGACGCACAGCGACTCCCCCAAGCGGAATAGGATAGCCTGTTTTTTCAGTCCAGTAGCTTCCTAGATCCTGCAAGCACACCAGTCCCCACTCAGAGTAGGTAAAGCGGCTCTCGTGGATAATCACTGCGGCGTCTATCTCTCCTCTCGCTACGGCCGGCATGAGCTGTTCATAGCGCATTTCTACGAGATTTTCGGCTTCTGGCAAGAAAAACCGCAATAAGCTATAAGCGGTTGTGCCTCTTCCTGGAATGCCGATCCGAGACTTAGTCAGCGCCCTGCGTGAAAGGTAGGAGCGAGCTACCAGGAGAGGGCCTACGCCGTACCCCAAAGCGGCTCCTACTGATAGGAGACGATAAGTTCGGGGGGGAAGCAGGGCATATTGAAAGAAGGAGAGTTTGATGATATCGGCGGCTCCCTCAGCGGCGAGACGATTGAGGGTCTGGATGTCTTCGTAGAGGAAGGTGAGCTGGAAGGGCAACTTGATCTGTCCCAGCGCAAGGGCTCCCCATATGAAAGTGTCATTAGGGCAAGGGCTAATAGCTACGGTAAAGGCGCGTCGCATCAGAAGAGCGTAACAACTCGGCGCACGATTTGGTCTACCATGCGGGCGGGGCCATCTTCACGGCCATGCAGGTCATCGACGGAGATGTACATTTTAGGGCCGCGATTGTAGCGCTCATACCAGGCATCGTAAGCTTGATTGAGCTTACGCAGGTATTCCAAGCTGATATTCTCCTCGTATGGGCGCCCACGAGCCAGGATTTGCTCCACTAAGGTAGGCACCGAAGCTCGGAGATATACCAGGAGATCGGGAGGGCGCACGAGGGAAGCTATCTTATCAAAAAGCGCCCGATACACTTCATATTCCCGCGCAGGGAGAATGTCCATATCCCGCAGCACTGGCGCAAATACCTCTGCATCCTCGTACAATGTACGATCTTGAACATAATCCTTGCCGCTACTTTGAATAGTCAGCGTAGTCTCGAGGCGACGATTGAGCAGATAAATCTGCATCGGAAAAGCCCATCTCACCATGTCTTGATAAAAGTCCAGTAGGAAGGGGTTCTCTTTGTCATCTTCATAGGCTGCCTCGTATCGAAGGGTCTGGCTTAAGATATAGGTGGCATAAGTCTTTCCAGAGCCGATATTCCCAGCGAAGGCGATATGCATTACCAATAGGCGATTGGGGTGAGAGCGCCACGGACTCGATCACCTGGACGGACGCATATCTCTGCGGTGAGGGGCAAAAGGACATCCACCCGGGATCCAAACTTGATAAATCCGATTTCGTTTCCGCTTTGAAGGGGGGTTCCAATAGTGGGGTAAGTACAAATGCGTCGTGCCAAGGCCCCCGCAATCTGCCGCATGGCATACCAGCGAGTGGTGTCATGTTCTATGGCTAAGAAGCTCTGCTCATTTAGGAGCGAAGATTTAGGATGCCAGGCCACGAGATAAGCTCCTGGATTGTAGTCTCTAAAACGCAAGATGCCTGCGGCTGGGGCCCAGTTGACATGTACATTCAGTGGGGACATGAAAATGCTAATCTGCATCATCTCAGTCTGGAAGTACTTGGGCTCAAAGGTACGCTTGACTTCTACTACTTTTCCGTCGCAGGGGGCGTACACGATGCTGGGCTCAGCAGGGCAATGGCGGCGCGGATACCGAAAAAAGTTCAAAAGAAGGGCAGTCCATGCCACCCAGAGACCTCCAAATAGGAGGGAGAGCCAAAGTGGTGGGTCCAGCTTCCATACGAGCAAAGCCAGGATAGCTCCTACTAGGAAGGTTGCGGCAATCCATACTCGCCCTTCTCGATGGAAGCGGATCATAGCCATGTGCGTACGCCTTCTGTGCAGTTTCGGCAAATATCTATATTTTCTCGTGCCTGAAAAACCTGTCGACGAAAATCTTCTGCTCGAGCACGGTGCCATATATCCAGGAAGGAGCTATCGGCAAGCGAGCCGAATGCGTATTCAGCGTTTTTGTCAAAGCAGCAAGGCAGTACTTGTCCATCCCATGTAATCTCGGCAGACCGCCAGAGCCGCCAGCAGCGATTAGGAATAAGCTCTCGCAATCGCACGGTACCGTCTTCGGCTCGGATGTAGCGTCCAGCGTTTTCAGGTATCCATCGCTCGTAGGCTTCGGGGGTAAGATCTAAAATCTGGGCGGTTTTGACTCGTGTCAAATCAGCTCCTATCTGTCGCCCCCATCGGCGAAAGTCCTCTACTTCGTGCTGATTGTGCCGAAAGGCGATAAACTGCAGCTCCACCAGGGGGAAACGGCTGCGCATAGCCCGTCGCATCTCTAGAAGGCGCTGTATACCCGCCTGCACAGTCGCTAAATCCCCTCCTACTCGGTACTCAGTGTAAGTCTGTGGAGACATTCCATCTATGGAGATGCGCAGGTGCGTTAGTCCTGCTGCGATTAGTTCATAGCATTTCTCCTCCGAGAGAAAATGGCCATTTGTGCTGATGGAGGAAAGGAGACGGTGGCGACTCACGATGAGCACCAGTCTGCCAATATCTGGATGGAGGAGCGGCTCACCTTGAAAGTAGAATAGCACGCCCCATAAGTAGGGATGAAGCTCCGATATAAGGTTTTCTAAGAGGATAGGATCTAATCGCCCAGTAGGTCGCGAAAAGGCGCGCAAACCAGAAATGCACTGGGGGCAGCGCAGATTGCAGGCCGTAGTAGGCTCAACGCCGATAAAGAGCGGATACTTGGGGGGGGACCAAGCCAGACGATATCGCGCTAGAAGGTAGCTTCCCCACACGCGTCCGGCATTTATGGCTCTACGCACGGTCAGCATCCGCAGGGCCGCTACTGCTCCGCCTACTAGCCAGGTGAGCCTCATTTTAGCCAAACATACACTCATTGCCTTGGAGCCGCCTAAATGGTGTATATTTGTTTAGACTTAGTCTGAATGAAAGACCTCATTCGTGAAGCTCAGCGGCTGCGTCGAGACTTTCCCATACTTAGGCAGGTGCATCCCCGTGGGCTTCCACTCATCTACTTGGATAATGCCGCTACCGCCCAGAAGCCCTCTGTCGTGATAGAAGCCCTTGCGCACTTTCTCAGAGAGCGCAACTCTAACATTCATCGGGGGGTACACTGGCTGAGCCAGGAGGCGACTACCTTGTATGAAGCAGCTCGAGAGACAGTTGCTGAATTTATTGGGGCAGAGTCAGCTCGGGAGATTGTCTTCGTGCGAGGGGCGACTGAAGGGGTAAATCTAATTGCGCAGGGGCTCAGGCGAGTGTACTTTCGTCCAGGCGATGAGATTCTCCTCACGGAGGCTGAGCACCACGCTAACATAGTCCCTTGGCAGCTCGTAGCTGAAGAAATCCCGATCCAACTGCGACCTATTCCTCTTCAGGCAGATGGGGGATTTGATTGGGAACGCTTCCGAGCAGCGCTTTCTCCTCGTACGCGCTTGATAGCTATCACGGCTATGTCCAACGTCTTAGGCACGGAAATGCCGATTGCTGAGATAGCTCAGGAGGCTCGCCAGCGAAATATCCCCGTACTGGTAGATGCTTGTCAGGCGGTAGTTCATCGTCCAATTTCGGTCAAAGAATGGGGGATTGATTTCTTAGTCTTTTCAGGGCACAAGCTCTATGGGCCGACGGGAATCGGCGTAGTATACTTACGCTGGCCATGGGGCGAAAAGCTGCCTCCCTATCAAGGCGGAGGTGATATGATTCGGCGGGTGAGTTGGGAAAAAACTCTGTACGCGCCCCCTCCTGCTAAGTTTGAAGCGGGAACTCCTGCTATTGCGGAAGCGATAGCACTCGCCGAGGCTATTCGGTACCTCACTCGTCAAGTCGGATGGGACTTTATTCAAGCGTATGAAAGCTTTTTGATGGAGTATGCAGAAGAGCATTTAGCTAATATCCCCTCTCTCAAACTGTATGGAACGGCGCGTCCGCGCGGGGCCCTCTGGTCATTCACCCTTGGAGATATCCATCCCCACGATGTGGGGACCTTTTTAGACCAAGCTGGGATTGCCGTTCGGGTCGGCCATCACTGCGCGCAGCCCCTGATGGATGCCCTGGGCGTCGCTGCCACCGTCCGAGCCTCCTTCGCCTTTTACAATCTGCCTACCGAAATAGATCACCTCTGTCAGACTCTGCAAAAAGTCGTGGAGTTCTTCTCGCCAGTGCCTTGAGGGTCCATAGCGTCTGAGAGTCCAGCAATATCTTTGCTTAGGTGCAGCGGGCGCATATCATTGGGATTGGCGGAAGCGTCATGCATGCCATGGCTATCCACCTCCAATCGGCAGGGTATATCGTTACAGGCTCGGACAATCGGATTGAGGATCCAGCCCGAAGCCGCCTCTCGGAGAAAGGGCTCCTTCCCGAGAAGGAGGGCTGGTTTCCCGAACGCATTAGCTCGGAGCTAAGCTTCGTGCTTTTAGGAATGCACGCTCGCGCCGACAATCCAGAACTCCTGCGCGCCCAAGAGCTCAGGCTACCTATTTGGGATATGCCTACTTTCGTGGCTCGGGCCGCCCGGCAAAAGCATCGAATCGTCGTCGCAGGTAGCCACGGAAAAACGACTACGACGGCCTTACTGATTTATGCCTTTCAGCGGCTGGGCATTCCTACGGATTGGCTCATAGGAGCACCTACGCCTGCTTTGTCCACTACCTTTCACCTCAGCGAGGCTCCAACCTTCATATTTGAGGGGGATGAGTATCCTGCTTCGGTCCTCAATCCCCAACCCAAAGCTGCTGTCTATCAGCCCCATTGGCTCATCCTAACCGGTATCGCATGGGATCACATAAATGTCTATCCTACGCCTGAAAGTTACCTCTCGGCTTTTGAACACATCTTGCAGAATCTGCCAAAGGGGGGGATTTGCTTTTACAATGCTACGGACCCAACGGTCAAGATGCTTGTTGAAAAAGTATTGCGTCCGGGCTGGCAGACAGCTATTCCCTACCAAGGGCTGCCTTACATTCAAAAAGGCGGACGATGGTTTGTGCGTTTGGGGCAGCGAGTCATTCCCGTGCGTTTCTGGGGCCGACATAATGTCCTCAATGCCAGTGCAGTGTGGCGAGTCTTGCAGGAGTTTTTTGTGGAGGATAGAGAGTTTGCAGAGATCCTGAGCACATTTGAGCTGCCTTTTCAGCGTCAAACGGTGTGGTATCAAAGTTCGGATAAAGTAGTAGTACGAGACTTTGCGCATGCCCCCAGTAAGGTTCAAGCGGTGATAGAGGCCGTGCAAGAAACCTTTCCTAAGCTTCCGCTGACAGTAGTTCTTGAGCTTCATACCTACAGTAGCTTGAAGCCAGTGTACGCTGCCCAGTATCAGAAGGTTTTGCGTTCGGCGAAAGGGGAGTCTTGGATCTACTTGGATGAAAAGATTGCATGGGAAAAGGGATCAGATCCGCAGGCCTTACAAGTAGCCTTGGGAAAGGGGAAAGGTATCCGCTGGTTTTATGAGGTTGAGAGCTTGAAAGCAGCCCTCCGAGAAGCCTTTACTCAAAGGCCAGGGGTTATCCTCCTTCTCTCCTCAGGTAGCTTCGGCGGGCTTACCCCGCAGGATATTGGCATACCTTGATCGATGCGGCTTACTTCTCGCCCAGTCCTCTGCAACTACTATTTGACCTACCGCTGTAATGCTGCCTGCCGCTTCTGCGATATTTGGGAGAAGCCTTCGCCGTATGTGACTTTAGAACACTTTGCCCAGAATCTGCGCGACCTGCGGCGGTTAGGGGTTCGAATCATCGACTTTACCGGCGGCGAGCCGCTCCTGCATCGGCAGCTTCCATTGTTTTTAGATATGGCGCAGCAGATGGGGTTCCTCACTACTGTGACTACCAACACTTTGCTTTACCCCAAGCGGGCGCGAGAGATTGCAGGGAAAGTGGACATGCTTCATTTCTCCTTGGATGCAGCTACGGCGGAGAAGCATGATTCGTTGCGAGGGGGTGTGCCTTGCTTTGATTTTGTGCAGGAAAGTATCCAGGTGGCACGCCGACTGGGGGAACGGCCAGATATTCTTTTCACCGTCACTTCCGAAAACTGGAGGGATATAGAGGCGGTCTATCGGCAGTTTGCCGAGCCCTATAAGCTGATACTTATTCTCAATCCTGTCTTCGCATATAATCAAGTAGGAGAGTCCAGCCTTTCACCCCAAATCATAGCGGAGTTGCGCCGATGGGCGCGTCGCCCTTACATCTACCTAAATGAAGCTTTCCTGAGATTGCGAGAAAATGGCGGAAATACCCCGTATGCACCTGTATGCCGCGCCGCCTCCGCTGTGGTGGTCATCTCTCCTGCCGATGAGCTACTGCTTCCGTGCTACCATGCTCATGAGCGAGGGTACAGGTTTCCTATCCGAGGTCGGCTCTATGACCTATTTTATTCCCCCCCCATTCAGCACTTGCGCCAGTTGGAGGGAAGGTTTTCGTTTTGCGAAGGCTGCGTCATAAACTGCTACATGGAGCCAAGCTTTTCGGTAGAGACTTCGCCGTACTTTTGGTCCTCGCTACCCAGTACGCTTAAATACCTTCGAGAAAAATGGGGTTGGTGGGGAGTACTGCGCTTATGGGCACGCTTAGAATATCGGCGGTGGAAGAGTAGATGGTTGCCTGAAAGGTCGGCTGAGGCTGATAAGCCCCGCTCTATGCGAGCTGAGATATCTGAGGTGTTTTCTATCAATAAGGCCTCTCATAGGGGAGGATTCTAACAGGGCTCGTCCGATTATGTAAAATTGCTCACATCAGCTCATAAACTATTGGGATATTCATTCGGAAAAATCGAGGCTCTCGGTGGATGTGCTACCTTTGAGGAGTGCGCTGGTTCTTGATGATTGGGATTACATGGGGGCAGATTTTTTCTATTTCTGGGGAGGTGAGGAGCCATACTGGTGAGCCATTAGGGCATGTCATTGTTCGGCTGCCTCAGACTGGCTTTCAAACCGTAAGTAGTGCTGAAGGCCGATTTACCCTTACCATAGCCCTTGACACAGTGATCATAGAACTGCGTCACTTGGGGTATCGGTTGCATCGAGATACCCTATATCGTTCGGAAGATAAAAGGTTTTACACATTTACTTTGTATCCTCAGGAAGTGAAGCTGGGGGGAGTGATCATCACTGAAGAAGGAAAAGATCCTGGTGAAATCTTAGCTCGCAAAGCTATCACCATGAAATTCCAAAATCGGCGCTGCCTTCCCAGTTTTCGTGCTGAGAGTTATACCCTTTTTACGCTGCGATGGTTTGACCCGCCTAATCCCCTGGTTAGTCGCTTGCTCAGGCAGTCTTCTGCGCAGAACAAAGATGTACTTTTCATGAGCGAGACTTTCTCCTACATTTACTTCACTGCTGCGGACAAATATCACGAAGAGATTGTACGCTCTCGTATCGTAGGAACGCAGCGGTACAGCTTCTTAGGAGGGTGGGTATTCCAGGGCTTTGATCCGTATGCTGAACGGCTATCTCTACAAGACGTGACGGAGGCGGCTTTCATTTTGCCCTTAGCTCGGGATGCCCCTCTATATTACCGATATCGGCTCATAGGCAGCTATTGGGACGAGGATAATTTGTTCTATCAAGTTGCCGTAGAGCCTCGGAGTAGCGTTTCTCCTTGTGTGGAGGGGTACATGGTAATCTCAGACGGAACCTATGCCCTCGTAGGCCTGGAGTGGAATATTCGAGCTCCCCGTCCGCTGCGCTACACCGATAGCATCGGTGTGCGAGTCACTTACGTGCCCATAAGTGGATGCTATCAAATAGGGGAGGTCAGTTTCAAAGGACGATTTCGGGTATCCACTCCGGTGGGAGACCTTAGCCTGCTCGGCGAAGGGTATGCAGCCTACCGGAAGTACCAGGTTCTGGTTATCTCTGAGCCTGATAGGAAGAAAGCGACTTCCCCACCTGTACAAACCTCAAAGCGCAGGGTCGATTCTGTCCCCGATACCCTGCAAAGCAAAGCGTTTCCCTTGCCAGAGACGCTCCGAGTGAGCCGCTTAGACTTTGGAGAGTTTGTACGAGTGCTTCCAGAAGCATCGAATGCGCCGACAACCTTTTGGGATAGTATTCGCTCGGCCCCTTTAGATTCTGTACAAGCGGATTACATCGCCCGCCACGAAGAAATGGTAGCGGCCCGCGAAACAACCTCTTCCAAGGGTAGGAGCGGTTTTGGATTTACGGAGGAGGGAATCGGATGGTCAAAAAGAATACCCACGAGTGGAGGGAGTATCCTGGTCAGTATGAGCCAGCGGTGGATCGGCTATACGCCGATAGAGGGATGGGTGCTCCCTTGGCAGGCTTCCTGGGAGGTCAGAGCCAAGCAAAATATTTTGGAGCTCAGAGTGGTGGGGCGGTACGGAATGGGATGGCGAAGACTGCTTCCAGCTACAGAGGTAAGCTGGAATACTTCGAGCTATCCGCAATGGCGTGCTCATCTCGCCGGCGGCCTCCAGGTCAGAGAACCTACTGATTTCGTGCAAATCCCAGAGCTGTGGAATATCTTGTATCGCCTGGCAGGACGAGAGTCCGTATGGCAAGGGTTTGCCTGCCCTTTCATAGAGATCAGCGGCGGCAAATACTTCCATCGAACCATCGAGCTACAAGCTAAGGTACGATGGGATGTCCGCGCTACGCAGTACCAAGGTACTGAAACCTATCCAGGCTGGCGCAGCGCTCTATGGGTGGTTTGGCGTCCAGGTACCCGCTTATTTCGGACCCCTCGGAGTACGCAGTTTATTCCGCCCCAGAAAGTCCTTACTTGGCAAGTGGACGTAGCGGGAGAGTCTGCGTGGCTCCCTAATCGGACCTTACTGACGCTTTCTGGCATGGTGAAGCCTACCCTGTCTATCAGTCCTTTCGGACGCTTACAGATGCAGATAGGCGGAGCTTGGCAGAGCCAATCAGCGCCCTGGGCTGATCGCCTGTATATCCGTAGCATGTTCGTCCCGCTTCACAGAGGGTACGGGGATTTCTGGGGATGGTCTCCATATGAGAGCCTCGGGAGATGGAGTGCCATAGGCATTCTAAACTGGTCACCTGAGGGAGCTATCTTTCGACTCTTGCCCCTACTGCGCCGAACTAGCTGGCAGGAGGCATTTGCCCTGCGCATACTCTATACGCAAAGTGCAGGCTGGTATGCTGAAAGCAGTGTATTTCTCCATCAGCTCAACTTACGCTTGCGAAAAACAGGTGTATCGCGACCTTTCAGTGTAGGCTTCCACTGGGTCCTGCTGGGTAGGGAGCGGCGAGGAGGCTTCACCTTAGGTTTAGGCGATATTCTTCGGCCAGCTATTCATCCCAAGCCAAGTCGCTCGTGAAAGCCCGATGGATAGAGGGAGCGGAGCTCGCAGAGATATGGGAGAAACTGCCCTATTCGGAGGCGCCGTTTGATACCTGGGAATGGTGGGAAAGGCTTCCCATGAAGTGGAGCGCTATCTGCATCGAAGAGAGCGGCGCACCGATTTGCTTGATTCCCTTTGCTGTGCGACGATTGGGACTCATTCGCCTGTACAGGCAACCTTTGAGTGTGCCATGGATACCTTTTCGCCTGGCGGCTCCTCTACCAGAGACCCGAGCAGCTAAGTATAGTTGGCTTCGACGGCTCCTTTCCAGCTTAGTAGAATGGACTCGGCAGGAGCACTTAGTTTATATCGCAGGGGCCCTTGGGCCAGAGTGGTGTTATCTGCCTGCTCTGACTTCTTTTCGGGTGAAGGGGCATGGCAGTTTTGTCCTGAGAGTAGGAGAGTTTAGTCCTTCTAAGGAGCTACTTCGGAAAGTGCGTCAAGTAGAAAAAGTGCCTTTGCAAACTCTCCTCCCAGAAGAGGCGTATGAGTGGTGGCTTGCTCACCGTCCACCTGGCGTCTCCACGAAACTGGCGGCTCAGCTTCGGCCCCTTCTCAGCCTGTACGAAGCTTGGCATATAGTCGGGCTCGGTACGCCCCTTCAAGCTGTGGCCTTTTTTCTGAAAGGACGGAATCGGGTTTGGTACATGACCAGTGCACATGCAGAGGGAGCTGGGCAGAGTGTGACGCGGCTCTTGTATGAAGCTATCCTACTGGCTCATAGCCAAGGGAAAGATTTTGACTTCCAGGGATCTACTTTGCCAGGGGTAGAGCGATTTTTTAGGCAGTTTGGAGGAGAATGGGAAGTGCGCTATTTCATCTCTGCTTGGCGCTTTTGATAACTTCGCTCCATGCCTTTGTATGTACTTGGAGAGCGTCCTTCCTTGCTTACGCAGGTTCTGGCTGAGCTGCGCAATCAGAAGCTCCAGAAAGACCGTCATCGTTTCCGCTGGAACCTCAAGCGAGCTGGGTTTCTAATGGCTTATGAGATTAGTCGCACTTTGCCTTATTTGGAGGCGGAAGTCACGACGCCCCTGGGGCAAGCCCCAGTACAAGTCATAGCAGAGCCTCCTGTTCTGATTAGCATTTTGCGGGCAGGTAATTCGTTCATGGAGGGGGCGATGGAGGCCTTCGACTTTGCTGATGTAGGCTTTGTAGCTGCTCGGCGCACGGAGCTCACGAATCGGGAAGTCCAGGTGGAAGTAGATTATCTGGCGGTTCCTCCGCTGGAGGGACGAATGGTTCTTCTGATTGATCCTATGCTGGCTACTGGACGCAGCGTGCTTTTGTCGTATGAAGCCCTTCTCCTGCGTGGGCGGCCTCGGCAGCTGTACATTATGGCTCTCATTGCCTCTGAATACGGCGTCAATACTGTACAAAAGCACCTGCCCCAGGCTCATTTATACGTCGCTGCCGTGGATAAAGAGCTGACTGCTAAGGCATACATCGTACCAGGCTTGGGGGATGCGGGGGATTTGGCGTATGGAGCGCTCCATCATTGAATGGGAGCTTTTTCTCAAGTATTTCTCTATCTTTTTGATGAGTGGCTTCAAGTTTATGGTGGGGGTGGCCATGAGCATAGCGATGCACCTAACCTTTTGGGAGCAATTCCTAATCACTACTTTGGGTGGTATAGCTGGCGTGGTGTTTTTTACGTATTTGGGAGACCGGCTTCGCCAATGGATCGCTCGTCGTCGGCAGCGACCTTCGTCTAACGCTCCTTCCCCTAAATGGGTTTACCTCTGGCAGAAGTACGGATTATGGGGAATAGCCTTTCTCACCCCGCCTCTCCTCAGTCCGCCCATCGGTACAGCTATTGCGTTGGTCTTTGGAACGCCGCGACGCGTGGTGGTCCAGCGCTTCGCCTTGGCGATGATCGTCTGGGGAATATTTTTCGCAGGAATATGGGACTGGGTGAGGGGCTGGTTTTAGCTTTCAAAGATACATGAAGTAGTAACTTTGTAGCATGAGCACTCGCCGCTTTTCTGTCCTTCTACTGATGTCTCTTCTATGGGGACAGGTAGAAGACAGCGTCAGGATTTATGATTTAGACACCGTACGGATAGAAGGTCTGCTCTCCTCTACCTCGGGCGAGACAAGCGCAGATAAAGTCGTACGCTACCTGCCTGCCACACAACTGGCGTATCGGAGTGTCCCTTTCGCTCAAGAGGTGGTATATCAAGGATTTCTGCCGACCCAGACGCAGATAACTATCGGGGGTATGCGGGTGCTGCCAGCTTGTGTGGATCGAATGGACCCAGTTTTGACTTTCTTAGAAGCTGCAGTCGTAGAAGGCGTCGATTGGCGGCGTGCTACTAAGTGGGGGGGTACTCCCACGCTCGACATAGAATTATTTTCCCCCACCGGGCCGAAGCAAGGGCAAGCTTCGGTCTTAGTCGGAGACAACTACCATCGGCTGTTCGCTACGCTGAAACATCGCCGGCAGATAGGGCGCTGGGGGCTGGCCGGAGCTCTGACTTCTCGATTGGGTGGAGATTACCGAGTGGGGGCATGGTCGCTGTCCCCCCGCCCAATTTCGGCTTGGCCGCCTGATACCCTGCTATCCCTTCCCAGTTTTCGCAAGTTCAATGTATACGCAGCCCTGAGCTATAGCCCGTCCGAAGCTCATCGAATAGAGGGCAGCTACCTCGGAGATTATTTTTACCACCTCGCTTATCCCGCCCTAATTATGGATGCCAATCATAGTGCGATGCATCTCATAAATATCGGTCACATTTGGCGGGACATCTCAGAGTTTAGGGTGTATGCCAGTACGGTCTTCCATGACATGACGGATGAAAATCGTTCCTTATCGGAGATCCAGCATCGAATCATTATGCCTGGCATGTACATGCCTATGAAGGGGCTCACACGCACGGCTGGGGCCGTATGGAGGCTCAACTGGATTAGAAAGGAGAACTTTTCCCTGGCGCAGCACAGCGAGTTGGTTAGAGGCTCGGCTTATGCTGATATGACCATGATTCCGCTTCAGGAGGGACAGAGTTTTATGAGGCTGCTCAACTTAGCCGACATCTGCTTCAATCAAGGTGGATCTGCTCTGATAGCCACCTGCGAAGTAGGAAGATGGCTACTTCAGGCAGAAGGGCGATGGAACTTTCTCACCTTTTCGGTGGAAGATACGGTTGGCTTCATTCCGCTGCGGTCATATCAAGAGGTGTATGCGGGCGCCAGTCAACCTCGCTGTTCTTTTTCTGTATATGAGATAGCTACTCGGACGCGTTGGCATCGCTTTGGACATACAGCTGCGCTTTCACTCTCTCATGGCACAAGGGCGCCTACTCATACCGAGCTTTACGCATACTACCTCTATGTTCCCATGGACAATAGTATCCTTATGGGCAGCTCCACCCTAAACCCAGAGAAGCTCCTACGCACGGAAATAGAGTACGCTTACGAAGAAGAGCACTGGCAGGTGCATTTCGGCTGGTTTACCAACTTTATTTGGGACTACATTGCACCGGTTACCTTCATGGAGCCTCAGACGTCTGCGAATAGAACCCCCCAGGCTTGGCGTATCTTGCGGAATACAGGACAAGCTTACACCACTGGCTTCACACTGAGGGGGTCGGTTCAGATTCGTTCTCACGCACTGATAGAAGGATGGAGCGGCTATACCTTCGGCTGGAATCAAACCTTGCGTGAGCCTTTGCCCTGGATCCACCCGCTATTTGGACGGGTGCGATATACCCATCGGTATCATCGGCATCAAGGGAGTATAGAGCTTTATGCTTCGGCCAGACAGACCCGTTTATCCCGCACCATCTATCTGGAAAACGCCACGCCAGCTTATTGGCTACTTCATTTGAGGTACGGGTATACCCTGTGGCAGAAAGGTCAGACCCAAATCTTGCTTACAGCAAGCGTGGAGAATCTGCTCAATGCTTATGGATGGGATCACCTAAGTGTGAATGATATGCCGTTTCTAGGGCGAGTAGTTCGTGCAGGAGTTAGTATGAGCTGGTAATCCGCGTCGTGGAAAAAATCACGCTTATTTCCCGACCTCTGTGGAGTAGGTTGCATTTCTAAGAGTAGGTGTTGTATAAAAGGGCGAATAGCTGAGTTTTTATGAGACAGCTTTCAAGGGTAGCCTTTGGACTCTAAGAGCGGATAAACAAAAGGCCGTATTTTTTGTTTGCCTGTATAATCATGAAAAAGGTAGCACTTTTAGGGACACTTTTCCTTTGGGGCCAGTCTACTCGTAAGTTTGCATGGGGGATTCAAGTTGGGCTCAATATCCCCACCTACCGCTCTTCTGAGCGGGTAGACAAGGCGGTGGTGATGCCAGGCTTTACTGGTGGGGTCTCGGGGAGGTATGAACTTTCCTCTCGATGGGCGCTCTCGACTGGGTTTTACTTTAGTCAGAGAAACTCCTCTTACCTGGTACGAGAATCGTATCCTGATGATACGACTATCGGGAATGTGCGAGATGAGTACGTTGTTCATATCTCGAATGATGGTCGTTTGGAGCTGGCCCACATAGAGCTCCCGATTTTGCTTCAGTTTAGTTTCTGGAATATGGAACATAGCCGCTCTTACCTCTTAGCAGGGGCACACGTGGGATATAGGGCGTTTTATCGCAACTATGGCCAAACTCAGGTTGCTTTAGAAGGATTGGACTTTCTGCCAATATTTGGATTTTCACCGCAGACGAGAGTGATAGTAGCAGAAGGGCCTATACAGCCAGGACGGGTAGATTTTCGTCGAGGAGACCTTGGAGTATGGTTAGGGGGAGGTAATAACTACCGAATGAGACGTGGAGAGATGAGCTTTGAGGTGCGCGCTTTTACAGGCCTTGTGAATATTTTTCGCATACCCGCTCATCAGCGCTTCTACAATGGGTCGGTTATGTTTCTCGCAGGCTATCACTTCTGAGTCAATCTCCTGAGGTTTGTAGCTTTGTTTGCGGATGTGCCGTCCGTCATGGAAGCTGATTCTGCTGGGAGCTGCGCTGCTACCAGCCTGTCGTCGAGTGCCTACCTGGTGGGAAGCGGCCCCTTTGATTGGGACCCAAGTACAGGATGATCTGAAACGAAAACTCTACCTTCCTCAGGCCCCTCAGCGGGTCGCTATCGCTACTTCCGAAGCCTTACCGCTTTGGAGAAGCTCTAAGCTCGATCAGTATATCGTAGCGGGGTGCTACGGTGACGGCGAGGATACGCGCGTATTTTACCTATCCTGTGAGGACTCCATAGCGCTCTCAGACGCCCTCTATAAAGCCAAGGTGGAATGGGTCTGGACGAGCCGATTAGAGAAAGTCGGAACATTTCCTGAATCCAAAGTTTACGTATTCCGTCCCCAATCTATGGAAGAATGGCTTAGGCATTTGCGTGTGCTGGGTGAGGTGTATGGGATGCACGCATTCGGTCAGGTGGCGGATAGTTTGATGGGAGTTCTGCAAGGGTATGAAGCAAAGCTTGTAGACGCCCGTCGGCTGAGAGTTCTGATCCTTAGTCCAGAGGGTGCAGGAGAGATACTCAGTCGGTATCATCCCATAGCTTCTATTGTCGCTCGGGCTGGGGGTATTATACCCTATGGAGCAGATTCTAATAGGCCTATGGGGCAAGTCCCCTTAGACAGCTTGTTAGCTGCGCCACCGGAGGTGATTTTCGTTCCCGAGGGTAATACCGAGTTGGTGAACGCTTTTCTGCGGCAATATCCTGAGGCTTATGCCATGCCAGCTATTCAGTACAAGCGAATTTTCTCTATCCCCCTACGTATGCTGGCTCAGCCGTATGCAGAACCTTTTCAGGCTTTTCACATCTTTCTTCAAGCCCTTCATCCAGAAGTTGCTCATTCACCGATTTCCGTCCAAAAAGAAGATAGCTAAAAAGAGCCCCCATTCTTGCTTGCTCCATGGGGGGAATCAAGCTGGATTCTACCCAGCTTCTGTAATATTACGTCCCTTCTCCACTACTTCTTGCAGAAGAGGGAGATTAGAAGGTGCAGAGAATCAATGGTATTGGTTACATGTTTCGCCTGTACTTTCCTCCTACTTCATACAGTGCGTTAGAAATCTGACCTAAGCTGGCCACTTTTACGGTTTCCATTAGAGCCGCAAAGATATTTTTCCCAGAGAGGGCTACTTCTTGGAGATGACGCAGAGCGGGGCCTGCCTGCGTCGCATTGCGCTGCTGGAAGGCCTTGAGATTGCGAATCTGCTGCTCTTTTTCCTCGGTGGTGGAGCGAACGACTTCATTGGGTATTTTGGTAGGAGAGCCGTCTTTACCCAAGAAAGTATTCACGCCAATGATAGGGAGCTGCCCAGTATGCTTGAGGGTCTCGTAATACAGCGATTCCTCCTGAATTTTATTACGCTGGTAGCCGAGTTCCATGGCTCCTAAGACGCCTCCTCTTTCATTGAGCCGTTCGAACTCTTGAAGGACCGCCTCTTCTACCACATCGGTCAGCCATTCAATGAAGAAGCTACCTTGCCATGGATTTTCATTTTTCGTCAGTCCCAGCTCCTTTTGAATGATAAGTTGAATGGCGACTGCTCGTCGAACAGACTCTTCGGTGGGTGTAGTGATAGCTTCATCGTAGGCATTGGTATGAAGCGAGTTTGCATTATCGGCGAGGGCGTACAGGGCCTCTAAGGTAGTGCGGATGTCATTGAAGGCGATTTCTTGTGCATGGAGAGAGCGGCCGGAGGTTTGCACATGATACTTGAACATCTGACTTCGTGGATTGGCTTTGTAGAGAATTTTGAGTGCTTTGGCCCAGATTCGGCGGGCTACGCGACCAATAACTGCATATTCAGGGTCCATCCCATTAGAGAAGAAGAACGAGAAGTTTGGCGCAAAGTCATCTACCGCCATGCCTCTGGCCCGATAGTATTCTAAGTAAGTGAAGCCATTGGCCAAGGTGAAAGCAAGCTGGGTAATGGGGTTAGCGCCGGCCTCGGCGATGTGATAGCCAGAGATGGAGACAGAATAGAAGTTGCGTATCTTGTGCTGGATGAAATATTCCTGCACGTCGGCCATCATGCGCAGCGCGAAGTCTATGGCGAAAATGCAAGTATTCTGAGCCTGGTCCTCTTTGAGAATATCAGCTTGGACAGTCCCACGCACTCGCGCAAGGGTATCGGCCTTGATCCGTTCGTACACCTCAAGGGGTAGAACTTCATCCCCCGTCACACCCAGCAGTAAGAGCCCTAATCCATCATGCCGATTGGGTAGTCGACCTTCATAAGTCGGGCGAGGCAGTCCGAGTTTTTCGTACTTCTCTCGAATCTTCTGCTCTACTTCTTCCACCAGCCCGTTTTCTCTGATGTATTTCTCGCACTGCTGATCAATCGCTGTATTCATGAACATGGCTAAAATCGTGGGGGCTGGTCCATTGATGGTCATGGAGACAGAGGTCTTCGGGTCAGCTAAGTCAAAGCCTGAATAGAGCTTCTTCATGTCGTCCAGGGTAGCGATGGAGACGCCGGAGTTGCCGATTTTGCCGTAAATATCAGGGCGATAATCAGGATCCTCCCCATATAGGGTGACCGAATCAAACGCCGTGCTGAGTCGAGGTGCACTCAACCCTTCGGCTAAGTAGTGGAATCGGCGATTAGTTCGTTCTGGAGTGCCTTCCCCAGCAAACATCCGAGTAGCCTCTTCTTCTGTGCGTTTGAAAGGGAAGACACCGGCCGTATAAGGGAAAAATCCAGGGAAGTTTTCTTGAAAGGCCCATCGTACTCGGTCTCCCCAGTCGCGGTAGCGGGGCACGGCAATCTTAGGAATCTGCACATGCGAGAGGCTCTCGGTGTGCGTCTGCACCCGAATCACTCTATCCCTGACTGTATATTCGTATATCGGGGCTTGATAGCGGGCCAAGGTTTCTTCCCATTTTTCCAGAGTAGCTTTGACCTCAGGGGCTAACTGCGCTTCTAAGCTGCGACGCAGCTCTTCCAGTTCGGGGGCTGGATGGAGTCTCAGAGTTTCTTCTACGGCTTGAAGCTCGTGGGCTATTTTAGCTTGGGTTTCTACCCACTCATGGTAGGAGCGAATAGTCTCAGCGATTTCGGCTAAGTAGCGCTGGCGGTGGGGCGGGATTATCGAAGAAACCTGGATAGGTCGCTCATCGATGGGAATATGTTCGACCTGCCACGCCTCGGGACGCTTTTCGACTACCTTGGCCATCAGAGCGCGGAAGAAGCGATTGACGCCTGGGTCATTAAACTGAGAAGCTAAGGTGGGGAAAACAGGCATTTGCTCCAAAGGCTCAGAGAACCGTTTGAAGTTGCGCTGATACTGCTTGCGTACTGCAAATAAAGCGTCCTGGGCCCCCTTTCGGTCAAACTTGTTGAGGACTACGAAGTCGGCATACTCCAGCATGTCTATTTTCTCTAGCTGGCTGGGCGCTCCAAACTCTGGTGTCATTACATACACCGAAATGTCGGCGTAATCGATGATTTCAGTATCGGCCTGTCCAATCCCTGCTGTTTCTACCCAGATAAGGTCGAAACCTGCCAACTGTAAAAGCTCAATGGCTTCCTTCAGAAAAGGCGGTATGGACCGATGGGCAGTCCGAGTAGCAAATGAACGCATGTACACATTAGGGTGGTAGATGCTATTCATGCGGAGGCGGTCGCCTAAGAGAGCTCCACCACTTTTACGATGAGAGGGGTCTATGGACAATATCGCCAGCTTTTTGTCAGGGAAATACCGCAGGAATCGCTGCACAAACTCATCCGTGAGGGAGGACTTTCCTGAGCCGCCTGTACCTGTTACGCCGATTACGATGGCTTTGCGGGCTACTGGGTAGCGTTCAAGAAACTCTCGGATGGTTTCAGGATCATTTTCTAAGCGGCTAAGGGCGCGAGCCAGCGGAGCATAATAAGGGCCCGTAGCGTCTCCTAAATGCTCAAGGGCGCCATTCAGGTCGGCCCAGGGAGCAAAATCAGACTTTTCCAGGACGTCGTTAATCATCCCTTGGAGTCCCATAGCCCGTCCATCATCAGGCAAATAGATGCGGGTAATCCCTCGCCGATGAAGCTCTTCAGCCTCTTCTGGCAGGATGGTACCTCCCCCCCCTCCGAAGATTCGTACGTGGGCGGAGCCAGCTTTATCGAGCAGCTCTCGAATGTAGGTGAAAAACTCCATATGTCCCCCCTGATAGGAGGTAAGGGCTACTGCCTGGACATCTTCCTGAATCGCCGCAGTTACAATCTCGGCCGCACTGCGATTATGAGCGAGGTGTATGATTTCGGCTCCTGTTGCTTGAAGGATGCGGCGCATGAGATTAATGGCGGCATCATGCCCATCAAAGAGCGCCGCAGCCGTGACGATGCGAATCGGATAACGGGACTTATAAGGTTGAGCTTCTGCTTTGCCAGCGAGCCGTTGACCAGGGGTGGTCGCCTGAGACATGTAACAAAGATAGAAAAAGCCCTATCTACTTGCGTATAGAATACTCTCAGACTAGGTAGTTGGTCTTTGACTATTCAGTCAACTGAAGCCTGGATTATCTGACAGGCATGGCCAGGGTCGCAATCCTTTTTCTTCTCATATTTCTATGGCTGTTAGCTGCCTCAGATGAGCCTATGGAACGGAATCTCAGAAGGGGGCTGAACCCCGAAGGCTGTCTTCCAAGCGGTGAGATTACCTATCAAAAATCCAACGCGAGATATTGAGCTAACATGCTTGATAAGGGCAGTGCTGCTACTTTTTCGCAAATGAAGTTACTTTGACGAGAGTGGTTACGCTGCGAACCCTTTTTGCAATACCTCGTCGCGATAAGCATACCGAATGGGTGTATTTCTGTGGGCATTCATTAGGGGCCCAGCCTAAGTCGGCCCCGAGCTATATTCGGCGGAGGTTAGAAGAGTGGGCCTGGGAGGGTGTGAATGCCTATTTCTCCCAGAGGGCCCATTGGGTAGATTATGCAGATAGACTGCGCGACAAGTTAGCTCCCTTAGTTGGGGCTTCTCCCGGCTCCATCGCCATAGCGCATACTTTGACGACTAATCTTCATCTCCTACTGGCTAGCTTTTACCGTCCTACGCCGGACCGATCTCACATCCTCATAGAGCGGCAGCCGTTTCCCTCAGACATATATGCTCTGCAAAGCTGGGCGGAGTATCATGGATATCCCGACGCCGTCGTAGAGGTGTCCAACTTGGTCCCTACCACTGAAGAAGTGGTTCAAGAAATATACCGCATAGGTGATAAGCTGGCTGGAGTGTGGATGAGTGGGGTTCATTACCTGACAGGGCAGGCTTTTGATATTGAAAAAATCACTGCGGCTGCTCATGCGGTGGGGGCATGGGCTGGATGGGACCTAGCTCATGCCGTAGGGAACATTCCCTTAGCTCTGGAGCGGTGGGAAGTAGATTTTGCGGTGTGGTGCAGTTATAAGTACCTAAATGCTGGTCCCGGCGCCGTGGGGGGCTTGTACATTCATCCCAAGCACCATCAGAAGGGGCCTCAGCTCGCAGGCTGGTGGGGCAATCAGTTAGACACCCGGTTCCTCATGGAAAAGCATTTTAGGCCAGCTCCCGACGCTCGGGCTTGGGTGCACAGTAATCCTTCCCCTTTTTCCCTTGCCGCCTTAGAGGCAAGCTTAGATATATTCGGCGAGCTTGACCTGGATGAGTACTTTGGAAGTGTGCAGCAACTGCATAACCGCCTGCGCCAGGGCCTTCAAAGCATACCATATGTAGAAGTACTTACCCCTGAGAATAGCCACGGCGCTCAGGTGTCCTTTCGCTTGCATGTAGATTCGCCGAAAGCTGCCTATGAGCGGCTTCTGGCTGCTGGATTTTGCGTGGATTGGCGAGAGCCAGACGTAATTCGTGCAGCCCCTGTACCTCTGTATAACCTACCAGAAGAGATAGATGCTTTTGTCGCCGCTGTCGCTACTTTGTCTCATTCCTAAACTCAGCATGGTAGAACCGATTCGATACAGGCTCTCATGGGAGAGTCCCCATCAGCACGTTTACCACGTAGAAATGACTACCACTCCTTCCCGAGGTGCCTACACAGACTTTGCTATGCCTGCTTGGCGACCCGGCCGATACATTTTGCAGAACTATGCTGCGGCGGTTTCACACTTTGAGGCGGTAGATGAAAGAGGCCATCCCCTCTCCTGGCGCAAAGTTTCCAAAGACGTATGGCGCGTGCCAAATCCCCCTCGTGGAAAACTGAAGATTCGGTACCGTTTCTACGCTAAGCAGATAGATGCAGGGTCCAGCTACCTGGCGCCCCATGTAGTTTACTTCAACCCTATCAATCTCTTCATGTACCTTCCAGGGCGCTTAGATGAGCCTTGTGAACTGGAGCTACCTAAGCTGCCCTCCGGCTGGAAAGTGGCTACGGCTCTCCCTCGCAAAGGGGAGCGACTGTACTATGCTCAGGACTATCATCATCTGGCAGACTCGCCTTTTCTGAGTGCGCCGGATCTTCGGAGTGAGCGGTTCGAGTGTGCAGGGGCTACTATTCATGTGCATTTTTGGGGTAGGGTGGGGGCCCAGAGTCTAATGGGCTTTCTCTCGAGCTTATGCAAAATAATCCAGACTCAAGTGAAGATATGGGGCTCTTTGCCTTTGAAGGAGTATCATTTCATCTATCTACTTGTGCCATTTCAGATGCGCCATGCGGTGGAGCATGAATATTCGGCGATGTTTGTCCTGCCCGAAGAAGGAGCCGCTTCCGAAGAGGCCTTGAAGAGCTTTTTGGGGATTTCAGCGCATGAGTTTTTCCATGTATGGAATGTCAAACGGCTCCGTCCAGCTGCCCTTGTACCTTATCAATATGACAGGGAAATATATACGAGCCTTCACTGGTTTACGGAGGGTATCACGGACTACTATACAAGCCTTACTTTGGTTCGGGCAGGTCTCATCTCCTCCGCAGAATATTGGCAGCGCCTCAGTAGTGAACTTACTCAGGTAGAGAATGCCTATGCCTATAAGATTTTCTCGCCCTCAGAACTCAGCATAGATAGCTGGCTAACCACCTCTACTTATCGTCCTGCGATGTATCAGGGGTCTTTTTATGCGGCTGGCAAACGGGTGGGATTTTTACTAGACATGTCTCTGAGAAAGTACACCGATGGGCGAGTGACTTTGGACTCTTTGCTTCGGTTTTTGTATGACCGATATTATGTGCATGGAAAGGGCATTCCAGAAGATGGAGTAGAGAAGGCCGCCGTTCACCTGGCTGGGGAGCCAATGCGAGCTTTTTTTGCTAAGTATGTATGGGGCAAAGAGCCGGTGCATTATGAGGAGCTGCTTCGCGACTTGCCTATTCAAGTCACATATGAGGAATCTCTCTACCCAGGGTTAGCGCGATTGGGTATTCTTCGTACGCGAGCAGAAGAGCAGGGCCTCCGAGTAGAAGAAATTCTCCCCGAGAGTATTGCAGAGAAAATAGGTTTAGAAGTAGGGGATGTTTTGCTAATGGTAGAAGGAGAATATTGTGATCGGGTTTCAGAGAGTTTCTGGGAGGCTTTGCCATTCGGTAAAACAATCACTCTAAGCTGGATGCGGGGAGATATGCTTTTAGAAGAGCGATTTACTTACCGGGCGGAGGATCTGAGTAAGCGAGTCACAATTCAATTGCGCCCTACGATGGAAGGGTTTATTCCTTGATCGGATGAGAGATACGATGAGAGTGGGCTTACCGCTCTTGGCGAATCGTGCTCTCTTTCTTTATTTAGGAGGGCAAGGCTTCCGACTCCTCTGACTTTTGAGGATTTCGAAGGCCAGCCCGCATGTTCAGAAGCTCAGTGCTTAGGGAAAAAAGCATGGCGAAGTATATGTAGCCTTTGGGAATCTCGATGCCCAGACCTTCAGTGACGAGCGTGAATCCAATCAACAATAAGAAGGCCAAAGCGAGCATTTTTATAGTGGGATGAACACTGATAAATCGCTGAATCCGCTTCGCTGCGACGATCATCAAGATCAAAGACATGAAAATAGCTCCAATCATGACAGACAATTGGCGGCTCATCCCTATGGCCGTCAAAATAGAGTCAGTAGAAAATACAAAATCCAGTAAAGCGACCTGTAGTATCACTCCAGAAGAAGATGGAGTAGGGCGCTCTTCCGGAGCTTCCAGTTGGTGGTGGATTTCTTTGACGGCCTTGTAAATGAGAAATAAGCCGCCGCCGATGAGCAGGAGTTCTCTAAAGCTGACTGGGTGGTCGCCTATCTGGAAGAGGACTATTGTAGAGCGAAGGAGATACATGGCAGAAAGAAGCAGAATACTCCTCAGCATAGGGGAATAGAAGTACCAAAATCGCCAGACTCGCTTCTGCTGTTTGGGCGATAGCCTCTCGGTGAGGATACCAATAAACAGGAGATTGTCGATACCCAGTGCTACTTCCATCAATACAAGCATGAGGAGGCCAAAAGCACTCTCAAGAACGCCACTCATATGGCTTGTGGTGAGAGAGTTTTAGAAAGCAGCAATGGAGATGGATGTGTGCTATGCAAGGATATTTCTTGATTATGGAGAAAAAGCCACCTAATGCGACACAAGATTCACTTCGTATATCTCCACCACGGGGTTGTGGAGGAGCTGTCGAGCCAGGGTCTCTCCGAGCCGTATAGCTTCTTCTGGCGAAGGGGTTTCTACTTCCAATATGAAGGTTCTCCCTGCCCGAATCTGCCGAATCTGAGTATGCCCCAGACGATGAGCAGCGCTGGTGATAGTTTCCCCCTCGGGATCTAAGAGAGCTGGTCGAGGCAGCACAGTCACTTGTACGCGATAAGCGGTCATCAAAGAGTGCGTTTGACCTGCACTTCTTGATAGCATTCTATCATATCACCTTGCTTGATGTCTTGAAATCCTTCTATGGTAAGGCCGCATTCAAAGCCTTCTGCGACCTCTTTTACGTCATCCTTGAATCGCTTGAGAGAAGCGATGATACTACTGTAGATCACAACCCCCTCTCGTACTACGTGGGCTTTAGCCCCGCGTACAATCTTACCTTCTATAACCTTGCAGCCAGCGACAGTGCCGATCTTAGGGATTTTGAAGATTTCTCGTACTTCTGCTGTCCCAATCGTTTCTTCTTGAATAACTGGAGCCAGCATGCCGGAGATAGCGCCTTTCACTTCATCTATGATGTCATAAATCACATTGTAGAGGCGAATCTCGACATTGTTTTGCTTGGCGAGCTGACGGGCAGTGTGGCTTGGACGCACCTGGAAGCCTACGATGAGCGCATGCGACGCTTTGGCTAGCAGTACATCGCTATCTGTGATCTGTCCGACACTCCGGTGAATAACATTCACTTGAACTTCGGGGGTAGATAGTTTGACGAGAGAGTCTGTCAAAGCCTCCAAGGAGCCGCTTACATCAGCCTTTACGATAAGATTGAGCTGCTTAGCTTGTCCACTGGCGACACCTTCTAAGAGGCTACCAGAGACGCGGCGGCGTTCCCTTTCTTTGAGAAGTTCGGCTCGACGATGAGCCATTTCTCGAGCGACGCTTTCTTCCTCCAACACATAGAACTTTTCACCTACTTCTGGCACTCCACCGAGGCCCAAAACCTGAACAGGCTGAGAAGGACCTGCCTTATCTATGCGTTTCCCGCGTTCATCTAAGAGCGCTCGAACCCGACCAAAATACTGCCCGGCTAGGATCACATCGCCGACTCGCAAAGTGCCCGTCTGCACGAGTACGGTAGCGAGGGGGCCTCGGGCTTTGTCTAACTGAGCTTCTATGACGGTTCCCTTAGCTGGTCGATTAGGGTTAGCCTTGAGCTCCATCAATTCAGCCAGGATGAGTACTTTTTCGAGCAGTTCATTTACTCCAATACCCTTTTTAGCCGAGATTAGCTGGGAAGGATGCGGGCCCCCCCATTCCTCTACTAAGAATCCAGCCTCAGCTAACTCCTGGCGGATTCGGTCTGGATTGGCGGTATCCTTGTCGATCTTGTTGATAGCAAAGATGATAGGAACATTAGCGGCTTGGGCATGACTGAGGGCCTCTAAGGTTTGGGGACGCACATGGTCGTCTGCTGCCACGACAATAATAGCAATATCAGTGACTTGGGCTCCTCGCGCCCGCATGGCTGTGAAGGCCTCATGCCCCGGGGTGTCCAGGAAGGTGATGCTCTGCGTAGGTGATAGTTTGACCTCGTAAGCCCCAATATGTTGAGTAATGCCGCCAGCTTCGCCGGCGACGACATTAGTTTGGCGAATGTAGTCTAAGAGGGTGGTTTTGCCATGGTCCACGTGCCCCATGACAGTTACAATCGGAGGACGCGGCACTAAATCTTCCTCTGACTCCTCCACTGCTGTAAGCTGCTCTAGCGTCTCCTCAAGCGTAATGAACTCCACCTTGAAGCCAAATTCCTCTGCAACGATAGCCGCTAAGTCCTTATCCAGTCGCTGATTGATAGAAGTTGGGTAGCCAAGCTCCAAACATTTCGCTATTACCTGATTGACGGGTACATTGAGGGCTTTAGCCAACTCTGCCGCTGTAATATACTCGGCGATTTGGATGATCGAAGCCGCAGCTTCGGCTTCCAGGCGTTCCAGTTCCCGTTTGCGCTCTCGCTGCTTATATTTTTCTTGACGAAATCGGCGTCGGGAAGCTACATCACCGAAAGACTTGAGTTGAGATTTGACAGGGCGTCGCTGTTCATTCGGAGTAGATTTGGCTTTCGTGATGGGCTGAGGAGTCGGTTCTATCTCTTTACGCTTTTTACGAGTGCGTTTGCGCTTTCTTTTAGAGGACTCCTCTCCTGTTTGTTTTGACGCCTCTTCTACCTCGGGCTCGGTGGAAGGCTCTTTTTCAATAAATGATATAGAGGAGTCCGCAGCGGTTGGTTTTTGAGATGGGGCTGTAGGATCGGTCTTTTCTAAGGATTTCGGGCGTTCAGGAAGGATGACTCGCCTTTTGGGTGGGGGAGTCTTGATTTCTATAGTACCGAGAATATGGATAGGAGGTGTAGCGGATTCATTTTCAGAATTTTCAGGTTCTGTGGGGGGGAGAGGGGCTGTTTGTGGAGCCAAAGTTTCAGACTCCCCAGTAGAGGCAGAAGAAGATTCGGATGATGGGGAGAGAATCTGAGCAGGCGGAGCAGGGGGCGGTGTAGCCGGCTTTATTTTACCAGGAACCCGCAGCTTTCCAGAAGGCAGGTCTACTTTACCGCGGATAACTAAAGGAGGGGGCGATTCTTCAGCGGGTCTTTCCACAGACTCTGGACGTACCGCTTCCTTTTCAGAGGGCACAGCGCGTCCATAATGGCGCATTAGTTTTTGGTAAGCTTCCTCGGATATGCGAACGAATAAAAGATTTCCTTCTACCGGATGCCCGAGCTTACGCAGATCCTCCGCTATCGTCTCCACTGCTACGCTCAGTTCCGTAGCTAACTGAGCCAGTTTATAGGTTTTACTCATTCTTCGAACTCAGCCTGCAAAATTTCATACACTTTGTGTAGAGTCGGAAGGTCTATCTGGGTGCGCTTCTGGAGCTCATCAATCGGAAACTGTAAGACGGACTGCGCCGTCTGGAATCCCTCCTTCTGGAGCGCTTTTAGAATAGCTTCGGGGATTTCGTCGCTGAACTCTGTGAGTTCAATATCCTCCTCTTCTCCATATTCGGCGACCTCCCGAATGTCTAATTCATACCCGAGTAGCTCTTGGGCTAAACGAACATTAATACCCTCTCTTCCTACACAGCGCGCATATTCCTCAGGAGGGACAAATACTTTGGCATATCGCCGATGTGGGTAAACATTGACGTACATGACTTTTCCTGGGGCTAAGGCTCTGGAAATTGTCAACTTGATATCAGAGGAATAAGGCACAATATCTATGTATTCACCCCGCAGTTCTTCTACTACTGGACGGATGCGTGTACCCTTCACACCGACACAGGCCCCGACAGGATCGATTCTGTCGTCGTAGCTTTCTACCAGGACCTTAGCCCGTTCGCCTGGGATGCGCACGACCTTCCGAATCCGTATAATGCCATCGTAGATTTCTGGGATTTCCAGCTTTAATAGAGCTTCTAAAAATGCTGGTGCTGTGCGAGAAAGAATCACAATAGGTCGAGAGGCAGGTGCCCTTCTTGGATCTAAGACTTCGTGAACCACTGCTTTGACGATGCTGGAGGTATGTCGACCGCGCCGTCCGGCTATTGTGCTGTCTTTAGGGATATATTCATCCTTTCCTGGAATGAGTTCTGAGCGAGGTAAAGACAGTTCATTCCCTTCATGAAGGACTATCAACTCATCTCGGGTGGCTTTCAGAACCTCCCCAGTGATGATTTCTCCTACCATATGGACATACCTGTCATATAAAGCTCGGCGTTCCAAGTCCCGAATTTGTTGTTTGAGCCGGGCTTTGAGGTATTCTATTTGATTGCGATTGAGACTCTCTAATTCAACTTCTTCGTAAAAATCTTCACCCACTTCGGCTTGGGGATCCTTTTCTAAGGCAAGGCTGAGGGGAATCTGACGAGATTCATCTTCCACTTCATCATCTGGTACAATCACCCGACGATGAAGAATCTGAATATCTGCGGTGTCAGCATTGACAATAACCGAATAGTTATGCTTTTGCTCAATGCCTTTTTCAGAGCGTAGCAAAACATCCAAGATGGCTTCACGCATGACATCTGCAAACTTCTCTTTCGGAATTCCATGCTGCTGAATGAACTCCTGCATGGCCGTGTATAGGCGCTGGCGGAAGAGCTTCTCTTTTTCCAAAGCCTTGCTGGTGGCCGTACGCGCTTTTGGCATATGTTATCGAGATTTGGAGCGTATAGGCTTGCGTGAGCGGGGGAGCTCCACCCGCGCCGTTTGAATGTCCTCCCACTTGATGGCCTGAACTCGGTGATAATGCCGAAGCTGAATACCCGTATCATCAACTGCTGTGAGGATACCTCGGAAAGTGCCATTTCTGGTTTTCACACTAAGCAGTCGGCCAATATTTTGCGGGTACTGGCGCTTTAGGCGGAGGGGAGAACCAACACCAGGTGAGCTTACACTGATACCGACTTGCTCGGGCAGCCAGTCTACGCCCGTCAATCGGTCCCGTAGGTACAAGTGTATCTTTACACATTGATCCAAGGTAATCCCTGCATCTGTATCCACTCGCAGATGGATCTCCGGCTCTGGCCCATGCACGCGCATGCGGGCCTCTACTAAGAATACATCAGGGAAAGCTTCAGCTAACTGCGCCGAGACCCATGCAGTTAGCCGCTCTTCTATTTCCCGTAGAGCTTGCATTTGAGGCAAAGGTAGCTATTTTCCTTACAAGAGCCAGCTTGAGACAATCGTTGACTTTTTTGTATTATATTTGTGTCTTTACATTCGCAAAAACTGCTACCATGACATATAACCTAAAACTGATAGCGGTATGAGTCAGTCGAATCACTTTCAGGTACTCATCGTCGGGGGCGGTAATGCAGGATTATCTGTCATGAACTATCTTCTGCGCAAGCGCCCCAACTTGCGCATTGGGCTGGTAGAACCGAGTGAGACGCATTACTATCAGCCCGCATGGACTTTGGTAGGTGGAGGGGCCTACAAGCTGGAGGATACCATCCGGCGCGAGGCGGACTACATTCCCGAGAAGGTGACCTGGATCAAGGATCGGGTAGAGATTTTCGAGCCAGAGCAGAATGCAGTCCTCACCCAGCAGGGTCGGCGGCTCACTTACGACTTCATGGTGGTGGCCCCTGGTATCCAGTTGGATTGGCATAAAATCAAGGGCGCCGAAGAGTGGCTGGGTAAAAACGGGATATGTAGCGTCTATACCCCCGAAATGGCTGCCTATACCCACCAAGTTATTGAATCCTTGACAGGTAAGGGTAAAGCTGTATTTACAGCACAGGCACGCCTGCAAATGTGGAGGAGCTTACCATGAAGATTATGTTCTTGACTTCTAATCCTACTACGACGGCGAGGCCTTCTCAAACCAGGCATAGTACATTATTACTCTGCTGGTACTGTGATTTTTGCTGTAAAAAAATATGCGGAGACCCTCATCAAAGTGGCAGATCGCTATCACATAGAACGACACTTCAAGCACGAGTTGGTAGAAATAGATGGACAAAACAAAGTAGCTTATTTTGAGGACCGAAATGGTCCAGAGCCGACTCGAGTCGCGGTGGAATTTGAAATGCTGCATGTCGTGCCTCCTCAAAGCGCTCCAGATTTTATCAAGCGCAGTCCACTGGCGGTCCCAGACAATCCGCTCGGCTGGATAGATGTGAATAAGTATACTCTCCAACATAATCGCTATCCCAATATCTTTGCTCTGGGCGATGCCAGTAGCCTTCCTACCTCAAAGACTGGAGCAGCGATTCGTAAACAAGTAACTCCACTTGTAGAAAATCTTTTGTACTGTATTGACAATAACACTACCGAGCTTAAGCAGCCCAAAGAATACAATGGTTATAGTGCCTGTCCTATTATTACGGGCTACGGCAAGCTCATGTTGGCCGAGTTTGACTACAATCATGTTCCTCAAGAGACCTTCCCATTCGACCAGAGCAAAGAGCGATACTCCATGTGGCTCCTCAAGCGAGAGGTCCTTCCCCGTCTATATTGGTGGGCGATTTTACGAGGGCGGATGCAGGGTTGAAGTTCCTTTTTGGAGAGGAACCCCAAACATTGATATCTGGTCCTTGTGGAGAAGGGGGCGAGCTGAATTAGGCGGGTGCGTTTTGCCCTAATCTGCCCACTTTCCCTTTTTGATGGTCCAATGTGAAGTCCTAATCTTTTGCGTTCTGGGGATTATATCGCTTGACTGCGGTGGTATAGTCTATCTGTGCTTGTCGATTGGCCCATATTTTGTAAAGTAGGGGGCTATGTTTGCCTCTGGGCTTATCGTCTGGTTAGGAGTTACCTGGATGGGACTTTTAGAAACTGTGGAAGATACCCCTCGTCGTGTCCTAATGCCTCCTCATACTTTCGCCAAGCCTGTTCCTTTCATTCCTGGCGAGAAGCTAGTTTTCCGAGTACATTATGGTTGGCTGACTGCCGGAGAAGCTGTCTTTGAAGTTTATCCCAAAATATATACCATAAAAGGGTTGCCAGCATATGTCTTTCGGGGCAGTGGTAAAACAGCGTCAGCTTTTGAATGGTTTTACAAGGTTCGGGACTACATGGACTCTTATGTCGATACGGCTCAGATGCGCTCCCTTCTCTACTACCGATGGGTGAATGAAGGTGATTTCCACTTCGTGGATACAGTGGTTTTTGATTATGAGCGACATGAGATACGTGGCCGCAAAGGGCGCTTTCCCATGAAGCAGTGGACAATGGACATGTTAGGTGCATTTTATTATGCTCGGCGTCTAAATGTGCGTGAGATGCCCCCAGGCACTGTCGTACCCATACCAGTATTCCTGGATGATAAGATCTATCCGCTTGGCATGAAAATTTTGGGACGGGAAACAATCAGTACAGAACTGGGCACATTTCGTTGCATCAAAATCACCCCCCTGGTAGTGGCTGAGCGGGTATTTCGCGGACAAGAAGAGATGATCATGTGGGTGACAGATGATGAAAATCTCATCCCCATAAAGATTACTTCTCCCCTCATCGTCGGCAGCATTTCGGCCACGCTCAAATCCTACGAGAATCTAAAATATCCACTCACCGCTAGAATCAAGTAGAGCATGCGCAAGTGGGTATATTGGCCTATAATGGGGCTTTTGCTGGTGGGGATAAGCTGCCAGCGAGCGCCGCAGAAAAGCTGCAATCCACCTTGTCGATATGGGGCGCCTTGCATAGAGGGCATCTGCCAATGCCCTCTACCATTTGAAGGGGTCGCCTGTGAGCAGGACTCAAGGGATAGATTTGTTGGAACTTGGGAAGGAAAGCGGATTTGTGGCGATATACGATCGGGCTTACGCTACTTCCTGTGGAGAGATGATAGTCTGATGTTGTATATGTTCGTAGCGGGAAGCTTTCTAAGCACAGCCTATGAAACTCTACAGGTTCGACTGGTGGACCCCTTCAAGCTGTACATGCCACCTCAAACTCTCAGGGATACCACAGTGTTAGTTTCAGGGTACGGGGAGCAGCGGCGAGATAGTTTATATTTTGAGCTACGCATGCAGGGGGCCGGGCCAAGGGTAGACACCTGCTTTTGGGCTCTCAAACGCCGATAATCAAGTTGCTCAACCTGACATAGGTTAATCAAGGACAGCAATAACTTCTCCATGGAGTGTGAGGAGTTCGGCTTGACTTAGGGAGAAAGTCGGTATGGCCTCGATTTGTATCCATCGATGCGAAAAAATCCCCCATATCCAGTTGCCGCGAGAAAAATAGGATTCTCGCCACTGACTTGCCCATAGAGGATGAACTTTCAGCCGCAAGGGCAAACGGGGATAAAGCTCTACCCAGCTTGTGAAGGCCTTCTGAATCCGCTGGAGTAGCTCGGTTGGGTGGGTATACTTCCCACTGCCATGGCATACAGGACAGGGGTAGGCTTCCGGAAACTCCACTGGCTGGCGGCGCCGCTGCCGAGTGATTTGGACTAAACCTATCTCGCTCATTGGCAGGATAGAGTGCTTGGCTCGGTCGCTGCGCATGGCTTCTCGGAGGCGCTCTTGGACGCGCTGGCGATGCTCTGGGTTTTTCATGTCTATGAAGTCTACGATGATGATCCCGCCCAGGTCACGCAAGCGGAGCTGCCTGGCTATTTCCTGAGCTGCTAAAAGGTTAGTCTGAAATATGACCTCTTCCACGGAACTGCTTTTCGCAGGGAGGGAGCCGGTGTTTACATCTATAACATGTAGGGCCTCGGTGTGCTCTATGACGAGATAGGCCCCGTTGGGGAGCGTTACGGTTCGTCCAAGGAGAGTGCGCTTCTGGAGATCTGGATCAAAGATGCTCTTAAGCTGTTCTGGTCGGCGGTATAATCGTAAAGTAGGGGGGGGGTGTACGGGATAATCGTTTAGGTACCGTTGAACTTGCCGATATATTCCCTCATCGGTAGTGTAGATGGTCTGAGGCTGATGGCTCAGAGTTTCGTTGAGTAAGTGGTGAAGGCTATCTTCATCACTTAGGCGATGGGGAGGGCGATGATTTCTCAGATTCGCAAGCAGGCTCTCCCACCGATTGATGAGGTGGAGGTATTCTGCGGCCACTTCTTCGAAGGAAGCCATCGCTCCATTAGTTCGCAAGATCAAACCATACGGTGCTCTATATAGTTGCTTCAGCCGCTCGCGCCAGACGAGCCTCAGCTCGGGGTTTGTGACGCGATGAGAGACGCCTATATCAGCAGAAAAAGGTAGTAGCACCAAAGTATGTCCTGTCAACCCTACGCTGGTAGTGAGACGAGGGCCTTTATTTTCCGCCATTTCCTTGACTACCTGGACCAATAGCCAGTCTCCTACATGTACGTAATCAGAAATGTTCCCTTCTTTGGGAAGAGAAGATACTTGCGGATTTTCTGTGAGGGTAGGAGATCGGCTCAAGCGTAAGTCGGATAAATACTTCTGCTGCAGAAGGAGCTCAGGACCTACATCTGTGTAGTGCAAAAATCCTTCCCGCTGTAGTCCAAGGTTCACAAAAACAGCATTTAGCCCTCGAACTACTTCGGTAACTTCACCCAAAAAAATATCCCCAAGCGCGCACTGCGCATTTACATTTGTGGTGTAATACTCTACTAATCTTCGTCCTTCTATGAGGTATGCGCTTAGGACGCCATCCTCTTGGGTGAGGACCAGCTCACGCAAAGGTCGTCAAAGTATTTAGCGCAGCTTCTTCTTGTGACGATTGAGTCGACGACGCTTTTTTAGCTTATGGCGCTTGATCTTTTTGAGTTTTCTTTTCCGACCGCAAGGCATAGCGGGGGCAAAGGTACAAAATCTCAGTAAAGCCATAACTTTGCCGCCCATGGCAGCACCTGCAAAGAAGAAAAAGACGGCGCGCTCCAAGACTGCGCTTAAACGCCATCGTAAAGCGCTCCGCCGACGCCAACGCAACCTGCTTTGGAAAGCTCAATACAAGCAAGCCCTCCGAGCTCTCCGAAATGAAAAAGACTTGTCTAAGCTTCCTGAGCTGCTGCGTAAGGTTCACTCTGTCTTGGACAAAATAGGCAGACGCAATATTTTCCATCGGAATAAGGTCGCCCGTCTCAAGTCTCGTTTGGCTCGCTTGGTAGCGAAGCGCTTCGCTGAAAGCCCTTCTGCGTAGACGGCTTGTGACGGGCCGACAGCGCGGCAGCTTCTGGGCGCATCCCCGAGGGTTGTATGTACTGTTCTTTTCGGAGATGTGGGAGCGCTTTAGCTATTACGGGATGCGCGCCATACTGGTTCTGTATCTCACCAGTTTTATTCATTATTCGCGACATGCCGCCCTGGAAATATTCGGCTTATACACTGGGCTGGTCTATCTCACTCCACTTTTGGGGGGCTTTATTGCTGACCGATGGCTGGGGTACAGGGGTACGGTACTGGCTGGAGCTTTTCTCATGATGGTCGGGCATTTCGCTATGGCGGTTCCGAGCATGCTCTTTCCGGCTCTTTCCCTCCTTATCCTTGGAAATGGCCTATTCAAGCCGAATATCTCCACTATTGTAGGATCCCTATATGTACTGGATGACCCTCGGCGAGATGCGGCTTTCACTATTTTCTATATGGGCATCAATCTGGGGGCTTTTTTCTCGCCGCTGGTGTGTGGTACCCTGGCAGAAAGCTTTTCTCCTCACTGGGGCTTTGCCGCTGCGGGAGTGGGGATGCTAATAAGCCTCATTGTATTTCTCTGGGGGCTACCGACTTTGCGGCCTGCTAAGGGGGAATGGCGACCGCTCACACGTCCTGAAATCGGACGAATTCTCCTGACTACCACAGTAGGAATAGGCTTGGCTTTTGGAGGCACTTTTATCGCCCAACAGATAGGCCGCTCTGTCGTTTCCGCGGCATTTCGTTGGGCCGTGATTGTGGCTGTCGTGATGGTGATCGGCTACCTTCTCTATAAGCTCAAAATCCTCTCTGAACTCAAAAGGGCAGCTTCTATCCTCATTCTGGTTCTTTTTACGACCATATTCTGGATGGGGTTTGAGCAAGCCGGCGGTACCCTCAATCTCTTCGCCCAAGAAGAAACTGATCGGGTCATACGCTTGGCGGGCTACGAATGGGAGTTTCCTGCTCCATATTTCCAAGCGCTGAATCCCCTCCTGATATTCATTTTAGCTCCTATCTTTTCAGTGCTGTGGGTGACCTTAGCTCGGTACAATCGTGAACCTTCCACGCCTATCAAGATGGCGATGGGTCTTATACTGCTGGCTGCGGGATTTGCCGTGATGAGTCTCGCTGATGCTCGGGCATCCACCTATAAGGTCAGTCCGCTCTGGCTGGTCGCTGTGTATTTTCTCCACACCTTGGGGGAGCTGTGCCTGTCGCCAGTAGGTCTATCGATGGTCACTCGAGTTTCCCCTTCCTCTGTCACTGCGCTAATGATGGGAGTGTGGTTTCTCTCCTCGGCCTTTGGAAACTACATGGCGGGAGTGTCTGAGGAAATATTACAGGCTTATCACCTACCGCTTTACAGCACTTTAATGGTGGTGGCCGCAGTGGCTGGGGGCGTTTTGTTTCTAATCGCACGTCCTCTAAATCGCTGGATGCACTCCTCCTCTACCTAAGTCATGATGGAGTGGACTACGCATTTAGAACCCGTATCTGCTCCCCCAATGCACTCTCAGCGTCTCTCTATCGTAACAAGCTTCCCCATAGGCCGTTCGGCCATAGAAGAGGCTCTCTCCCGTGAAGTCACGGTGGTATTTCTGGGATATCCCTACTACCATTTTAGAGGGGAATATCGAGCTCTTCCTTCTGCCCCTAAACTTATACGGCGGAAAATATATGGGCTGGCCTTGCCCAGTTCGGCCCTTCGAATCGTAGACCTTGGCAACATCTATAGTGAAGAGCCAGCGGAGGCCTTAGAGGCTGTCGTGACAGAACTACTCCGGCTGGGACATCGAGTAGTGATTCTGGGTGGGGGGCAGGAAGCCGCCCATCCGCTTTTTCGGGCCGTGGCTGCGCAGGAAATGCCTTTCACCTACACCCTCATAGACCGAAAGCTGGATATCTTAGATGCGATTTCCACCGAAGAGGCGCTTCACAGACGGTTCCACCGGGACATGCTCATTGACAGTAGCATTGGGGTTCCAGTGCGCGGCCAAATCATCGGCCTTGCATGGCATTGGGTCAGCCCTGCCGAAGAAGAAGTGCTTCACAGTCACCTGCGCGTCCCCTATCTGCGGCTTCATGAAATCCTCTCGGACCCTGATAGAGCAGAGCCTTATTTGCGCTTACCTGCTCTCGTAAGTATGGATCTCGGAGCTGTGCGCGGGGCCGACGCTCCAGCGGTACGGGATGCGGAACCTGAAGGTCTGCCCATAGAAATCGCTGCGAAGCTCATGCGATTTGCCGGCAAGGGATACCGAACCGACATACTCCACATTGCAAACTACCTTCCCTTCAGAGACCAAGACGGGCGAACCGCCGCAGCCGTTGCTCTCCTTATCTGGTATTACCTGGAAGGACGCGTCAACCCAGAGGATGACTTTCCCGCTGCTGATCGGCATAATCTGGCCAAATACACGGTACCTGTCAAGCATCCAGAGGTGAGCGAACTGGTATTCTATCAGCATCCTCGCACAGGACGCTGGTGGATAGAAATCACTCCTGTGGTAGGAGCTGGCCCAAGCCGCCTTTTTCCCTGTACCAGGTATGAATACGAAGAAGCCCTCACTGGCGAGGTACCTCGACTATGGGATATTTTGCAGCTTACGATGACTTAGAAGTAAGAGGCATCCGTTCTGCCTGAGGAATTGGACGCCATCTCCAAAACCCTTTCTATACCTTCGCTGCGGATGCGCTGGTTTAGGTGGAGCTTCATCATCCTTGGGGTAGGGGCTTGGGCCTTTGCTCAGAAAAGTTACTTTCAGCAGCGAGTAGAATATCAGATTCGGGTGCGGTTAGAGCCCCAGACTCACACTCTGCGGGGTCACTATCGCCTCCGATACACGAACAATAGCCCCGATACCCTGAATGGCTTGTACATGCACTTGTCGCCTAACGCCTATAGCCGACGCGGTACAGCCTTTGACAAACAGCAGCGCAACTCTGGAAAAGTACGCTTTTACTTTGCCGCAGCGGAGGATCGCGGTAGCATAGACAGCTTAGATTTTCGGATAGGAGGACAGCCAGTAAAGCCTCTCCCTGCTATCCGAGGACCTGCCCCTGCACCTGGACATAGCCGCTCTTTCCTGAAATATGCCCCAGACGTAGTGTGGCTGCCTTTTCCGAAGCCGCTTTTGCCTGGGGAGTCCGCAGAAGTTGAGACTCCGTTTCGGGTAAGGATTCCCAAGCTTTTCTCTCGGATGGGACGAGATAAGGTGGAATATGCTATTACGCAGTGGTACCCCAAACCAGCAGTGTATGACCGCTACGGCTGGCATCCGCTGCCCTATTTAGACCAAGGGGAGTTTTATGGGGAATGGGGTCGATTTGAGGTAGAAATAGAGGTGCCTGAAAACTTTTTAGTAGTAGCGACGGGACGCTTGGAAACGCTGGCCGAGCAGGCGTGGCTGCATCAGCGCGAGGTAGAGACACGGCGTTGGATTAGCTCACAGCCTTCCTCGACCAAAGCTCCCAAGGGTAGGGAAATCAAGTTGCCATTCCTACGGTTCGAATTAGCTGGACTGCCTAAGGTGGACACGGGGCAGGTCAAGATGCCTGAATGGGCTACTGATACTTCTGTGGCTCCGCGATACAAAACCTTGCGTTTTGTCCAAGATAGTGTTCATGATTTTGCATGGTTTTGCGATCCACGTTATGCCCTTCTAAGCGATACGATTACCCTGTCTAATGGACATAAAGTAGCCTGTGTAAGCGTATTTCCACTCTCGGCTTATTCAGCATGGCAGCATGCCCCCAGGTACATAGCGGAAGCCATTCAGAACCTCAGTACTTGGGTAGGCCCCTATCCCTATGCTCACGCAACAGCCGTAGGCGGGAGCTTAGAAGCTGGTGGGGGAATGGAATACCCTATGATTACCATCATCATTCCTACTACGGATACGAGTACGCTGCGGCAGATAGTAGTGCATGAAGTGGGTCATAACTGGTTCCAAGGCCTGCTGGCTTCTAATGAGCGGCTCTATCCTTGGCAAGACGAAGGGATGAATAGCTACTACGAACGCCGCATTTTATCTCAAAAGTCAATCGAGAAGAGGGCTGACACTCTCCTTCGGGCCCTTCAGATGACCAACCAGAAAGGATTACCGTTAGAGGCTGCCCTCTATCATCATCTCAATGCGGACGTAGCGCCTGGGGCCTCTTCCTATAAGCATAGCCTACTTTCCTATGGCTTAGGGGTGTATCAGCAGACCAGCTCTGTGTTATCAGCAGCCGTATACGCTTTTACCCCTGAGAAATGGGATGCAGGCATGCAGCTTTACTTTCAGCGATGGGCATTTCGGCATCCTCATCCGCAGGATTGGGCAGAGAGCTTAGAGGATGCAGGCCTTCCAGGTAAAGGCCTCCTGCGGTACCTGATGACAGACCATGAAGTAGACCTGAGGCTAAACTTCCGTCGGCTTGGGGACACCACTTACAGGGTACAAGTACAGGAGATAGCTCATCTTTTGCCGCGTCCTTTTTCAGTAGAAGCGGCCGCTCTGGATCGTAAAGGTACTTCGCTTAGGACTTATCGATTACCGTTAGATAGTACGACGATTATTACTGTGCCAAGTGGTACTGATGCCTTCGTAGTAAATCCGACCATGCCCATCTATGAGAGGCGGGTGGGAAATAACTTCTTCTTTACTCGTCGACTCCTTCCCAGTTGGCGTAGAGTAGGCTTGGCGCTTTACTTTCCTAAACCCCCTACTCAAATCCACACCACTTACATCGGCCTCTTTCCGGCGATGGGATACAACTTCCGAGATGGACTGCTGATAGGACTAGGAGCTTACCATGGACTTTTCCCCAAGCGAACGGGAGAGTTTCATTTTCTGCCAATGTACAGCGTGCTGAGGAGAGACATACGAGGGAGTGTAGGGCTGACTTTCCGAGCCTATCCTCACGATAGTCCGATTCAGCTTGTAGAGCTGCGGCTGCGCACGGCGAGCTTCGCTGGATTCTGGCGCACCAAAGCTGCTTTAGAGCTGACCCTTCGCCGTCCATACGACCGTTTCCTCGGGCGCCAAACTCTAAGAATACGAACGCATCACCTGGCATTTCAAGATTTAGAGCGGAAATCCTACACCTGGCTAAATGGAGGAAGACCTGCATATATCGCCTTAGACTGGGAAGGGCGCCGAGAGGACCCTATTTGGGCTGCTTATTGGATGGGTTCGATTGGGCATGATCTACAAGGACACCCCCGAGCCGAGGCCGAAAGCTATATGAGTTGGCGACCTCTGCGTAAGTGGTACCTCTGGGTGCGAGCCTATGCTGGGTGGACCTCGGTGGCTGCTCCGGCTTATCTGCGATTCCGAGTTAGCGGCTTTGATCCCTTCGGAGAGGCTGTCCTATTAGATCGCTTCCGAGAAAGCCGCTCTAATCTCTTACGGCAGCAGATTGTGGAGACACAGGGCGGGGCGCGTCTACCTGTAGATACGCTCTCTGCATCTGCGCTTGTGGCGGCCAATGCAGAAATCACTGTTCCTGGGCTCTCATTTCTAGCCCTGCGTGCCGATGTAGGATTTCTGCCGATTGAGAGCCGTTCATACTGGGGTATTAGCCTAGGACTTCCAGTGATACGGATTCGAAATAGGTTGATAGCGGGCGGCTATTTTCCTCTTTATGGTGATGCTTTTCCGAATCGTCGCCCACAAACCATCGGCGAAGTAACACGTCGATTTGTGTGGAGCATTCAAATCCCCTTGGATCTGCGATGGGCCATCCCTTGGTAAGCAGTATTTCTCACAGACAGGCATAGCCTAGGCGCCTTATTAGCCTTTATCTCGGCCTCTGGTTTGCCAAAAGGGCTCTAAGCTTAGAGGCTGTCTTTCTGGTGGGGATTTCTTTTTTTCAGCCCTTTTAGCGTGCGTTCATATAGCAGATCGCAGCGATCACAGAGAAAAAGGGTATCAGGTTCTATCTCTTTGAGGGTTTCGCCGCACTCGCATACCCATCCGACTTGACGAGCAGGATTGCCGACTACCAAAGCGTGATCTGGCACATCATTCAAGACTACGGCGCCTGCCCCTATCATGGCGAAGCGTCCGATCGTTATACCGCACATGATGGTGGCATTGGCCCCTATGGTGGCGCCTTGCTTCACTCGGGTCTGGAGGAATTCATTCCGCCGTTCGATGAAGGCTCTGGGATATTTGTCGTTCGTGAATACGCAGGAGGGACCGCACAAGACACCATCCTCCAACTCTACGCCATAATAAAGCGAGACATTGTTTTGGATTTTGCAGTTATTCCCCACCCGTACGAAGGGACCTACGACTACATTTTGGCCCAAGACGCAGTTTTTGCCGATACGACTCCCCCGGAGGATGTGACTAAAGTGCCAAATTTTAGTTCCCTCGCCGATTTCTACATCTTCATCTATCAGGGCTGTGGGATGAACGAAATAAGGGACAGGACCTGACGCTTCTGGAAAGAGCCTTTTGTAAAGTTTTTCAACCAGCTGTACGACTGGCAGTAGAGCCTGGGCTGAGGTGAGAGGGGATTGGCGTGTCTGGAGGCAGGATAGAAAGTGCTGCATCTCTGCCATGAGAGGCTCGTAAGGAGAAAAGGAAATAGATTCTGGTTCAGTAGCGGTGACGAGGGTAGGGAGACGACCTTCTTTCCACTGTACACGATGGGGGTAGAAAATCAGTTCTGGCTTCCCATGTTCCTCTGAAAAAATCAGCATACCCTCTGTGCCAATAAGCGTTAGTTTGCGGCGGCGCTCAGGATGCATCCAACTGGCCCAAATCTGCCCTTGTATTCCCGACGGAAAATGCAGATGAACCCAGACTGTTTCTGGCAGGTGAGGGGTCAAAACGGCCTGCGCATGAATATGAGTGTCTTTGGGTTGTTCTTCAAAGAGATACAGCGCAAGTCCGATGTCATGAATAGCTAAGCCCCAGAGCGCATCTTCTGCAAGCGGAAACCGTCCCAGGCTGGTACGCTCTGCTTGAAAGGCTAGGATTCTACCCAACTTGCCTTGGGTCAGGAACTCTTTAATCTTTTTCACAGCGGGGTGGTAGTGCAGGATATGTCCTCCCATCAGCAGAAGGCCTTTTTCTTCTGCCATTGCCATGAGCCGCCTGAGCTGAGCAGCTGAGAAAGCCACAGGTTTTTCGCAAAAAACGTCCTTGCCTGCGGCCAGAGCTGCTTCTATCAGGTCTGGGTGCGTCATGGCGGGGGTAGCGATGACTACTGCTTGGCAAGCGTGCTCTTTCCAGAGAGAGTCTAATCTTCTACCCAGGTTATTTCGGGGTATACCGCTTGAAAGTGCTGGCGCTTTTCAGCGGAACGAGTATAGACCCATCCCACAGCTTTCAAGTCGTATAGGACTCGAAGGAGTTTCTCGCCCCACCTGCCTACCCCTATTAGTCCGATCTGGGGGGTCACAAACCTATGACAGTTTTTTGCTTGGGATACTTCACAACGAAGCTGAAAGTGCGAGTCCAAGTCTCGCCTGGCGCCAGCGTCACTTGCCAGGAAAGTTGACCGCGCTCCGAGTCTAAGGTACCGCCAGCTGCTTCGGTGACCTCTACTTTGATGTCCGAGTGTCTACTGACAGGAATCCGATCCCAAATCGTAAGGCTGATTGGAGCATTGTAAGTGTGAGAAACGCGCAGGGTATAAGTGAAACGACGATGAATCATATTTCCTATGGGACGAGTCTCTTTGACATCTCGTATTTGGGTGCGTTTGACTTGGACGAAAGGGCTTCGGCCTAAATCCAGCCATAGCGTATCTTCGCTAAGGGTAGGGGGCCACTGAATGCGGGCAACTTCTTGTCCATCTACCTCAATAGTGGCAGGGGCGGATTCCCAAAGCTTCATTGTGCTAATAGAAAGTCCCGCTCGCAAATATGCTGCTTCCTCTGCTGCTGCGTTGATGAAAAAGCGAAGACTACCGAGCAGCGTATCTGCAGCCAGGAAAAATCGTGATGGACGGGTGCCTGCAAGAATGCGTTGCCTGCCTAAGTCATAGGCACGAGATACGGTTTGATCTACTGAAATGGGGACTATTGTCTCTGAGGAAGAAGACTCTTCTGCGCTCTCCTCTGCACTTGCCCCTGTTGCCGAACCTTCCGTCTCTTCTGAGTTTTGCCTATTGAGCATAATCTTAGTCATGGGCATGACAGGGGTAAATACATCCACATACCAGGGCTGGAAAGGAGGCATCTGACCCGAACGATCGGGCGTCCCTGTGGATAAAATGACCTGAGCGTCGCGCCAGTCTTCCCCCGAGCTGTTTTGAACGGAAGCCCAGCGCTGAAATATAATTTTTCCTTCGGCGGGGGTGACTCGAATGCGGTACGAAAGTGCCCAAGAGGCCTCAGGACCAAATAACTCTACCCGAATCGGCACAACCTCTGCCTGAGGCGCATAATAACTGATAAACAGCGCGGAGCGTTTGTCCCGAAAGCCGCGCAGGCGATTATCGTAAACCTCTTTCAGAAGAGCGAGGGTATCGCTGAGGGTCCGCTCACGCTTTTGTAAAGGAAATTTTTCCTCCAAAATAAGGCTCAGGCGGCGCTCTACCAAACTGAGGTATTTTTCCACCTCCATAGAGGAAACTTGTCCTTCTTCTCCACCGAGGCGGCTATTATCTGTGAGGGTTTTTTCTTGGAGGGCGAGAATTGCCAAGCGATGCTTCACTCTGGCAAGTGCGCTTTCTATGGAGTCTATCCTCGAGCGGAGATGTACCAAGTCAGGCGGTAAAGGGCTGGTGGAGGGGGTCACAGGTTCTATGCTGGTCTGGGTGACGTAGCCGCGAGCCGAAGACGGAATAATCACTCGTACCGTAGAAGGGTCTGTCTGCTGAGGTAAGCCCTCCCATACGAAGGTAGTCAGCCCCCTTGGGGCTGAGAGCATGCCAGTGTACCGATAAGTGCCCCCCTGGGGATACACCGTCACTTGGGTGAGTACCAGGGTCAAGGGGATCAGCGTATCCATCCGAACAAAGGTAAATCTATCCGCATCCAAGGATCCAGGATTGATTTTCGTACTTTCGCTTTATGGCAAAGGCGCTAATAGAATGGGCTAAAAAGCAACTGCAAGAGATTAGGGAGGCTGGCCTGTACAAGCACGAGCGGCTCATAGACTCTACCCAAGGGGTAGAGATTACCCTCAAGGATGGACGAAAAGTCCTCAACTTCTGCGCCAATAACTACTTAGGCTTGGCCGCTCATCCACGGGTAGTAGCTGCAGCTCATCAAGCCTTAGACCGGTGGGGATATGGAATGGCTTCGGTACGCTTTATTTGCGGCACACAGACCATACACAAAGAGTTAGAGAAAGCTATTGCAGATTTTCTACACTGTGAGGATAGCATTTTATATGCAGCCTGCTTTGATGCGAATGGGGGAGTATTTGAGCCGTTTTTTGGGCCTGAAGATGCGATTATATCTGATGAGCTGAATCATGCCAGTCTGATAGATGGCATTCGGTTGACCAAGGCCCGTCGATTCGTGTATAAGCATTTGGATTTGGCTGACTTGGAGGCTAAACTGGCAGAGTCTCAGTCGGCGCGATTCCGAGTGGTGGTCACGGATGGGGTGTTTTCCATGGATGGAGATTACGCGCCTTTGGACCAGATTTTGGAACTGGCGAGGCGATACGATGCTCTTCTTTTGGTAGACGATTCTCATGCGACGGGGTTTGTAGGGGCGACGGGACGTGGCACCCCAGAAAAGTTTGGGATTCTCGGCGCGCCTGAGCTTTTGATTACGGGTACCCTTGGAAAGGCCCTCGGCGGAGCTATGGGGGGCTTCGTGGCAGGGCCAGCCCCCCTAATAGAACTTCTGCGTCAGCGTTCTCGGCCCTACCTTTTCTCGAACTCCCTGAGTCCAGTAATCGTCGCTACCGCTAAAGAAATCTTCTCTTGGCTCTCTGAAACCACAGAACTCCGGGATCGATTAGCTGCCAATACTCAACGTTTCCGGGAAGGAATGACTAAAGCTGGATTTGACATCAAACCTGGGGACCACCCAATTGTGCCTATCATGTTGTACGATGCGGTTTTAGCCCACCGAATGGCCGAGGCGCTATTAGAGGAGGGAATCTATGTCATAGGGTTCTCGTATCCCGTAGTACCGCGTGGGCAGGCTCGGATTCGGGTGCAGCTCAGCGCCGCTCATACGCTTGAGCACATAGACCGAGCCATAGAGGCGTTTACCAAGGTAGGGCGAGCATTAGGCGTTATTTCGGCTGCTGCCTCTGTCCGTTGAGATAAGGTGGCAGACTTCTGCGATTGAGGAATTACCTTTGCACCCATGGCTCGCAAACCCGATAAGCGCGTCTATGTGAGACGCAATCGCACTCGCCGTAAGATTCAGCTGCGTCGTGTCCAAGCTCCCATTACTAAGCGAAAATGTAATGCCCTTCAAGAAGCTAACCTACGACTCCTCGCAGAGTTAGAGCGGCAGTTAGGATGAGCTCGCCGCTTCGGTTAGGTATAGTAGGGGTGGGGCACATGGGGCGCTTTCATCTCCAGAAAGCGCTTGCTAATCCTCGCTTATCAGTAACCGCTTTATATGATGCAAGTTCAGCTGTTTCGCAGTCTCTTGCATCAGAAGGGCTGCCCGTCGTAAGCTCCTACGAAGAGCTATTAGAAAGGGTAGATGCCGTAATTATCGCTTCTCCTACGGCACTACATGCGCATCACGCAGAGTTGGCACTTCGGGCGCAAAAGCACATCCTCATAGAAAAACCTGTAACCCTATCTCTGAAAGATTTAGAACGCCTTATCGCTCTGCGTGAAGAGGCAGGGGTGGTAGCTCTTGCAGGGCATATAGAGCGGTTCAATCCAGCATTTCAGGCTCTTTTGCCCTACGGGTCGGAGTTTTCTCTTTTTTACTTCGAGCGGGTAGCTCCATGGACCCCTCGAGGGACGGATGCTTCGGTGGTGATGGATTTGCTCATTCACGATTTAGACCTTTTCGGGGCGTTTACAGGGGCTTACGCTTTGGAGATTCGGGCGTCAGCCTACAGAGTGAGAACCCCTCATGCGGACTCCCTCCAAGTGTGGATAGAGCTGGTAGACGGACGAGCGGCGAGTTTCACGGTCAGTCGTGTGGCACCATACAAGAGGCGCCGACTTGTAGCCCATGGGCTGAACTTATGGGCCGAAGCTGATTTCCTACAACGGCAAGTTTCACTGTGGCGTCTATCTCCTACGGACGACCCCGTGTCTCTGCCCGTTACACTTACTCCCACAGATGCTCTCGCAGCAGAACAGGAACATTTTTTGCAGGCTATTTTCTCTGGTACTTCATCCACTCTTTCATTAGAGCATGTGTATTCGGTCATGGCCTGGGCTCAGCAGGTGGAAGCTGTGGTGGGGGCTCGGCTTTTATTTGCTCGTTAGCTGTCGCTCCCCAAAAGCTCTGCCACCCGCATTTTTGCGAATAGGCAATGCTCAGGTAGTCGTTGAAAACGATACAGTGCCGATTTATCCTCCCCTCGATGCATGGGTATATCCCCAAGGCAAGTATCTCACCATGCTTGAGGCAGGAGAACGTACCCCCGTTGTACCAGCTGAAACCACGCCTATCCTGCTGGCTGGAGGAGTACGCGTAAATGGAATCTCTGCCACCAGAAAGCCCTATCCCTTCTGGATGTTTGATACCATCAAGCAGCCTCTCAGCGCTGAGACTGAGCTTTTTTATGTGCCTACGTATCGGTATTTAGCGGACACTCTTCTGCGCTATCTTGTGAAGGAGGATTTTGAGAGTCCTCAGGTTAGTTTCCGAAGCACAAATGCTGGCGAACCTGGGGCAGTTCAACTGCGCCGGACATTTTCAGAGCGGCGCCGAGGGTTTTGGGCAGGAGAAGCTGAACTGCCTCCTAATGGTGATTTACGAATAGAAAGTACAGTGACTTTTGAGTTTCCACAAGCAGAGGTATGGGCAGAAATCGCCATCAAAGGCACCCGTAACCTCGGCTTAGGTTTGACCCGGGAAGACAAACAAACTGGGCGCTTGATCAATCGAGAGATTTTCCTCCTTCTGCGTCCGCCAGACGAAGGATGGGGCGCGTTCTTTATTGACTTGACGCCCTGGATGTCTCAGGGGGCTGGACTGTACCGATACAGGCTTTATCTCACCAGTGTAGGGGACACTACAGGAGCGCATGTACTCTACATAGATGATATCCGCGTTCTAACCTTCAAGACTTCATGAGGCGGCAACTGATAGGACTTTTTTTCGGAGGGATGGACTTTCTACTGGCGTACGGGGGATGGGTAGGGTTTTACTTCATACGCCGCTCTTATCTCTACATGCAGGAGGTATCAGAAGCCACCCTTTGGGAATATCTATGGGCTCCTCTCATCGTTGGAGGATATTGGACCCTGCTTTATGCGCTCAGCGGCAGTTATACAGATCCGATTCGCCAGTCTGTCTTGCGTGAGCTTCTCAATAGAGCGTGGCTGACTGTCCTGGGAAGTTTAGCCCTGTTCTTTCTGGCATTTTTAGATGACCCTATCCCAAACTATAAAGCCTATCGTACCACTCTTCTTCTTTATATAATGCTTCAAGGAGGGCTGAGCTGGCTCTCTCTGGGTATTTTGCGGATAGGAATGATTAGGCTGCTTCGTAAGCGCCTATTTCGTTTTCCAACCATTATTGTTGGTGGAGGAGAGAAAGCCTATTCTGTCTTGCAAGAACTTAAGAAGCATGGAGAATCCTTAGGCTATGATGTGGCTGGATATGTGTCCGTAGATAACGAATCAGATACCTTCCTGCGCGGAAAGCTGCGCTACTTAGGAGAGGTTTCTCGTTTAGAAGAAATCGCTGTTCGTAGAGGCGCGCATCATGTGATTGTAGCTACGGACCGCTCAGATGAAAAGACGCTTCAGACGGTATTGACGCATATCAATGGCCTGCCCATTGAGGTGCATTTAGTGCCTGCTCTTAGAGATGTCCTCGGAGGGGGGGTACGAGTAGGCAGTCCCTTAGATATTCCTTGGGTAACTGTCACACCGCCGTCTCCTTCTCCCTGGTATGAGCTTGTGAAGCGAGTCGTGGATATCTTTTTTTCCGTCATTGCTTTGATATTGCTGGCTCCACTGATGGGCATTATAGCTTTATTAGTGCGGCTCTCGTCCCCTGGTCCGGTTATTTTTCGCCAGGAGCGCATAGGGAAAAATGGCCGCCCATTCATCATCTATAAGTTTCGCACCATGTATGTAGATGCTGAAAAGGATGGTCCTGCCCTTAGTCGTGATGGCGATCCGCGTATTACTCCGATTGGGAGATGGCTGCGCAAGACCCGATTAGACGAACTGCCGCAGTTCTGGAACGTGCTCAAGGGCGATATGAGTCTCGTCGGTCCCCGACCCGAGCGTAAGTTTTACATAGACCAGATTGTGCAGCAAGCCCCAGAGTATAAACAGCTCCTCAAAACGCGTCCTGGCATTACCAGCTTGGGCATGGTTAAGTATGGCTATGCCTCCTCCGTGAAGGAGATGATCGAACGGATGCGGTATGATCTCATTTACATGTCCAATCGCTCGCTGCTTCTGGATCTGAAAATCTTGCTCTACACGATACTGCGTGTCTTCCAAGCTCGTGGAAAGTGATACCTTTGTGGCATGAAGAAAGAAGGGCACCCTGAATACCGATTTGTCGTTTTCAAAGACACCTCGGCTGATTTTGCATTTCTGACTCGTTCCACGGTTCGGACGAAGGAGACCATCATCTGGGAGGACGGGAAGGAATATCCTCTGTTCAAGATGGAGATTTCCAGTGCGTCGCATCCTTTCTTCACAGGAAAGCAGAAGTTCGTAGATACGGCGCGGCGGGTAGACAAGTTCATGGCCCGCTACGGTAAGAAGAAGTAAACTTAGCTGCTCCTCCATAACTCCTCCGTGAGTAGGAGAAAGAGGGCGAGATTTGGTTTCTCGTCCTCTTTTTTGTATGACAGAGTCCGGCCTTTATGAGTTTAGTTGGGTAATCCCATCACTTCCCAGCTCAAAAGAAAAATCATAGGGGCTCGGAATAGGACCCCGAGCCCCTACTCCGATATTACTGAGAGTCTGATCTTACAAGCGCACGAGGCGAAGAGTTAGTTGCTTGGTTCCCGAGTCTACTTTTAGTAGGTACACGCCCGCTGGAAGGCTGGAAAGATTCCAGTCGTAGCTGCCTGAGAAATCTGCTTCTGCTATCTGCTGACCATACATGTTATATAAGGTCAGATGGACGGATTGAGTTGCTGTACTGCGCAGATAGAGTATGCCCGTAGTGGGGTTGGGACCTATCCATAGCTCCAGGTCGGAAATGACGGAGCCGATTATTCCAGTAGTGGAGCTTTGGCAGGAGGTGCCAGTTATGTTGAAGAAGTCGCTATTAGTTCTAGGGAGAAGCTTGGTGTTGTTCCATTGATAAGTAAAGATACCCTGAATGCTATCCAAGAGAGTAGTGTCTCGTACGATGCACAAGGGCAGGTTGGGATCAATTAGACCATCCGTGGTGGCCCAGGTACTGTCGTTTATGTAGGAGACTTTGAGGGAGGAGAAGATATTATTAGTTTGTCGGCCTGCGAGTACTCGAATACCCTCTAATGGAGCGGCTGGATTCATACCTACCCTATAGTCGCCGAGTTGGGAATAAAGTGTAGTATTTACTCTGGGCTGGACTACCCTCAGACGCTGAGAGGGATTGTCGTGCCTAAAGCGAATGAGCATGCTCTCATAAGGTTCAGTGGCGGCATACTGCGTATCGCCATAGACTGTATTGAGAGGTAGCACAATCGGCTGGATGGGAGCAGAGGCTGGGCCAATTCGGGTGACATCGGCGTTTCGGAGATTGGTCAGCCCGAAATACTCATCCACTGTGGCGTTATTCACCACCACGCTGTCTCCAATCTGAACATTCGGGAGAGGACTGGTAGGACGCACCCATATGCCTGCCCAAGCAGGGGCTCCAGGCTTTTGAATATGGATGTAGCCTAAGTCGTTTTCCGAGGCAGTGACTACTCCGCGAACATCAGTAACATTGAGGCCCGCATATCCGCTACCAAGGTAATCCCGCCGACCAGAGGGATTATAGGCATACAGCACAGACGGTATTACATACTGAATGTCAGTGATATCGCATCCAGCGTCATTTACCCGATAGCTCTGTGGTTCAAAGCGAGGAAACTTTACCTCGTCGCCGCTCTGATCACGCACTTTCACGAAGTAGTGGACGTAGGTTCCCTGAGGTTGGGGGGGGATCGTAGCCTCGTAGGTGGTAGAAGCGGGTATTTGACTCATTACTATGGAGTCATAGTTGGTGCTTGCACCAGTGGCCCAGTACAGTTTCACTTGGGCTACTGGATCCGAGCTGGGGGCTGTGGCATCTACTTGAACCCTGACAGAGGCCGAAGAACTTGGACACACAGGAACTCGCCGTAAGTTCGAAACTGTGGGGACAGGGTCTCCGACATACATTAGGCTGTCGTGCCATGGACATATTTCGTACATCGGGGTACCACTGGCAGGGCGAAAATGTATGACGATGCCCTTCACGGAATCCAAATAGGTGTTGACTGGATAGTTATTAGAAAGCCCTTTGAACTCACCGAATATAAGCCCTTGATTCCCATTAGCGTCCACCACGCTTATGCGAAGCGGATTAGTTTGAACGTTTGTGACTGTAAGTCCCTTGACTAAGACAAAACTACCCTGACGCACTTCTCCACTATCCAAATCTTGGGAGCCATTGGGGAAGTTGAGGCTGCGCAAAGTAATCTCCACAGGGCGAGGAATACGCACTCCTGTTCGCAAGACTATTGGTGGGACGGTCGTGTCTACCCTTAGTTGAATCTCGCCTTGGAAGTAGTCTACAGTACCTGTGATCTCTACATACTGCCCTGGCGTTAGTGCGGTAAAGGTTGGAGGTAGGTCGGAGATATTTTGGCGGCGTATTTGGAGGCCGCGATATGGAGGGAGCGTGTCTATGAGCCAAATGCTGCAGCGTTTACTACTGGATCCACCACTGACGCCATAGTGCCGATGCCATTCACACTTGGTAATAACCAATCCCTGAACGCGCACATGCTGCCCATGCAGAATAGAAGTGTCATTCCCAGCGGCGAGATTTTGCGGCGTCTGGATTTCAGTGATTGTTTTGAGAGGCTGGGCCCATAGCCAGCCACAAACCAAACCTAATGCTATCGTTCGTGCCTTCATATGGCTATCGGATGATGACAAATTTTCCCGTTCGTACCTCATTTGTCTCCAGGTCTCTCACGGCGAATACATAGAGTCCCCTGGCGATGATTTGCCCACTTTGGGAGAGGAGATTCCACCCGTGTTCCCCTCCGCTAGTGACGAGCTGCTTGGGGTCGCTGTATGTTTCATACCATCGGCTATCGCGCGCTTGATCGCCGGGATCATTCTCGTGGTGTTCAAAGCGGTACACTAAATCTCCAGCGACGGTATAAATCGAAACTTCACAATGGGGAGGGAGGTTGGCGAACATGATTCGCTTGTCCTCATGAGCCCGAGAAGCGCCCTCCCATGCCGCTCGCTCATAGTAGGGGTTAGGGTACACATATGGATCTCCATAAGCAAAGCCCCGATTGGGAGGAGCTCCTGCAAATACCCGTTTGAGCGTGGCTTCTTTACTGCTTTCTAAGGATTCTAAGTTTCTCGCTGCATCCCCTTCATCAAATGCCGTGAGTGCTATGGCGTGCTGCCAGCCATTTGTCACGCCTTTTATTTCGTACAGGTAGACGTAAGGGGTTGGATCCCCAGGGAAGTATTTCGGCTCGGGAAGGCGTATCGCTCCAAATCCGTTGTCGTAGCCGATGCCATTCTGAGGTTTATCAAACTGAACGATCAGCTTGAGTTCTCTCAGCACATCTACTACTTCTTTCACATCAAATCCCAAAGTAGTCTTGTAAATCCGATACCCCTCAAAATCCCGACGCCGAGTGATCGGATCTATGCTCTCCTCGGCGGAGGCATCCCAATATAGCCGAATGGTATTAGGCAGAATTTCATAACGGATACGGGGGAGGTTGGGCGGGCTCGGTAGGAGAAACCGCGTCAGGCGTCCATCTCTATTGAGATCCTCGTCAGGGTCCAAAACTCCATTGAAGTTGGCATCTTCGCCATCATAGGCCGATTGAGCCCATCGAGCATGGCGAATGAACTCTTCCTTTTGCTGCGGCGTATCGGCTGAATTGGGGTTGCCGTCGGGCGTTTTCCTGGCGAATACAAACGCAAAAGCCACTTTGACACTATCCCCAGGGCGTACGTTCAAAAATGGGCCAGCTGATACCAAGACCGAGCGATTCCCAGCAATTCGAAGCGCTGGCACGACGAGCGTAGTCCAATCGCTTCGCTCCGTGAGCGACTGAGACATTTTCTGCCAGCGGTCTGCGTCATTCTGCGGGGAGCGAAACTGGCCGGTGTAATCTCGAAATGTCCAGCTTTGAAAGTTCACTTCAAATCCTGCTGGCGGCGTAGGGCGTCGAGCAGGATGCAAAAACTCCCCCTTGTATTCACTCCCCAGAAACTTCAAGCCAAAATATGTATCTGTGAAGCCGGGATTCCCCGCTACATCAAACTCGTATGCCATGAAGAGGGTGTCTAAATAGCCATTTCCTCCCTTGTTGTAAAACTGAGTTCCCCCTGAGCCAGCGGGTGTAATATTAGTATTGCGAATCACAGGATCCACCCAATAGCCTATGTACAGCGAGTCCCAGGTATCTGGGCTCACGTTCTTGACGGTGAAGTTGTATATCAAGAAAAAGTTGGCAAAGGTATAGTTCCAGTTATAGGCCTCAAAATGCACATCTGCGCCTAAGGGACCATTCTCTAAGCCTTGAATGGGAATCTGTGTGCCTGGAACGATAGTGTAGCGATCTGTGAAATCCGCCACGAAATCTTGATGAGAAATAGCTGCGGGACTGTAGGTAGGTAGCTCAGGTAGCGTACTCCGCTCTGCCAGCGTAGCGCCTGGCTCTGCGGAAAACTCGAAGCCTGCCTTCCCTGTGGAGTACCCAGAGGGATCATCCACTGAGCCCGTGGAGACCACGATAGTAGAGCCCTTTTTAGCTCCTATCCATAACCCTCCCTCAAAGACGTGTTCTATCCCAGAGCCTTTGGGATATTCAGCGGACTTGAAGCCTTGGACGAGGTAGCTGCCCTTGAAGCTATTGCCTATCATACCTAAGTTGTTGACAGTGACTCGGAAGTTGCCGAGATTAGCCTGCTTCTCAACGAAACTGGCCTGTTGTGCCCATAAGAAGCTAAAAACTCCCAACCAGTACTTCACCCTGTACAAAGATATCGGCCGATTGGTGAAGCAGAAATGAAGGCTACTTTGTGCATGAAATATGAAAGAATCTTTGTACCTTTGCACTGCGCGCTGGATTAGCACCCGTAGCTCAATTGGATAGAGCACCAGACTACGGATCTGGCGGTTGGGGGTTCGAATCCTCCCGGGTGCGCAACCTGCGAAAAGCGATTTAGGGCTTGCGTTTGGCCTTTCCTCTGGAAAATAGTAGCGGTAAAACCCACAGGTTGAAAGCAGCGCCTACTAGTAGTCCCCCGATGATGGTCGTAGCGAAGGGCCGTTGAACCTCTGCTCCCGCCTGCTTAGAGAAAGCCATAGGAAGTAGTCCAGCTACTGCGATGAGGGTAGTCGCTAATATGGGGCGCGTCCGCTCAGCCACAGCGTATCGCATACGCCGTAAAGCCGACCAACTTGATGGTAACCCGTAAAATCGATTGAGCAGGACGGTTCCATTGAGCGTAGCTAATCCGAATGCTCCAATAAGTCCAATTGCTGCGGAGAGGCTGAAAGGCAGGCCTCGCCAAGTCAGAGCGAGCATTCCGCCGGCTGGGGCTGCGAGCGCTATGAGCAAGATGGCTCCAATCGCTTTTATGCGAGCAAGGGTGAGATACATTAAAAGAGCTATCAGCCCCACGGTAAGGGGTAAAAGCCAGAGAAGGCGCCGCCGAGCTGAAACATAGTTTTCCCAAGTTCCTCCAAAGCGTACCCGATACTCCGTCGGCAGAGAGATACGCTGTAAAAACTTCTGGATATCTTCTACTACTGAAATGGCACCGCGTCCTCGCACATTGATGCCTATCTGGTAGGTACGCTCGCCTTCGGCATGGGGTATTTCGTTATAGGAAGGGACAACCTGCACCTCTGCTACCCGCTCGAGGGGGATCCACCCCCCTTTCTGCGTAGGCAAAAGTAGGAGGTGCAAATCCTTAGGTACTTTTTCCGGTGAGAGTCGGAGGGCGGTGCTGAATCGCCATCCCTCAGGAGTCAACAGAGGACCCAAAGGAATGCCTATTTTATACGCTTGTACCCAGCGCAGAGCTTCGGACAAATCCACTCCGTAGAAGGCTAAGGCTTCTGGTTTCCATCGAATGACGATTTGCTGAGAGCCGAAAAATAGCGGGCGTGAGAGATCGGCCACTCCAGGCACTTTTTCGCAGAAATCGGCTATGGCTTCGCCCAGGCGCTGGAGGGTATCTAAGTTTGGCCCTATTAGACGCAGCACAATATCGGTTCGAGCTCCGGCTAAAAGCTCGTTGAATCGCATTTGGATGGGCTGTTGCACGCCGATAAATATGCCAGGGTAGTGGGCTTGAATCAGAGATTTCAAGGTGTCGGCTAACTCCGCCCGAGAAAATGGAGACTGAGGATGGATGCCGAGAATGAGGTCAGCGCTCTCTACGAACATTGGATCCATCGGAATTTCAGAAGTGCCTATTTTGGCGACTGCTTCTGAGAAAGCGCCAGGAAGCTTTTCTAAGAGCAGCTTGTGTATAGCCCCGCAGTAAGCTATGGTCTGTTGAAGGGAGCTGCCCAGGGGTAGACGAGTCTCCACAGCAAAGGCTCCTTCATCTAACTCCGGTAAAAATATCGTCTCCGACAGGTAGAATGTCAGAGCCCCTCCGCCCACCAGAATCATCCAGGCGGTTACGGCTACATACGGCCGCCGTAAAGTATGCCTAAAAGCTGAAGCGACAAGCCTCTGCAAAAAGGTATTTAGCCTTTCACTCAGCGACCATGTCTTAGGTGATAGTAAACGAGCAGAGGCCCACGGTACTACCGTCAGTGATAATATCAAGGCGCCAGTGAGCGCAAAGAGCATTGTCCATACCATCGGACGAAACATTTTGCCCTCTATTCCTGTAAGGAGCAGAAGCGGGAGATACACCGATACCACGACTAACTCTCCAAATAGACTGGCCTCACGAATATGGATGGCCCCTTCTTCGGCGGCCGCCAAACGACTTTGATACTGGGGCAAGCGAACAATCACCGCTTCCACCAGAATCACCGCCCCATCTACTATTAGCCCAAAGTCAATTGCACCCAAGCTCATGAGGTTAGCGGATAGTCCTGTTAAGCTCATCAGGCCCAGAGCAAATAGCGTGGACAGCGGAATCACCCCTCCTACTAGCAAGCCTGCTCGCCAGCTTCCCAGCAATACCGCAAGTAGGCCTACTACGATTAGGGCGGCCTTCGTGAGGTTAGAGACTACGGTATGTAAAAGGCGCGTGATTAGCGCCTCTCGATCAAGAAATGGCTGAATACGGATGCCGTAGGGGAGGTTTTTTTCCAGTTCGGCGATGTTGGCTTTGAGGCGGCGGACGACCTCGGCGGTATTTTCTCCTTTGCGGACCAGTACAATGCCACCTACTACTTCTCCCGAAGTGTCTCGAAGGAGGGCTCCATAGCGAGGCAAGTGACCTTCTTGGACATACCCTACATCAATAAGTCGAATCGGCTGCTCTCCGTACCGAGCCACCACTACCTGCAGAATATCTTCCACCGAACGCCATAGCCCTTCTGCTCGTAAAGCAATGGTACTCCCCCCTCGTTCTATATAGCCGATGCCAATGAGGTGATTAGTGGTAAGCAAAGCATTTTCTATGTCTCTGATAGACAGTCCGTACCGCTGCAAAGCTTCTGGGTTGAGGCATATTTCCCACCTCCTCACATAGCCGCCGAAGCTGCTAATGTCCGCTACCCCCGGGGTCTCTAAAAGCGCGCGCCTGACGATCCAATCTTGAATCGTGCGCAGTTCTGTGAGAGAAACGGGCTGAGCAGGCCGTAGGACATACTGGTAAGCTTCGCTGAGCCCTGTACTTAGAGGACCAAGCTCAGGCTGAATGCCGGGCGGAAGCTGATCCTTAATAGTTAGGAGACGCTCGGTGATTTGACTGCGAGCTTGATAAATATCGACCTCTTCCTCAAAGACGATGGTGATGAGCGAGAGTCCCATACGAGAAATAGAGCGCCATTCTACTCGTTTGGGTAGGGTAGCCAGCGCCGCCTCTATGGGACGGGTGACGAGCGCCTCTACCTCAGAAGCCGAATACCCAGGAGCATATGCATATACTTGAACCTGATTATTCGTGATGTCCGGGATAGCATCTATTTGGAGATTCAGCACTCCGTATACTCCGAGGAGGAGGAAAGCGATCAGTACACTTATCGAGAATACCGTAGAGCGGATGCTTAAACGCAGAAGCGCCTTCCACATGCAGTACAAAGTACTACCTTTGCTCTATGACTGATAACTTTGATCCCCAACGCACTCAACCTTTTAGCCCTGGACCCATTCCTCCTGGACAAAACTTTGATCCTCAGCGCACCCAAGTGTACAATCCTTCTCAGCCGCCCATAGTTGGTCCAGATCCTAATCAGGTGCCGTCCTACTCGCCTCCTGGGGGTGGGGGTCAGATATTTGATCCTAAGCGTACCCAAGTCATCGGTGGAGGTCAGGCTGGAACCTTTGACCCCACCCGCACGCAGGTCTATCAAGGGCCTGGTGTCAGCCCTCAAATACGACCTGCCCCCCAAAACCGCAAAATAGTCGGATGGCTGATAAGTTTTACGCTCCATCCTAATGGAGTAGATTTCCGCTTGTATGAGGGGCGTAATACCATAGGCTCTGATCCTAAATGTGACATTCCTCTAAATGATTTGGGGGTTTCGGCTCATCACCTGACCATTTTGTACCGAGCAGGACAGTTTTTATTTCGGGATGAGCTCAGCACCAATGGCACATTTATCAATGGCGAAATGGTGAATGAGGGCACCCTGAAGGACGGAGACATTATACGCATTGGCAATACTGAATTCCGATTTCGCGCCGTATGAGTGAGCGGAGCTTGTACTTAGTTGGGCTCGTCGGCTTTTTTCTGTATGCCCAGCAAGCCGATCTCACCATCTTAGTGGAGACCAGTCAGCTAACTTGTGGTAAACCCGTGGAGATTAGTCGGCAAGCACTGCGAGTCTTATGTCAGAACTCCTCGGGTAGCATAGCTCTGGGCACTTTTTCTCGCTTGCGAGGAGGGCAGGCGGTGGTATGGCATACTACTCCTGTCCAACCTTTGGGTGAGGTAGATAACTGCCTCCGCCTTTTCAATCAAATACGTTCAGTCTGTGACTCTGTCTATCAAGTAACGCTTCTTCAAGCGATGGAAGAGGCTATCTCCAAGGGGTATAGCTCTAATCTTCTCGTTTTAGCTTCTGGGAAAGAAACAGCGCGAGGACTCACAGTAGAGAGCCTGCGAAGCTTCGCCAAAAAGAGGGGGGTGAAGCTTTATTTGGCTTCCATAGGCTGGCTCATGAATGACGAAGCGACCCAAGCACTCTTCAAACAGTTGGCTGGAACTTTAGAGGGAGAGACGGGGAATCTAATCATCATCGACCCATCTTCTTCCGATGCCGTTGACCAGCTCAAGACTTTCATTCAGCGGGTGTGGCAGAGCGTCAGTCAATCTCATATGCAAGGCTCTTCTGCTTCCGAAGGCGGGGCTTTGCCCCAAGCTTCTACGGAAAAGAACGAAACGGCCACCTCTGCTGAAAAGCTTCCCACTTCCTCTGAAACGCCTACTTGGGTATGGATAGCCCTGGCAATCGCGGGGGTAGGGGTTCTGGTTGCAGTGATTGTACTCTTATTGCGTCCTAAATCTTCTCCTCCTGCCCCTGCCCCTATTCCGGCCGCTTCGCCTCCCTCTCAGTCAGTAGCTCCTCCTGCACCCACTCTTCATCGGTTGATTATATATTATCCTCATACTCGGCAGGAAATCAACTTATCTCCCTCTACTGCTCCGATTTCTATAGGACGCGCCCCAGATAATACCATTGTGATTGCGGATAATACGGTATCCTCTCGTCACGCTCGCCTTTTTTTGCAAGGCACCCAGTGGTATGTGCAGGACTTGGGAAGTACGAATGGAACCTTCGTGAATGAACAGCGGGTGAGCCAGCATCCTATTCGTATAGGGGATAAAATACGCCTGGGAGCTATCGTCATCCAGATCACAGGCTAATGGCACACCCCCTTTTTACCTGGGCGGCGGAGACTCATGTGGGTTTACACCGCAGCCATAACGAAGATAGATATGATACTTTCGCTTGTCCCCTGGGTACCGCATTTATCGTTTGTGATGGAATGGGAGGGCATGCAGCTGGAGATGTGGCTGCAGCATTAGCGATTCAGAGAATTAAGGAACTCCTTCTAAACGCGACTTTCGAACAGCCTGTTTCTTATTGGCTGCGTAGGGCATTTTTCCATGCACATCAGGGTATCCATGCATATACTCAGCAGCAGTACGGCTCAGAGGGGATGGGTACTACTGCCGTTATTCTTCTCATCACCCCTCAAGGCGAAGCCTGGTGGGCTCATACGGGAGACTCTCGGCTATACCTCCTGCGTCAGGGGGCGTTGTATAGGCTGACCCATGATCATAGCTATGTCTCATTCTTAGTAGATTCTGGTTTCATTTCTCCTGAAGCCGCCTTTGGGCATCCCCAAAGTAATCAGCTCCTCTTCACCATAGGTTCCTCTGGTTCCTACACTATGGTAGAGGCAAGCTCTTATCCTTTTCGTGTGAAGAAGGGAGATATTTTCCTATTATGTTCTGACGGGATAAGTGGGCTTATTCCCGATGACCAGATCGCTGAGAAACTTAAGTCACGCGTTCCTCTGGTGGAGCGTACGAAATCCCTTATCCATGCAGCCCTCCAAGCGGGAGGCTATGATAACGCTACTGCGATTACTGTAGAAATAATCTCTGAGCCTTATGCTGCCTCAAATAAACCTCTCTGGGGGACTATTGCTGTGGGAGTTTTGACCTTAGTAGTAGGTTTTTTGCTTGGTCAAGTTGTATCTCTGTCCTCCAAGGACGTTAGCCTCGGCTCAAAAGATTATAAACTTCCCTCCTCAGGTTCTACTCACCTCCCTATTTCGCCTAAAAAAGACTCATCTCTGAGTACTAGGGGGCTCAGAGACTCTGCTTCGCCATCTGTACCTAACGCCCAGAAGATACCAGGGAGGCGTCCATCCTGACTTGATGAAGCTTTCCTTGGTCTTGGGACGTGTAGTTTCAAGAAGCATTCAGGCGGGTCCTCGGAGAAGATGCGAACATGGCATTAGAGGTTTAGATAGTCTTCCGAGTTTTCTCCTGCCATTTTTAGCGGACTCTGCCTGCTGATTGGAGGAGGATCTTACGACACAGACTAACTGATATATATCAAGTTTACGAGCGAATGTAAGGGATTACCATTGCTTACCTCAGCCAACTCACTGATCTCAGCAACATCCCCTACCTTTGAGACATGAAGGATGAGCCTCTGTCCACCTCCCAAGTTTCGCTTCTTTTTGAAGTGAGCTGGGAGGTAGCTAACAAGGTTGGCGGTATTCATACTGTGTTGGTCGGAAAGGCTCCCTTCATTTATCAGCAGAGGCCCACTACCTACTGGCTGGTAGGTCCTTATTTACCCAGGAGAAGCCCTAACTGGGAGGCAATAGATACGTTATACGCAGATTGGAGGGAATACTTTTTTCGGGCAAAAGGTGTACCCGTTCACGCTGGGTATTGGCATATTGGGGATGCTCAAATACCCACTTTACTAATAGACTTTTACCCAGCCTTGGCTAAGCGCAATGAGCTTTTTGCTCACTGGTGGGAGAAATTCGGGGTAGATTCTCTTTGGGGGGACTGGGATTATATAGAGCCTGCAATATTCGGGTATGTAGCTGGTGAGGTGATTCAGAGTTTTCAGTGCTTTTACTATGGTGAGGTAGAAACGATTGCGCACTTCCACGAATGGCTCAGTGGAGCAGGCATATTACACATAGTAGAACACTCGCCTTCTATCACTACCGTATTTACGATTCATGCTACGGTAGCAGGCAGGGCGGCAGGAGGCGCGCTTATACCGTCTCATGAGATGGAGTACTGGCTTCGGGAGAGGAACATTGTCAGTAAGCATACTTTGGAACGCGCAGCTTGGCAAAAAGCTGACGTCACTACCACTGTGAGCGAGATTGTGAGCCGAGAAGCCCTGTATTACCTAGGTCGTGCTGCCGATATTATCACGCCAAATGGTTGGCATCCCCCTAAGAATATTCCTATTAGGGAAGCTCAAATATGGCTTCGCCATCTCGCTGAGAAATGGGGATGGGGTGAGTCTTTGCCGTTTTGGCTTTTGCACAGTGGACGCCCAGAGCTGGAAAATAAGGGAACTCTCACCCTTATCCGGGCTCTCCAACAATACCGCAACGCTCCTATCGCTGGGAGAAACTTAGCCGTAATCTTTGCTATGCCTGCAGAGGTACAAAGACCCTCCGCCAGCTCGTACGAACCCCTGTGGGTAAGTCACATCTTGCGATTTCCTGAGCAAGATAGACTTCTACGAGAACTACAATCCCTCAATCTGAGCGCTGAAGAACCCCTGCGGATCGCCTACTTCCCTGTATATTTAGAGGGTAATGATGGAGTACTGAATCTCCCATACTATGCTGTATTAGGGGCAGTGGATGCTACTGCATTTCCGTCTCGGTATGAGCCATGGGGATATACGCCTCAAGAGAGCTTGGGAATGGGTACGCCTACTCTGTCTACTCGTCAAGCAGGCTTCGGAGCCTGGATGATCGAGCATGTCAAATCGCTTTCACCAGCCCTCTGGTTGATAGATTATACCCAACCAGCTCCTGAAAGACAAATTCTGCGTTGGCTTTATCAGCAGTTAGAAATGCCTGAGGATCAGCGTCTAAGTCTTCGCCGAGAAGCCATTCATCTCGCTGAAAAAACGAGCTGGAGTTATTTCATGCCTTTTTATCAGCAGGCTTATCAAATTGCTGTTGCTAAAACTCAAGCTCGGCTTTGGCATCGTCTGACTGTTTTTCCTTCGACGCAGGAGAAAACTTTCATCTGGCATAGAGCATTTTTTCTCCCCACCCTTCCTGAGGTGCTTAGGCCACTCCATGCTATAGCCTATAATCTGTGGTGGAGCTGGAATCCAGAGGCGCAGCAGCTCTTCCGAACCATTAACCCAGAAGCTTGGGAGCGGTACGAAAACCCCGTTTGGCTGCTTAATCACACGCCGAATCAACGCTGGGAAGCTCTGACCCAGGATGAGGACTTTCTAAAGCAGCTAAAACAAGTATATCAGCGTTTTCAGACCTATATGGCGCAGCCTTTTAGCCCAGCTAAGCCTATCGTTGCCTATCTCTGCATGGAGTACGGCATAGCCAAATGCTTACCTTTTTACTCTGGGGGATTAGGCGTATTAGCAGGGGACTATTTGAAGGAAGCCAGTGACCAAGGCTATCCGATGATAGGAATCGGGTTACTCTACCGGAAAGGATATTTTCAGCAGCGGATGTCTCCTGAAGGGGACCAACTTGCGGAGAACCCTCCCCTGCGCTTTACTGACCTGCCTTTGGAGCCTGTGCGTACCGAAGAAGGGCGTTGGCTTCGCCTCAGACTATCGCTCGGGGGACAGCCTATCCTTCTGAAGGTGTGGCGAATTCATGTGGGGCGAGTTCCGTTATACCTACTGGATGCTGACCTACAAGAAAATCCTCCAGAGCTTCGAGAAATCACTGCGCGCCTATACGAAGGGGATGCTGAGCGGCGCCTTCAACAAGAGATCGTATTAGGTTTTGGAGCGCAGGCTCTGTTAGAAGCCTTGGGACAGTCGGTCGACCTATTTCACTATAACGAAGGGCATCCTGCCTTTCATATCCTGGCCTTGTGGCAATATTTTCAGCAAAAAGGCCTCCCTCTTCGAGCTGCCCAAGAGGCCGCCAAGCTCCGAGTGATATTTACAACTCATACCCCCGTTCCAGCCGGTCATGATGTATTTTCACTAGATCTTTTGCGAAAATATCTGAGCGAGCTTATTCATCAGTTGGGAGTCAGTTGGGAAAAATTGATGGAATGGGGAAAAATGAGCGATCGAGATGAAAAATTTTCCCTCACGGCATTCTGCTTGCGTTTCGCTGGTTTTACAAATGCGGTAAGTCAACTTCATGCTCGGGTTTCCCAGAGTATGTTTTCGGGTCTCTACCAAGGTTACCTCCCTCGAGAGGTACCTATCCACGGAATAACTAACGGAGTGCATGTAAGTACCTGGCAAGCGCCAGAATGGACCCGTTCGCGCCGCACTTGGGAAACTCATCAAATACTGCGTGCAGCGCTAATAGGATATTTGCGTCGACGACTCTTAGCTGCCCCTGGGCCAGTTCGGCATTTAGAGGCAGTGCGAGCATTTTTTGCTGGCCTCGATGAGGAAAGCTTACTAATAGGATTTGCCCGACGTTTTGCTACTTACAAGCGCCATGGGCTCTTATTTGAGCACGAGAGCCTACGAAAGCTTTTTGCGGAGGAGCCTACGGTTCGTCTCTTAGTGGCTGGAAAGGCTCATCCCAGCGATGAAGCAGGAAAAGCCATGCTTCGCACGGTGTGGCAGAGGAGTCTTGAACCTCCATTTTTGGGGAAAGTGCTTTTTATTCCAGATTATGACATGCAACTTGCGCGGTATTTAGTACAGGGGGTAGATATCTGGCTCAATCTTCCCATCTATGGAAATGAAGCGAGTGGGACCAGTGGAATGAAAGCGGCATTGAACGGTGTCCTTCATCTGAGCATTCCAGACGGCTGGTGGGCCGAAGTATCTCCTGAGGAAGCAGGGGGCTGGAGCATCCCCGTTTGTCACTCAGATGATCCCAATATCAGAGACGCATGGGAAGCCACCCAGCTATCTTACCTCCTGCGGGAGGAGGTCCTACCGCTTTACAAAACAAGAGACGCCCGAGGAATTCCTATTCAGTGGGTAAGTCGGATGGAGAAAAGCCAAGCCTATGCAGCGCAACACTTCTCTACCAGCCGCATGCTGGCTCAATATGAGACCGAGCTTTACGAGCCAGCTCATCGACGTATTCAAAAACTTACCGATACCTTATTCATGGAAAGGCTTGATCTCATAAAGTCTATAGAGGAAAACTGGGAGAAAATACGCATAGAACACATATCATTGCCGTCTTTCTCGGAAAGAGCTTATTATTCCGCTCAGCCATTTTCGGTAGAATTGCGGGTAGAGGCTCCTGGCATACCTTCTCGAGCGCTCCGAGCAGAAATAGTCTTTGAAAATACCGAGGGTGTTGTATATGCCTTTCCTTTACACTCTGTCCAGCCTGGATACTTTATGGGTGAAGCTCGGATCCTTGATGCGGGAGTCTATCATTATGCGGTTCGATTGTATGCTTGGGACCCTTATTTGGAAATGCGATTATGGGAATGGGTAAAGCTCATCTAATGCTGGGAGAGCTGGGAGTTTGAAGGCAATCCGGTACTCACACTCTCTCACGATGAGAGATGATGAGCTATTTTCATTTCAAGTTGCGACATCGGGATAATCTTAGCTCACTCTCTAATAGCGCTTAGGTTCTTATGCGCTTTCTGCTGGTACGACTAAGTAGCATGGGTGATGTGGTTCTGACTACCCCGCTTGTGCGAGCCTTGCACGAACGGTACCCATCCGCAGAAATACACTTTCTAACCAGGGCGGCATACCAGTCATTACTGAGGTTTCATCCTCTCATACAGAAGGTACATATCTGGGAAAAAAGACACACCATATACACACTCAAGTGGACGGGGGTCATTGATCTACAGAAGAACTTACGCACACTTCTTGTACGCAGGTACATTTCGGCTGAAAAAATCACGACATTTCCCAAGGAGAATTTCAAAAAGTGGCTGATGGTTCGTCTGGGGCAGGTGTATCAGCTACGCCATGTCGTGGAGCGTTACGGCGAAGCCTTACGAGCGTGGGGCGTCTCTCCCGATCATCTCGGCCCTTTGGAAGTCCATATTCCTGCGGAGATTACTGAAAGCGTAAGGGCTTTTTTGGCCAAACTGTCGTCAGAAGAAAAGTATATAGCTGTGGGCTTAGGAGGTACATACCCTACAAAGCGTTGGTATGCTGAGTACTATGTGAGTCTTCTCAATAGACTCGGCTATCCCGTAGTGCTACTTGGCGGTCACTCGGAAATTCCCGACGCTATCCAAATAGCCCGCGAGTTATCTGTACCTGTACTGAATGGGGTGGGGCAGTTTTCTCTATTAGAGACCGCCGCTGCGATCAAAGCAGCGAGAGTGCTGATTACGCATGACACGGGCACGGCTCATTTAGGAGCAGCGATGCAGACTCCCACAGCTGTTTTATGGGGTAATACTACTCCTGCATTTGGAATGGAGCCATGGAAGGTTCCTCATCTGAACATAGAGATTCAGTCTCTATCTTGCCGACCTTGTAGCAAGTTAGGATATCGGGCATGCCCGAGAGGCCACCACGATTGTATGCGAGCCCTAACGCCCGACTATGTGGAGAAGCGGTTGAGAAGCTTTTTTCATGTTTTCAGATTGCTGTAAGTTTGTGGCGCCGTATGGAACTTGTCCTGCCACAGTTCGGCCTATTTTTCTGGAGCGCGGTTATCTTCTTCTTGTTTCTCTGGCTGTTGAGCAAGTTTGCATGGAGGCCTATACTCTCAGCCTTGGATGCCCGAGAAAAACGGATCGCTGAAGCACTCGCTGCAGCCGAAAAAGCCAAGGCCGAGGTAGAAGCGCTGAAAGCTCAGCAGGAGAAGATACAGATGGAAGCCGCACAGGAGCGGGAACGGATCCTCGCCCAAGCTCAAAAGATACGAGATGAAATCATAGAAAATGCTCGAGCCGAAGCGCGCAAGCAAGCCGAGAGCATACTTCAAGCAGCTCAGCAGCAGATTCAGCAGCAGAGGGATCGGCTCATTGTGGAAATGCGTACTTATGCAGTGCGTCTTTCCCTACAAATTGCTCGCCAGATTTTGGAGGATCACTTCAAAGATGAAGAAAAAGCTCGGGCTTATGCCGAAAAGCTTGCAAGTGAAATTCGTCTCAACTGATGAGTCCCCTTACAATTGCCCAGCGGTACGCAAAGGCTTTGTTTAGTTTAGCCCAGCGACGAGGGGAGTTGGAGCGAGTGTATGCAGAAGTGGAGCACCTAAAGAGCTTATATGACCAATCTCGGCTTCTGCGTAACCTCCTGGAAAATCCCATCTATCGCAGCCAACAGAAATTGGGGTGGTTACGGCCCATACTCTCCGAACGGCTTTCCCCCATCCTATGGACATTTTTAGAGCTACTTCTTCGTCGCGGGCGCGAATATCTCCTCAGGCAAACCTGTGAAGCCTTCATTGAGCTGTACGACCAATATCAAAAGCGTCTCAGAGTCCGAGTAAAAGTAGCTCGGCCCCTCTCTTCAACTGCCTCTGAGCGCTTGATTCAACAGCTGAAGCAAATCTACGCTGCTGACTCGGTAATCCTTCAAGAAGAAGTACAGCCCAGTCTTATCGGCGGTTTCATAGTAGAAGTCGGCACAAAAGCAGCCGACCTGAGCGTGAGTGGCCGCCTAAATGAAATCCGTAAGAAGTTACTCCAAGCCCAATTCATATGAAGACCATAACTGACCTTCGTCCTGACGAAGTGACGGCCCTTTTAGAACAGCAGCTCGCCGGCGAGCTTTCTACCAAAGATTTGGAAGAGGTTGGTGTCGTGCTGCAAGTAGGGGATGGCATCGCTCGTATCTACGGGTTGACCGAGGTAGAAGCTGGCGAAATGATAGAGTTTGCCAGTGGTACTAAGGGTATCGTACTCAACTTAGAAGAAGACAATGTGGGGGCTGTGATCATGGGAAGCTCTAGTACTGTGCATGAGGGGGATCGGGTCAAACGCCTACATCGCACGGCTTCTATCCTGGTGAGTGAGAAAATGCTCGGTCGAGTCATCAATCCCCTTGGCGAACCCTTAGACGGAAAAGGTCCCATAGAAGGGCCGTTCTTTGAATCCCCTTACGAACGAAAAGCCCCAGGTGTCATTTATCGTCGTCCCGTGCATCAGCCCCTCCAGACTGGAATCAAGGCCATAGATGCCATGATTCCTATTGGCCGAGGCCAGCGCGAGCTAATCATCGGCGATCGCTCTACGGGAAAAACAGCCATAGCCATAGATACTATTATCAATCAGCGAGAATACTATGAACGAGGAGAGCCCGTGTATTGCATTTATGTCGCATGCGGGCAGAAAGCCTCAACTATTGCGCAGACGGTGGCTGTATTGGAGAAGCATGGGGCGCTTGATTATACGATTGTTGTTGCAGCCTCAGCTTCAGACCCTGCTCCACTGGTGTTCTTAGCTCCATTTGCAGGAGCCGCCATCGGTGAATATTTCCGCGATAGCGGCCGCCACGCTCTCGTGGTGTACGACGACCTTTCGAAGCAGGCAGCAGCTTATCGTGAGGTCTCTCTTTTGCTGAGGCGCCCACCAGGTCGGGAGGCCTACCCAGGAGATATCTTCTATCTCCATTCACGGCTGCTTGAGCGTGCAGCGAAGATCATAGACTCGGATGAAGTCGCCCGCCAAATGAATAATCTCCCCGAGAGCTTCAAGCCAATTGTGAAAGGGGGAGGCTCTCTCACAGCTCTGCCGATCATAGAGACTCAGGCTGGGGACGTCGCTGCTTACATCCCCACGAATGTCATTTCTATCACGGACGGACAGATATATTTAGAGCCGAGCCTCTTCAATGCCGGAGTTCGTCCAGCTATTAATGTAGGGATTTCGGTATCTCGGGTTGGTGGAGCTGCTCAGATAAAGCCCATGAAGCGGGTAGCGGGCCGCCTCAAGCTCGAGCTAGCTCAATATCGCGAGCTAGAGGCCTTTGCGAAGTTTGGTTCCGACTTAGATCCTGCCACTATGCGTCAAATAGAGCGGGGACGGCGTTTAGTGGAGCTTCTTAAGCAGCCTCAATATCAAACGGTCAAGGTGGAACACCAGGTAGCCGCTATATTTGCTGGCACTCGAGGATTATTGGATAAGCTTCCCATAGAGAAGGTGCGAGAGTTTGAGGCTCAATATATCCGATTTTTAGAGACAGCTCACAAGCCCCTCCTGGAAAAGATCCGTCAAGGCCAGCTGGATGAAGCCATGGAAGCGGAACTGGAAAAAGCTGCCAAGGAGGTACTAATCGGCATGGGAATCAAGATTTAGCCTATGTCTTCGGGAAAGCTCAGGGAGCTGCGGGGAAGAATCCGTAGCGTTATATCCATCCAGCAAACCACGCGAGCAATGCGGATGATAGCAGCCGTCAAGCTGCGGAAAGCACAGGACCGCCTAATCCGTTTGCGTCCATACCGTCAGCAAAGTGCAGAGCTGCTTCGTCTCCTCCTTTCTCAATCCGACGAGCCTACAAGGTATCAACTAACCCCTAACGCTCCGACCTCACTCTATGTGATCCTGTCCTCTAGCCGAGGGTTGTGTGGCGCTTTCAATAGTGGGCTTGTCCGCTGGTTGTCTTCTCAACTGCCCCCGCCAGACCAAGTAGAGCTTCTGATTTTGGGTAAAAAGGCTTATGAAATGCTACGCCGCACCTCCTACAAGATGCATTTTCAAGATGTATTTGGGGTCAAAGATATTCATTCGGCAACGGTAAAGGAAATAGCTTCTCAGCTCACAGAGAGGTTTTTATCCGGTAGCGTCCGTGAAATCGTGCTCATATACAATCGCTTCGGTGGGGTAGGTAAGTCTATTCCCACCATGGAAAGGCTATTGCCTTTACCCACTCCTGAGAAGGTAGATCACCGCATTTGGATCTTAGAACCACCTTTGGAAAAACTGATTGAGGATTTCATCCCTCTCTATGCTGAAACAGTTCTATTCTCAGCGGTGCAAGAATCTGTCACAGCGGAGCATGCAGCTCGAATGGTAGCTATGCAGGCTGCTACGGACAACGCAGAGGAACTCCTGCGCAATCTACGCCTTCAATACAATAAGGCACGCCAAGCCTCTATCACCAAAGAGCTCCTTGAGATTGTAGCCGGGGCAGAAGCCCTTAAAGGCTAATCTCCGCATTCATGCTTGAAGAGATTATCATCAAGCCCAGGCAAGGCCTGCGCATTGATCTAAAAGAAATTTGGCAGTACAGGGAGCTGCTTTACTCCTTAGTGCTGCGCGATATAAAGATTCGATATAAGCACACAGCGATTGGGGTTGGATGGGTCTTGCTTCAACCGCTGGCGATGATGCTGCTTTTTACTTTGTTTTTCGGCCGCTTCATAAAGACTTCTACAAATGAGATGCCGTATGCAGTATTTGCGCTGAGTGGGGCAGTTGTGTGGGCTTATTTTTCTAATGCTATCAATAATGCTGCCAATTCCCTTCAGCAATATAAGTATATCATCAGCAAGGTCTATTTCCCCCGCTTGATTCTCCCTATTGTCGGTGTCTCGGTAGGGGCGATTGACTTTGCTATATCGCTCGCCCTCCTCATGGTCATCCTGCTGTTTTATGGCGTAACTCTCAAACTAACGCTCCTTGCGTTGCCATTGGTTAGCATAGCTGTAATATTTGTATCATTTAGCGTAGGAGTGTGGCTTTCTGCTCTCAATGCGATTTATTACGACATTCGTTATATCTTACCTTTCCTTATCCAACTTTGGCTCTTTGCATCTCCCGTGGTTTATCCTGTGAGTGTGGTGCCGGAAAAATGGCAAATGTATTACTACCTAAATCCTTTAGTTGGACTTTTAGAGGGTTTTCGTTGGTGCCTCAGTGGCGTAGGCGCGATTCCCAACTCCTTTTGGGTCTCTATAGGAATAGCTATTCTTCTTTCCATCGGCGGTGTGACGTATTTTCGTAGGGTGGAAAGTACTCTAGCCGACCTTTTATGAGTGGCGAAAGCATCATAGAAGTCGTAGGGGTGGGGAAGAAGTACATCAAACGGAATAGTCAATCCTATCCCACTGCAAGAGAACAGCTGATGAAGCTGTTTCGCTCTCCGTGGAAGCTTCTTGATTCCCCTCGCAAGGAAGAGTTCTGGGCGCTAAAAGATATAAGCTTTGAGGTCAAGCCCGGCGAAGTAGTCGGTATCATCGGACGCAATGGGTCGGGAAAAAGTACGCTACTCAAAATACTCTCTCGCATCACTGAACCCACTGAGGGGTATGTCAAGCTGAGAGGCCGAGTAAGCAGTTTATTGGAGGTTGGAACTGGTTTTCACCCTGAGCTTACAGGCAGAGAAAATATTTTTTTCAATGGCACTATTCTTGGCATGAGCCGCAAAGAGATTCAGAGTAAGTTTGATGCGATTGTCAATTTTGCCGACATAGGGGATTTTCTTGATATACCGCTCAAGTACTACTCCAATGGCATGGCTATGCGGCTGGCTTTTGCAGTAGCAGCTCATTTAGATCCAGATATATTGATTATAGATGAGGTTTTAGCCGTAGGCGATTTAGAGTTTCAGAATAAATGTCTGAATAAAGCAGAAGAAATTTCATCAAATTCTGGCCGTACTATTCTATTCGTAAGCCATCAAATGAGCCAAATCCGGCGATTGTGCCACAAAGTGATATGGATAGATCAAGGGCACATTCGGGCCATAGGCGGAACAGCTGAGGTTATAGGAGAATATGAAAAGTTCTTTCTAAGCACTGACAGAGACTTGTCCAGTGCCCAGAGACTTAATCAAAAAGCAGCATTTAGGCAGTGGTATATTCAAGATTCTGGTCAAAAGGTTCATGTTCTAAGTCACTTTGACTCGGTAAAAGTTGTATTTGCTCTGGAGGTATATAAACTGCTGCATCAACCCCTGATAGACATTGCTCTGAAAAATGCAGCAGGACAGATACTGTGGGGCCACCGCACTCAGCATTCATCTTTGTCGATTGGGTCATATGAGCTTGAATTTTTATTCGCTTTTCTCCCTTTATCGAGAGGAATGTACTCTTGGCACATTTCAGTCTATGATTTAGAGGGAAAAGTAGATGTATGGGAGGGATTACCGATGATGCAGGTCGAGCTTCCAAGCTACCAACATCATTCAGACCAGTGGAGTGGGATCATGAACCTTCCGTATAAGCTCGAGCTTCGCCAGCTAAGTGAAATAGATGGTTATCTTTTGCGGTAAAGGCTCATAACAACACCTGACTTCAGCCTGAATTTAGAGCCTCCAACTGCTCAGTGAGTAATCTCAGACGCTCTTCGGTGTCTTTCAGTTTTTTACGCTCTTTCTCTATTACTTCGGGGGGAGCCTTCTGTATGAAATCAGGGTTCAAAAGCTTGGCACGCAGTTTCTCTAAAAAACTTTCAGCATGTAGCTTTTCTTTTTGCAAGCTATGTACTAACTCTTCCCATTTTTGGTTGGGCAACTCAGCCTGCAGGAAAAATATTTCCTGGTGTAAAACGGCTCTTTCCAGAAAGTAAGATGGAGCTCCAGTACTGCGCACGACAACACGAAGTGAGCGTCCTGTCGGTGAAGAAGAGACCTTCTCCAGCTTTTTGCCTAAAAAGTGTTCTATCCATCGCCTTAGCGTAGGGAAAAAAGCGACTTGATAGGCTAAGGTGTAAATTTCCTGAACTTCTGAAATACTGAATGCTTGCTGGAGTCGTCGTATTTGCGAGATAGCCGTCTGCGCCAGTTGCACTGCATCGAGTAGGTTCCAATCTATTTCCTTACCAGAGCCTGTAGAGGAGGGGAGGGAACTTAGACTGATAGAACTGGTTTCCGGGGCGCCCTTTAGCTGATGCCAGAGCTCCTCGGTAATATAGGGCATTAGCGGATGAAGGAGTTGAAGCAGACGTTCGGCCTGGGATTCTACTTTTTCTAAGAGGGAACGAGCAGGTACGGGCTTCAATGCCTCTAAGTACCAGCTGCAGAACTGCTCCCATATAACCCGATACAACAAATGGGCTGCCTCATAGAAGCGATAAGCCTGAATGAGCTGCTCCACCTCAGCTTGGAGAAGGTTTAGGATATGCTCAAACCATTGATAAGCTTCTAAATGGAAATCAGAAGGGGGCTCATCGACGGCCTTTTCCCGCCAGAGGTGAATCAGCCGAAAACTATTCCATAGCTTATTGCAAAAGTTCTTGCCTTGCTCGCAGAGCGTTTCGTCAAAGAGCAGATCATTCCCTGCCGGCGCACTCATGACAATTCCCATACGTACGGCGTCAGCTCCATAATTTCGGATAAGTTCAAGGGGGTCGGGGGAGTTGCCGAGAGATTTACTCATTTTGCGGCGCTGCTTGTCGCGCACGATCCCGTGAAGATATACCGTGGAAAAAGGCTTTTTTCCAGCGAAATAATACCCTGCCATAATCATCCGAGCCACCCAGAAGAAAAGAATTTCGGGAGCTGTAACGAGCGTCTGAGTAGGATAGTAGTAGCGAAAGTCGACATTATTCGGGTCTTCAAAAAAGTCAAATACAGACAGGGGCCACAGCCAAGAAGAGAACCAGGTATCCAGCACATCTTCATCTTGACGCAGGCTATTAGGATCATAGCCGGCGGCTTTGGCTGCGGCTCTGGCTTCTTCTTCGGTGGCAGCTACAAACACTTGCCCATCAGGCGCATACCACGCTGGTATTCGATGGCCCCACCAGAGCTGTCGCGAGATGCACCAATCTTTCACATTTTCCAACCAGTGCCGATAGGTGGCTAAAAATCGTTCAGGAATCAGCCGAACCTCACCCGTTTTTACTGCCCTTAAAGCCAAATCCGCCAGGGGCTTCATTTTCACAAACCACTGTTCTGAGATCCTGGGTTCTACGACAGCATCGGTTCTCTCGGAATGTCCCACGCTATGACGATAAGGTTCTGTTTTTTCCAAAAATCCCAAGCGCTCCAAATCGCTAATGATACGCTGGCGGGCTTCCTCTCGGGTGAGTCCCGCATATACACCGGCATGCTCATTGAGGTAAGCTTCAGGCGTGAAGATGTCTATGATTGGCAGGCGATGTCGCTCGCCTATTTCGTAGTCCCCTGGGTCGTGCGCCGGAGTGACTTTCAAGCAGCCTGTACCAAAAGTTGGGTCGACTTTCTCGTCAGCGATTACAGGTACGAATCTGTCCGTTAGAGGTACTCGCACGCGTCTTCCTATCCAGTGTTGATATCGCTCATCGGCGGGGTGGACAGCTACGGCAACATCTGCTAGAATAGTCTCAGGACGAACGGTAGCTATCACTAAATATTCCCCATTTTCGGCGGGGTAACGCACATAACATAGTATAGATTCGCGCTCTTTGTAAATAACCTCCTCATCCGAGAGGGCGGTGAGCGCGACGGGATCCCAGTGAATCATCCGTTTACCACGATAGATCAGTCCGTCTTGATACAATCGTACGAAGCTCCGCATCACAGCTCGGTAGAGCGGGGGATCTAAGGTGAAGCGAAAGCGATCCCAGTCCGCACTGATGCCTAAGGTTTTAAGCTGCTCCACGATGATTCCCCCATGTTCGTGAGTCCATTTCCATGCTTCTTCTAAAAAGGCTTCTCGGCCGAGAGCGCGCTTATCTATACCTTGCGCTCGCAAGCGAGCGACAACCTTCGCTTCAGTCGCAATGGAAGCGTGATCTGTACCAGGTACCCAGCACACATTATACCCTTTCAAGCGATAGAATCGGGCGATAATATCTTGGAGAGTATTGTTTAGGACATGACCCATATGCAGTACGCCTGTGACATTAGGGGGGGGCATTACAATGGTGTAAGCAGCTCGCTCGTCAGGTTGGCTTCTGTAAAGACGATGCTCTTCCCATACCTTTCTCCAACGAGCCTCAACCCCCTGAGGGGCATAACGACTCTCCATGCGGCAAAGGTAGAACTCTACCTTGCAGAAATCAGATACCCCCCCCTTCGGAGAGAACCCACCTTGCTTGGATGCTACTCAAACAGGATATACATGTCCAATCCTGCTATCTTGAAGCGCGCCACCAGCCTTACAACGGACATGAAACCTATATGAGATTTTTTTTGTTACTTCGCTATGATATGATGTCAAAAGTTGCAGTAGTAACACTATCCCTACTAGGGATAGCCTGCAGTCAGAGTACCTCCTCTGAGGCAAAGAGGGTGTCAGACGTTCAGCAAGAAGCTCTCACTATTACGGCCAGTGAGGCATATAAGCGATGGAAGAGTAACCCTGACAAGGTCGTAATCTTAGACGTGCGAACGCCGAGCGAGTATCAGAGTGGGCACGTGAAAGGCGCCCAGAATGTTGACTTTTACAGTAACTTCGAACAGGCCATTCAGAAGCTTCCGAAGGACAAGGAGTATTATCTTCATTGCGCTTCAGGCCGTCGTAGTGCCTCTGCGACGGAGATCATGCGGAGGCATGGCTTCAAAGCCTACAATATAGGCGGCTTCGGAGCAGTAGCCCAAGCTGGATTTCCAACCGAATAACCTCTAAAACCGATAGCCTATGCGGATCACAGGAACAGAAGCTAGGGAAAAGTATCGGGCCCAGCCCGATAAAGTCGTACTCTTAGATGTACGCACGCCGGGTGAGCATCGTCAATTGCGTCTCAAAGGCTCTCAGAATATTGACTTCTACAACGGCTTTGACAGGCAGGTAGAAAGGCTCGACAAGACGAAGACCTACATCGTATTTTGCGCTTCTGGCGGTCGTAGTCAAGCGGCTACTGGGCTCATGCGCTCAAAGGGATTTGAAGCTTTCAATGCTGGCGGCATTGGCGAGCTCATCCAAGCTGGATTTGAATACGAGAGAGGATAACCTCAAACTTCAAAAACTATGATAGTCAAACAGTTTCTGGATGAGCCTTTGGCTCAATACGGGTATGCCATCATCAGTGATGGCGAGATGGCCGTGATAGACCCTGGACGCGATGAGAGGCCCTATTTGGAGCTGGCGGAGGCGACTAAGTCCAAAATAGTGGCCTCCTGCCTGACTCATCCTCATGCGGACTTTGTGAGCAGCTATTGGGCCATCGCCCAGCAGACGGGAGCTACCGTGTATGCTAGTGAGCTTATAGGCCTGATGGTACCTTATGTAGGCCTCAAAGACGGGGATGAAATCAAGGTAGGCAAGGCTAAGCTTAAAGCTTATCTAACGCCAGGGCATTCCCCAGACAGCATAACTTATGTCCTGTATGACGAGGAGGGACGAGAATATGCAGCGTTCACGGGGGACTGGCTATTTATTGGGGATGTAGGGCGAGCGGATTTAAGAGCAAAAGCAGGGAATATCCAGAAGCAGCGCGAAGATCAAGCGCGAGACATGTATCACAGCCTTCGCCGCATGTTTGCGATTCTCAAGCCGCAAACCCTCGTATATCCTGCCCATGGAGCTGGCACCCTATGTGGTAAAGCGCTCAAACAGTTCAATGCAAGCACTATCGGCGTGGAACGGATGGATAACTGGGCAGTGATCCTGGCTCACGAAGCGGATGAACAAACCTTCATTGAGGCCCTCGTCACGGGACAACCGCATATACCCAAGTACTTCCCCAATAGTGTAGAGGTCAATCGTCGAGGTCCCAAAGGCTACATGGAAGCATTGAAGGGTGTCAAAGAGCTCGGTAGACTCACCGCTGAATCTGCCCAATCTATTGACAGAAAAGCCCTGATCGTAGATGCTCGTCCAGCCGTAGCCTTTCGACAAGGACACCTTCGTGGAGCTATCAACATTCCATTGGGGAAGAGCTTCAATACTTGGCTTGGCACTATCGTGGCTCCCGACGAAGCTTACTACCTTATAGTAGGAAGTACCAGTGCGTACGAGTCAGCCATTGATCAGATTTTGGCCATTGGCTATGAAACTAATCTCAAAGGGGTATTCGTTGGAGTAGACTACACAGAGGAAAGTGGACCTGAGCCCTTCCCTCGTGAAGCTGTGTCCGACCTCAAGTCTGACGGAACGAGGTATCTTGTCTTGGACGTACGAGATCTTGATGAATCTAGCTCAGATCCACTGGTTCCTGGGGCTCTTCACATTCAGCTGGCGGATCTGCGTGAGCGGGTAGGTGAGATTAGCACCGATAAATCCGTAGTAGTGCATTGTGCAGGGGGATATAGGTCAGCGATTGGAAGTAGTATACTACTCGCTGCTGGCAAAAAGCCAGTCTATGACCTGGGGGAATCGGTAAGCCTCCTGCGCAATTAGCCGATCGTTGGGCTTGCCTCATCAGCGGGGAGATGACCAGGCTTCATCTCTCCGCTGATTCATTTTGTGGAGAGATTTACGTATATTTGTACCATGGCAGGAAAACCTAAGAAAAGCGGCTTCACCTATCCTCAAGTATTTTTTACCCAACCATGGGAATGGTTAAGCCGATATCGAGATAAAAACACCTATTTAGCCGTAGGTTTATATGGAGCAATTTCTGCGGTAGGATTGGCTTATGCGCTGTTTTGGCTCAAGCTTTCTTGGCTAATCGCAATTCTCCTTTTCGTGGTAGGGATTTTCACATGGACACTTACGGAGTACTTGCTTCATCGCTTTCTCCTCCATTATGTAGAAGAAAATCCTACCATTCAACGCTGGCACAACTTCGCTCACGGTGCCCATCATGATGTGCCGCGTGACTTGCGCTTCGTTACAGCATCCCCATTCGTCACTTTTCCTATCGCTATTTTCTTCTGGGTTCTTTTCTGGCTTCTCCTTGGATGGGAGTGGGTGTGGCCTTTTTATGCGGGATTCGGTGTAGGCTACAGTGCTTATGAATATATCCACTATGCCATACACAAATATCCTCATCCTCCTCTACCTTTCCTGAGAGGCTTGTGGCAAAATCACAATCTCCACCACTTCAAGGCCCCAGAAAAGCGTTTCGGCGTCACTACCACGTTTTGGGACAGAGTATTCGGAACTTACGAAATCAAGTGATTTGCTTGTCCGAGAAGAGCTTTTCTAATCTGCGAAACCTATATGTCTACCTTATGCAAAATATGAGAATGCTTATAATATACGCAGGAGCCTTATGGCTCGGGCTTGTATGGGCCCAGAGCGTGGGAGTCCGCTTCCGAGATCCGGTATTCAGCCGTATCAAAGTCACTAAGAATGTCCTATATGGCAACAATCTAAGCTTCAACAATGCCCCGGTGGATTTGTACATGGATGTTTATGAACCGATAGGAGATACCATGGCTCGCCGCCCAGTAATAATCCTTTTCCATTCTGGAAGCTTTTTGCCGGCTTCCCTTGCTGGACAAGTATTTGGGAAAGCACCGATAGGAACGAGAGAAGATTCAGGTATCGTAGCGTTGTGCATAGAATTCGCTCGGCGGGGCTACGTAGCGATTTCGGGTGATCATCGGGTGGGATGGAATCCTCAAGCCACCACCCAGGAACTGCGTGCTCAGAGCATCATACAAGCCGTATGGCGCGCTGTCCAAGATGCTCGGGCCCTCGTGCGCTATTTGCGTAAAGATGCAGCTACGGCTGATCAGTGGCGAATAGACCCTAATCGCATCGTAATGGGCGGCTCCTCTTCAGGGGCATATGTGGCCCTTCACACTGCCTATCTCAATCTACCATCAGAATTTGACAATAACAAGTTCAAGCTGCAAAATGGGGCTATGTTCGTAGATACTACCCAGCCAGGAATGGACCGAGGAACAGGTGTGAATCAGAGCCCAAATGCTTTTGAAGGGGGAAGTGGTCATCCTGGATATCCTTCAAATATTCAGGCTGTACTCAATCTGGGAGGCGCTCTTGGAGATACAAGTTTCATCCAAAATGAAGATGTACCTGTCATTTCCCTTCATGGGGTTCAGGATCCTACTACTCCGTACAATAGTGGGGTTGTAGTAACAGCCGTAGGCAACTACCCAATCATAGAAGTATTTGGAAGTCACTCTCTCACGCAGAATCTGCTTGCAAAGGGCAATCAGACCGCTCTTTTGCCTGACTTCTCTAATGATACACCTTTCCCTGGACTTTATCCCCTCAACGGAGCAGGATTTGAGCCTTTTGGTTGGTACTCCTCTTCAGGTCCTAACGAAAAAGCCTCTGCTCTCAGATACGTAGATACAATCATCTGGTTTTCTACTCCTCGGCTTTTCAAAGCTCTGAATCTCCCGACAATACAAATGACTATAACTAACACTTATTCTATCGACCAAGTAATCGTGCTCAGTGTGGACCATTCTATATCCGATGTGACACCTCGTTTTTCCATCTATCCCAATCCACCTACCTCTCGTTTGGTTACCATAGAGAGCCCTTCATGGTCCATTAAGCAAATAACCTTATATCGTTTGACGGGGGAAAAGGTTCTTCAAAGAAGACTTGACAGACCTTCTACCACATACGTTCTGGAACTGCCCCATGACCTGACACATGGTATGTACCTGCTTCATGTAGAAACGGAGAGTGGCACTTTCGCAGGACGGTTGAGTTATACACAGCCTTAGAGCACTATGAAAAAATTCCCTATAACGAAGGGGGAGTAAGGTTACTCCCCCTTCGTCTCTTATTATAGCTAAAATGTCTACCTTTGCACCGAATGAAAAATCACCAGCCTATGCGAGCCAAAGCATACTACCGTTTTATGGGTACAGTTGGGATTGTGCTAAGTATGTCCTTGCTGACCCACTGCGCTAAGTTCAAAGGGACCGTAGTCTCCATCAGTCCCAATCCTCTGGAAGTGCATGCGGACTCGGTCAAATACAGTGGCAAAGTTACTATTCCGCCCAAGTCAGGATTTCGTCCAAAATCCAACTACACTGGCAAATTAGTTATCAAGAATGGTAGTCAGCGATATGAGATTCGTACTATAAACATTTCAGCCAATCAATATCCTAAAAAGCAGCTCAAGAAAGAGGGGGTTACCCTCACGACCCAAGGGGTATTTGCTTTTCAAGAGGGCATGGAAGGGGGGATGATGGTGGCTGAAAACTCGTATGAGCGTAAGGGTAAAAACTTTGATCTGCCGGATTTTGACTTAGCTCCATGCTGCATAACGACTTCTCGTTTGGTTGATGCTCGGCCCTATGTGCTTTTTGAACAACATACATATGTTTCTAAGCGCCCTATTACGCTGGAAGCTCTCTTTCAGTTCCCTCAAAATGTGTACTTAATTCAGCCAGGGGAATATGAGCGTCAAGCTATCAAGGACATAGTTGCTTTCTTCCAAAAGAAGTATCCTGCCACTTCTATTACTTTGGCGGGTTATGCTTCGCCGGAGGGTCGGTTCCGCCGAAATCAGTTTCTATCTCTCAATCGGTACAAGGAAGTACAAAAGTGGCTTATTGAACAAATGCGCAAGGAGGGGTATAAGGAGTATTTAGATTCCACTTTCTTCAAAGTCTCCGCTACGCCGCAGGATTGGGAAGGATTCAAGCAAAACCTTGCTCAAACTTCCTTGCCAGAGAATGTGAAGCAGCAAGTGATACAGGTGATAGCCTCAAATATGTCGCCAGATGCGAAGGAGCAGAAAGTAATGCAGCTTGTTGGCGGTCCTAAAGAAGTAGAGTTTATCCTTGCGCCGCTGCGTCGTACTACCGTGCGGGTGGAAGGCTTCTCCGGTCGTTTATCTGACGGGCAAATAGATAGCATCGCAAATGCATTTCTAAACGGAGCTATTTCTCAGGAGGCTTTGCATAATGCATTGATGCAAGAGGAGCTGTACTATGCTACTACTCGTCAAACGGACCCTATGCGTAGAGAGCGTCTTCTGAAAGCTTATATTGCCCGCTATGGACAAGATTATCGTCCTCTAAATGATCTTGGCGCTATCGCTATCCTCGCTGGTCGCCTCGATGAGGCGGCGGATTATCTGAACTCTGCTAATCGTCTCTCCTCCAATAACCCGGTCATTCTGAATAACTTAGGGCTGGTATATGCAGCTCGCAAAGAATACGCTCAAGCAGCTCAACATTTTCAAGCTTCTTACGCTGCGCGGCCCACACCTGAAGCAGCTTTCAACTTAGGAGTGATTTATGAAAAGACTGCTCAATATGCTGCTGCTGCTGAAGCCTTCAACAACGCAGGTGACTTGCCGCGTGCTCGGTATAATGCAGGACTTTCCCGACTTCTTATGAATGATCTCGCAGGGGCTAAGGTAGCCTTAGAACGTGCCATTCAGCAGGATCCTAATCATGCCCTTGCTTACTATGTTTTAGCTATTGTGGGCGCCCGTTCAGCGGATAATAACCTATTAGTCACCAACTTGCGCCGAGCGGTTCAGCAAGATCGTTCCCTTGCGCAGAAGGCCCAGAAAGACTTAGAGTTTCGCAAACAGAAAGACTCTTCGGAGTTCAAGGCCGCTATCAATCCGTAACTTCCCTTCATCTATCGGAAAAAAGCCTCCCGCACTCATGCGGGAGGCTTTTTTTGTAGGTTTGCACCATGGCGATTCTACTGGATGCCCACACCAAAGTCATCGTACAAGGCTTCACCGGTAAGGAAGGTACTTTTCACGCTCAGCAGATGATAGAATACGGTACAAAAGTCGTAGGGGGGGTCACGCCAGGAAAAGGGGGACAACAACACCTGGGGCTACCTGTATTCAATACAGTGCAGGAGGCAGTAGAGGCGACTGGCGCAGAAGCGTCTATAATCTTTGTGCCCGCCCCAGGAGCTGCAGATGCGATTTTGGAGGCTGCATCTGCGGGTATTCGTCTCATAGTTACGATTACAGACGGCGTTCCAGTACGTGATATGCTTCGGGTTAAGTATGTCCTTCAGAGTGATTTTCCACATGTGCGACTAATTGGTCCTAATTGCCCAGGCATTATCACCCCAGGGCAAGCTAAGATGGGAATCATGCCAGGGTTTATTCATAGGCCTGGCTCTATTGGAGTGGTTAGCCGTTCTGGTACTCTAACTTATGAGGCTGTTCATCAGATCTCACAAGTGGGTTTGGGACAATCTACCTGCGTAGGCATCGGTGGCGACCCTATCGTGGGCTCAAAGCATATAGATATAATCAAGCTCCTCATGGAAGATCCTCAGACTGAGGCCATCGTAATGATAGGTGAAATAGGCGGTACAGATGAAGAGATAGCGGGGGAATGGATACGCACGCATGGAACAAAGCCAGTAGCGGCGTTCATAGCTGGCCAAACAGCTCCACCCGGTCGACGCATGGGACATGCCGGAGCCATCATTGCCGGAGGCAAGGGAGGGGCTAAAGAAAAGATGGACTTTCTCGCCAAGTGTGGAGTGCACGTTATTGAAAATCCCGCTCACATTGGTATAACCGTCGCACGGATGTTGGGTAAAGCGTGAAAGATTAGCTGCTTGCGCATGCCCACTCCGTTTTGATCCACTTTTTTCCAATGAAAAGATGGAAGGGGCTTTCTCTCTTACCCCAAACTTTCAAACAGCACGATACATAGGGATAGACTTGGGTAGTCAGGAGGTAGGTTTTGCACTGATACAAAAAGAGCGCAATGGATACACCCTTCTCGTATGTGAGGCACTGCATCTATCCCGGAGGGAACTGAGTACGCGGCTGGCGACTATCCATGCTTGGCTAAAAGATAGAATAGAATCCTACTGGCCCGTCAGTACAGTGGCTATTGAGGCACCTTTTGTTGGAAAAAATGTACGAAGTGCACTGACATTGGGGGTTATGCAGGGAATTCTGTGGGGTATAATATTGGAACGGGGCGAAAATATCTTGATGCTGCTCAGCCCGGCGGAAATTAAACGGGCTATCACAGGTCGAGGCCATGCCACCAAAGAGCAGGTAGCTGAGATGCTAAAATATCAGCTTCATACTGCCTTGCCCTTCCCTGAGTCGGAGCATGCCACCGATGCGGCGGCTATTGCTTTGACTGCCGCTTACTATCAAAACTCTGCAATGACTCGGAGATTGAGCAAACGAGCGGATAGGTAGTTGGGGACAGCCCATCGTATCCCATATACATCTGCAATCCACTGGTAACTGACGACATTATACCGCTGAAAGAGATTGAAGACGTCTATGCCTATCCATAGGGAGCGGAGATACTTTTTATCCAGAAGAAAAAGACGACTTATCCCTAAATCTACACGTCCGTAAGCTGGCATTTGAAATATAGTCCGCGATTCCAAACGGCGCGGCACACCGAATGGCGTTCCCGTAGCCCATACAAGCTGCAAAGTGAGCTTGTAAAGAGGATTGGTAGGCAATTCATCTTGTAGGTACAAAGCTATGCTGGCTCTCTGGTCACTGGGGCGGCGCCTCCAGCCGATTCCAGGAAGGTATTCCTTCGTAGAAAGGAGGCCCAAGGCTATCCAAGAATCAACCCCTCTAAGGAACTCTCCATTCACTCGCATATCTAACCCGTAAGCATACCCTCGCGCCAAGTTTTCTCCGTAATAGCGTATCCGAACATTTTCAAGTTCATACGGAATAAGTGCCCATAAATGCTTATAGTATATTTCTGTAAAATACCGAAAAGGGCGCTCCCAGATGATGAAGGTATAGTCCAAACCGGCGACTATTTGCAAGCTCTGCTGTGCCCGAGTAGAAGGTCGGAGCTGATAATCTATTTTTCGCATATCCCGATAGAAAGGAGGTTGCGCATAATGCCCGAGCCCTAAGCGTATTTGAAGTCGCTCAGCCGGTTGATAAAGAAGTTGGGAGCGAGGACTGAAAAGGATTTGGGCATTGGCTTGGCTGTAATGAATGCGTAATCCTGTCTCTAAGCGCCATTTTCCCCAGCGCCACCCTTGCTGGATGAAGCTAACGAGACGCTGATTGCGTAAGCGTTGATTCCAGAAATACCGCTCATCCAGATTGATATAATCGGCAGAATCCAAGGCACTCCATTCATATACCCGGTCGGTAAAAGCTTCTTTTTGGTACCGAATGCCCCAAGAGAAGCGATGGCGCAAGTCTCTATCCCAGAACCATTCTCCGCGATGCTCGGCGTACAAAGTGTGAATGTCTAAATAGTTTCTAATCCGTCTGATTTGGCTGCCGGCTCCCCGCAAGACGGTGATTTCGTTATACATTTCGCTACCCAGGCTGGTTTGTACTTCACCCAAAAGATATGCGCCTTCTACATCTACCACTTCATCTTCCAAGCTGCCGAAGTAGCTAACCAAGTGTGTCACCCTGAGATAGGGTGTGGGGCGCCAAGTAAAAGTGAGGGCCTGCTGTCCAGTTCTGTATCGCAGCTCCTCGGCTCCAGTGAAATATAACTGTACGCGCAAAGCAGCATTGATAAGCCCAAAGGTGGCTTCTCCGGTCCGAGGGAAGAGCCGGTATCGGTTGTAGAGACCAGTACTAAGGCCCTCTATGCGCCATATTTCGCGGCCATCGGTATCCTTGCGGCTCCAGCATAGATAAGCCTGGCCGTCGTAAAATATGGGACGATATTCCCCTCGGACGGGTAGAGTTTGAAGTAAGTATCCGATAGAGAACCGCCGAGCTCCAAGTGTATAATAAATCTGACCGACTTTGCCGCAAGTAGCAATACTTTGCGTAAGTAAGCCCACTTCCGTGATGATTTCTGAGCGTTCACGACGCTTATAATTCACCTGAAGCACAGAAGAGAGCTTATCTCCGAATCGTGCCTCAAATCCTCCCGTACTAAAGAAGACCTCTTCTAAGAGCAGAGGATTAGTGAAGCCGAGCCCCTCCTGCTGCCCACTCCGAGCAGAGAATGGACGATATATCTCTATTTCCCCTGCATAGACCAGGTTTTCGTCAAAGTTCCCGCCCCTGACTCGATACTGGGAGGAGAGTTCGCTGGATGAGAGTGCCCCCATTAGAACAAGTCGGCTCTCTATATCTGGTTTGATTGCCGGCATGAACTTGAGGGCTTCTGCTCTGATAGGTATTGGTTGAAGAAAAGGGGCAGTAGGCAAACCTGTGGGCAAAGTACGCGTATCTCTGACTGTGACAGAATCCGCTGTCAGTTCTCGTACAGATAGGGTAAGTACGACGCTTAGCGTACCAGTACCGGGTACGCTAATTTCCGTTTCCGCAGGGTGAGCACTGACATGAGAAGCTCGTAGGCGATACCTCCCTGCGGGCAAACTTATGAGAAGGAAACCTGCCGAGTCTGCTTCGTAAATCTGTCCTTTCGGAGTGACGATTACTTGAGCATGGGGTAAAGGACGGTTATCCGATGAAAGGACACGCAGCCTAAGCTTTGCCTCCTGCGCATATATCACACTAAGTATGCTCAGAAGGATTTTGCCGCCTCCTCTCCGATCCATGCAATGAAATGACGGCCTGAAACAAAAGGCTTGAACCACTTAGGGGACCCCCAGAAAGGCTGCATCGCACCAAATGGAACAGCTTCTGAAACCCCGTAGCTTCCGTCGAAGCGAATGGAGGGCCTACTCCTCACCTTTCTCCTCTACATAGTCAGCCGGAAGCTGAAAGAGGGATTCGTCTGGCGGTGTGGTCTGAACGTGAGTAGCTAAAAACACTATTTTTATATCTATTCCTGGCACATCCATTACTATTCGCAGGGGGATTCCATCCACTTTTACACCCCGAGTCAAGTTGTTTCCTCGTTGGGCAAGCTCGGATACCTTTAAAGAAGGGGCGGCCCATATTTGCATCTTAATTTCACCCTGTGGGGTACTGAGCTCCGCATCGTATCGCTCCACTGGATATCCGGCCACTTTGGCTTTATCCTTAGTCTTGATAACCTTGGGCACGGGACTTTGTTCAGAGCTTTGGGGTGGAGTAAGGGGAGCTTTTCTATAGGTCTTCAGGGCGGGATTGAGAAGGTACACAAAGCCAGCATCGCCATCTGTGAGCACAATAGCCTCTCCTACCTCGGAACGGACTTTATTACCCTTGTAGAAGATGACCATCTTTTCAGGGATTTGGCTCTTGATCATCTCGCCCATTTGGGCTGCCATAGCCCCTTCTACTTTCGTGACATAGGTAATACTACCTTCAAAGGACTTCTGGGCTAATGCAATAGCCAAAAGTCCCACTGTGAGCTGTCGCATCCGAGTCATGTTTATTTACTGGATTTTTCTATAGCTCAAAGGTACAACGAAAATATTCTCATCCAGCGTTTTTTGCTGAACGGAAATAGCTTGGTGAACTACAGTAAAAGGCTGACCAGAAGCAGAAATTTCTAATCTTAGGGGCATCCCATTCACTTGGGTCCCAGGGGGCAGTAGAGGCATCTTATCAGAATACTCATGGGGAATTGCTAAATCTTTGGCTTCCCAAAACTTCACTACTCGGTCACTTTCTCGCAGTTTATAGGATACTTTTTGTCCTTCACACGAATACTGGGCGATTGTTTGCCGCTCTGAGGTAGGCTCCTGTTTGAGGTTAGACGGCAGATTCTGCGGAGGGGGGATGAGAGGTGCACTCGTATAGGTGCTATCAGAATGGAAAAGGAAGAAGACGCTATCCTTTCCATAGTCCATGATCATACTTTCGCTGAGGTGACCTTCCTCATAGTCTATGCGTATCTTATTTTTCGTTTGATACAGCGTAAATCCTGTATTGCGAGCTTGCAGAAGAGAGTCTAATGCTTGCATCCCCTCGCCTGCAACCGAGGTTCGGTATTCTACTATTCCTTCGAATGGCGAGCGATGACTGCATGAAAGAAGGAACACAGTCCAAACAAGGGACCTCCTCCACCTATCATGATGATACGCTAACCTGAGCATGTCGTATGACTTCTTCAAGTATGTCATCCAGAGTAAAGCGGGGACTCCATCCCAGCCACGACTGAATCTTGCTAATATCTGGCGTTCTACGCTGCATATCCTCGAAGCCTTGACCGTAAGATACCTCGTAGGGTATAAGTTCAATTGGAGAGTCCGAACCGACCATATCTTTTATTTTTCTCGCAAGGTCAATAATCGAGATTTCTATAGGATTGCCTAAGTTGAAAATCTCACCCCATGGCTCTCGGGGCGGAACTATGAGAAGCTGATAGATAGCTTCTACGGCATCTTTTACATGTAGGAATGAACGTTTTTGCCGCCCCGTGCCATACACGGGTAAGGGTTGGCTGGCTATAGCAGCTTGAACAAGATTAGGAATAACCATTCCGTAAGCGGGGGACTGCCGAGGGCCTACGGTATTGAAAAATCGCACAACTACAAAGGGAGAGCCGAGCTGCCGGTGATAGCTAATAGCCATAGCTTCTTTGGCGAGCTTCGTGATGGCATAGACCCACCGATGCTTGGCTGGGGAGCCTAAAATGAGCGGGCTATTCTCTGATAGAGACTGACGACCTTCGTTATCTAAATATTCCAGAGCATGACCATATACTTCGCTGGTAGAAGCTATCAGCGTAGGACGATACGCTTTTGCCGCCGCTGATAGAACTGTGTCTGTCCCTCGCAGCCCTTCTACGACAGTAATCAGCGGCTCCGCCATGACACGCTTCACCCCGACTACGGAGGCAAGGTGGTAAATGCGATCATGGGCTTCCACCAGCCGCTGAACTAAGGACTCATCTTCCACTGTCCCCTCTATGAAGTGAAACCTTTGAGGATAATCATCAAGAAGATGAGCAATATTCTGAAGGCTGCCCGTAGAGAGATTGTCCAGAACCGTGACTTCATGTCCTTCTGACAAGCACTTTTCGGCAAGGTGAGAGCCGATGAATCCCGCCCCCCCCGTTATTAGAACCTTCATGAGTGACGGCGAGAATGTCGTGGACGCGAAGGAGAGCGGCGAGAATGACGCTCTGATAGAGAAGACTCTCTCTCTCCATTCACCGCTTTATGGCTGACACGATACTTTCCTGTACGGGCATCCACCCCCATATACTTCACGGGGAGCTCTTGGCCCACCCGCAGTACATCTTCAATCTTCTCCACTCTATATGGGACTATTTCAGAAATGTGTAAAAAGCCTTCTTTCCCTCGCATGAACTCTACTATCGCACCAGCTTCTTTGAGGAACTTCACTTTGGCTGGATACACTCGTCCAACCTCTGGCTCAGAAATGATCTCTTGTATGAAGCTGGCCGCTTTTTCCAGCGCAGCTTTGTCTTGGGCGTAGATGACAGCGACGCCTCCCTTTTCATCCTGTTCTATGGTGATAGTAGTGCCAGTAGTGCGTTGTATCTCTTGAATAACTTTACCGCCTGTGCCAATCACTGCCCCGATAAGCTCGTACGGTATGGCCATCCGATGAATGCGCGGCGCATACGGGGAAAGCTCTGCACGCGGCTGGGGAAGCACAGCGAGCATCTTTTCCAAAATAAATAGCCTGGCTTGTTTAGCTTGGGCGAGAGCTTTGGCCAACACCTCGTAAGGCATATGCTGAATCTTGATATCCATCTGACAGGCTGTCAGCCCCTTCGCTGTACCAGCCACCTTAAAATCCATGTCCCCCAGCGCGTCTTCATCGCCCAGAATATCGGTCAGCACGGCGTATCGGTCAGAACTCGACCAAATGAGCCCCATCGCTATGCCTGCGACGGGAGCCTTGATGGGGATACCAGCATCCATGAGCGCCAAACATCCCGCGCATACCGTCGCCATAGAAGAAGAGCCATTTGATTCCAGAATATCTGAAACTACCCGAATAGTATAATCTGCAAAATCGCCTTCTGTCGGAATGACTTGGCGCAAAGCTCTTTCAGCGAGATGGCTATGCCCTACCTCTCGGCGAGAAGGGGCCCGAAGGGGTTTCACCTCCCCTGTAGAGAAGGGGGGAAAGTTATATTGCAGTAAGAATTTTTTGGTCCCCTGCTGGGTAGCATAGTCTATAATCTGCTCATCTTGCTTGGTGCCAAGGGTGACGGTGGCTAAAGCCTGAGTTTCTCCCCGAGTAAATAAGGCAGAGCCGTGAGTGCGGGGGAGTATGCCCACTTCGCACCAGATGGGGCGAATTTCATCAGGTCGTCGTCCATCCAGTCGGATGCCTTCATTTAGGATAACTTCCCGCATGATTCGACGCTTCATTTCAACAAAGTAGGTGCTGATAAACTTTTGCGCTTCAGGGGTGGCCCATTCAGGATTGTGAGCGACCAGAGCATCGTTGGCTTCCTGAAGGGCTTTTTCAAAAGCTTCCCGACGAGCCTGCTTGTTCAGAGGATTTTTGACAATGTTGTACAAGGGTTGGGCAAGTAGCGCCTCCATCTGCTCTGCCACTTCTGGGAAAGATGGGGCCGGTTCGATAGCCGCTTTGGTTTTACCATATTGGAGCTGTATCCTTTCCAGGAAGGTGACGAGCTGCTTGATATATTCGTGAGCGTGACGCAAAGCATCCACGAGGATACTTTCCTCTATCTCCTGCATCTCCCCCTCTACCATCACGATAGAGTCTTGAGTGCCAGAGACGACTAGATTGAGTTCAGCGCCTTCTATTTGAGCTGCGGGGGGATTGAGAAGAAACTGGCCATCTTTCCTGATGACTCGGGCGGTAGCGACTACCTGCTCTGTAGGGATGGAGGAGAGAGCCAAAGCCGCCGATAACCCTAAACCAGCCAGAACATCTGAAGGGTATTGCGGATCATACGACTCCAAAATTGCTATGAGTTGAGTCTCCCGACGCCAGCCTTTCGGAAAGAAGGGGCGAAGCGAACGATCTATCAGGCGGGAAACCAGGACTTCAGCTTCGTTTGGACGTCCATCCCGCTTGAAGAATCCACCAGGAATGCGTCCACTACTGGAGAAATTTTCTCTGTAATCTACCGTGAGGGGTACAAAGTCTGTGTCTGAGCTTTTTTCGCTCGCGCAGGCTGTACAAATTACAATAGTCCCACCCTGTTGGATCCATACAGCTCCATCAGCCTGCCGAGCGATGTGTCCGAAATGCAGCTGGATTGGTTCGGACCCTTCTATCTCAAAGACCTCAGTATAGCGCGACATAGATTATCCCCGCAGGTTGAGCTTCTCCACGATATTCCGATACCGCTGGATATCTGTTTTTTTGAGGTACGACAGGAGGCGTTTGCGCCTTCCAACGAGACGCAAGAGCCCTCGCTGCGCCGAGAAGTCCTTTCTATGTTCGCGCAGGTGGGCCGAGACTTCTTGAATACGATAAGTGAGCAGAGCTATTTGACTCTCGGGGGATCCCGTGTCTCGAGCATCTTTCTTCGGACTGTGCTCCGCAACGAGTTGAGCTTTGATGGTTTTATCCCAATACATATGGCAAAGGTACAAAACAAAATCTGCACCTTAGACGCATGTGGGACTTCATCAAAGCCTTCCAGAAGGTGCAAGAGCTGGCCCAGGAGTTGGAAAGAACGAGTGTGGCCGGGGTTTCGGCTGACGGGTCTGTGCGAATTACTCTCTCAGGCCATCAGGTGGTTCTCCAGGTAGAGATACGGGATGATATCCTCGCTGATAAAAAAGCCCTCGAAAAGGCCATCGTAGAGGCTTTCAATGATGCGCGTGAAAAGCTCCAACACCTTGTGATGGAAAGGCTTGGCGGCGGATCCCCTCCTCCCTTTATACCAGGCAATATCGGCTTAGGGTAAAAGGCTTACTCGCTTGACATGTCCCGTACCAGATCGCAGAGTATACACTCCCGCTGGTAGGGTTATCGCCTGCCTATAACCGGGTAGAAGCTGGATTTGTGTGTAAAGTTCTCCCCGCAGAGTCCAGACTTCTATTTGAGTGGGATCTGTCGCAGTAAGATAGAGAGACGACCCTTCTATCTCATAGACATAAGGGTTGTGGATAAAATCCTTTTTTTCCACATCAGTCGTGTAGGGCATGACCGACAAAGCAAAATCCGCCACCACAGGTAGGTGATCAGACATGGCATAGAGGGCATTAATGACGCCGATGGGATAACCAACCGGTAGGGGAGAGCTGTTGATGGCTTGATTGAATCGCTGACCATCTTGTCCAAGAACTCTGAAAGATCCAGGGATATAGCGAGCCCGTGCCGTGAGGGTAGTGCATTCTGGCGAGAAGAAAATGAAGTCAAATCTATCATCCAAACCACCGCCTATGCCGCCATCAGCTAAACTAGCGGTTCGGGTAGACTGGGTGTGATACAAAGCGTAGTTGCCATTATCACTCCAGGGACCAGCCGGGCCTGGATCCACCAGGACAGCTGTAAGCGCCTGATAAGCCCCTTCAGCATCACTATACAAGTTATGATCCCCCATCTCTACGACGAAACGTCGACGCCCGGCTGGTAAAGACTGGATATACTGCTTGATAGCGGTGCCAGCTTGAGTCCTCGTTTGCATATCTGAAGGACTATTTCCCGCCTTGAAATGCGATACAATTACCACGAGAAAAAGGGTATCTGTAATCGGTTCTGGCTCCTTGTAGTACAGATGATATGCATAAATGTCGCGGAGCCCCCCTTGCGTAGTTACCAGCTCCTGCTTGAGCCACCCTAACCGCCGACTGTCATAAAAGAGAGCATTCACGATGTCGCTGCCAGAAAGATTTACGTATTGACTGCTTCTCCAATAGGAAACGCCATTGATATTCAAGACAGAATCTAAAATACGCTGTATGAGCAGCGAAGCAGGAGCTACTTCGTTTACGCCGATAACCGCCGGACGCACAAAGCTCACAATTGTGCGCAGCTGCGCATCTTTACAGGCTGTATTGCAATAACCTGGCGTCGCCCCATACTTTAAGAGGTTATAGGCCATAAAACGAAGCGTATCCTGGGCAAATAGCATCCCCATTGCTACGAGCCACCGCATGGGCCTAAGGTAACTCCCTTCAATCAAAGTTTTGTTACCTTTGGGGCGAGTCAAACTTCATATGCAGAATATCTCAAACATTTCCGTGTATGGAGAGCCTGCTACTTTGAAGGGTACCCTCCCGCAGGTTGGAGATCCTGCTCCAGAGGTTCGTGTGGTGGACCATGACTATAGAGATGTGATTATCGGCGGAGCGAAAGACAAACCTCAGCTTATCCTTACCGTTCCTACTTTAGATGGCGAAGTCTGCCCCAAGGAGATAGAGCACCTTGACGACATGCTGAAAGATTATCAGCATCGTATTTACACTCATGTGGTTTCCATGGATCTACCCCATGCTCATCGGCGCTATTGTATCGTATTCTCCATTTCTAACCTCAAAACTTATTCGGACTTTAGATACCGTGAGCTGGAGAAATACGGCGTTCTCATAAATAGTGGTGTGCTTCAGGGCCTACTTGCCCGTGCAGCGTTTCTCATAGATACGACGGGCAAGATAGCCTATGTCCAGCTCGTACACGAGCAAACAGATGAACCCAACTACGACGAGATTCTATCTGCGATAGATAAAGTCTTGGGGTAGGGGTGGGGTAGATTTAGCCCTATATTGGATTATGATTATGCTATGTGAGGGATTTCCTTCCATTTCCTTCGCTACGCAAGGATAATAACCTGCGCCTGTAGACCCCTTCTGCCTTTATACCTCTAGCCAACCCAATCAACAAGGTGTAGGCCCCCTTGCATGATAGTGGTGGCTCTCAATGATAGGGTAGTTAGGGCGCTTCAAAAGGCAAGTAAATTTCACCATCAAGTACTTGAAAAAGCCCAACACCCCTACTGTACGGACTTAATGAGTTTTTGCCCCATTTCCCTGCGCCATTCCGAGAAAGTGTCTGAAATAATGTGCCGACGAATAGCTTCCATCAGCTCTAAGATAAACTGGAGATTGACAGCGGTAGCTATGGTGTAGGCAAGGGGATCTCCCACTTTAAATAGATGATGCAGATAAGCTCGAGAATATCCCCACGGAGCCAAGGGAGAGAAGTCAGCTTTGAATCGGGCATTTTTGATGTGAAGGATGCCCTCCCAGGTGTAAAGGCGACCATGCCGAGCCTCACGAGTGGGTAGGACACAATCCATGAGATCCATACCTGCTGCGACGGCCTCTAAAATATCAGCCGGCGCACCTATCCCCATTACGTAGCGCGGTTTATCCTCAGGTAGAAGCTGCCCCATCAGATGGAGAATAGGCTGGCGCAGTTCAAATGGCTCTCCAACAGCTAAGCCACCCACCGCCCATCCCTCAAAGTTCCATTTTTTCAGCGCCTCATAGCTGAGGCGTCGCAGGTCTGCCTCTACTCCCCCCTGGACAATTCCAAATTGCATGATAGGATACCCATAGGCCATAGGCTCCTCCAAAAAACTCTGCCGTGCCCGCTGCGCCCAAGCATGTGTAAGCTCTAGAGCTTCACGCATAACCGGCGCCGTGGCAGGGTACGGCGGACAAACATCCAGAACCATCTGAATATCAGATCCGATGGTGCGTTGAATGGTTACGACAAACTCTGGCGTGAGAAGGTGATGAGAGCCATCTATGTGAGACTTGAACTGAACGCCTTCAAAGGATAGCTTTCTATGCGTGGCTAAGCTAAAAACCTGATACCCTCCACTATCAGTAAGGATAGGCTTCCCCCATCCCATAAACTTGTGGAGCCCCCCCGCCGCTTCCAGAATAGCCATCCCTGGACGCAAGTACAAGTGATAGGTATTGGATAGGAGAATGTCTGCCCCCTCCAGCAGGTGATGAGGAAAAGCTTTGAGCGCTCCATGTGTGGCTACGGGCATAAATGCGGGCGTCATCACCTCTCCATGCGCTGTGAATAGGATGCCAGCGCGCGCTTTTCCAGAAGTCTTCAGGACTTGGAAACCAGTCCTTTTATGGACTGCCATGTGAGCATTTTTTTATTGGGGAAGCGTAGCATATCATTGAGGCTGGGCAAGATATACAGATTCCGCCGCTTGCCTTCAGGCATCCCTTGAGGAGATGAAATACGATGGCCCGTGAAAAGGTCATATACCCCCTGCTTGAGAGGAGGGAGAAGGTTTTCACCAAATACCCAAAATATCTTTTGATTGAAGAGGACTATCCTGCCGAGAGAAAGAGCATATTTCACCAAGACTATCGTAGTCTCTTCTGGTAATAGATTGACGGATCGGATAATTTTTTGTAGAAGGTCAAAGCTGTCTGGCGAAGCCTCCTCTTGGGGGAAAAACACTCCCAGCGGATTGCGGCCGTGCTGATGTATGGTCAGAGGCGAGGGGAAAGGCCACTGGTACTCACCGAGGTAGAGATTTGCCATGTCTCTAAAGCTTTTTGGACTATAATTTCGGCTAAAGCTAAGGCAGCAGTAGCTGCGGGTGAAGGGGCATTCAACACGTGTAGGCTACGAGCCTTTGCAACGAAGTAAAAGTCATCCCAAAAGTGTCCATCCGTCGTAAGAGATAGCGCCCGTATGCCAGAGCGAGCGGGTACAAGGTCATCTTCGGTCAGGGACGGAACCAGCCTCTGTAGGCTTTTCCAGAAGAGCCGCTTAGAAAAAGCCCGCTGATATTCAGCCCACCCTTCCCGCCAGTGCTTGACGAAAAATCGCCAGGTGCCGCTGAAAGAAAGTGCTTCTATAGTATCTTTCAAAGAGAATCCCGTACGACTATACTTTTCTCGTGCCCAAGCGAATACAGCATTCGGTCCGGCTTCCACACTGCCATCAATCATTCGCGTCAGATGGACACCTAATACTGGATAGGTGGGGTGAGGCAGAGGATAAATTAGATGCCGAACCTTCCATCTGGCTTCTGGGCGAAGTTCGTAATAATCTCCTCGGAAAGGTACAATCCGAAGCGGGGGTCGCAAACCGTCCATCCGAGCAATACGATCCGCTTGTAGGCCTGCGCAGGCGATGAGGTACTTCGTTTCGTAAGCGCCCTGACTCGTGCGTATCTCGTATCCCTGTACAGTGGTCTTGAGGCCCAGCACTTCATTTTGGTAGGTTACTTCAGCGTGACTGAGAGCTAGAAGACGCTGAGTGACCGCTTTGTAATCAATAATCCCTGTTACAGGGACATGAATGGCCCCTACTCCCCGAGCTTCTGGTTCATATGCGGGGATCTCCGCTGCAGAGAGAAGCTTGATCCCAGGGATGCCATTTTGCAGACCTCGTTCATATAGAGCATGGAGGCGAGGAAGCTCCGCGGGATCAGTTGCTAATATGATTTTCCCACACCGCTCATGAGAAATGCCCTCTCGGAGAGCAAAGTCATACAGCATTTCTCTCCCTTTAGCGCATAAAGCTGCTTTGAGCGACCCTGGCTTGTAGTAAATGCCCGAATGGATCACGCCGGAGTTCCGACCGCTTTGATGAAAGGCTGGCTCCCGCTCTTTCTCTATGACCAAGAGAGCAGCATCGGGCATCACTTGCCGCAGTCGGTGGGCCACAGCGGCACCAACCACTCCGGCCCCAATCACTACAACATCGTACTGCATTAGTGAGTCCTTGTCATGCTCTCAGGTACGACCAAAATAAAGTCAGCTAAATGAGACTTGGGAGGACGGTATGCCTTGGGATCGGAAACGCGCACAGTAGCAATATTGAGGACGCGAAGCCTGGGCGCATATAGCTTGAGGTAAGCCACAATCCCTTCCTTATAGTCGCTATGAAAGCTGCCATTGAGATGGAAAAATAGTTTGCCCTCCTGCCATGTTTCACTAATTCTGTAAGCCATCGTCGCATCCTTGAGCATTTGTGCCTGACGAAAAGGCTCTGGATCCATTCCATGAGCGATAGCCATTTCGCTCATCTGCTGATATGAGGATAAAGAATCCAATCGCGGCAAAGGTAGGGGCGCAACAAACTTTCGCTTGTCCATCTCCCAGGTCTGCATAACTGAGGCTCCTGACCGGGCTACTTCCCGTGCCAAGGCGCAGCCGCGCATTCGTCGCATATACGGGGATCTTTTCCCGTTGAGCCCATTCCACTATCGGCGCATAATCCGTCTGAAAGTTAGGCCAAAGCTTGATATGTTCGGCAAGTTGGTCCAAGGTAAGCGTTCCTTCTAAGTAGCGATTAAGAAACGCTTGCTGATCAGTCTCAAACATTTCCATTCCTATCAGAAGCTGACCCTGTCGCCGACGGTGAAGATCCTTCACCAGCTCGTAAGAGAGCCAATGCGCAATAGGGTCATCATGTAGCTCACCAAAAAACACTACATCTACTTTCTCTGCATGAGAGAGTAGATGGCTATAAGTAGTGACCTTTCCCTTCGCAGTATAGAGAAGGTAAGCCGGTTTATCCTGGGCCCATAATAGACCCACCCAGAATAGCATGCACCGCACACTTCAAAGGTATGCCACCGCTTGCAGACGGTTCATTACTTCTGGGAGTAGCTCCTCGGCTCGCATTCTGAGAAGGATAGCATAAATGTCGGTACTGCGATCACTCCCAGTGAGAATTCCTTCTTTTTCTGGCAGGGTTAGCTTGTATAAAATGCCGCTGACCGACGGAATCGGAAATACTTCTAAAGTACTGCCTGTCCATTCCTCTGCCAAAGCTCGCCACTGATGCGCCCCCAATGGTTCCTCTACGGTCAAAAGGTATTTCACTCTCCATGCGCAGACCTGGAGCTTCTGACACTTCATGTACGAGAAGGGGTAACCAGAAGACTATCCTTCGGGTCGCCTCGCAATCGGCTCTCTGTAAAGGTTGCCTGGTAGATCCGACCCTCTCCAAAAAGCTCCCGATATAGGTGTCCGTCAAAGGTAAGCCTACGCTCATAAATCCGGGCCTTATAAATCAGAGCCATAACGCCTGCAAAGAGGCCACGGGCAAAAGGAGAATGATCTAAATGCCTTTGAGCTGGCGACAGGGCGGAGAGCGCAGTACTTTCATACCAGTTCGTTAGACAGACACTCCACTCTGCAGAGGAGGGTTGATTAGTACAGCTTACTATTCCCCAGCCTATGGCAGGTAAAGCAGCCATGATACCATGCAGCCAGTCCTCTGGCGTGTCAATATACGGACGCACCACGGCATCCCATTCCGCACTCTGCATGATTCCCCCAAGTGTATTGAAAGCACATACATGTCCTGACTCAATGAGCATATCTAACACCAAGGGTTCAATTTCTTTACCCAAGGCTTGGATCATGCGCTGCATATGCCTTTCAGAAATCAGGGCGTAGTAGTTCCCTGGAGTAAATGTCAGGACCACACCAAACCCCTCTATAAGCCCAGTCTCTGAATCTGGAATGAAAGGCAAACTAAGCACTGCATCTCTGATTTGAGCATAAGGAATACGAGTAGCGGGGAACTGAACGAGCGAGCCTGTCTGAAATGCTCCTTCTCCTATAGAAGGTTTCAGTGGAAGGGGATTGGCCAGGCGGTAGAAATGCCACACAACTTCCGAGTCACCCTGAGTCAGACAGGCGACCTGCTGGCTTCCTACACTTCCGAGGGGGAGATCATAAATGGCTTCCAGCGCCCCAGCCAGATATCCCTGAGAGAAGTACGCCACGCCCCTTTTGCCCTTTGGACGAGGAGGAAAAGTAGCTGCATAAGTGTAAGCATAATGTTCATAAGGCGTACGAACTTCCCCTCCTTCTGCAGATAGATCCGCCAAGTTGATTTTGCCGTATCCACACTGGGTATAGACAGCTTCTACTATGGCTTTCCTCTCTCGATAATCTGTAACCCCTGTGTCTTTGAAGAGGCTTTTGAATAAACTGTGTGCAATCTCCTGAGCAGTCCAAACTAAAACCTCCTCAACCGGATATATCCCTTCTGCATCCTCAATAGATGTCTGTAAGAAGTGATTGTAATAGTGACAGTGGACGACATGAGGTTCGCCACCCAAAACAAGTGTGCCTCTGTCCACCTGCGGTTGAAAGGATACAAGCGCCTTGGCATTCATACGGTGACGGTTTTTCTAAGGATTTCGCGAAGGTCAGGCTTCACGCCGTACATACTTTCCAAGGAGCTAAGAAGTACTTGTAGAACGGGGAGAGGAAGCTCTGTATCAGGTTTCGGTGCTAAAACCATTGTGGTTGCTATTCCCATACGGCTCAACTCGGGCAAGCTCCGAATGACCGTTCTGTCCCATGCATAGGGGGAGATGTTACGAATAATCCATTCTTTGAGAGGCAAAATAGGGTAAAGCTTGGAAGGATCCAACTCCTCGGAGGAGGTAGGAGGAGCGGTAGGTTTTTCGGTATCTATGGAGGATTTTGAGGATTCTGTTTGGGTCGTCTCCTTGCTTTTTATAGGAGATAGCAGAGTCCTAATCCAGCTACGCCAGGTTGACATCTTAGCAAAGGTAAATATATCTCTCTATTCCGAAAATCACCATTCATATCGCACCGTAAGACTGGCCATCCGCCCCATGATAGGTCCCCAAATGAGTGAAGCATCAAATTGCGGTGAAAAAGGCCGATCTGCCGCCAAAACCGGCTGAGACTGACGAAAGCCCCCCAGATTCTCGCCAGCCAGTTGAATTTCCCATTGATCTATGCGATGGGTCAACTGCACCGTAAAAGTAGCATAGCTTGGCGTGTAGTCGCGAAGACGATAAGGCTCCTCCTTCTCGGCAGTAGAAGGGAGGCGCTGGGGGCCATACCAGGATACAATCCCATCCATTTGCCATCGGCGCGAAAGAGGATGCCATGTAATCCAAGTCACCACCCGATGTCTTGGCAGCATGGGCCGCAAACGCATTTCCCCCTGTAAGGGCCACCAAACCTCTTGAAATTTGTACCCGCATGCTACCCGTAAATTATCAGGTAAATCGTATTCAATCTCTGTATAGAGTGTCTGGTAGATGGCAGGCCTGTCTCCGAAAGTCAGTTCCACTCGCCAGGGCTTTTCTATGTCCCATACAAAAGGGTGAGTGATGCGGGCCTGCAGCCCGTCTACTGAAACCCGGAGAATACCATTTCCGACTCTATGAGATTCATCCCAAAAGAACCCGTAACTCCAAGAAGACTCTATCAGAGGAAATCTTGTGAAAGAAACCTGCCAAAGTCGCCCACTCATAAGGAACGAAGAGGATTCAGGCAAGGGATCTGGTAAGCGCCAGGCTCTCCCTGCGGAAAGACGGATAGATCCAGAAGCCCTATACTGCCAGTGCAAATGAAACCGAGGAACCGCCTGCCAGCCCCAGTAAGAGTGCCAGTCTATCCTTCCCCCCAGCACCGCTGAAAAAGCGGGGGAGGGGAGTAGGGAAAATTCTGCGAAGGCTCCACCGATACCCTCCAGACGACGAGAATGCCACTGATAGGCGTGCCAAGTGTCCAGCGATTCTGCATAATGCGCCAAGCGAAAGGCTGTACCTACCTTGAGCAGCCAGCGTGTGTCGCCGATAGGCTGACGATAAATAAACTGCATGTAAGAAAGAGGCTGCTTGGCTTCATAGCGATTGAATCCAGCCTGCAAGGCTTGACTAAAATACCGTCCCTGAGAAATAATACTGATACCACGCCCCTCTGAAAGGACCCACCCTCGTCGTAAGGACACCTGAATAAATCGCAGCTGCTGATAGGTGCCCCATGCTCGCATGGTGGCAATATCTAAGGGATTGCGAAACTGAACCTCTCCACCCCATCTGTGATCCCACAGCCCCTCTACATCTATTTCCAACATGCTACCTGTGCTGTCCCGCCGCATGTAACGACTCAAGAGGTGCCCATGCTGAAACAAGGGAATATCCAAAAAGCCATCTCCATTGTGGTCTTGGAGAGCATAAGACTGGAACGGTGTCCAGCCCATGTTGCTTAGAAAAAGATAGCGCCTATCGCGATGCAGTTCTACCTCTGCACGACTGGCGAGAAAAAACTCTCCTGTACTCCTGGCAAAAACTTCTACCGCTCGAGGAGATGCTGGAATATCTTCTGACTGGTATTGAGCTTGTATCTGCCCCGCCACTCCATCAAATCCATTGATTACACTGCCCACCCCTTTGCCTATGGATAGGCTTTGTATCCAAAGGACAGGTATAAACTCAACAGTCCACGGCGCATATAAGCCCATAGAAAGAGGCTTATTTTCATACAATATGGGGGTATGCGCTGGTTCAAAGCCAAGCAGACGGAGCTGTCTGACGCCGAGTGCCCCATTGGAGATTACTGCATCTACCATTGCACTTCCCTCAAATGCTTCGGAAAGATTACAGCACGGCGCCGCTGACAAAGTTTTTTGAGTCCACAAGAGAGTAGACTGAGAATACAGACCTAACGAACTGCCACCATCAGCGGAGATAGTCTGCTGAGAAAGTAGAACCACAGGGGCAATTTCCCAACGAATTAGGGTGTCAGGTATTCCTTTTACTAATAAACTATCTACCGAAACATCAGTCTTCAGCCAGGCGGGGAAAGAAGGAGCTGGCGGCAAAGTGAAATATCCGGCGGTGTCAGATACAGCCCCAATAGTTGTACCATTCCACCAAATCCGAGCACCTACCACTGGATCCCCACCTCGCAGTAAAATACCGACCAGCTGGAGCCACCAAGTCATCCGAAGGAGTGGAAGTGTTCATTTACGCTTATATACTGGAACGCTAGAGCAAGCCTCGCCATAAAAGACAAGCTGAGCTAATGGCATCACCCGCCGAAAAAACTCCGTCATGACGATAGGCGAAATGGAAGCACACCCTCTCAAAAGGATTTTCTTGTCTCTCAGGGCTTCCCAATCAAGAGTTTCCATCAAGCTGCACTGATAGCGTATACACACTTCATCTACAGATCCTACCCCATAATATATGGCATATGGCTGAAGATACATTCCCACAAGTAGATAAGCCCAAGGTGGGATAATAGCCTCTGTGCTAAGTGTGATGGCGACCAGCTTTTTCGTATACACTTCCCACGGATGAGCTTTCAAGGCCGCACGGAAAGGCTTTTCTCTCAAAAGTAATCCCTCCTCTAAAAATTGAGCCAAATCTATTTCTGCAACTTCTGGCAAGGATAAAAGCTGACCAAGATCTATGGTCAATAGCCCCGCTGCTTCTACTTTGTTTATCGGGGCCTCCATAGGGCGGGTAGTCGGATTCGAACCGACGACCTTCTGAGCCACAGTCAGACGCTCTAACCACCTGAGCTATACCCGCCGTGCACAGCAAAGGTATATCTTTTCCCTCATTTAGCGACGTCGGCGTCCCTGCTGGGAAAGGGCGATAATTAGTAGCCGCAAAAAAAGCGCATAGAAAAGTACATATAAAAGCAGAGCCCCTCCAATAGCTAAACGGGTCAGTGCCCCTCGTCTGATCTCGTCTTCGGTAGGCATGGGCAGCTTAGCTAAAAGCTGATGAGCATATACCGCTGTCAGAAGCCAAACAACGAGACCTCCATACAGCCATGCCAGCTCGATCCACTCACTCTGAATAAATACATTCACCGCTCCCATCATGGCTATGGCTATCAAAACGCTCAGGATTTGGCCCCCCCACCTAGTCAAGTCTATGCCAATCACACTTGCTAAGAGTCCAGTGCCCGTAAAAACAATCCCCGTGGCAATAAATACCTTGAGCGTCAGGGCAAATCCCGCAATGTAGAATACTGGTGAAAGAATCACCCCTCCTATGCTGGCAAAGCCTACCCAAGCTAGGAAAAGTACCACAAGGGGCATAGACGGCTTTTCTAACCATTTGAGGAGGAGCAACGCTAAGCTTACCATGATGAGTAATAAAAGAATCGCCTCACCGATCAGCGCTATTTCCCGAAACTCTTTCGGGAGCACTTGAAGCCATTCTAACAGTACCAGGGGACCTTTTTCGCCGAAAAGTAGGTAGATGCCTGCAGCAATCATTCCGCTGAGAATGATACTCAATCCAGCCAGACTATAGGTGCGCCACAGAAATATGCGACGCCAAGTCCCCTCCTCCGTCAGTGCAGCAGAGCTACGAAGCATAAGTCAAATTTACATTTGTACCTAACTTCGTACAAATATTTGACATCTCTCAAAGTCACATGAGACGAAGTATTCGGAGAGCCTTCTCTAAACTGGTATATGAAGGCTGGAACGCTTATCAGTACGGGTGGGCTCGCCTCTCTGTGAGGACCTTCAAAAAGAAAACAGACTTCGAGAAAGCTAAAAAGGTTCTCCTCGTTTGCACTGGACTCATGGGCGATAGCATCATGACTACGCCATTTTTAGCTCAGTTTCGTCAAATCTTTCCTCACTTGAAGATACTTATGCTATGTCGTCCTACTCAGAAGGCTCTATTTGCTCCCATGAACTATGTAGACGAGTTCATAATCCATAGCACAGGCCTTCCATATCCCACTTCGTGGCAAGCGGTTCAAGAATGGAGATATGTAAAACGAGTGGTAGCAGCTCATGCGCCAGAAATCGGAATTATCCTTTTGGGTGGAGAATGGCTTCCTCTCCTAAGCATATTGAGAATTCCTCAGCGGATAGACTCGGAGAGGACTAAATACCCTGATCTGGCCAGCGATACTTATAGCTTCCCCGATGAAAAGTATCTTTCACCCAGTGTATTTTTGGATATTCTGCGCCTCGTAGGGCGTCAGCCAGAATATAGTATGTTGCCTCACCTTCGTCCATCCGATGAGGCACTCAATCGCATGCAGAAGCGCCTCAAGCGCTTGGGAATTGACGACTTTATTCTATTCAGTCCGCTTGCTGCCACCGCCAATAGAACTCTCTCCGTCCAGAAAATCCGAGAACATATAGATGCTCTCTCGGAACTCGGCTTAGGAGTGATTATGGTAGGGCTTCAAAATTCGTCAGATGAGATTGGCCAGAGGCAGGGGAAAAACTTCTATGACTGGCGCGGACAAACAACTACTGAGGAACTGATTGCGCTTACTGCACTTAGTCGAGTGGTCGTGACAGTAGATACTGGTACTCTACATTTAGCGGGCGCCTTGAAGCGGCCTACCGTCGGCCTTTTTAGAAAGATCAGGCCAGAATACGCTACCTTGTATCCGACTGTGGTACCGATCTTTTGGGAGGGTGAAAGGACGTGTCTAACGGGATGTACGTGGGAATCTTGGTATGGGTGTCAGGCTATCCCATGCCGTCAGATGGAAGGAATCAGTCCCGAACGGGTAAAAGATGCGGTCAAGGAGCTTCTCAGGAAAGCTCAAGCTGGTGACGCTTAGGCTGCTTGCGCCCGCTGCAGGATTCGAACCTGCGACCCTCTGGTTAACAGCCAGATGCTCTAACCGCTGAGCTAAGCGGGCAGGGCAAAGATAAGGCATTTCTGACAAATCAAAGCAAATGTCCTACCTTTGACCTGTGCGAATGGGGGTAGCGACCATATTACTGCTCTTGGCTTTTGGATGCGACCCCTATCGTAAGCTAGCCCGCAGTAAAAGCCTCGCAGACAGGGATTCAGCGGCTTTTGGCTATTTCCGTAAAAAGCAATATGAATCTGCCTCGCAGCTTTTTGAGGAGCTTGTCGGACTCTATCGGGGCAATAGCCGAGCCGCTGAGGTTCTGTATCATTTGGCTTTGGCCCGCATGTATATGAAAGACTTTTATGCTGCGGAGCGGTACTTTGGCCAGCTCGTAGAAGAATACCCTCTCAGCCCAAGGGCCCCCGAATCTCTCTTCATGCAGGCCAAGATGAACTATGATCTCTCCGCAGATTATGACTTTGATCAGAAAGAGACGAAGCGGGCTATTGAAAAGCTCCAACTTTATCTTACTCTGTATCCCAATGGCCCCTACGCTGAGCAGGCCGAAAAGATGCTTGCCGAGTTAGAGCGCAAGTTAGAAATGAAAGCCTTTCACACCGCTGATACCTATTACAAAATCGGTCGCTATCGGGCTGCCGTGGTATTGTATGGAGACTTCCTAACCTATGCCACCCAAGCCGACCTCCGAGAAGAAGCGGCTTATAAGCGCGCGTCTGCTGCTTTCCTCATGGCAGAGCAAAGTGTGCATGAAAAACAGCTCCCTCGTTTCTCGGAAGCTGAAGCATTTTATCATACCTTTGTGAAAGACTATCCAAATAGTCGCTACTTACCTTCCTTACAGTCCCAATATGAGCACACGCAGAGAGTACTACAAGTCCCTCGCCGAGCGGCTCCAAGTGCCGCAAGAGATTGAGCCAGTTCCCATCAAGGAGCTACTGCTGCGCTCTCCACAAAACAACATATATGAGGTCGTTTCTCAAGTAAGTCGGAGAGCCGAAAGTATTTTATCCGAGCTGACTGAAGAGCTGCGTACTAAACTTCAGGAGATTAGCGCTCAGGAAGACTTAACTCAGCGCGGGGATGCCGAAGCGCAGCAGTATCTGCAAGCGGAGCTTCAGCAATGGGTAGAGCTATACCGTTCTCTACCTAAGCCTACACTCATCGCCCTATGGGAAAAGCTCCACGAACCACCCGCCGAATCCCAGAGTGGCTCAAATCCTACTGGGAGTAACAGGTAGCATCGCCGCTTACAAAGCGCCTCTGATAGTTCGTGCCTTTCACAAGCGAGGGCACGAGGTCACCGCTATACTCACTCAAGCAGCGCAGCAGTTCGTTTCCCCCCTGGTATTGGAGATTCTAACGCGACGCCCAGTCTTGATGAATCTTTGGGGTACCACCGAAATCGGTTCTCAACCTGGCGAGTGGACACAGCATATCGCCCTGGCTCAGAAGTCCGATGCCCTTCTGATTGCGCCCGCGACCGCTCATACCATAGCCAAGCTGGCTCAGGGCCTATGTGATGACCTCTTATCAGCTATATTTCTGGCTACGCGTAAACCTGTAATAATAGCGCCTGCTATGGAAGGCAATATGTATCGCCATCCATTTGTCCAGGCTAATATCCGCCTTTTACGCAAGCTTCCGTGGGTGTCTATCGTCCCTCCAAGCAGGGGGTTTTTAGCCAGTGGAGCCCATGATACGGGGCGCTTAGCCAGCCTAAAACGATTGATACTTTCCGTTGAACGCGCAATTTCGCCGCCCTTACTGAAAGGGAAGAAAATACTCATCACGCTCGGCGCGACCCGAGAGCGGTGGGATGCGGTACGCTTTCTTTCCAACTTCTCCACTGGTCGGATGGGGCTTGCCTTGGCCGAAGCTGCTTACATTCTCGGGGCTGACGAAGTGCATTTACTGGCCGCCTACACCGAAGTTGCTCTGCCTAAAGGCCTCTTCAAGATCACTTCTACCCCGTCTGCTCAGGAAATGCTTCTCGCTTTCCAGTCTATTTATCATGAATACGACTGGCTAATCTTCGCCGCTGCAGTAAGCGACTATACCTTCGCCGAAGTATTGCCTCACAAGCATAAAAAAAGCGATCAAGCCTTTTCTTTGCCCTTAGTTCCAGCCCCCGATATTCTCGCCTGGGCGGGGCGCCATCGCTTGTCCCACCAAATGCTGATTGGATTCGCTCTGGAAGGGGTAGGGGAGCAGCACCTTGCCTTAGAAAAGTTGCATCGCAAGGGGGCTGATTGGCTTGTCTTCAACGAGATTAGTCCTCAAACCGGGATGGCAACAGAGACGAACTCGGTAATCCTACTGAGCCAGTGGGGGCATCATCATACGATCCCCCTCGCGCCCAAATCTGAAATCGCCAAAGAAATGCTTACTTTTATAGCTCGTGAGAGCGCTACTTCCTCTTAGCCTCTTGTGGGCGCAGGAACTCCTTCCCATCGTGAATATCCAAGCCCCTGGCATCCAAGGGATTGACCGTAGTATCCTACAGCAGCTCCAGCGAGACATTACTCAATACCTCAGCACGACTCGGTTCTCTGATGATGTATTTGCCCCAAATGAGAGAATCAAATGTCTATTCAGTATCGTTATTACCGCGTTGCCTGACCCCACACGCTTTGAGGGCACCATGCAGGTACAGGCAATCCGTCCAGTTTACAATAGTACGTATGAAACCTTGACTTTCAACTTCAACGACCCCGATTTCCGCATCAACTATACGGCTACCCAAACCTTGCAGTTTTCAGAGAATACTTACATAGATAACCTCACCGCTCTGCTCAACTTTTACGCTTATATGATCTTAGGCATGGACTATGATAGCTTTGGGTTAGAATCTGGGTTACCCTTTTTTCAGAAAGCTCAGCAGATTCTCAACTTAGCTGCCACTAATAGTAACGAACCCGGTTGGCAGCCTACGGGCAACTTCCTGCGGTCCCGGTACTGGATTTTAGAAAACCTTCTCAATTCCAGTTATAAGGCCTTTCACACTTTATTTTATCGATACCATCGCGAAGGTTTAGATAAAATGCATAAGGACCCTTCTGCTGCTCGCGAAACCCTTTTACAAGTTCTTCAAGACATGGTCCGATTCAGTCAGGAGAATCCCAATAGTACCTTGATCAGGCTTTTTGTAGATACAAAGGGCACAGAGCTAATGCAGATATTTCAGAAGGCCCTCCCAGAGCAAAAGCAGCGATTCGTAGCGGCGATGAAACAGTTAGACCCCAATAACATGAGCGGATATGAGAACCTTCTGCAGGAAAGAGGGCGATGAAAAAAATGGACAGAGTATTTCTAATCGGCCCACCCGCAGCGGGAAAGACGACGATTGGACGACGATGGGCTCGGCAATTACGCATTCCTTTCTATGATACGGATGCAGAAATCATTCGGCGCACTGGGTATTCTATCCGAGAGTGGTTTGATCGGGGAGAGCCTGCCTTCCGGGCAATAGAGCGTGAAATCATAACCCAAACTATTATAGAAAATACACGCGGCATCTGGGCTGTGGGAGGAGGATTCCCAGCTCAAAGTGGGGCTATGACATTGTTAAATAGCACAGGATATACGGTTTGGATAGATCCACCTCCCGAATGGCTACTGTCAAGACTGCGTCATCCCGCGACTGAACGGCCTTTATTAGAAGGATTATCAGATGACGAGCGCCTCTTTCTGATAGAGAGGCGGCGAGTGTATTACCGGTATGCAGACCTACATTGGCGACCCGACATGGTCCCTGAAAATCTACTCTTGGCGTGGATTAAACACCAGTTCAGGGCTTTTTCTGAGGAGGAGTTTTAGGCTTGGGACTGTCCATTTCTAAATCCAATTCTGCCTCCATATCCATCTCATCCAGATTAAAGTCTTCTAAGCCAATCCCCGCTCCACTCTCAAGGTCCAAATCTTCCAACCCTAGTTCCTCGTCCAAATTCAATTCGTTCTCTATGTTGATGGGAGGTCCTTCTGGGCTTACGCCCAGTTCTTGTTCCAGCTCCCGTTCTAACTGCGTCATTTCCTCCTGAATTTCAGGCGAGGGAAGTACAGATGCAGAGGAGCTGCCCCCCGGGACTTCGGTATGTGCCCCAGTGTTAGTAGATATATCTTGTGCGGAAGCACAGCAGCTTGTAATGATCGGATCAACTGAGATTTCCTCATCGATTTCATAGCCGTAGGCAAGTAGCACTGTCTTCAAAGTATCTATCCGTACATGATGGCTATCTAAATCTAAGATTACGACATGATGAGCCGTGTCTAAGCTCACAGCTACTATACCTTTTGGGAAAAACACCCGAAGGATAGAATCCATCCGACTAATCGGACAAGAAGAGCAGTCGCCCAAGTAGTCAAACTTGAGACGCATGTTAGCTTCGGTATCATCTGAACTACACCGGGAAAGAAATACAATAGGAATGATTAGAATAGGAGAGAAATCGGAAGCAGACTGTTTCCTTAGGATGCTGTATACACTGAAACCGAGCCGGATAGCCCCATAGGCTATCATAAATATGGGCAGTCCTTGCTTGGCCCATGGAGGTAAGCCAGATCCAATCGGATAGAGATACAGATAAAAGCCTATGCCGGCTATAACCAGCCCCGTAAAAAGTCCCAAATATGTGCTGATTCTGGTCATCAATAAGCGAGGAGTTTTTGTATAGCTTCAGGGAGGCGCCTCCAAGGGAGAAAATCAGCCTCCAAAGTGAGACTAAACGGGACAGGAGTATCCCGCGAAGCCACACGCATCACAGGAGCATCTAATTGGTCAAAGAGATATTCCCCGATCCAAGCGGCGATTTCGGCGCCCACTCCCCCCGTGTAAGTACCTTCATAAAGAACGAGCGCTCGATGGGTTTTCCGAATAGAGTTGGCTACTGTCTCCTGATCCCAAGGCAAAAGCGTTCGCAGGTCTATTACTTCTACTTGCACAGAGGGAGCAAGCGTCTCCGCCAACTTTAGCGCCTCCACGACCCCCATCCCATATGTAATGATAGAGAGGTCTGTACCCGCTCGGGCGACACGAGCCTTACCAAGAGGAAGGTTGTAGTAGGACTCTGGAACTACTCCTTGTAGGCTTCGATAGAGTGCTTTATGCTCAAAATATAACACAGGATTGGGATCACGTAGAGCGGTGGTAAGGAGTCCCTTGGCATCATATGGAGTAGCGGGATAGACGATTTTAAGTCCAGGGATGTGCAAAAATACCCCCTCCAAGCTTTGAGAATGGAAAGGACCCGCTCCCACGCCAGCCCCCGTAGGCAAACGCACAACGACCTTAGGGGGCACACCCCACCGATAATAGTTTTTGGCAAGATTATTTACTATCTGAGTGAAGCCATAGCTGACAAAGTCGGCAAATTGCATCTCCACCATGCTGGAAAAACCACGTAGAGCTAAGCCCAAACTCATGCCTAAGATAGCAGATTCACAGAGGGGAGTATTTCGCACCCGTTCCTTCCCAAACTGTTTTACGAAGCCTTCTGTAACCTTAAAGACACCTCCGTACTCTGCGATATCCTGCCCCATAAGAATAAGCTTGGGATCCCGCTCCATAGATTGCCTAAGCCCTTCAGAAATAGCATCTACAAAACGCAGCGTTCGAGTGCCCTCTTGTGGAGGAGGGGGTATCAGCTCCTCTTCAAAAGGAGCGTAAACTTCAGCCAGTTCAGGTTGAGGCTCAGGTTCGGAAAGGACGGGCTGGATCTCTTCTTCTATCTTCTTTTTGAGCTCACGCCGCAGGCTTTGGATATCTTTCTCGGAGAGGAGGCCCTCAGCCAGAAGGTAACGCTCGTAATTGAGGATAGGGTCTTTCTCTTCCCACTCCTTGAAAAGGTGGGGGGGAACATACTTAGTTCCAGAAGCCTCTTCGTGGCCTCGCATACGAAACGTGATAGCTTCTATTAGCCGGGGTTTCCTGTCTGCTCGCGCTTTATCTGCTAAATCCCTGATGGTGTGATAAACCTCTAAAACGTTGTTGCCCTGTATCGTGTAGCCCTCTATGCCATAGCCTATAGCCCGGTCAGAAAGACTGGCGCAAGCATACTGCTCATTAGTGGGCGTGGACAGGCCGTAGCCATTATTTTCTATTAGGAAAAGTACAGGAAGGTGCCAAACACTCGCCACATTTAGAGCTTCATGAAAATCGCCCTCACTTGTACCTCCATCGCCTATGAAAGCCAGAGCAATATAGTCTGCCTTTTCCAAGTTACTGGCCAAAGCGACACCGTCCGCTACGGGAAGCATGGCAGCTAAATGGGAAATCATTCCAATCACGCGATACTCTGGGGCCCCAAAATGAAAAGAACGCTCACGTCCTTTGGTAAAACCTGAAGCCTTTCCCTGCCATTGTGCAAATAGCTTACGTAGTGGCATTCCTCGACTGGTGAAGACGCCCAGGTTTCTGTGAAGGGGAAAAATGTAGTCTGTATCTCTCAACGCCAGCGTAGCACCTACTGCGATGCCCTCCTGCCCTATGCCAGAGAACCATTTGCTCACTTTGCCTTGACGCAGAAGGGATAGCATTTTTTCTTCAATCAGGCGGGCATAGAGCATTTCCCGATAGAGACGAATAAGTTTTTCTGGGGGAAGGCCTCGCTTCTCGTATTGGAATGCTATGGTAGAAGCTACGGATGAAGCCATATCGACTTATTTCGGCTGAGCAGGCGGGAGATTTTCCACAACGCCAGCCGTCCTCGTTTTGACCTCTCTCCCCTCGCGCATCCCACTATGCACCGCATGAATAAGCAGGGTCAGGACTACTAAGGCTCCAAAAAGTGTCCAGGTAGCTTTCTCCGCGAAATCTGCTGCATGACGCACGCCCAATATTTGAGAAGCTTGAGCTACCCCCTGAATGTCCGTAGCCAACCCCCCCCCTTTTCCTTGCTGGATAAGCACCAGGAGAGTCAGCAAAATCGCATCTACCACCAATAAGAAGATGAGCACGCCGAGGAGGAATCCCATGCTACAAAGGTAGCTATATTTGTGCAGTGTATTGGGCTCGTCTCATAGGGATCGGCCTATTATTAGCTTATGGACAGCATTCGCCCGAAAAGGACTATAATCGCGGCATGCAGTACATAGCCCCCCCTAATCTCACTCCTATCGGGCCCTATAGTCCGGCTGTACGAGTAGGACCATGGCTTTTTATTTCCGGACAGATCGCTCTCCGTTCAGATGGCACATTAGAAAAGTCCTCTATCGCTGCGGAAACCGAACAGGTGCTGAGTAATCTTCGGTCCGTCTTAGAAGCCGCTGGAACTTCTCCCGAAAAGATAGTGAAGGTCACCATATTTCTCACTGACATGGCTTTTTTCCCTATAGTGAATAGTACGTATGAGCGATTCTTTCCTTCTGGAAGGTATCCTGCTCGCGAAACCGTAGCCGTATCAGCTCTACCACGGGGAGCTCGTGTGGAGATATCTGCCATTGCTTACTTAGGTGAATGAAGAAATGGGTATTTTCTCTTTTTCTCGCCCTCGCAGGTGGCTGCTTTGGACAGCCCCCTCAATCAGCTGCCGTAATATTTCCTGACTCCACGCTCCTTCGTCCGGACACAATCTTTCCATTTTGCCGCCTAGACTTGAATAAGCTAACTTTTGCTGCCTATCTCAATCCTGTATGGGACAAGCTACAAGCGGGTCATCGAAAAGTCCGAGTACTTCATATCGGAGACTCTCACATTCAGGGAGATGTACAGGGGAGGGAAATTCGCCGTCGCTTATACGAGCTTTGGGGTGCTGGTGGGCGAGGGTATATCTTCCCTTATCACGTGGCGGGAACCAGTTCTGCTTATGACTATGTCAGCTCTGGGCAAGGGCAGTGGCTCTCTGCTCGGAGTGTGCAGGCGCAGCCATCTTTACCTTTGGGAGTCACCGGCATAGCGCTAGGAACGTATGATCCAACTGCTTGGTGGGAAATCAGATGGAATCCTGCTTATCAGCCCGTAGGCTCAGCGGGAACTCGGCTTTACCTCCTCACACGGACCCTAAAGCCCGGTATTCGCTGCTCCCTTACCTACGCTGAAGGGAAACCTCCCCTCGTTAAAGACCTCCCCATGGGGTATGGGTTGACGGAGTTTATCCTGCCAGAACCAATCAGCAGTTTACGCGGTAGCTGGCATTGGGAGGCTAATGATACACTGGGATACGCTGAACTTCAAGGAATTTTCATGGAGGAAGGGCAAAATGGAATCACTTGGTACACCATGGGGATCATCGGGGCTCGCTTGTCTGATTGGGCCACTTTACCCCTTCTAAAGGAAAGTCTACGACTTCTCGCACCTGACCTAATTGTATTAGACCTGGGCACCAATGATCTTTACCCTTCTACCGCTTCGCTGTATGCCTATCGGTATGCGATAGAGGCTGCTATAGATACCATACGCAGTGCGCTCCCTCAAGCCAGCATCATCCTCACTACACCGCAAGATTTTTATAGAAGTATGCGCCCTTTGCCACTATTGGAGCGAGCCGCTCAGGTGATTCGCTGGATAGCCTCTCAGAAAAAAGTCGCCGTATGGGATGCCTATAGCGCATTAGGGAGTATTCGAGACTGGCGGTTAGCTGGGCTCGCCTCCGCTGATATGATACATCTGACGGTGGCAGGATATGCGCTGAAAGGACAAATGTTCGCCAGCGCCTTTTTGAGGAGCTATCGGGCCTATCTCTCGGGAGAGCTACCCATACCAGATTCGGAAAAAGTCGGGCTGACCTTGCCTGTGGAAGCCACCCTACCTTCTGGAAGCTCATCTCCCCCCGTGATTCCGCTGACACCTTCTATCACACAGTTTGGAAGCAGCACAAATCCCGGAAGTGCTGTGGCTTATACGCCACCTCGTCCTACATACCTCTATCATAAAGTCAAGTCAGGGGAAACCCTTAGTCAAATTGCTGAGCGCTATCGAACGAGCATCGCAGCCATCCGCCAGGCCAATCAGCTCCGTGGCAACTTTATTCGTGCTGGCCAAAACCTGCGCATTCCCGTCGGGAGGGTAGATGCATCACGTTCTACCCCTGCACAGAAAGGGAAGGTGAGAAGCTCTCAAAAAACGCACACTGTCCGATCCGGGGAATCTCTCTGGAGTATCGCTCAGAAATATGGCATTTCAGTAGATGCCCTACGCCAAGCAAATGGCCTCAAACATAACTCAAATATTTACCCTGGCCAGAAGCTCTCTATACCTTAGAGAAGTCCAAGTAAACGCGCCTGCTCCAACCACCGATCTTTCGGTAGGGGTACTACCCCCACATATTCACACACCAAGCCCCCGGCAAGATTAGCTAATGCCACTATGCGCTCCAAAGGTAATCCCAGCGCCAATCCAACCGCTAAGACGCTGACGACCGTATCTCCCGCTCCTGATACATCTACAATATTCCGATAGTGCGCAGGAATGTGAATGAATCCTTCTTTTTCTCCATATGCTAAGATACCTCGTTCGCTGAGGGTTACGACCGTAAATGTGTGTGTCATTCGCTGACGAAGTAAATGTATAGCCTCTTGGATTTCTGCCAACTCGGCATTCGCTAAAGGAATAGCGAGCGCCTCTTCCAACTCACGAAGGTTGGGTTTGAATAAGGTAGCCCCAGCATAGGACCAAAAGTTCCTTCGCTTAGGATCTATCAGAACTGGTATTCCGTGAGATTGAGCCAACTGAATAACCTCAGAAATGAGCCCAGGTGTGAGCGTCCCTTTGTCATAATCTTCTATGATGATACCATGGAGAGGGGATCGCAGAATCGCCCGAATCTTGAGGAGGAGGGATTCTGCGACAGGAGAAGGAGGGTAAACAGTAGTCTCACGATCTACGCGCAAAAGGTGGTGCTTTTGAGCTATTAGACGAGTTTTAACGGTAGTAGGGCGACTCGGATCCACGACCAGTCCGTAGGTGTCGATGTTGGCTCGCTCCGCCTGCTCTTGGACAAGTTGGCCAGGCAAGTCATCCCCTATCAAACCAGCGAGGATCACCTGCGCATCTAAACTTCGTAGATTGAGGGCTACATTGGCGGCGCCTCCCAAACGATTTTCCTCTGTATCTAACTCCAGAATGGGAACAGGGGCTTCAGGAGAAATACGCTGGACTCGCCCATAGAGATACCTGTCCAGCATGATATCCCCAATCACCAAAAATCGTAGGATAGAGAAGTTCATCTTAGTCTGAGAATAGCTAAGGTCAGAGGAAGGTTGACTTATATGAGGATATCCCACAGGCGAATGAGGGTGCGCTTGAGCTCACGACGATCCACGATAAGGTCTATGAACCCATGATCAAGCTGAAACTGAGCTTGCTGAAATCCAGGAGGTAAGTCTTTTCCTGTAGCTTCGCGAATGACCCGTGGCCCTGCAAAACCGATGAGCGCGCCTGGCTCGGCAATGTTGATGTCCCCCAACATCGCAAAGCTAGCCGTTACCCCCCCCATAGTAGGATCCGTGAGAATGGAGATATATGGAAGGCCCACTTTAGCGTACCGGGTAAGCCAGGCGGCCGTTTTCGCCATTTGAAGGAGACTAAGCGACCCTTCCATCATGCGCGCTCCACCGCTGCGAGATATGATAACTAAAGGCAATTTATTGTCCGTGGCGTATCGGATAGTACGGGCGATGCGCTCCCCAACGACGCTGCCCATGCTTCCACCGATGAACCCAAAGTCCATGACAGCCATAGCAATAAATCGACCTCCAACCGACCCCACAGCACACCGGACGGCTTCCGTCAACTCAGTTTTTTTCTGTGCTTCCGCAAGACGCTGAGGATAAGGCCGACTATCCACAAAACCGAGCGCATCTACTGGAAGTATTTCCTCAAATAAAATTTCCTTTGGTCCTTCATCAAAGAGGAGGCGAAAATACTCCTTGCTGCCAATAGGGAAATGATAGCCACAATGAGGGCACACGTACTGCGACTGCATCAATTCCTTGATATGAATGGGCTTACCGCAGCTTGGGCATTTGACCCAGAGCCCATCCGGCGCGCCGATCTTTTCCGTAGGAGCTGTTCGAATGCCCTCCTCTTTCCGTAAGTACCATGTCATTCCTCGCCAAAGTTAGGCAAAGGACACCCGACGATGGAGCGTAAAGCTCAAGGGTAGCAGTCCAAAAGCCGATACCCCCCGTATCACAAAGCTCCTGCCTGCAAAAGCGGGTATAAGCCAGTAAAGTCCCTCCATCACCAGCCCATTCAAAACATAGAGGAAGGCAATGACGAGCATGAAACGCAAAAGCTGCCCTTCCCACTGAGGATCCTTGCTTCGAAAGACCCAGTTCCGACTGAGGAAAAATCCAAACACTATCCCAATGCCAAAACTAATAGCCAAAGCCAGCCAATGTCTCAAGCCCAAGAATCGCAACCCACTATATGTGATCAGATCCAGCAACGTGCCACTTCCTCCCACAATCACATACCGCCGCAATTGTACATTTGAGTACAAATGCCAAAGGCGCTCCTTCACGCGACAAAACTACGCAAAGCCTACGAGGGACGCCCTATATTGGAGGGCATAGACTTAGCATTAGAGGAGAAACGATTTTACGCCTTAGTAGGCCATTCAGGTTCTGGCAAAACAACTCTTCTCTATTTATTGGCCCTTTTAGAACCACCTGACGATGGAGAAATCTTTTGGCGAGACGAACCCATCCATACCTTGTCGCCGAAAGCTGCGGCCGCTTGGCGAAATGCCCATGTAGGCTTCGTATTTCAATTCTTCCATCTGATTGCAGAGCTTAGAGTCTGGGAAAATGTAGCCCTACCCGCAGTGTTACGAGGGAGCAGCTTTCAGCGAGAGAAAGGCCGTGCCATAGAACTATTGGCCCGAGTGGGGTTGCAAGAAAGGGCTAATGACCTTCCTACTCGCTTATCTGGGGGAGAGCAGCAAAGAGTGGCCATAGCACGAGCGCTTTTTCTTTCACCGCCTCTCATCCTTGCCGATGAGCCGACGGGCAACTTAGACAATGAACAAGCGGAGCGCGTGTGGAAACTATTCATAGATCTCACCCGTGAGGCAGGTGCCACGGTGCTCGTGGCCACGCATAACCTGACCTTGGCGGAAAGTGCAGACTTCGTCTTTCGACTAAAGGGCGGGCGTCTACAGCGGAATTAGCTAACTTTGCCCGCATGGGAAAAGGAGATCGACGCACCCGTCGTGGTAAGATTTGGCGCGGCACCTACGGTAAATTTCGCCCCAGAAAACCTAAAAACAAGAAGCCCATACCAGGCTTCACCCCGCAGGCCGTTAGCCAAGAATGAGTAGAGTTCTCACAGGCATTCAGAGTTCTGGCAAGCCTCACTTAGGGAACCTTCTCGGAGCGATACTACCTGCCATAGAGCTGGCAGAAAAGCAATCTGAGCCAGCCTATCTCTTCATTGCAGACCTTCATTCCCTCACCGTAATCAGAGAGCCTACCAAGCTCCGTGAGAATACTTATGCCGTAGCCGCTACTTGGCTGGCAGCCGGCTTGAATCCAGAAAAACATGTCTTCTTTCGTCAATCTGACGTCCCAGAGGTCTGTGAATTGGCTTGGTATCTGAGCTGTCTGACGCCTTATCCCATGCTAGCCAATGCCCATTCGTTCAAAGAAAAATCCGGGCACTTGTCCGAAGTGTCCGCTGGTCTCTTCACTTATCCTGTGCTGATGGCTGCCGATATTTTGCTGTATCAGGCCGATCTGGTACCAGTAGGAAAGGACCAAAAGCAGCACTTGGAGATTACCCGAGATATTGCAGGAACTTTCAATCGGCTCTATGGAGAAATCTTCAAACTGCCAGAAGGAATATTTCGCGAGGCGGTAATGATACTGCCAGGCATAGATGGGCGAAAGATGAGCAAAAGCTATGGTAATACTTTGGATCCTTTGGGTGACTTGAATGAGCTCTACAAGCGTGTCAAACGAATAGTCACAGATTCTAAGCCCTTGGAAGCTCCCAAGGATCCCGAGAGCTGTACGGTCTTCAAACTGTATTCTGTGGTAGCGCCAACCGAGGCGGTAGAAATCATGCGTCAACGCTATATCTCAGGTGGCTATGGCTATGGACAAGCCAAAGAAGCTTTGTACGAAGCTTTGGTTCAGCGATTTTCCACCCAGCGTGAAGCGTACAATCGCTGGATAAACGATATTCCCGCATTAGAAGCGCTTCTACGAAGAGGCGCCGAAAGAGCCCGAGAAGAAGCTCTCAAAACTCTAACGCAAGTCAGGCAAGCTATAGGGGTGCGAAGCTCTGTCTCGCCTGTCTTATCTTAGTCAGTTCCTACTCTCCCTGACTTGCTTGAGTCAGAGCAGAGGAATAAGCATAGACGGACGGGCGTCCAATAGAGAGGTAATCTATGCCGACTTCTTGCGCCGTAGAGATGTCATAAAGATTTCTCCCATCAAATATGACTGGAATACGAAGTTTGGCTCGGAGCGCTTTCCAGTCAGGTTGGCGAAACTCAGCCCATTCTGTCAGAATCAAGAGCCCATCGGCATTATCGGCTGCATCGTAGGGACTTTCAGCATAATAAATAGTCCATTCAGGATAAGCTCGCTTTAGAGAAGGCATAGCCACCGGATCAAAAGCCCGAACATGTGCATTACTTTCTATGAGCCAACGAATAACATCTATGGCCGGCGCCTCACGAATGTCATCCGTATCAGGCTTGAATGCCAATCCCCATATTGCAAAAGTTTTTCCTTGCAGTTGGCCTTTGTAGTAGTCTCGCACCTTCTCCCAAAAAAACTGGCGCTGTCGGTCATTGACTGAAATGGTAGCCTCTACCAGCCGTAGGGAAAGTCCATATCGACGTGCCGTAGCTACCAATGCCCGAGTATCTTTGGGAAAGCAAGAACCGCCATACCCTACGCCTGCAAAGAGATAGCGTCGTCCAATGCGGCTATCTGCCCCCATCCCCAGTCGGACTTTGTCTATATCAGCTCCGACCCGCTCACACAACTGAGCGATCTCGTTCATGAAGCTAATGCGCATAGCTAAAAATGCATTCGCCGCATACTTAGTAAGCTCTGCACTCTCCCATTCCATGATGTAGATAGGGTTTCCCTGGCGAGTATAGGGGAGATATAGTTGCCTCAGCTTTTCGGCGACAGTAGCATTAGGGGTACCGATTATGACACGATCAGGCTTAAGAAAGTCCTCCACCGCATACCCCTCACGCAGAAATTCTGGATTCGAGGCGACCTGAACCTGCCCTGGAACCTTTGTGTCAAAAAATTCTTGAAGGCGGCGTGCCGTACCTACGGGCACTGTACTTTTTGTGACTACGATTTTAATGCCCCCGATTCCATTGGTTGCTGACATGGCCTCCAAAGTCTGTGCAATAGACTCTGCGGCAGAAAAAACATAAGATAGATTCGCTTCTCCCTGAAGATCAGAGGGAGTAGGCAAGGCTAGGAATATAATCTCGGCGGGTTCTACCGCTTCGTTCAACTTATCTGTGAAATGCAGGCGCCCTTCCTTGAGATTCCTCATTAGGAGGCGATCTAATCCAGGCTCGTAAATAGGCGATTCGCCGCGACGAAGCTTTTGTATTTTTTCAGCGTCTATGTCATACCCGACGACAGTGTTACCAGTTTCCGCCAACCCCGCTGCCGTAACGAGCCCAACGTAACCTACGCCAATGATTGCAATTTGCATAGCTTACCTTTGCCGCAAAGGTAAAAGTAAATGCGCTGGTGGATAGCCTTTCTAAATCTTGTGTGGGCCCAGCAAAGCATTCGAGACTCGTCTATCCGTTTCTTTTTGGCTTCAGTAAGCTACCATGGGATGTTTCCACAGGCAGACCTAGCTCGACGATTTGGATATAGTAGCGCCGTAGGAGGCGAAGTCGGGTATAAGATGCGCTCAGGAGTTTATCTACTCCTTCAAGGGGGCGGCTTGATAGGGGATAAGATTACAGAAAGAGGATTCTTAGAAAGTCTATCCTTGCCCTCTTTTCGCAAAGTAGGACAGTTAGCCTTTATGGACGAGGGCGGAAAAATTTTTTCCCCAGCCCTTCGACAGCGCGGGTGGATAGGCACGATTCGGATAGGGTATATCTTACGGCAATTAAGGCTGCCAAAGCAAAATCCTAACTGTGGCCCCTACGCTGAGATCGGAGGAGGATATCTCGCCCACAGGGTCCAGATAGATAAGGCCCGTAGCGAACGCTTACCTCTTTTTGAAGGTGACTATTTGAAAGGATTGGATCGCCTCACCGCAGGCTGGGGGCTCATGCAGAGCATTGGCTATAGGTTTTTTAGTAATAATGGTCTCGTCAACTTCATAGTGGGGATAGAGCTCGCACAATATTTTACCCGAAGCCAGAGAGGATACGCATATGATCTCGGAACTCGCGACACGGCTCGGCGCCGCGACTTCTGGTGGGGATTTCGGATCGGATGGTCCCTACCTTTGTACGAGAAAGCCCCTATAGAATGAATCCTATTCTCCGTTTAGCTTACACGCTGAGCTTAGCAGTTGCTCTAATGTTTATACCTATTTTAGCTCTCTTCAATGAAAAAGTTCGTCGGTGGTGGAAAGCTCGCAAGGTAAGCCCCCCCATACCCCCACCAGATCGCCCAGTTTTTTGGTTACACTGTGCGTCGGTAGGGGAATTTGAACAAGGACGCCCCGTCATAGAGTATCTCCTTAGGCAGCTTCCGTATCAGCCGTATCTTGTCATCACATTTTTTTCTTCCTCTGGGTGGCTACGGTATGGAGAGACGTGTCCACTGGGTGATTGGGTAGGCCCCGCTCCTACTGACACTCCTTGGGTAGTGAAACGATGGGTCAGCCGCCTAAGGCCTAAGGTAGCATTTTTTGTAAAGTATGACCTGTGGCCCAACCTTCTCCATCAGCTCAAAGAACATGGATGCGCTATTTACCTACTCGCAGCACATGTTGAACCCCTGAAAGGATTCCGCTGGTGGTGGAGACGACAACTTCTTTCCTACGTGGAGTGGATTTTTGTGCAGACTGAAGGCGATGCTCAGAAGCTTCGTCACTCTGGCTTTTCCCAGGTAACAGTAGCAGGGGATAGTCGACTTATCCGGGTGAAGCAGCTAGCAGAGGACTGGCTTCCTGTGTCAGGCATTCAGGAATGGGTTGGTAGCAGTTTCGTCATTGTGGCGGGTAGCGTCTGGGGAACCGATGTCCAATTTTTAGCCCGTGCTTATGAGCAGCTCCGAGGATATAATATCCGGTGGATACTGGCTCCGCATGAAGTCTCCCCTAAACAAATAGAATACATCCATAAAACTTGGCCTGTTCGCTGTGCTCAATATTCCCAATCTGAATGGGACAACAGTCGAGACACCCTCATCCTGGATACTATGGGGCTCTTGGCGTACAGTTACTTTTATGCTCATGCCGTCTGGATAGGAGGGGGATTTGAGCGGGGCATCCATAATATCTTGGAAGCCGTTGTCTACAAAAAGCCTATATTTTTTGGCCCTAAGTATCAAGACTTTCCTGAGGCCCATGAACTAATTGCCCTCAAAATAGCAGAGAGTTGCAAATATCCTATGAGCTTTTCTAATGCCATAAAGAGCCTCATAAAAGATCGTCGTCGATTGAGCGTCATAGCTGAAAAAGCTTCTATCTATTTGGAGTCTAAGCCACAAACTCAGGAGATTGTTTGGCAACGACTTAGGAATGCACCGTGGGTAATTACTTCACCAGTGACGAATCAAGCCATTCAGGAAAATACTTGATAGAGTGGAGGCTATTTCATGAGGGGAGAGATGCCCCCCAGGCTGATACCAGGTAGCCGTGGCATTCATAGCTGCTAACAGTGACACGCTCATAAAGCGGGGATCAATATCTCGGAAGAGATTTTTTTCCACTCCTTCGCGAAGGATGCGTTCCAGGCGTGCTTCGTACGCTCGCTGGCGCCTCATGAAGGCTTCTCGCTGATCCTCGGAGAGAAATTGAGGGGCTTCACGCAAGAAAATGGCCGCTTGCTCAGGCTGCCGAAGCAAAACCGACAGATGAGCCTCACAAAACTTCTCTATTTTGTATGGAACCGTCCAATCCCCCTCGGCAATGTGAGCAGTAGCCTGCTCAAATCGCTCGGCTATTTGGTGCGCTAAAGTCTCTAAAAGCGCTTCCTTGGTCGGAAAGTAGTGGTAGAAGGTAGGCGGAGTTAGACCGACAGCGGCGGCTAACTGGCGAATAGACACGCGATCGTACCCCTTCTGAGCAAATAGACGAAGAGCCTCTTGGAGTATTCTTTCTCGCTGAGTCCCCATCATGCGGAACGCAGAGCGGGTAGCAAGCCAGAAATGACCCGTTCCTCAATATCAGGCAGCAGCTTTATCGCATCTATCAGGTCGATAGCTATCTTCTGGGCCAGTGACTGAAAAGCTTCATAACTGCGAGCTGTCATGACTTCTTGTACTTCAGGGAGCTCTATGCGAAGCAAGTTGGCTTCTCGGGCGTGATAAGCATCTATACCCTTGAGAGTTCCACGGGTGCGTCCGAGAGTAAAACGCCGTTCTAAGCAAGACTGGGCTTGTTTTCGGAGATAGGAATGAATACTTCGAGCTGCCTTTTCCTGCATGGGGGGTAGCCATACCCGTAAAAATAGTCCATCTTTCTCCAGTTCCCACCGCAGACTGATTTCATATCCTTCAGAGAAGATACGATGAGGCGGATATTGTCGTAGAAATACTTGATCTAAATGGGCCGAGTGTACGTGAGGCTGTGTCCGAATATCTAATTCCAAAGGAAAGTTTCCCTGACTTTGCCAGAGCTCTTTCGCTATTTTGCGGATATTCCAGAGGGTCGCATACTGACGAAGTCTAGTCTCCATGATGCGCATGGGCTGATAAAAGCTATCATACTCTTTCTGAAGATATCGGCGATACAGAAATAGCTCTTGTTTTAGCTCTTCTGAAGCCTTTGATTGGTCAGCTCGGCTGAGGGCAGCAAGGAGGTGTTCATAACCGAGACGAGACATAGGCAGTTCTACCCGCTTCTGAATATAGTTGTCATCCCATTCAAACCATGCTTCCCGCAGGAGAATGGCGAAATAATGCGCATCTGGATTGAGATGAATGAAAGAAGCTTGTGCGCGAATCTGCTCATACTCCGTTTTGGGACTGCCGAAGGTACTAGAACGAAAATAGATATATACGGGTCGCTCATCCGCTGCTTTGAAGGAAAAAGCAAAGACTCCATGAACAGGGTCCTTTTCCAAACTTTCAGAAGAGCCTCTCAATCCCGTCAAATACTCCAGGGCATTTGTGTAGGTGAAAGCAGCGTATAGGAGGTCCTTTTGGGCTTTCTCGGGGTAGGCGATGATGGTATGCATATCGGCAAAGGTAAAAGAAATAGTGGGTTACTCACCTATTGAAAAAGCTACCATTTTCCAACGGCGCATTGACTTCCTAAGTTGATGCGGAGAGATAGAAAAAACTTCCGTTGGAAGCGCTACCCCCCATACTGCAGCCCACCACGCAGCTGTATGAAGATTGTCAGAAGTGTGAGCCCAAGTGATAAAGCCGGCTACACTATGAGGCGATGGATAATAAGGACGACTCAGGAAATCCCGCGCTGCTTGCTCTGCCGCTGCTGGTAACCCTGTTTCAATCCAGCCCTCTAAGCCATTTGGCAGAGGAACCCAGGTCGCTCTACAAGCTATCTGACGCTCCTCACACAGAAATCTAAGAAGGGCCTGAGAATGAGACCACAGAGCAATCATTGAAATCGGGCTGAGTCTTCCCTCAGAATACCAGCGGACATATACCACACCCAACCCCTTTCGCGGGGGCTGATAAGTACCCGAGGGTCCATTCGGCGGAACGTACTCAAACGGTTGGGACAGATTGCCCACGAGCTGTTTCGCAGCGCGCTGAAGAAGCATGGGAATGCGCCCCCGTAGAAAAATATGTAGCTGCCCCTCACACCAGTATCTGTAAAAAGCTTGGCTTACCATGAGCGGCGTGTAGGTTTCCGTTAGCGTATCTTCATAAACCCAGCGAAAGTACGGACCCAAGGGGTGAGGAGATAACTTTGTCCTAATACCTTGCTGCAACTGACGCGGAAAGCGCTCTATGGCGCCTTTAAGCGTGGTGAAGAATGCATATACACCCTCTGGCATTCCAGTACCCTGAATCACCAGCCAGGGACCGACCCGCTGGATAACATAGTGGATGTTGTGAATGTAAGCCACCTCGCGGAGTATAGAATCAGAAAAAAGACGCTCGGCTATACCATACGCGAGAGCCTCATAGCGTCCATACTGTAAGGGATGATATATGCCCCAAATGACATACCCTATCTCCTGCGGGTAGAGATGCAGATTCTGACCAACGGAAATAAAGGGAAGTACGGCTAAGAGTCGGATGTACATTTGAGGCGAAGCGCTTTGGGGGGAAGGCCGGGCGTCATCGGACGCAAAGTTACGCGCAGAGCTTGGGGCGGAATATGATATTCTCGGATGAGTCGACGACGCAGTTCATGGAGATATTTCAGCCGTCGAGTCCTGTCTCGGAGGCTTTTATAATATCCTATCAACTCACAAGGAATAGAGCGCTCGGCATTCCAGAAAAGCTGAATCGCACTAGCCCATTCACTGAGCAGTGGGTCTCCTTTCCCCGTCCAGATAAAATCTGGTATTGGCGCAGAAGCCGCAGAAGCTCTTGATGGAGATAGACTATTTGAGTCTGCAACTTGAACTGTATCTAAATGAAGCCAGTCGTTCCATAGCCATATGCCTTGCGCTTGAAACGGCCATCCACGCTGCCACACTTCATGGGGAAGGCTATCCGGAAGAGTGTAGCTCCCTCCTCTAAGGAAAGCAGGGATCCAAATGTCCATGAAATACTCAGGAAACGCTTGCAGGTGCCGGCATGCAGTGGTATAAGCAGACTTCCAGGCTATCAGCTCAATAGAGTCTCGGGGTACTAATTCCATCAAACCTCGCAGAAAGCTATAACTGCGCCCATCTAAACGAGCCTGCAAAAGGTAGGAATCATTTCCCCAGAAGCTACCTTTCCACCGCAAGGGAGGTGCTTCGCGCATCCAGCGGACTAAAAATGCCTGTAGAAAGGCGATCTTCTCTGGCCAGTAAGCGGGAAGGCGTATCTGAAGGACTACATATGCTGGGTAAGCCCATATATTCTCCTCTTCATAGGAAGGAGTATCCGAAAGGACAGAATCATTCGAGACAGAAATCTCTCGCGGTATAAAGGGCGGACGAAGAGCTTGAATCTGATTCTTGTCCCGAATTGAAAGAGTACCGCTCACTATGAGATGAAGGCAAGCGGTACTCATATACTGTTGAAGGTAGGATAAAGCGCTATCTACCGAAAATCCGACCCCGGAGAAGCGCCCACCGCCCAAACGCCATAGCAGCTCTCGCTCTAAGGAAAAACCCTCCCACGCTCGGTGATGAGTACGCCACGCTATGTGCCAAAGATAAGGCGGCAAGTATTGAAGCCGGGAAAGAAGGTCGTACAACCATTTCACCGCTGGAATTGTATAAACCCGCGGCACAGTGACCGCCACCGCCGCTCCCTCAAGACCACTCCAAGTGTAGAGACGAAGCCCTAAGCTTTCCGCTTTTTCTGCCAGGTCCCTGTCTTGAGCTCTCAGAATGAGAGCGTTAGCGATTATTTCTCCCATAGGCCACTTCTGGGGAGAGTGAGACCACGCTACCGCTATCCACCGAACTGGGGATTGACTTCGTAACTCTGGCACATAATGAATCGAAGGCAGTCCCTGCGCCCAAATCAGCCCTAAGAAGAGGAGGTGACAGGCTGCCATGTCAGCTTCATAACCAATTGACGATTATATCCCCGCTCAAAAAAGTCCTGCACTTCCGAATAGATTGAAGGCAAAAATCGCCCCGCTCCTGCATCCGGTGTGCTGGCTATAATCTCTACCTGAGTCTCATTCCAAGAGGCCGATAAATGCAATGGTTCATGCTGAAGGTACTTTGCAAACTGATCCGCTAACCGCACCAAAGGAGCCAATACGCCTATGAGCTTTTTCTGAGAGCGTGGTAAAGCCGTATAATGAAAGTGCTCAGAAGAAGGAAGGCTTTTACGGTGATACCGTACCAAGTTAGCCATGAGCAAAACTTCTTCTGACGCAAACCCTGGCATAGGGCTATTTAGCAGGATATACATGCCGTGCTTGTGGTGTCCGCTGGGGTTGATGAAATGGCCTATATCGTGTAAATACGCTGCATAAGCGAGCCACTCACGCTCAGTAGGACCAAGTTGATGAAGAGGACGCAGAAGGTCAAATAGCTCTTCTGCCCACCGCCGAGCCAACCGAGCATGATTGATCGGTAAATGATACTTTTCCCCCAAGCTAATTATAGTCCTCTCACGGATAGGTCTCTCACTCGGCGTGGACATGGAGAAAATCTGCTGGGCATACTCGTATACAATCCCTTCCCGCAAAGCATATTCACTGATAGTAATAGTCTGAATAGGAAAAAGCCGAAGCACTTCATAGATTAGGACTGCTCCGTAGGGAAGGAGAGGTGCCCGCTCTGCCTGCATGCCCTTCAGCTGAAGCCGAGCAGGAAGAGGAAGTGTGATGAGCTTCTGATAAATGGAATGAAACACCATCGGCCCAAACCGATAACCATGGACAGTCTGGACGGCCGAACTATCACCTGTATGATGAGCTATTATTCGCGCCAAAGTTTTGTAAGTACCAGAGGTCCCAATCAAATGATGTAGACTTTGGCGCGGAAGAACATCTAAATGAGGCATGAGGGTCTCCCGCACGAAATGCTGAATAGCCTCGACGACGGAAGGGGAAAGCGGGTCGGGTTCGGGGAAACGCTGTTGTAGTGCTGTAACCCCTAACGGCACGCTAAAGAGATAATAAATCTCGCCTTTTTCACCCCAAATAAACTCCACTGACCCGCCCCCAATATCCATGACGAGATACGGCTCATCCGGTAGGAGAAGTCCATGCTTGACCCCCTCATGGATGAGTCGGGCTTCCTCGGCTCCGGAAAGAATACGTACCTCTATGTTCAGCTCGTGACGAATCGCTTCGGTGAGCAGCGTAGCATTTGCCGCTCGACGGAAAGCCTCCGTTGCACAGGCGATAAAGACTTCTGCACCAGCTTGATGAGCCTCCCGCACCAGCTGGCGCAGCGTTTCTATACTGCGTTCTATGCCTACCTCTGAAAACTGAGGAGGATCGCCTTGCAATTCACGACCCAAAAAGACAAACTCTCGACGACGACGCTCTATACGAACCTCCTGGCGCTCCTGATCAATTAGCGCTACAAGAAGGTGAAATGAATTCGTTCCCAAGTCTAAGGCAGCGACTTTCTTATGCATGGGAATGGGTAAGAAGCTTTTGAAGATATTCCAAAGCTCCGGGTGCTGTCCTAAAATCCAATTCTTGAGTGAGCCGCTCGATCTCCGCACGCTCTTTGGACGAAATCAATTCGGTCCCCTCAGAAGGATTAAAGTTTTGACGATGCAATCGCAAAAGCAAATTACGAACCACATCACCCGTACTCGCAGCCGCTACCGCATATAGAAACTCCGCCTGCTGATTGTACAACTCAGGATGCAGTCGCAAAAGTGCCTTCAGGGTATCTAAAAAATCTTTGCGCCAAAAATTTGCATCTACTGATAGATAACGTAGCTCCGCATTCCAGTCTAAAATATCTAATGGAACCCCTTTCTTTCTGCATAAAAATGCAATAATCTCACCCAATCTCTGAATCTCTGTGGTATCCGTAAAACCATCTGCTTGAGCGACCAACACCGCAGGGAATGCTTGTATGAGAACTTCCATCGCCTGGGGTGGAATAAACCGACGACGTTCGCGCTGATAGCGATCCAACAACGCGGAGAGTTTATCTGCGTATGACATATCAGTCTATTTTGAGAACGGCCATGAAAGCCTCTTGAGGTACTTCTACACTACCGAGCTGTCGCATCCGTTTTTTTCCTTCTTTTTGACGCTCCAGAAGTTTTCGTTTACGTGTGATGTCTCCACCATAGCATTTGGCGGTGACATCTTTACGAAGAGCTTTGAGCGTCTCGCGGGCAATAATCCGCCCATAGATCGCTGCTTGAATAGCCACTTCAAACTGCTGACGAGGTATAAGTTCCTTAAGTTTTTGGCAGAGCCGCCGCCCCCAGTCATATGCTTTATCGCGATGGATGATGCAGCTTAGAGCATCTACTTTATCCCCATTCAGTAGAATATCCATTCGTACCAAATCGCTGGGGCGATAGCCTATGAGTTCATAATCCAAGGAGGCATATCCTCGAGAGAGAGATTTGAGCCGGTCATAGAAGTCAAAGATTACCTCCGCTAATGGCATATCAAATGTAAGCTCTACGCGAGTAGGGGATAAGTAGGTCTGCCCTTTGAAAGTACCTCGTCGGCTAATACATAGCTCCATCAAAGGTCCAATATAAGCAGCATCCGTAATGATTTGTACTCGCACAAATGGCTCCTCGAGGTGATCTAACTTTGCTGGGTCAGGCATCTGGGCTGGATTAGTTACAACGACCATCTCTCCAGTGCGTAAGTACGCATGATACGGAACATTCGGCACGGTGGCCAGCACCTCCATACCAAACTCGCGAGAAAGTCGCTCTTGGACTATTTCCATGTGTAGTAGCCCTAAAAACCCCACCCGAAATCCAAATCCCAGCGCAGCGGAAGTCTCCGGTTCAAACTGTATGGCCGCATCGTTTAGTCGGAGCTTTTCTAACGCTTCCCGGAGATCCTCAAATTGACTGGAATCTACGGGGTAAAATCCTGCAAATACCATCGGCTTCATCTCTCTAAAGCCCTTGAGAGGCTCTGGAGCGGGTCGTAATGCATCCGTGATAGTATCACCTACTTTGATTTCCTGAATATTTTTGATACCAGCAATCACATAACCGACCGAACCGCAGGGAATAGCGTCGGCCGGCTCTCGACGGAGACGAAAGATTCCAACCTCTTCTACTAAATATTCTGCGCCAGTGGCCATGAGACGAATCCGCATGCCAGGACGGAGCTCTCCCTCTTTCACCCGTACGTAAGCGATAGCCCCCCTATACGGATCAAACTGCGAGTCAAATATCAGCGCTCGTAGAGGCTCCGTGGCTTTGTCGGGTGGAGGAGGAATTCTTTCTATAATGGCTTGGATAATCTCAGATATGCCGATCCCTTCTTTGGCACTGGCATAAATCACCTCTTCGGGCTTGCATCCGAGCAGTTCCACGACTTGATCGCGGACTTCATCAGGACGAGCCGCTGGAAGGTCTATCTTATTCAGGACAGGAATAATCTCCAAGTCCTGCTCCAAAGCTAAATAGAGGTTGGCTAGCGTCTGAGCTTGAATGCCCTGACTCGCATCTACCACTAATAGAGCCCCCTCACAAGCCGCTATGGCACGGGACACTTCATACGAAAAATCTACATGACCAGGCGTATCTATGAGATTCAAGATGTACCCGTTGTGCCGCATTTGGATGGGATGGCTTTTGATGGTAATGCCTTTCTCGCGTTCTAAGTCCATGCTATCCAGCACTTGTTCCATCATTTCTCGTTGGGAAAGCGTACCCGTATATTCCAGCAAACGGTCGGCAAGGGTGCTTTTGCCATGGTCTATATGAGCAATAATGCAAAAGTTACGCAGATGATGCGTCGCCATATCTAAGCAAAGATACCATATCACTCCCGTAACAGAAGAAAGCATAAAACATGCATCACGGCCCGACTCTTTTTTAGGGCTTGGCCGAGCTGGATACAGGGTCATCTCTTACCTTAGCCTAAGGGGTTGCTGATGATTGGGAAAACCTGGTACTTTCCTCAAGGGGTTGTTGAAAAACTACCTATTTTCCACAATTCACATGAAAGCTATGCGAGCTGTGTATGAAAAATGCTTTTCAGAAGCGGAACTCCCGAAAGTCGTAAAGGAAATTCAGGAGCTGGCTCCCCATATTCGGCGGTGGCTACTGTATGGACCAATGGGGGTAGGCAAAACCACGCTTATCCGCTCCTGGGTGGGCGAGGAGGCCGCCAGTCCGACATTTACCTATATCCACGAGTATTCACATGCAGTGCATGTAGACTTATATCGCTTTTCCACGAGTAGCCAATCCCGATGGATGGACCTTTATGCGCTATTTGAGAGAGCCCCGCTCATCTTTATAGAATGGGCAGAAAAGCTACCTGACCCCCCCCCAGAGCCCTGGGGTGAAATTCACCTCAGCTATGGCGATGAAGAATGCCGCTGTCTAAAACTCTTCATTCGGGATACTAAGAGCTAAATTATCTATAAGCCGAACGCCCTCCACATAGGCGGCGATTAAAGCACGCGGTTGGGCTGATTGGCGCAGATGTTCAATCGGCTGAAGGGAATATTCATCTACGATAGCGAGATACTCCACCTTGACCTCAGGAAATCTTTCGGTCATATAAATATGCGCTTCGCGCAGAAGATCGGCCGTACGATGCGTGGTCTGTACGAGGGTCTGAATGTATTGTAGAACCTTATACAAGGCGACCGCTTGGGCGCGTCCACGCGGCGAGAGATAAGTATTGCGAGAGCTCATAGCCAGACCATCCGGTTCCCGAACCGTTGGACACCGAACGATTTCTATGGGGAAAAATAGCTCTTCTACCATTTTTTCCACGATACGCACCTGTTGAAAATCTTTCTCCCCAAAGTAGGCCCGACTCGGCGCGACGAGATGAAAAAGCTTAGTCAGTACAAGGGCAACTCCATCAAAATGACCAAGCCGATAACTTCCACACCACAGGCGACTCAAGCGAGTAAGAGATACATGAGCTTCATCCTCCGGGCTATAGATTTCCTCCACAGGGGGCGCAAATACAGCCGAAGCCCCTAAGTTCTCTAAGAGACGAAGATCTGTCTCTAAGGTACGCGGATAGCGCTGATAGTCCTCATGTGGACCAAACTGGCGAGGATTGACAAATATACTGACGATAGTCCAGGGATTCTCCGCCAGGCTACGACGAACCAGCGATAGGTGCCCTTCGTGAAGAGCACCCATAGTAGGAACGAACCCTACTGAACCGTATACCTTACCGCGCCATGCCCGAAGCGCCTTGCGTGTTTCTATGACTTCCATAGTAGAGACGATTTAGATAGGTAGCAATGACGAGATCTCCGTATACATTGAGTGTAGTCCGCATCATATCTAAAAAGCGGTCTATCCCATAGATGAGGGCTATAGCCCCAGAGGAGACGCCGAAGGTAGGTAATACACCTGCCAAAAGCGGTAAAGACCCCCCTGGTACCCCCGCCGCTCCGATAGCAATCAATATCGCCAAAGCCACAATCAAAAGCTGCTCAGAAAGGGTAAGCGGCACCCCAAACACTTGCATCAAAAACAGAAGCGTGACCCCTTCGTACAATGCAGTGCCATTCTGATTTACAGTAGCTCCCAAAGTCAGAATAAACTGAGCTACAGGAGGGGCAATAGAGAGCCGCTCCACTGCGACCCGAATAGAGGTAGGCAAGGTAGCATTACTACTGGCAGAAGAAAACGCCATCAAGAGAGCCGGTAGACTACCTCTTAGAACCTTCCACGGAGAGGTACGCGCCAAAAAGTACAAGAATACAGCATAAACTACCACTCCATGTATCAAGAGGCCCAAAATCACCACCCCTGCATAGGCTCCTATGAGCGGGAAAATCTCCCATCCCAAACTCGCCACCGCTTGAAAAATTAACCCTGCCACCCCTATCGGAGCAATCCATCGCATAATCCACATCAGCAGCCGAGCACTGGCCTGATAAATCACATCCATCACTTGATAGAAAGGTTGTACCTGCTGAATCGGAAGCTGCGCCAAAGCCAAACCAAAAAGTATAACGAAGCTTACCACCGATAATAGCCCACCTTGCTGACCTGGCATGAGCGCCATCGCCATTTCATGAAGGGGATTCTTAGGGAGAAGATTGAGAAAGAGGTCAGCACCAAGCTTCTTGTCCGTCACAGTTACCTGACCAAAACGCTCCATAAGAAGGATGCGAGCAGTGGGAGAGAGGTGAGCGCCTGGCTGGAGGAGATTAGCTAAAAGCAATCCAATACCCGCTGCGATTCCCGTCAAGACTAATACAGTCAGAAGCGTATGCAGCCCAATCCTACCCATTGCCCCAGTCTCCGACAAACGCTGAATACCCAGAAGAAGAACAGGTATCACAATGGGCAGTATAAGCATAAAGATCCCGCGAAGAAAGATTTCCCCTATCAGTTGCGCTCCTTGGATTACCCCTAAACTCGATAGCCCATTCAATCGAAAAAAGAGCCCTAATATCAGCCCCAGGGCAAACCCAATGAGGAGCCGTACAGATAAGGCATCATGCTTTTCGCCGCTCATGCCACCGAGGAGGTTTTTGTGGGAGAATATCTCTCAGAGCACGCCCCAACCCAGTTCCAACTAACCCCAGCAAAAAGCCTATCATGGCGGTGATTAACCACAGAATCGGCGGAGATACACCGAAAAGCTCAGCCACTCTCTGAGAGAGAATCCGATCATTCGGAAGGTCCCATGAAAGCGCTACAATAACCCATACCAGCGCAATTACCCCCCCAGCGCTGAGTATATGAAGCCATGTAGCCCGAAATAAATATCCTATGACAATCAGAAGATACAAGCTTCCACTCCAGTGAGGAAGCCATAAAGTGGCCATCAGACCAAGAATGGCCACCGAAATCACGAAAAGCAGAAAGTATTTACTTTGCATGCCTATGGCAGAAGTGCCGGTAAAGTTAGGGCATTATTCACGACTATGGAGTCGCTGAGGCTAACACGAATACGGCGCTTAGTTCGAGAAGAAAATGCGCCGATTGCTCTCACTGCTTTCTTGCCATTAGAAGCGGAGCCGAACCTTTCGCCCACGACGATAGAAAAGCTACGGGAAAAGGCCGAAAAAGCTCTCGCCAAGCATCCAGACCGCAAAGAAGTGGAGAGTTTCCGCACTAACTTGGACTACGCTATCGGTCAGCTTACCGAGATGCCTCCGCCGGGTACTTGGTTACTTGCTATTACCCCTACTGTGGCCGAAACTATATTCCTCCCTTTTGTATGGAAAGAGGATATCTCCATCGGCAAGTCCTTGAAGGTTCGTCCAGCCTTATATGCTTTATACCGCACATCTATCGCTTTTGTAGCGGTCGTATCTGAAAATACAACTCGCTGGTTTGAGAGCATAGGCGAGAGACTTTTTCCTTTATCCCTCCCTCCCGAAATCAAAGAATCCCTTGTCCAACTCCAAAAAGCCCGGCAGCAAGTTCAGAATATCAACCTGGATACTTCTCATTTTGGGGAGCTCTTCGCTCAAATGGCACGCTCAGCTTATCACATGGCGCTCGTCAAATACACCGAAAATCTCCGCAACGCCATTACCTTCTATCTCCACGAAGAAGGTGTACCAGTGATTCTGATGGGAGATGAACGGATTATGGAAGAGGTCAGCAAAGGCTTGGTGGGGGAAAAGCCGCTCACTCTCATAGGGGGCATTCCTGAGACAGCCTCGGTCGAAATCATTCAAGGGCATGTCCAGCAGCACCTGAGTCACCAGCGCACCGTTCAGGAGCAGATGTATTACCCATTTCTGGCTTACTCTGAAGCCCAAACCCCACAAGAAATATGGAATCTCCTGAATGATTCGCTGCCTACTTCACCTGTACTTTTTGTAGAAGAGGGCTATAAGCTACCCAGCAGCGAGCTTGTGGGAAAAAAACGGACGCTTCCCTCCGAAGACGGTATAGACCTGCTCGTAGCAGAGGTACGAGAAAAAGGCGGTACTGTGTTGTTTCTCCCACCTGGACGGTTACCCCAGCCCATTATGCTAATCTTACCATGAGGCGGCTACTTGCTGCAAACTGGAAAATGCACCTTTACCCCAATCAGGCCCAAGCTCTATTGCGAGCTCTTCGCCAGCACTGGGACGCCCTACGCTGGAATACTCACGAGACAGTTATCTTTCCTCCTTCCCTATACCTGCGTGAAGCTGTCGAGCTACTGAGAGGAGCACCTCTCAAGGTAGGAGCGCAAAATGGATATCCAGGCGAGTTCGGCGCCTTTACAGGAGAAATATCCATGGCCCAGATAGCGGCATGTGGCGCAGAATGGGTTCTGGTCGGCCACTCAGAGCGTCGACAATACTTCGGCGAAGTAAGTGCTCTCCTCCAAGAAAAGCTTCTGGATGCCCAGCATCGAGGGTTGCGGGTAATCTACTGCGTCGGTGAATCCTTATCACACCGACAGCGCGGGGAAACTTTGCCGATCCTCCGCCAGCAACTGGTAGAAGTACTGAGTTCGGGCGTAGATTGGACGCGATTAGCAATTGCATACGAACCAGTATGGGCCATAGGCACAGGTGTCAACGCTACACCTTCCCAGGCACAAGAAGCTCATGCCTTTATTCGTTCAGTAATAGGAGAGTTCGGTGCTCCGGCTGACTCCATTCCTATCCTGTATGGAGGAAGTCTCAAGCCTGAAAATGCTCGGGAACTCTTTGAGCAGCCTGACATAGATGGGGGACTGGTAGGAGGAGCCAGCCTGCGCGCCGACTCCTTCATAGCTATAGCTTCGGCACTATGGGGAATAGGGGAGAATGCTAACTAAATCAGCTTACTCTATCATCGGTTCGCAAGGAAAGGGGTCTACAACCATGACCATCTATCGGTTCTGAGTTCGGTAGTCATGCAAAGCCTGCTCAACGATGCGCAGAAAAAGTTTGGCATTTTCTGCCAAGTCGGAAAAGCGTGCTATCCATTCTTGATTTCGCACTTGCCAAAACGGTGGCCCCGCCAAAACTGGCTCCACCTCTAAGAGAGCTTGAGCTAAGCGTTCAGCTGTAAACGGCTCTACGAACCATGCATTATATCCATGAGTAAATAGCTCAAGATGAGCAGGTATAGCATTCACTATCGGTAGGGCCCCATGCATTCGACCCTCCGCCACGGCATAACTATATCCATCATACACAGGCGCTGATATAAAAGCTATCGCCCCTTGCCATAAAAACTTCATTTCTATTGAAGAAAAACTTTTTTCTAAAAAATAAAAGTTGTTTGGAAATAAACTATGAAGTTCCAACGCGGCCTGTCTAATAGAGGGGTGGGGCGGATAGAGCCCCCTGATAAATATGATTGGGCGTTTCCCCCCTTTTTGAAGGTACAAGCGAATCCCTTCCAATATCAAATCCGCTTGATAGAGCAGAGTAGCCCCTCGAGGTACAAGAATATACCTCCGATCCCTATATCGCTCAGTTCCAGGAAAAATCGAGATACCGGTTGGCATTTCAATATATTTACTATTTTTTACAAAAAACTTTTTTGAAAAGCATATACTATAATTATCTCCTACACTTAACAAACTCTCTGAGAGGATACGTCTAAGAAAAAAGGGTAGGACTACTCGCCTAACTCTCACCCTTAGTCGCCTGAATGGCTGAGCCATTTCGCTTTGCAGAGTCCAACTGCGCATTCCTGAATGAGCAGTTGGTACATACTCTAAAATGTCCGCCCCCATGGCATATGGAACATAAGGCCTAAAACCGCTACTCCAAACCCATAACCCAGAGGGAGTAAGATGAATAGGATGAGCTAAATCTATCCCATGCTCCTTCAGAAGTCGCCTCAGTAAATACCGTCGCGCTATAAAGTCCCACAGGTTGGGGTGTGCTATGGGCCGACCAACACATAAGTAGGGGCGTAAGTGCGCTGGTGGCTCTTCTATACCAACATACCACACATCTGCTCCTGCCTCTCGTAAAGCCTCACCCCATCGATAAAGATGAACGTCATGCACAGGCCCAACAAGCGCTATTTTCATCTCAAATGAATAGCTATGCGACTATTCTCCACCGACACCAGCTTCACTCCCTCTGGACCAATATCCACGACCCGAGCCGCGGATGGCCAATTGCCCGATTTATATTTTTTTATTATTTCATAAAAATTTTCCGAAAAAATATTTCCATCTAAAAATACCAAAACAAACTCTGTCGGCAGTAGAGTGAGGCCCTCGTCCTTTACGGCTTGATGGATGTGCCGAAAAAGCTCATCGATGGCACATCCTGACACTGGGCTGTCGGCCACTATTTCTATTATATGATTGAAGGGAAAACTAATGCTCGCCTGAATAGGACGACCATGACTTTTCCACTGAGATAGAAAAGCCATCAAACGCTCATGAAGAGAGTGTCTTTGATTATCTGTAAGCGGGTTTGCCAATAGAAAATGCCACTTTCGCACCATGTCTCTAAGTTACCTCGGAAAGTGGGATGAAGTTAGTTGGGCTGTGTGGAAAATAGAAGAATCAGAAGAGGAGCTGTGGAAAATTGCCCAACTTTCCCCGACAGAAGTAAAATATCTCCATACCATCTCCCATCAGCGTCGTCGCCTGGAGTCGCTCGCCGCACGAGCCGCGCGGACATTCCTTCCTGCTGCGCCCTTCGCTTCTCTGTCTCATAGCTTTCCCTGGGCTGCAGCGGCCACCGCTCCTGTCCATGTAGGCATAGATATAGAAAGATATCGACCATTTCCCATTCAGGTCTGGCACTATTTTACTCAAGAGTCTGAAAGACAGTTGATAGATAAATCAAAGTTTACTGAATGGCATTTTTGGTGTGCTAAGGAGCTATCATTCAAAATTTTACGACAAAAATATGACAAAATATCATTTTGTCAAGACCTTTTATTTGATGGAGAACGAGTTACATTTGTAAGAGGAAGTAATAGGCGCGTAATAAAACTATATTTTGTAGAGACAACTGAGTGGCTTATGGGATTAGGTGTATTTGAGGAAAGCGCAGTAGATTAGGGCATGCGAACCTGGCAAGTCCTCATCGTAGAAGATGAAGAGCCAGCGCGTCGCCTTCTGCGGCGCTACCTTCAGCAAATACCCGCTATGTATGTGGAAGAAGCCTCCGACGGCGATGAGGCTGTTCAGAAGCTTCAAAGTCATACTTGGGACATTGTCCTATTAGATATTGAAATGCCGGGAATGGATGGCGTATCCCTGATGCATTTTGCCCGAAGCCTCCCTTCTCCTCCCGCTATCATCTTCACAACTGCCTATGCTGAACATGCCGTGAAAGCTTTTGAAGGAGGGGCGGTGGATTATCTTTTGAAGCCGTTCTCTGCTGAGCGTCTGCGACAAGCAATTGAACGCGCTCAACGGCGTTTCCCCTCTTTATCGCCGAGCCTCGGCAATAAGCTCGCTATCCCCCGAAAAGAAGGCCACATAATCTTGACGTTTTCTGAGATTGTAGGCATGCGAATAGAAGAACGCACTCTATATGTGGAGACTGCCACTGGTCAGATCCATGAAACCCGCGCTTATACCCTTCAGCAGATAGAGGAAAAGCTACCTTCTCCTCCTTTTTTACGAATTGCTCGGGACACTATCATCAACGTAGATGCCATTCGGGAGGTACTGCCGTGGTTTTCGGGAAGGTATAAAGTTATTCTGCACACGACCAGTGTCTACATGTGCAGCCGAGAGTTTGCCCCCTTGCTTCTGAAAGCGGTGGGGCTTAAGGAATAGTCTAACTTTGCCATACGATGAGGTCATTCAGCATGATATTTTTGCTCTTCTTATTGGGGGTAGCGGCATGGTTGATTTGGGACAAGCTGACGAAACGGTCCACTCTAGAAGCTTCAGCACAGAACAAAACTTTTTCCGACACAAGCTCTGGCATACAGATATTAGAGCCGAGCTCTGAGGAGAAGGAAGCACCAAGTAGTCCGAGGGATGCACAGACAGGCTCTCAATCGGCCAAAGTCAAAATGCAATTGTCCTCCTATGTCACACTTAGCCAGGCTATGGCTAGGGGACCGGCTTGCTCGTATGTACAGCATACCTATTACGGTCTTTGCTATGATGAGGAGCATGAGCAGCCACGCTGGACCGTGTATATTCTCCGAGGAGAAAAACTCCGAGAAGGACGAATACGGCGAACTCAAGACTTTCGACCTGACCCTAAAATTCGTACCCAGTCTGCCCAGCTCTCTGACTACAAAAAGTCTGGCTACGATAGAGGACACCTTGTGCCGGCTGGCGACTTCAAGTGGGATTCTATCGGTATGAGCGAGACTTTCTACCTGTCTAATATGAGTCCCCAACTCCATGAATTCAATGCTGGCATTTGGGAGCAAGTAGAAAGCACCGTCCGTGCATGGGCTCGCCAGAAAAAGACGTTGGTAGTATATACAGGGCCCATCCTAAATAAGGTAGAAAAGCGGATAGGAACAAGCAAAGTTTCCGTGCCGCCCGCTTTTTACAAAGTGGTATATCACTTGGACGAGAAAAACCCGGCGGCTGTTGGATTCATCGTGCCTCACGCTCCATCTCAGAAGTCTCCGTTGAGCTTTTTAGTATCTGTAGATTCCGTAGAGCGGGTGACAGGTATAGACTTTTTCTACAAGCTCCCAGATGATGTAGAGGAGCGCATAGAACGGCGATTTGAACGTGCCCAGTGGGAAGTGAAGGGGCACCGCTAACTTTGCCTTTACATGAAAGTAATCCCCGCTCAATCTGCCGCCGAACGGCGGGCTTTTTTAGATTTCCCCCGCAAGTTATATGCTGATGACCCTAACTGGGTAGGGCCATTGGACATGGAACTGCTCGCCCTCTTCGATCCTAAGAAAAACCCCCACTTCGCCGAAGGAGAAGCCCAGTGGTGGATTGCACTCGGAAAAAATGGAGATACAGTTGGCCGCATTGCTGCTTTCATTTATTACCCTAAAGCTCGACGATATGCCGTACCTACGGGAGGGATAGGCTTTTTTGAGAGTATAGAAGATTATGGAGTAGCAGCGGCTTTGCTTGACACCGCGCAGGCGTGGCTCTCCCAACGCGGTATGCAGGCTGCCGATGCCTGCGTAAACTTCGGGGAAAATGACCGATTCTGGGGCCTCCTTATAGAAGGATTCGACACTTCGCCCTCCTACGGCATGCCCTACAATAAGCCCTATTATGCAGACTTTCTCACGCGCTATGGATTTGAGCTCTATTTTCGGCAAGAGTCTCGTGAACTGGATCTGCGCCAGATTCCCGACCGGATCATTCGCATCGCCCAAAGGGCTGCTCAAAAAGAGGGGATAACTTTTGCCTACCCAGATTTACGCCATTTACAGAAGTATGCCCTGGATTTCATGAAGATCTATAATGATGCTTGGCAATACCACGAACATTTTGTCCCTTTGACGCCAGAACGGGTGATGCGCATTGTGGAAAACCTAAAACCTATCCTCATAGAGGAAATGATCTACTTTGCTTATGTGGAAAATGAGCCAGCGGGCATTATTTTAGCCATTCCGGATCTCAATCAAATTTTTCGCCCCTGGCGAGGCCGACCTTCCCTGTGGCAGTTATTGGGCTTTCTGTGGCGCAAGCGTCGTAAATACGAGTGGTATCGGCGGAAAGGCATTCTCACTCGCGCGCGGGTCATGCTCATGGGCGTCCGCCCCAAGTATCAGCGACGAGGATTAGAATCTGCTCTGGCTTACTTGCCTGTCCCTCCTGTTATTCGTATGGGAATTACCCATGCAGAACTGAGCTGGGTCGGAGATTTTAACCCAGCGATGCTGGCTGTCTTAGAAGCTACGCAGGCTCGACGCGTTAGAGTACATGCCACATTCCGATACTACTTTACACCTGAGGCGAAGGCCCTTGACCATTCAACGCAGCGCCGAGTCATCATGCGATCTTCATAGCGGGCTTTTGGGCAATCACGTAGTAGGCAAATCCCGTCAAATCCCACCATAATGCGCCCCGCCGAATCGTCCCCTTGAAAAGCAAGTGAAGTAGAAGTAAGATAGGCATAAAAAAAAGCCGCCGATAGTTGCGAGCAATCCGAACACGATGCACCTTAGCTCCCATGCGCAGAAGGTGATTGCTAATTTCTACCGGTAAATAAAGCCGAGCATGCGTCGGATCATCAAAAAAGTTGAGCGTGCCTGGCATGGAAGGCAAATACAAGCTCTTTTCCCCTGGCGTCTCTATATACAGATAACCCCCAGGTTTGAGCTTAGCCCATAAATGCGTGAGAACTTCTTCCCCATTAGGTACATGCTCAATCACATGCGCCATCGTGATAAGGTCATAACTCTCATCAGGTATTCGAGACCAATCAGCCGTAAGAAGATCCATTAGAATAAAATCATCCATGTTCGCTTTATCTTCAAGGGTGAGATTGTAGTCAGGTTCGCGGTCTAACCCAGTATAGTGGCAGTTAGGAAAAAATATTTTGAATAAAGTAGGCGAGTGATTTCCGCATCCTACATCCAATACCCGAAAGGTAGACTTACGAGGCAGGTATCGGGAAATGACTTGAAATGCCAGCCGGGGAAATAGGAGGCGATACAAGTACTGAAGATTTCGGTACATCAGCTACAAAGGTAAAACTGCCCCATCCCCAGTCAGCTCCGCAATGGTTTTCCACAGCGAGTTCCCTCGCTAAGGAGGGCAGTTATATCTATATTTGTCTAAGAATATGCAGGCTGCGCCTACCATTACCTCTACGGAAGAGCGATCCAAAGCTTTCTCTATTTGGCTAGGCTGGACCGCAGAGGCTGACCGCACTCGTAGAGAAGTGCTCAGCATAATGCTCCGAAATGCGGGCTATACCGTGGAAATGTCCGAAGAGTTCAACCCCCTCTGGTTGCCTCAAATCAGTCAGCAGTACGACGCGGCTTTTCTCATATTAGGAGCGACAAAAGGACCGGTACTGCCTGACGGTTCTCTACTGCTACGACGCCAGTATGACATGCTCTTACAGCAAGTGTCTCCGAATTTTCGCTTACTTATTTGGGCGCCGCTGGATGAAACGAGCCTATACGAAGTAGAAGCCCAGGAGCTTCTTACTTATGTAGAAAATACGATTACCGATCGGGTAATGTTGACTCGCACCCCGAGCATGCCTCTACTCATAGGTGAGGTGCGAGCCTTTCTTACTGAAGCCGTAGAAGCTCGCCAAGCGGTCAAGCAGTATGAAATTGCATTCATTCATAATGTACGGGATGCGGAAAGCTGTTTTGTTGCCATAGAAAACCTCTCCAAGTCATATCGCCTCCAATCCCTCGCTTTCCGACCCGAAGCAGCAGAAGAAGACATCAAAGAAGCGCTGCGATTGTACCAACAAAGTCAGCTTTTGGTAATATTCTTTCACCGAGCTGGTGACTGGGCTTTGTCTATTGCTCAGCAAATCTGGAAACTTAGCGGTGGCCTGAGCCGGCCGACCCCCATGCTTCTGATAGGTTTTCCAGATCCCCCTCGCAATCGTCACCTCTCCATCAGCGTGCCTAATATTCGGTTCAAGCTTACCGCAGAAGACCAGTTAGAATCGGAAATCCAATCCGCCCTTGCCGAAGCTAAAAGTAGCTCTGTGTGGAGTGACCTGCCGCGGGTATGTCCGTACATCGGGCTGCGACCTTTCGAGGAAAGGGAGACTGTCTTTTTCCACGGGCGAGAGCGACATATTGGGAAAATCTTAGAGCAGCTTCGGGAGAAGAAATTCATCATGGTAACAGGTGCCTCAGGGGATGGGAAATCGTCGCTGGTTTTTGCAGGAGTTTTACCCGCTCTACGGGCTAACTTGATGCCTGCTCCCTATCCAGGCTGGGCCATAGCGGCCTTCCGCCCAGAAAAGCAGCCCCTCACCAACTTCGCTACCGCAGTCGCTAGTGCTCTGGGCTATAGTGATATTTCCCGGGTAGAGACCCGCTTATCTTATGGCTTTTCCGCTCTGGTAGAACTGTACAAAGAATCCCCTGCTTTTGTAGATCCTACCTCACCTGAGTTTCTACAGCTTTCTGACAAAGAAAAGCTGGCCCGTCTACGAGAAGGACAGAATCTCTTGATTCTCGTAGATCAGTTTGAGGAATTTTTTACCAACGAAGAAAACTACACTGGCGGTGTAGCTTCTCCCTTGGCTCAAATTACCGTGAATGTATTATCAGAGACTATTCGCATCGCCCAGCGAGAGAACCTCCCAATCTGGGTGATTTTTACCATGCGGTCAGACTTCATCGGACAGTGTGTAGCATTCCACGGTTTTGCGGAGCTAATAGGAGAGAGTACTTATTTCGTACCACGCCTCACCCGAGAGGAGTTTCAAGCAGTCATAGAAAAGCCCGTAGAACTAAACGGAGACCGTATCACCCCTCGTCTCACACAGCGCCTCCTAAATGATTTGGGCGATGGGATAGACCAGCTTCCCGTGCTTCAGCATGCCTTACACCGCATTTGGCATGCCGCTGACCAAGGCAAACAGCCCTTGGACCTTATTCATTATGCCATAGTGGGAGGGCTTGGTGCCAATAAACTATCGGAACAAGATCGCCCACTTTTTGAACAGTATGTAGCCGGTCTTCCACCCGCAGAAAAATCGCTTTATCAAAATCCTCGTCTCCGCAATGTACTCAACTTCCACGCCGAATGGCTATATACCCATCTGGACTCCCTCTACAAAGAAAGGTATGGAGAGGAAGTCTCTCTGGAACTCTTACAACAGGTGACCCACATAATATTCGTATCTCTCACGCGCATAGATGAGGGGCGAGCGGTACGAGCTCGCCTCACCCTTCAGCAAATCACTGATATTCTCGGATTGGAAGGATTTTCCACTTATGAAGTGGCCAAAGTAGCTGCTCTATTTCGCACTCCTGAAGTCAGCTTTCTCCAACCTGCCCTGGAGGAGGGACAAACCTTTGACCTAAGTCCTACCGATACTCTGACCATATCCCATGAAGCGCTCATCCGGAACTGGGACCGGCTTATTCGCTGGGCAGAAGCCGAGGCTCAGAGCGTTCGCATCTTTCGGGAACTCAAGTTTCAGGTCCAGCGCTGGCTGGCCGAAAATCAGTCCCCTAAACTACTCCTTAGTGGGGGAGCCTATCAGTATTTCGCTGAGTGGTATTACGAGAAGCGCCCTAACCCACCCTGGATGCGGCGCTATATCCCTAATGAAGAACTCGTACCTGATGTAGAACCGCTTATTCAAGCGATAGCTCTACGCGACGCCATAGAGCTGTATTTAGCCAGAAGTAAAGCCCGCATAGAACGCAATCGTCGATTGCTCCTTTTGGCTTTGGGATTGATAACCTTACTCCTACTCCTGAGCCTTGTCGCACTCTATTACGCTCAGACGCAGCGGATTTTGGCGGAGAAAAGTGCCGAAGAAGCTCGCCGCCAAGCTCAAATCGCCCAAGAACAGCGTGCCCTTGCCGAAAAAAATGCTGAGGAAGCCCGATATCAGCAACTTATTGCTGAGCGTGAGCGCTTAATAGCTCTTCAACAGAAGCTCTTAGCGGAAAATGCCCTCCGCATCGCCCAAGCTGAACGCCTCAATGCAGAAAAGCAGCGTCAAATCGCTGAAACTCAACGCCGAATCGCTGAGATAGAACGAGAAAAAGCGGTCTTGCAAAAGCGAATCGCCGAAAATCAAACTCGCCTCGCCGATGCAGCCCGCATCAATGCGGAATATGATCGTAGCCAAGCCGAATATCAAACCCAAGTCGCCCTCCGCCAGAGAAATAGAGCACTCATCCTCCAATCTCTCTTCTTAGCCGAACTGTCTCGAGAGCAGACCCGCCAGGGTAAAGCCGAAATTGCCACTCGCCTCGCCATGGAAGCTCTCCCTAAGAAAATTGGCGATCCTAACGACCGTCCCTACGTAGAAGAGGCAGAGGCAGCGCTCTACTATGCCCTACACGCTTTCCTCTATCCTAAGGCGCCTTATCAGCTAACTGGCCACAAAAACCGCGTCATCTATGCTACATTTAGTCCAGATGGCTCTAAGCTTGCCACCGCCAGCTGGGATAAAACCATTCGTATTTGGGACATTCAGAGCAAGTCTTCCAGAGAGGTTCTCAGAGGGCACACGCATATTGTGGAAAAAGTCTTCTTTTCCCAAGACCTTAGGTATTTGGTTTCCTTTTCTGAGGATTTCTCGGCTCGAGTGTGGGATCTCTACAAAGGGCAAACCATAGCCCGTCTGTGGGGCCATAAAGACAACCTCACCCATGTCTCTCTGTCCGCCGATGCAAGTCTTATCCTTACGACTTCCTTAGATAAGACTGCTCGTTTGTGGAAGGGAATGAGTGGAGAGAATATCCATACTTTTACTTTGGATAGTGAAGTGCTCTATGGGGTTCTCACTCGGGATGGTACTCGCGCCGCTATCGGTACTCAGCTCGGGAGCTTATATCTCTGGACCAGCAGCTCTAACCAGCCGCTTCGCCTTCAGGCCCACAACGGTCCTATCACTTGTATTGTACTATCTCCTGACGAGCAGTATATTGTGACGCTGAGTGAAGATGGTACAGCCGCTCTGTGGACATGGGACCTCAAGCTTTTGGCTCGTCTCAAAGGTCACACCGGGGCACTCAAAGCAGCTTCTTTCAGTCCAGATGGCAAAAAGGTGGTCACCTCTGCCTCAGATTCTACACTCCGCATATGGGAGATTCCTTCTGGTAGGCTTCTCCACACCCTCGCAGGACATAGAGGGATTCCCTATGCTGTACAGTGGAGTCCGACTGGCCTACATATTCTCTCTATTGCTACAGACCAGACTGCTATACTATGGAGTGGGAGGACCTTTCTGCGCCTGACCGAATATACCTTCCCGCCTCATATCTACTTCCGTCCTGCATTTAGTCCCGATGGCAAACTGCTCGCCGTCCCTGGTCCCAAAGGCACGGTACTTCTCTACCCGCTCTTACCCGACTATCAATCGCTCATAGAGTATAGCTATGCCAAGAAACCTCGTGAGCTAACTCCGGCCGAGAGGCGACAGTTCTTCATAGAGGATCCCCGAGTCATCGCCGAACTCCCTCCCAAGAAGAAGCTGCCTAAGGCTCGGATTCACGAGGTACAGCCTGGTGAAACTCTCAACTCCATAGCCACTAAGTACGGTGTGACTGTAGAACAGCTTCGCATGCTCAACCGCCTTTCTTCCGATACTATCCGACCAGGAGATAGCCTCATAATCACCTATGAAGAGTAGTACACAAAAAATCCTTCATAAGTACGGCCTCCCTTTTTTAGCTGCACTTGCCCTAAAGTTCGCTTTCATACCCATCCTCCCAGATCTCATGAAAGGGGTAGGGGGACAGATATTCCCTGCCTATGTTGCTCGCATTTATGGTCCGAAGCATCCTAGCCTTGATACAGCCGCTTGTCCCAAAGACCTTGAAAATTTCAACTCCATTGCGTATTATAATCCTGACTTTTCCAGTTACTATTACTTTCATATAGAAATACTAAAGTGCCTTATCCAAGGCAAACCTGCCCCACTTCTCTGTTGCATTCGAAGCACTTTGAAGCAAAATTTTCGATTGCCCGGCTATGGAACAATCTATGTGGTCTTATGGGCATTATCAAGGGATAAGTCTATAGCTCGAGAGTGGCTTGTCATTCTACAGATTTTACTCGCCGCTGTGGCTGCCGCTCTATTTGGAGACCTAATAAGCAACCTAACTCAAAAAGAAGTTTTACGGATACCTACTACCTTAGTATACGCAAGCCTTCCTTTCGTTGTGCGCTATGAGTATGTTCTCGGATCGGAAGGCATTTATCACTCCTTTCTGACCTTCTCCATCTGGACGCTTTACAAAAGCTACCTCAGAAACAATAAAATGCTCATCCTAAGTGGAGTATTTCTCACCATGGCATACAATATTCGCCCCCTTACGATAGTTATGTTTCCTGCATTTTTGCTTTATATCCTTCTAATTTCAATCGATAGTCCATGGAAAAAAGTTACATCTTTTCTATCTTCGCTCATATTATTTGAATCTATTTGGATACCCATCAACTATTTTGTCTATCGGAAACCTTATATTACCCTAAAGTATCATTTTGCACCTGGTATAGACTCTACAGAGTGGTGGCGCATATCTGAGCTTCTCCGAAGTGTCGGAGATAATTATTACTGGTTTTACTACAGCAGCTATAAACTGCCTCAGAGGGCCTATACTAGCGACTTTGGCCCTCGGGAAGAAAAACACCTAGTCGCTCTTCTTAAGGGCTACTATGCTGATAGTATTCCAGAAATAGCTGTGGTGCGATACGCATTAGCTTGGGAGCAAAGTATAAAAAGAGAAAAGCCCTTCCTGTACTATATCCTTTCTCGTTTCTATTCTACTATGAACTTCCTCACATCTCATCTTCAGGAACATGTAGTCTATACACCATTCTGGAGAGTTGGGGGCATTCATGCAATCATATACCTGTATTCTATGGTGATTTGGAGTGTGGTGATAGGGGGGGGACTTATTCTGAGCTTGTATTATCTACTGAAATGGAGAGATTATCCATTTATGGCATTCTTAGGACTTAGCGGAAATATCGGTTGGGCTGCATATGCAGCACTGGGGCTCATCCAGAGTAGATACATCTTGATGGGGTTAGTATTTCTAATGGCCTTAGTGACAGCAGCGATAGGGCGCATAAAATCTGATATTTCCCCTAATCATCGGTAAACTGACAAAGCTGTCCAATCCAAGACCGTCCTCTGGGCTTATGCCCTCGTAAGCTCGTGCAGCACGAACTTACGAGGCTCCTCTAACTCGGGATGAAATTTTGATACCTTTGCCTAAAATTGGGTTATGAGACTTTATAAAAGACCTCTATTACCCACAGGCATGCTAAGCGGCTTCCTGCTACTGACTGTGACCTGGGCGCAGCCTACATCACATCCTCATCTAAAGAAACCATCGCCTGCACCGACTAGTCGGCCACCCACGACGGTCAAAACTACTCAACCCACACCCATAAAGAAGCCCCCGACTACTAACCCTACACACTCTTATCCCAAGGCAAACTCTCCCCAACCTGCATCTATGGGGAAGCCTACACCAACTAAGCCCACCTATGCGTCTCCTCCCCCCAAGCCTTCTCAGTCAGCGCCTCAGCGAACACCGTCAAACACCCCCAAATACACTCCTTCCACTCATCAGCCTTATCAATCCGTGTCTTCTACTCCGCAAGTAGAGTCTGACCAGCCAAGCTATACTCCTACCTCTCCTATGTCCCCTGAAGAAGAAGATCCCGATCCCACGGCTTTTATTCAGGTAGAAAAGGAGCCTCAACCAACGAATATGGATGAAATCAAGAAGCGGATAGCCTATCCTCCTCTGGCAAAAGAAGCCGGCATACAAGGTAAAGTAATTGTTAGGGTTCTAGTTGATAAAGAGGGAAGGTACAAGCGACATATAGTACTGCGGTCGCCTCATAAGCTACTGACAGAAGCCGTAGAAAAGGAACTTCCCAATCTAACCTTTATACCCGGCCTATCAAATGGCCAACCTATCAAAGTATGGGTAACAATTCCATTCGACTTCAATCTCAAGTAGGTGTCGTTTCTTTATGCAACCCAAAATGCTTCGTCCGCATCATAGCTTCTGCCTCGAGTGCATGCAAGTTGACACCCCCCATCACCATTTAGGCTCACTGGCTTGCTGTTTATGGCTCTCTCTATCAGTGTAATAATACCTACCGTAGCAGGCTCCAATACTATCCAAGACCTTATAATCCACCTCACTACTTCTGACATGGGGCTGCCCCCTGGAGATTACGAAATTATTGCTGTGGTGGATGGAGGACCTCCTTTTACTTTTCCCTCTGAAGTTAATGGAATACCAATCACCATCACCGCAAATCAGCGCTATCGTGGCGCTGCAGGGGCAAGAAATACGGGGGCTCTTTTAGCCAAAGGGGAGTATCTACTGTTTTTAGATGATGATACTTTTCCTTCAGAAAGCGCTTTAGGAAAGATCGTAAGAGATCTTCGTCAGCTTGGCCCTAAAGCGGCTATTGGAATAACTAAAAATCAGCTCATTTATGACCGAGAATATGTAGAAAAAATAAAAAAGAGTTTAGTCGGCCATTTCTTTCTAAACGAACATAAAAAGCTCTACTTCCACACTCTCTATCCTGCCCCTGCAACCTTTCTATGCTCCACAGCAATGGCAATGCATCGTAGCATTTTCTTTTCTGTGGGCGGATTCAAAGAAATTCCGCCTCAACGCTGGCGCCGTGTAGGTCTCTACATCGGAGCTGAAGACATAGAACTCTCCCATAGGCTATTACAAGAAGGTATTCAGCTCTTTTTTGCCGGGGGCATCCAGTTTATATCCCGGGAACGCAATCTACTTACTCCAAAAGTTGCTTTTCACAGAAGGTTCATAGAAGGTTTTGGAAAGCGAATTCTGTGGGAACAGCTAAACGAACCCGCCCACGTGAGATTCGCTCTTTCGAGAGATTTTCCCCTTTTACATAAGCTACTCAGGTCCAAGTATGGACTTGTATTGGGGTACATTGCATGGTTCTTCCACAACGTATTTGACCTACTATTCCGACTAACGCATGGAAGATTGGCTTGGCATCATCCTCTACTTTTGGGCATGTACGCATTTGAATATGCCGGGATACGATTCGCAGAACATAAGATCTCAGAAGGTATACTCAATCAACAGCAATGGATTACTTGTGCTGACATGGATACGAATCTTTCCTTTTGTGATAACTAAACGGCAACTTATTCTCTACATAGTTAGTGCTCTACATGAGAAAAACGCTTTGTGGAATATAATGGGCCTTCCTATGAGCCATTTCTGCGTCGGCTCAACTCCCCAGATGACGGGGTTTGTTCTGTTTGAATAGCTGTTCATTTCGGAGCGGGTGAAAGGCCTACAATAAGCGCGTAGGGAAGGCTTTCCCGTCCACTCAGAGGAACTAAAATAAGGTTTGCTCAGCTGAAGCCTCTAGACTCCTTTAGTGATAATTATCATAATTATCCTAAAACCGTAGCACTTTATTTGGGAGCATCCAGCGCAAGCCGGCCCATCCTCCCCAAGTGCCATTTCGCCAGAAGCCTTCTATATCCCCATAGAGAGGCAAGCGCCTTAGTTGATAGGTGAGTCGGCTGTGAATGAGACGATACCTTGTCTGTTCCCCTTGCAGGAGCTGATTGCCAAAGTCCCTTACATGCGTTATATCGCTTATGAAGATGTCGCTCCCCCAGTTGAGGGTAGGCGAGTTGAGCCCTTGGTAAATCTCAGAGAACCGCCCTTCCAGTGTCAGCCCTGGCAGAGGCTGATAACGGATGAGGAGCGTAATGTCTCGAAGGTTGGCTCCGTACGGATGAGCCAAAAATTGTCCATGATGACCCCATGCAGCGGCTACTATGCTATGGCTGTAGGTATAGGGACGGACAGTATTAAGCTCAATCTGAAAGTCTAAGGTAGGCAGCCCGATATCAAAAGCTTTGAGACCGAGCTGCCAGGCATATTTATTGCCCCACCAGCCGCGGCCTTGTCGGCGCTGACCGAAGTTATAGTCATCTACGGCAAGCTGACTGTATACCTGAAATCGCCGCAGGATGTTAGCCCGAGCAAAAACCCCCAGCATGGCATTATCTGGACTGCCAAGGATTTGCTCCATAGTGCGGTAGAAGATAAGTGGCACAAAATAGCTTAGTTCTATGCCTCGGTGTCCACGGGGTGTCCAAGGATTGTACATTACACCTTCAAAGAGCCCGAGGGAAACGCCCCGAGATGGACGCCACAGAAGCTGATGAAGGGCGAGATACTTGCGCGGTTGATCTCCCCAGGCATCGGGCTTATTCGGGATGAAGTCAATGAGCTGCGCAAAAAGGGAATGATACTCCCATGGCCCCAAGCGTCCTCGGAGGTGAAGGTAGAAGTACTCCGGAGGGTAGTCGCTGAGAAATAGGCTCTGGAAGCCCATTCCCCAGAAGCCTTTATCCCGTCCGAACTTGATACGCAGAGCTGGATGAGGTGAGTAGGTTAGGTACCCTCTCGTGTTGGCATAATCAAATCCCCCTCGACGGAAAGGCTTTACAAAGGTTTCGCCCCAGAGCGTCTGATAGGTTTCATACCGCTGAGTGATGAAGAACGGGGGACGGGTTTGCGTTTCAAGAAAGTCAGCATACAGCCCGATTTTCCGGCCGATTTGGGCTCGGAGGTAAGCGCCTCGGGTATTCTGATAGAGCAGGCCCGTGGTATCTCTTCCGATACCCAAATGGAGCATAGCTCCGACGTACAAAGCACCCCACGAAGTTTTGGTCGTGAATACATCCCGTCCGGCTGGCAGAAGCCAGGGCATTATTTTTGAGCCAGTCCGCGCAGGGAGACTATCAAAGAGAAGAAATACAGCCCGCTCATACCTGGCTCTGTCCAATCTATGGAGTTGGGTGGTATCCATGCGTCTGACGAGCTGATAAGCTTCTTCTCGGCCCCAAGGGCGCGTTTCTATGGGTACAAAGGTGTCTATGTAACCCCTCACATCCCACCGCTCTAAAAAGCTGTATATCTCACTGCCCGGAAAAATGTCTGCATCTTGTGCCCAGAGTATTCCAATCAGGAGAAGCCCACGGAACCACCGCATGATGTAAAAGTGCAGTATTTGGGGGTCACACAGAACTGAATTTTCCCCACGTATGGGTATCGTTCGTCCGTATTCCGCTGAGGATGTGATGGTCACACAGAACTGAATTTTCCCCACGTATCCTATCGCAACTTTTAATGGGTGCATAGCCGTATCAGGAATATGAAACCACTTGCCGAACTGTCATCTGACTGGCTGCTGAATGGAGGGTATTCGTTCTCAGAACTGGTATTTTTATCAGCGACTGCGGGGATTCTCCTGCTCATTTTTTACGAGCTATCTGTCCTCCTTGTTTATTCTCTGGTCATGGTGGTCTTATACTATCGACAATATCGCTTGGCTCGTCGTGCCGTGAAGAAAAGTCAAATAGCACTTCTTGCCGGGGTCCTTAAGGTGATAGAAAATGAAGATGTTGATGAGTTTGTGAAAAACTTGGACTCCCTCAATGAAGAACTGGATAAGGTGAATAGGCAAATAGAGGAGGGAGATAAGCGAATCAAGCGCCTATCGGATAGGTTTCGTCAGATAACCTGGCTGGCACGCCCGTTTATTCGTTAGTCAGAGATACCTCTTAGTACCTCGGTGTAGGTATTGCTGCATGAACAAGGCATCGACGAAAAAATCTTGAAGACTATACCATACTCCAATATGGGTAGCTCTCCTGTTTTACCCCTGAAAGCATTCCCTTAGGGAACACAGAGGCAGCATGAGATAAGTCTGGGCATAGGATGCTCCACATAGGCTTGCACTTAGTTGCAATCACTGGGAAAAAGCCACGAAAGAAAACAGGATAGCATACTGACCAAGCTACCATTGCGCTATTTTGCTGGAATGTAAGGCAGACTTCTTTTCCTAACAGTGCCCCAAGCTACTTATGAAGTACAAAGCACCCTAAAGCATAAACATCACATCCAGTCCTTTTATTCCCTGGATTAGCCTCGTAGTTGAGTGCATATTCCTTTTCTACGGGATGCCATTTATTGTCTTTGCTGGGCTTAGCCCAGTACTCTTCATGTACTACCTTATACCCATCCAGCAAAAGCGGGAGCCTCTTACTACCATAAATTCGGTGAAAAGGCATACAGACAGAATCCTTACCCACTGGTATAGTGAGTATATGAATGCCATCCGGCTTAAGCCAACCCCGAAGCTTTTTCATCGCTATGAGGTCTCCATCCGGCGTATGTGTAGTCGTACCATATCTCCCAGCTAACCCTACGTGTTCCACACTGGAGATATTAGTAATCACATCAAAATATTCGGCATAGGAAAGATTATCGTCTAAAATATCTGCCTGTACCTCCTTTATCTTAGGATGGGACCATAAAAACTGAGTTTTCAGTCTATCCATGGCGACAACTTCATTAAAGGCGCGAGCAAGAACGAGAGGTATGTAGGATCCGGCCGCTCCAAAGTCTAAAGCTTTGTCTCCAGCTTTCGGGATATGCCTGGCTGCAAAAGAATATTCTATCTCCCTATCTCCCATAAGATTAGGAACCTTAGAGCCTAAGTAAAGCTTTCTGTACACATATCGAAGAGGTTGGTATAACATCAGAGGTACTCGGATAGGCAGATAAACATGGACTAATTTTGTGCGTATCATATGCATCTGGTTTTACAAGAGGAAAACAATTGGTAGCTGAGAAAAATGATTAGGAGAACACATAAAACACGAGGGATAAGTTAAAAAAAATATCAATCTCTTCAACAAGAGTAGAAGGCTTGGCCAAGCTAAAAGAGCTATGTAAATGATCTCGCTTTCATGAAGCACATAAGATCCGCTTATCAGTTTAGCCATAGTGGAGGCAAGGGGAGTCGAACCCCTTCACTGCGACCTGAGGAGAGGGCAGTGTAGCCTAGACCTCCATTTTTCACAAAGGTATGAGAAATTTTTTCACTTAGCTGGCGGATCGCCTGTCAAATGACTCAAGAAATTAGCAATCGCCTCCGCTTGCGAATTGACCAAGCTCCGCTGGGCAAAGGATGAGGGCTGTGTACCTTTACCCTGTCGTAGTCTGATTATGAGCATAGTTTGGCAGGCTCCAGAATACTTATTTCTGCTTCCTCTTTGGATAGGCTTGGCTATGTTAGGGTGGAGAGTTCGCTTACTATCAGGATATGCGGACTCAAAGAAAAAAAGCCGCTTTTGGCGAGCTTACTGGCCCACCTGGAGTGCTGGCCTAATGGGGGTCAGTAGTACGCTGGCTCTAAGTGACCCAAGAGCGATTTTCTCCCAGATCACTCCGACTCATCCAGATATATGGGTCCTCTGGGATGTCTCTCGCAGCATGCGAATAAAAGATGTCCTACCAGACAGGCAGCGCTTCGCGCTGACTGCAATGGAAGAAGCACTCGAAGCTCTCCCTAGTGGACGGCTGGGTCTGATTGTATTTGCGTCGGATGCATACGCTGTACTTCCGCTGACGGCTGATAGAGAAGCTTTCGTATTTGCTTTACGTCAGGCAGCTCGGTTGGACTTGGGAGAGGGTACTAATCTCTCAGCGGCAGTGGAAACCGCCTTAGCCCTCGCTGAACCTAATACCCATATCCTCATTGTAAGCGATGGCGCTCATAATGTGCCCCAGAGCGCTTCTTTGGCGGATCTGGCAGAGGAAGCTAAGAAGCACCAGGTGACGATACATGCGGTATTTATTGGAGCGGGAAGCGATCAGATATTTCCCACAGCTCTGAAACTACTTAGCGAGAAAACTGGTGGAGGCTATCAAGAAAGAGAGTTTCAGCTGACCTATCTGATAAGAGAAGAGCGGCGTTTGGATCCTATTTTCTTGGGAAGGTACCTATGGGGCCTTACCATCGGGATCGGCTTGGGGATGCTCGTAGGAATGGCAATAGGCGGCTGGTTCAATGTGCTTACGGCATGAGGCTGTACTGAATCTCGATCGCACACCCTGCGGCTTCAAACATTGCCATAGCGCTGCAATACTTAGTGCGGGAAAGTTCTATACTGCGCGCTACGTCGGATAGAGTGGCATCAGGACTTTTTATGTGCAGGTGAAGGCTCACATGAGTAAAGACTTGAGGATGGGTATCGTTTCGTTGGGCTTGGGCTTCTGCGCGATAAGCGAGAATAGTTTTGCGCTTTTTCCTCAGGATGCTCACTACGTCAGCAGAAAAACAAGCCATCATAGCCGATAGAAGGCCCTCCATTGGGCGAGCGGCAGAATCGGTACCGCCAACTTCCACAGGGGAGTCGTATGTCAGCGTGTGTCCGCTGTCCGTCTGAGCAGTGAAACGCAACCCTTCACCTGCCCAGCGGAGGGTGATATGCATGTGGGCCCGGAGGGATTCGAACCCCCGACCAACGGATTATGAGTCCGCTGCTCTAACCGCTGAGCTACAGGCCCGCCCTGCAAAGGTACAACATTTGCTTAGTTTTTCTACATTCGCTTCGGTGAAAAAGGGCTATCGGCACTGGATATGGATGGCTGTAGTCACCAGCGCAGCATGGGCGCAGAGGCCATGTCCCGTGGATAAGAGGTTCCTTCATTTGCCAGAGCGTAGCAAGTCCGCTACGACTTATTTGAGAGATTCGGGCGATACGCTATGGGTTCCCCTGGCGATTCATGTAGTGGAATCCAATCCAGGTGAATTTCCCATAGAACGGATCGGTCAGCAGATAGCGGTTTTGAATAGGGATTATGCCCCAGCGAAGATTCAGTTCTATCTGCCTCGGTATGGGCCAGGAGGCCTACCTACCTGTGGGGTGACGCGTACGGTGTCTGCATTAGCTAGTCACGATTGGACCTCCGAGGAAGATACGCTTAAACGAATGATACATTGGCCTCCTGACAGTTTCCTCAACATATGGATAGTGAAATGGATGCCCATGCAGGTGATAGGCTATGCTCGGGCCTTAGGCGATACAGAAAGCATCCCTGGAACCGTATTGGTGAGTGACGTAGTAGGGGAGGGACCTGGCTTGCGTAGGCCTTATGACGGCGGGCGCACGGCCGTTCATGAGATAGGACATGTGTTTAGCCTCCTTCATCCATTCGAAAGCGGGTGCAGAGGCACTACGCCAGCTACCTGTGCTATTGAAGGGGATGAGATATGTGATACACCCCCTCAGCGTGAGGCGCATTATGGATGCCCTGCTTCCAGTACCAATACTTGTAATGAACTGCCCACCGATAATCCGGATCCCATCAACAACTTTATGGGATATGTAGATGACGCTTGCATGAATCAGTTTACCCCAGAGCAGATCCAGCGAATGCGGCTGTTTCTCCTCACCCAGGGGGTTACTCTCATTAGTGAAGCTAATAAACAGGCACGAGGGTTTCAACTCCCTTCTGATACCTCCTGTACTGCGGCAGCTGGATTAGTTTCTCCTGCGTATAGGCCCAGCGCATTATGGAATGGCTCTGTTCTTCGCGTTCCAGGAGCGCAGGCGCTATACCTTTATGACGCCACTGGCAAGCTGCTTCTATATCAACTTAGCGAAAGTGTAGATGCTTCTCTTTTTCCCCGTGGAGTCTATGTTCTTGTGGCGGTGGGTCGATGGGGAGTTTTGTCTTACAGGTTGGCCATTGATAATCCCTAAAAGTTCTCGGAACGATCAATAGGCAATCTTTGCGCAATTGGCTCTTAGCCGGAGGTATTTGGGTTGGGGAGGTGTGTGAGGTGAAGCGCCTATCTTTGCTGCATGACTTCGTGGAAAGAGCCTTTCGTAGATGGCTTAGAGTACGTAGCCCTACCCAAGGCCGCCCAAGCGCTCGGTATTAATCTCGCTCAACTTCCCTACAGCCTGCGCATTCTGCTAGAGAATGTCCTCAGAAACTTAGACGGCTTCAAGGTGACAGAGGAGCATTTGAGTCCTTTCCAGAAATGGAACGGTCAGCCGGGGCCTGAGGATGAGATCGCTTTCATTCCGGCACGCGTGCTAATGCAGGATTTTACGGGGGTACCGGCAGTGGTGGATTTGGCCTCTCTGCGAGATGCCGTGGCTGCTAATGGAAAAGATCCCCGTCAAATCAATCCTCTCGTTCCCGTAGACTTAGTGATTGACCATTCTGTTCAGGTGGATTCGTTTGGCAATGCCTTTGCGCTTCAGCGTAACATTGAGCGAGAGTATCAGCAGAATCGGGAGCGTTATCAGTTTTTGAAGTGGGCTCAGCAAGCTTTCAATGATTTTCGGATTGTGCCGCCGGGCATGGGCATTGTACACCAGGTGAACTTGGAATATTTGGCCCAGGTGGTCATGGAGCGAAATGGATGGGCTTTTCCTGATACGGTGGTCGGCACGGATTCGCACACGCCGATGGTAAATGGCATCGGGGTGGTAGGGTGGGGTGTAGGCGGGATAGAGGCAGAGGCAGCTATGTTGGGACAGCCGTTTTATTTTCCTTGCCCAGAGGTTATTGGTCTCAAACTGACGGGGCGCTTGCGTCCTGGGGTGACCGCCACTGATCTGGTTTTGACCATCACAGAACTTCTGCGGAAAGTGGGGGTTGTAGATAAGTTCGTAGAGGTATTCGGCCCAGGATTGGATACGCTCACGGTTCCTGACCGTGCGACCATCTCCAACATGTCCCCAGAGTTTGGATGCACTGTCACTTACTTCCCCATAGACGAGCAAACGCTGGCCTATTTACGCCTCACGGGGCGAGATAGGGACAAAGTAGAACGGATTCGTCAGTATGCTCAGGCTAATCGCCTCTGGAGAGAGCCTGGGGAAGAGCCTATCTATAGTCGCATCGTAACTTTGGATTTGGAGAGCGTAGAACCCTCTGTAGCAGGTCCTCGCCGTCCGCAGGACCGCATACCTCTTTCTCAGGTCAAGGCCGCTGTCCAAAAGAGCTTAGAGACTACTTATCAGCGGGCTTATCATCCCATGACGCCACAGCCTCTTGTCCTTGTCAAAGAGCATGCTCCCACCAACGGCTACGCTCACCTGTCGTCCGGGGATGCGGAGTATATTCTTTCAGATGGGGCTGTCGTTATCGCAGCTATCACAAGCTGCACAAATACATCTAATCCTTCGGTCCTTCTGGCTGCTGCACTGGTGGCAAAACGCGCCGTAGCCGCAGGTCTGCGCCCTAAACCCTGGGTCAAGACTACCTTGGCTCCAGGCTCTCGTGTAGTTACTCGGTACTTAGAAAAGGCTGGCCTCCTCCCATACCTGGAGGCCCTGCATTTCCATGTAGCGGGGTATGGCTGCACGACTTGCATTGGCAATAGTGGGGCCCTTCCCCCTGCGGTCTCTGAGGCCATCCAAGAGAAAAATCTCGTCGTAGCTGCCGTCCTCTCTGGGAATCGCAACTTTGAGGCCCGAGTCCATCCCCAAGTCCGAATGAACTTTCTCGCTTCGCCTCCCTTGGTGGTGGCCTATGCACTGGCTGGCCGAGTAGATATAGACTTTGAGCATGAGCCCATCGGCTATGACCCAGATGGGTATCCTGTGTTCCTGCGGGATATCTGGTTCAGTCCTGAGGAGGTAGCCGAACTGATGGAGAGGGTAATAGACGAAGCGGATTTTCGGTCCAACTACGCCAATATTTTCCAGGGAGAAGCCGCTTGGCAGAGCTTACCTGCTCCCAAGGGGGATCGGTACGCTTGGGATCCCTCGTCTACCTACATTCGGAAGGCGCCATTTTTCGATGGCATAAGCGGGACGGTGCCTCCACTTAGGGATATTTCCCACGCGCGCGTTCTCTTGGTCTTGGGAGACTCGGTGACGACGGATCATATTTCGCCTGCGGGTTCCATCGCTTCCCACTCTCCTGCAGGCAAATACTTGATAGAGAATGGGGTAGATCCCAAAGACTTCAACTCCTATGGGGCGCGCCGAGGTAATCATGAAGTGATGATGCGCGGCACCTTTGCGAACGTACGGCTGAAAAATAAGCTCGTAGATAGAGAAGGAGGCTGGACCATTCATCATCCTACGGGCGAACTCTTGACCGTGTATGAAGCAGCCATGCGCTATCAAGCCGAAGGCACGCCGCTGATTGTTCTGGCAGGCAAAGAATACGGGAGCGGCTCTTCTCGCGACTGGGCTGCCAAAGGCCCTAACCTCCTCGGTATCAAGGCCGTCATCGCCGAAACCTACGAGCGCATCCATCGCAGCAACTTAGTCGGCATGGGCATTCTGCCGCTACAGTTTATGGAGGGGGAAAATGTGGAAACTCTTGGCCTCACAGGTAAGGAAATTTACCATATTGAAAATATCGCGGAGGGCCTTCGACCTCTGAAAGTGCTGACTGTACGCGCCGTAGATCCTACCACCAATACTGAGAAACGTTTCTCAGTAAAAGCCCTGCTGCGATCTGAAATAGAAATAGCCTACTATCAGCATGGAGGCGTGCTGAACTATGTCCTCCGAACGCAGTTCCTCCAATGAGCTGCCCGAATGTCTAAGGGCCCATCTGAGTGACTCCCAACTTAGCCTCCTCAGAGAATACGCTCAGCTTTTACGGGAGGTAAATGCGTCCGTAAACCTTATTTCCCGCAAGGACATTGAGCAGGTGTGGGCTCATCATATCGTGCCGAGTTTGCTCTTTTTAGGCTGGTGGCGTTTGCCTGAGCCAGGGCCAGTGTTGGATATCGGGACAGGTGGGGGGCTACCTGGTATACCGCTTGCCATCGCTCATCCTAAGACTAAGTTTGTCCTGATTGATAGCACTCGCAAAAAAGTCAACGCCGTATCGCTCATGTTAGAGCGGTTAGGGCTGACCTCTCGGGTAGAGGCTCGCTGGATGCGCGCAGAAGAGCTGAGAGAACGCTTTCCAGTAATTCTCGGACGAGCGGTGGCTCCTCTTCCAAGATTCCTTAGCTGGGCAGAGCGATGCCTTTCTCCGAAGGGGGTGATATACTATTACACAGGTGAACCGTATGATTTGCCTCCCAAGGGATGGATAAGCGAATTCTTTCCTTTCCGAGAGCTAATACCAGGAGATAGCTACTTAGCCTCCAAGGGGATCCTTCGCCTTGTACGTTTTCCTGAATGAGGATGAAGCTTGCAAGTAGAAGAGATTGGCGCGCGGTGACTGACCTGCTTATATGATGGATAGTATCATGGCGCCCTACAATAGGGGCTTACTCCTAAACTGCCTTGGCTTAGTCATCCAGAACTAAGGGAAGGAATCTTATTCAAGCCCATAGAGATTGAATCGCATGGCGCTGGGAGTAGGTGCTTGCCAACCTACTTGTTAGAGCCAATCGACGAGAGACTGGATCATTAGAAAACAATTTTCACGCCTTCTGGATTTCCCCACGGCAGCCCGGTCGAAGCTACTAACTGCTTGAATACTTCTTCCGCCATTTTTTGCGAAAAATGAGTCATGAGCCACCATCGTCGGCCTTTTTGATCTGAAAACTCTATGAGATACTTCTTCCATTTAGGGTTCTTCTCTTTGAAGCTATCAGGAAATACTTTTTCGGGGTCAGGGGCAATATATAACCGCTTGGCCCCTTTACTGAACTTACTATTGTAAAATTTTTCAGGAAACTCTTCATTTAGGGCTGCCAACTGCTCACAGAGAATGCGACCAATCTCTTTTAGCTTCTTGGCTGGGTGGAAAATACCTTTCACGAAGACACCTCTCTGAGTTGGCATTGATAGAGAAAACGAAAGAGTAGATTGGGAAGGAGAGACCTGCTTGAGTTCTTCACTCAGCCAATGCTGAAGTTTGTCAAGAGGCAGTTCTTCAGATGAAATGTTCAGACCGGCGGAGAGTTTTTCCCGCAGAAGCTCCAAGAGAGCCTTGTCTTCGCCTGAGAGAAGAGCTTTCCATATTCGCCTAAGGTGAGCCCGTTGAAAGCGGGCGTGATATTCCTGAGCAATGAATGAATGGAAGTCTCGGAGGGAAAGATACCGATTTTGACCGAGGTATTTTTGAAGAATGGTAAGGCATTTTTCCTCTGAATCCGAGAGAAGGTCTATTTCTTCTATCATTCTCTCCTTGGAAGGGCCTGCGCTGAGCGGATGGTAGAAGCGCCATTGCTGCCCGTCGGTGAGGACTAAAAGGGGTACACCTTCCTGAAAGGCATACCTGAGCAGCTGCTTTTCCGCTTCTTCATCTGCTTTGCCGAGATGCTTGACTTCTATGAAGGTGAAGCTGACACGCTTTCCTGTATGAACATCTACCTTCCTGAGAGCAAAATCTACGCGCCCTTCACCCGTGGAATATTGAGGGACAACTTCTTCGGTATCTTCCGGATGCCAGCCGACTGCGTGTAGTACAGGAATGATTATGCCATTGTAAATAGCATATTCGTTAGGTAAAGCAAGAGCACCTTTTGAGAGGCGAGACTTGATAGTTTGAATCCAGTTTTGCTTCATTCTGCAAAAATATTAGGTGTA
>JBCNVG010000002.1:0-28480 GCA_039630325.1 Bacteroidia bacterium
AAGGCCCCCCCAGTCTGGCCCATCTCATAGGGGCCAGGCGTGGCACTTACATATATGACTTGCTCCACCAAACTCTCAAACTCCTCAAACCTCAGTGGACGATTATCCAGCGCTGAGGGCAGGCGAAAGCCATATTCCACCAATACCAGTTTACGAGACTGATCGCCCCCAATCATGGCTTTCAGCTGGGGGATAGTTACGTGGCTTTCATCAATCACCGTCAAAAACGGCCTCGGAAAGTAGTCCAGAAGCGTATAAGGCCGCTCTCCCGGCGCCCGTCCTGTGAGATGCCGAGAGTAGTTCTCTATGCCATTGCAGTATCCTAAGGTGCGTAGCTGTTCTATATCATATAGAGTACGCTTTTGCAGGCGAGTTGCTTCCTCTATGCGCCCAAGCGAGCGGAGATACTCCACCTGCGCAGCCAGCTCCTCCTGAATCCGAACAATCGCTATCTCCAGCTTTTGAGGCGATAACACAAACATGTCTGCCGAATACAGCGTCAGCTCTTCTAACCTTTTCACTGGACGCAGGGTCGGTAGCTCTATCTCTTCTATTCCCTCTATTGCAGAGGCAAGAAAACTGATTTTGTAGCCCTTCTCAGAATAGGCAGGAAACACAAACACTCTATCTCCGCGGGTCCAAAAAGTGCCTGGCGTAGAGCCTTCGCTCGTTCGGCGGTACATCATTTGCGTGAGCTGGTGAATAAGGGCTTGACGCGGATACCGCATCCCAGGACGCAAAGAGATTACATGCTTAGCAAACTCTGCGGGATCTGACAACCCATAAATGGCCGAGACCGACGCCACGACTATGATATCGCGTCGCCCACTTACAAGCGCTGTGAGAGTCTCTAAACGGTACCGTTCTATCTCTTTGAGAATGCTAAGCTCCTTTTCGATGTAGGTGTCAGTGGCTGGGAGATACGCTTCGGGCTGATAGTAGTCGTAATGGGATATCCAGTAACACACCAAGTTATGAGGGAAAAAACCCTTGAACTCGCTGTATAGCTGCCAGGCGAGCGTTTTATTATGGCTTAGCACGAGAGTGGGCATTTGTACTTGGGCAATCACGTTAGCGACCGTAAAAGTCTTCCCAGATCCTGTGACCCCTAACAAAACTTGATGCTTTTCCCCTCGCTTGAGTCCCTCTACGAGCTGGGCAATCGCTTGAGGTTGATCCCCTTTAGGAGTCATCGCACTAATGAGCCGGAATTGCATGACAAGTAAAGTTAACTTTTCTCCTCAGGGCTTTTTGCTCTGGACGAGACCAGAGGCCATTAAGAATGCCCGAAGATTGGCAGGGAGAGCATGAACATCCTCAAGAAGCTCTTTCCTATCACCTTGCCACTCCGCTCGCCCTTCGTGCAAGAAGAGAATGCGCTGCCCCATTTCCACTACACTTTTGAGATCATGAGTTACCACGACCGTAGTAGTATGGAAGTCCTCCGTGATTTCTCGGATAAGCTGATCTATTCGTCTCGCCGTAAGCGGGTCCAAACCAGAGTTAGGTTCGTCACAGAAAAGATATCGAGGATTGAGCGCAATAGCTCGGGCAAGCCCCACCCGACGCTTCATCCCGCCAGAGATTTCCGCCGGGTACTTATGCTGGGTGCCTGCAAGCCCCACTCGTTCTAAACAATACTCCACCCGACTCTGGATTTCCTTTTCACTCTGCTGCGTGAAAACTCGCAAAGGAAAGGCCACATTTTCACCCACCGTCATAGAGTCAAAGAGAGCAGAGGATTGAAAAAGCATACCCAAATTCCTGAGAATAGCCCGCCTTTTCTCCGGCGGAGCCCGAAGAAAATCTACATCTCCAAAAAATACTCGCCCCTCTTCTGGTATAATCAGCCCGACAATGCACTTGAGGAGAACCGTTTTTCCACAGCCGCTGGGGCCGATAATCATATTCACTTGCCCAGGCTGGAAGACAAAGGAAATATCATACAATACCCGCTGAGAGCCAAACCATTTAGATATATGCTCTATGCGAAGCTCACTCATAAGAGGAGCTGAGCCAAAACATAGTCTGCTATTAGAATCATCAAACAGCTAATCACCACCGCCCGAGTGCTTGCATAGCCAACCTCCAAAGCCCCCCCACGCACATAATACCCCTGGTAAGCGGAGACAGTAGAAATGATGAATCCAAATGTTACAGCCTTGATAAGCATGAAAATAATTTGAAAATCCTCATAAAAGCTGCGGGCACCGATTCCAAACTGAGTAGGGTTTACCGCCCCTGTCAGCGCACCAGCCACGATACCCCCAATATGTATGATAAAGCAGGCATAAATCACCAGCACAGGGAAAAATATCAGCGCTCCAAAAAGCCTCGGCAAGATAAGATAGGTCGCCGAATTAATCCCCATTACTTCTAAGGCATCTATCTGCTCACTGACCCGCATAGAACCGATTTGAGAAGCGATACTGGAGCCTATACGCCCCGCCAATACCAGAGAGGTAATCGTAGGAGCCAGCTCTAATATCGCAGAAGTAGATACTATCGCTCCAATAGTAGATTTAGGGATGAAAGGGGAAACTATCTGATAAGCGGTCTGAACGGTCGTGACGGCCCCGACAAAAAGCGAGATAATACTCACAAGAAAGAGGCTATCTCGCCCAATCTGAATAGATTCATGCGTCCATAGGTTCCAATAGAGGCGAAAACGGAGCAGCCCAGAAAAACTTCGCCGCAAAAGCAACAGATATTGCCCAAACCCTTCAAATCCCCTCAGCAGAAGACTCAGCCACATACCAGTCTGCTTGGGCCAGAAACAGAGGAAGGTGTACGGTAAAGGTTGTCTGCCCAGGTTGGCTATGAACGGTGATGCGTCCCCCATGCTTTTCCACAATCCGCTTACAGATGTCAAGCCCTAAGCCTGTGCCTTCTCCTTTCGATTTAGTCGTAAAAAATGGCTCAAATATGCGAGGCAATATCTCAGGAGGAATACCAGGTCCGTTGTCTGTAAAAGAGACGAGTACTTCTCCATCGGTGAGCCGAGTCTCTATACGGAGCTCTCCCTGCCCTTGCATCGCCTGGATAGCATTTTGTATGATATTTGTCCATACTTGTCCTATTTCATCTCCAAATAGATACAATGCTGGTACCTGCGGATCGTATTCTGTATGCACTATGATACCCTGCTTGAGCTGATTTTGATACAGCGTCAAAATCACCTCAATAGACTCTTCTATGTTTGTGAGAGTAGGTTTGGAGTGGTCGGAGGTATGAGCATAACTTTTGAGAGCAAATACAGTTTTCCGAGTACGATTGGCAGCCAGTACAATATTTTCAAGTTGGAGCCTAAGCTGACCGATAAGATATAGGATATCTGCTCCCTCGGGCTGCTGCAAAAGTGGTATAAGGGGAGTAAAATCTTCGACGACGATCCCTGACTCCACCAACTGCCGCGCGATAGTATCACTATCCGAAATACCCAAATTTTCCAGTTGAGTACTGTATTTTTTGCGTAAAGCGCGCTCTTCTTTGGAGGTCAGTACTATACGTTGACCTGCCTGGAGGTATTGATGCCACCAATCTAAGGCCGCAGATAGAGCACTCCACTGCTCCCTTCCAAGCTTTGCCAAGTGACTAAGAAATCGAGGAAGCGCCTCTAATAGGGTCTCCGCTGAGCCTTTGATAGCGCCAAGGGGGCTATTGATTTCGTGGGCCACGCCCGCCACGAGCTGCCCTAACGCAGCCATCTTCTCGGACAGAATAAGCTGCTGCTGGGCGGAGCTAAGCTCCCGAAGAGCCGCTTCCAGCTCCTGTGTGCGCAGACGTACCCGCTCCTCCAAAGAGGCATTCAAGAGGCTAAGCTGAGCTTGCATTTCATTCAGACGCTCCAGATTTTCCTTAAGAAGCAAATTTTGATGGGTCTGCTCTAGAAGTAACCGCTGAATGCGCTGCTGCTGAAATACATTACTGAGGAGCATTCCTAAAAAGCTCTGATTCTCTTGCAGCCAAGCGTCTTCACTGGGAGTCAAGGCTCGTGTAAGGAGAGCTTCTACGACCGCCCACGTTTGCCCTTGATATACCCAGGGACATATCCAATGATAACTCGGATAAACTACACCAAAACCATATGAGTGCGGCGGCGCCCCCTCAATCTCATAAATCAAGCATCGCTGCTGGCGGGCGACCTCCCCAATAAGCCCCTCCCCCCACCCCAATGATGAAACAGGATCCGTATTCCCCCCGTAGCGGGCGATATACTCTATCTTGTCTGTTTCAATAACGCCGTATAAAGTGCTGGACAGGATAGGTAGCTGGCTCCGTAAAATATGCAAGAAACGAAGCCCCCACGATTCTAAAGTATCGTTGGAATGCCAGGCTAACTCTATGAGAAAGCCCTTTCTATCAATCATCTGCTACAAAAATATAGTGCCAGTGCAGGCACTAATAGCCAAGCCAATCCTTTCAAAAGAAAAAATAAAAACAATAGAATACCTCCTCTACGAACCCATTTTTTTAGGCGAGTAGGGCTTTCTGAATCTGGGAGAGGAGCGTGTGGCGTTCCCATGGCTTACGAATAAAGGCAAAAAGGTTAGCGTATCGCTGCGCCCGTTGTATGGCTTCCTCATCGGCGTAGGCGGAAAGCATGATTAGGCGAACCTCTGGATACTGGGCAGCTACGCGTATCAAAAAGCTATCGCCTTTTTCCAGAGGCATGAGCCAATCGCTGACCAAAAGAACTATCCGCCGCTGAGCATCTCGGTATTCTCGGATAAGATCCCAGGCTTCCTCAGCACTTTGGGCCGTTTCATAATCATATTTATCTCCGAAAGCTGAACGCACTTGTACCACCAGAGTGTCCAACACGATTTTTTCATCATCTACAAAAAGAATAATAGGTCGACTCACTGCTCCAGTGCCTTCTGAACCAGAGCCATTAGCTCGTCTTTATCCCAAGGCTTAGAAACAAAAGCTAAAATATGGGCCTCGTTTTTAGCCCGCTCTATGGCTTCGGGACTCGCCTGCCCCGAAAGCATAATCAAATTGACTTCTGGAAACCGCTTATGCACACGCACCAGAAACTCATCTCCTTTCACTCGGGGCATTAGCCAGTCACATATGATGAGGTGCACATTCTCTCCTTCGGCATAGATCTCATCTATGAACTCCTCCGCTTCCTCCGCACTAGTAAAAGATTCATATAGGTAACGGTTGCCAAAAGTCTGATAGAGCTGCCCCATAAGGGTATTCAAAACAACCTTTTCATCGTCTACGCATAATACGCGCTTCTTAGGCACCCTACAAAAGTACAAAGTTGTTGAATAGCGCTATGCCAATCGCTCACCGTATTGCTGCTCATAATACCGCTGATATTCGCCTGTGCGGACGGCATTAAGCCAGTCTAAGTTAGAAGTATACCATAGGATAGTCTGCCGAAGCCCCTCTGAAAGAGAAATGGTGGGCTGCCACCCCAGCTCTCGCAGGTGAGGGGAAGGCTGAATAGCGTACCGAAAATCATGACCAGGGCGATCTTTTACAAAAGTGATCAGCTCGTGAGAGTTGATACTTCCTGTTAGTTCATCGTACAACGTACAAAGGAGACGGACAATCTCTATGTTCGGACGCGGCTGCTCCGCTCCAATGAGATAAGTATGACCCCGCTGTCCCCGCTCCGCCAAAAGTACTATAGCACGGACATGATCCTCTACATGTATCCAGTCCCGCACATTCTGCCCCGTGCCGTATACGGGGATAGGCTTGCGTTCCATAAGATGCGTGATTGTCAGCGGTATGAGCTTCTCAGGGAACTGATAAGGTCCGTAGTTATTACCGCAATTGCTAATAATGTATGGGAGGCCATAGGTATGCCCATATGCCCTAACCAAGTGATCCGCTGCAGCCTTTGACGCCGAATAAGGACTGCGGGGATCGTATGGGCTCCCTTCAGTAAAAAAGGCTCCATCAGGTAAGCTTCCATAGACTTCATCCGTAGAGACTTGATAGAAAAGCACATCAGAACGCCCTCGCCAGTGCTTCCGAGCTGCTTCTAAAAGAACGGCGGTGCCTACAATATTGGTATGGACGAAGTCTAAAGGAGAAAGAATACTTCTATCTACATGACTCTCAGCCGCTAAGTGAAACACCATATCAGGGGGATGCTTTTCCCACAAGCGCTCAATCTGCGAAGCATCAGCTATATCTAGCCGATGAAAGGTATGGCGAGGATGCGCTAAAATATCAGAGAGATTGCGTAGGTTCCCTGCATAGGTAAGAGCATCTATGGTATGTACCTCCCAATCCTCTTTCGTAAGCATAAGATAGCGCACTAAATGACTGCCAATAAACCCAGCACCACCCGTGACCCAAACCCGAAGCATGCGACAAATGTATCGGTAATCGCGAAAATGCCTACAGGAGAACATATAAAGACGAGAGCTACCCCACTTTCCTGGCTAAAATCTTGGCATCTTAAGTTGATACTTAGACTTTCTTTGAACTTATCCATCTCGTTTGAAGTTTTTCTAAGCTAACTGCCATCTTTGCGGAGTGATTTCTACATGGCGAATCCCAGTCATTCTGGCTATCACGACCTTCATCCACTACTTAGATAGAAATGCACTGGCCATAGCCTTACCTAAGATTGCCAGCGAGCAGAACTGGAGCAATGCCGAGATTGGGTTATATGGAGAATACCTTTTAGGAGCGTTCTACATCTCTTTTGGGCTTGTGCAAATATTTTTCAGTGGGATAGCTGAAAGATGGAGCGTCAAAGGCAGCTTGATACTTTCAGTAGCGGGCTTTTCTATTTCTACGCTATTATTTTACCCTTTTGGCCATAGCTTCGGCACCATAATCGGATTGCGTCTGCTACTGGGAGCTGCTGAAAGCCTTCACATGCCGATGAATAGCGCAATTGTGGCGCGCACCTTTCCCTCCCATCAGCGTGGTCGCGCTAACTCCATTTACATCGGTGGCATCCTACTTGCGCTGATGATTGGTCCTATTTTACTCATTCCACTCATAGAATCCATAGGATGGCGCATGAGCTTCGGCATGTTGGGTCTAGCTGGCCTATTGATCGCTTTACCGCTGATATATTGGGGCATCCCCTCTTTGCCCTCCCCGAAATTCCATGTCGTCACTCTTCCATATGCTTCGACGACTTTATGGCTGTATGTGGCTGCGGGAGCTGCGAATGCATTTTGTATCTTCGGCATGCTAAACTGGCTTCCAAGCTTTCTAACCCAATCCCAGGGGATTCCCTTTTCAGGATTATCGGGACCCCTATTGGCAGTATTCTCGGCTGGCATCTTAGGGGTGCTTTTTTGGGCATGGATAGGGGACTGGACGCAAAATCGGCTTTTATGGGCTACCGTGGGCCTTATTCTCGCAGGAGTATGTGTAGGCTTGACTGCGATCCCTATGGAAACTCCTACTCTCCTATCTCTCCTGACGATAGGTGTTTTTTTCCAAAGCAGTTATAATGCGCAAGAATTTGCCACACTTCAGAGCTTCTATCCGGCCCACTTTGCGGGAAAGGTTACGGGATTGTACAATGGGCTTACCGTCCTAATAGGTGGAGTTGGAGGCTCATTTATTCCAGGCATAATCATCGCTTGGACTGGCAGTTTTCAAAAAGCAATCTTGAGTATAGCGGGAGGGGCAGGTATTGTAGCCGTTCTCCTACTCCTAATACAAGCTCGCTTGCGAAAAGTATGATATCTTCGCATAAGTGGCTCGGATAGCCCTTCATACATTAGGCTGTAAGCTAAACTTTGCAGAGACAGCAACAATCGCTCGTCAGCTGGTAGAGGCTGGGCATACCCTCACTGACTGGGAAGCGCCCGCAGATGTATATGTACTAAACACCTGTACAGTAACGCACCAAGCAGAACGCAAAGCTCATAAGCTTCTGCGTCAGATTCATAGACGAGCGCCTGAAGCCCTAATTGTGGTCACAGGCTGCTATGCGCAGCTTCGCCCTGAGGCGCTCCAATCCGAGCCAGGGGTAGCTCTGGTAGCCCGCAATGCCCATAAACCATACTTAGCTCAGACGATTAATGACCTTTTACAAAAAAAGCCCCTCACCCTACCACCCGCCACCACTCAAAAGTGGTCTTTCTGGCCGAGCAGCTCTGGAGAAGGTCGAACCCGAGCCTTCTTGAAAGTTCAAGATGGATGCGATTACAAATGCAGCTTTTGTACCATTCCACAGGCTCGGGGAAATAGTCGGAGCGCCACGCCCGAAGAGGTCATAAAAGAGCTTTATTCGCTCGCTCAGGCCGGCTTCCAAGAAGTCGTGCTTACGGGGATTAACTTAGGGGATTATGGAAAGCCTCATGGAGTAGATTTCCTTACGCTTTTGCAAACAATAGAAGAGAAAGGCCCCTCAGAGATTCGTCGGTATAGGCTTTCATCCATAGAACCTAACCTCCTGAGTGACAAAATCTTAGACTTCATAGCTGAGCATGAGAGGTGGGCTCCGCATTTTCATCTACCGCTTCAGAGTGGAAGCGATAAGCTTCTGGGACGAATGCGTCGCCGCTACCGTCGTCGATTGTACGAAGATCGTATTTACGCCATTCGCCAGCGGTTTCCGCTCGCTGGAATCGGCGTAGATGTAATCGTTGGCTTCCCTGGCGAAAGCGAAGCGGATTTTCAGGAAACTCGTCGGTTCTTGGCTGATTTACCTGTCAGCTATTTGCATGTTTTTCCATATAGTGAACGGCCAGGGACATTAGCAGCCACCTTCCCAGACCAAGTACCGTGGGAGGTTCGTCTAATGCGCAGCGAAATACTCCGAGAGCTGTCCCAGCGAAAAAAGGTCCTATTTGCCCAAAGCTGCGTAGGACATACCCTACATGCCCTCATGGAAAGTGAAGAAGAAGGACTCACTGAAAACTACCTACGCGTACGGGTGAAAGCAGGACAAGTAGGAATGCTCCTCCCCGTAAGGCTAACGGGGAAGCAAGATGAAGAGGGATTATTCTACGCAGAAACAAGCCGGGAAAAGCACCTCATCGGAATCTCTTAGCTTTTGAGGGTTCCCAACACCCCACCAGTCGGAGAGATATTGAGACTATATTTCCCACAAGCTGCCCAGTAAATAAGTAGAGGGTGGCAACTTTTCGTAAAGCTGCCACCACACAAAGAAAAGCTCGTAGACCCGATACGGAGGCTTCACATCGGCTCGTAGCTATGATGCACGCTTTCTTCTAGATATGGATGGTGGCGCGGCGTAAGGGTAGGAGCTTTTTCAAGCTGACGAGCTACAAACCAGAAAAGACTAGCAGCCCCCACTAAGAAGAATCCTACCTCCATCGCTCCCAGCCCACCCGCTTTGCCAGCTACGGATGGCATCACGACCATGAAAGTATCTAACCAGTGGGTAAAAAGTAATACCCCCGATACAATCCCTAACCAAGTATAGTTTCTTTTGATTGAGGCACTCATAAGCCCCAGAAGCGGAAGCAAAAAGTTCAGAATAATCGTGGCATAGAAGATCGGTACATATTGAGGATTGACATGGGCTCTTATTCGTTCATAGAACCAGAAAGTCTCCTCGGGGATATTCGCATACCAAATCAACATGAACTGACCATAGAATATATAGGTCCAGAAAATGCTGAAAGCAAAAACAAACTTGCCTAAATCATGAATATGACTATCATTTACGCCGGATAGATAGCCATACTTTTTCAAGACCACAGCCGAAAGCGTGATAAAGCAAATCGTCGTTATCCAGAGGTTAGCAAAGTTGTAAACTGCAAACATCGTGCTGAACCAGTGCGGCGAAGTGCTCATAAGCCAATCCCAGCTGGCTACCGACCAACTGAGAGCAAAAAACACAATAAAGCCCGCAGCCAGCCGACGCAGATTATGAAAGTGTCGGATATTACCTGTCTCGTCCAGAGCCTCCCAGTTTCGAACAAAGCCTCGCCAGAGAAGCAGCCATCCCCCCAGTATGATCACTAACCGAATGATGAAAAATGGAAGATTGAGGTAGCTGCTTTTATGCTGGAGGATTTCATCTTTGGCTACGGCCTCTGCGTGAGTCCACTCATATAGAACGCCTGAGAGGGATAAGACAACCACTACCAGCAGTCCCGCTGTCCACGGCAGGGCTCGCGCAAACGATTGAGGTATCCGCTGAAGCATGACATACCAGCCGGCATTGGCGGCATAACCCACAGCTAAAAAGAAGATTGACAAAATGCTCACCCCAAGCACATACATGCTTGTAATGAGAAGGTTAGCTGAGAGACGACTAAGCCAAGGAGCAGCCGAATGGCCATGACCTTCTGCATGCTCTACATGAACTCCCAATGCTTGCACTAACCCTATGCCAATGAGAGCTATGCCTGCTATGAGAGCGTAAAGCAAGTACTTACGCAGCGACTCGGGTAGCGTGAACCGCTCCTGCCAGTTTATAGTTGAAGGGGAATGCATATGGGCCATATTGCTTTACTTAGTTTTGGATTTGTCCTGAGTCTGAGGAGCATTTTGAGATTTAGCCTGAGCTGTATCGGCGGCAGACTGGGCTTCTTCTGCCAGACCCTTGGCTCTCAGCTCCTGAACATACATAATGACCTTCCACCGCTCCTCAGGAGAGAGCTGCGAAGCATGAGACCCCATCAGGTTCTTTCCATAAGTGATAGTGTGAAACATCTTCCCTTCTGGAAGGTCTCGCAACTGAGGGCCATAGTAGGAGGGCACTTGAGGAAACTTACCAGCCTGTACTATGGTACCCAACCCATTACCTTTTTCTCCATGACAGTGAATGCAGTAGTACTCATAAAGCTTTTTGCCCTCAGCAATATTCTCTGGGGTGCGGGGGAGGGGATTTTTTAGATTTTTGCCAGCCTCTTCGTAGCCTTCATTAGTATTCGGATAGGGATACACATAAATGGATTTACCCCGAGGGACGGTGCCAGAAACAGGCTCTATGAGATGCTTGCCATCCTTCGTATAAGGAAAGTAGTCCATTTGCGAGTAAGGATCAAGGGGAATGGAGTGATACATTTGAGGAGCATACTCCAATCCTGTATCTCGGGGATCAGTGGCAGCACAGCCCGAGAGCCCTCTAAACCCTATTATCAGAAAAAGGAAAAGTATAATCGTGCGCTTCATCGTTCTACGATTTTAGCTTCTATCGCACCAGTTTTTTGAAAAAGGGAGCGAGCAGCATCCCATGCTTTCTCATCGGCAATAGCTATGACCATAGCATCATCCGTTTGCCTCGGATCATATACAAGAGCTTTGCGCCCAGGATATAGGCGATTTACAAAGAGATAGGACAGAAACATAAGCACACCCGCAAATAATACGGTCAGCTCAAAGGTGATTGGTATGAAACTGGGAAAAGGCAAGTGAGACTTGCCACCGATATTGACAGGCCAATCAATCGTGTACATGTAAATCTGCATGGAAAGAGCCGTGAGCGTACCCAGAGCGCCATATACAAATGCTGCATCAGGCAAACGCGACTTTCTCAGGTGGAGAGCTTGATCAAGCCCATGAACTGGAAAAGGGGTGCAAACTTCGTGTATTGGAACGCCCTCCTTCTGAAAGGCTTCTACAGCCGCCAGGAGCTTATCTTCGTCGTCATATAATCCAATAAGATACCTTGCCATACAACTCAGGATTTTGGATTATCGGCGTCCATAGCAGGTTGTAGAGCTGCGGATATAGCTCCATGACGCTTTTGAGCCTGATAGGCTTCCCAAGAAAGACCAGCATATTGATCGCCCGAAGTCTTCAAAATACTCTTGGTCTCCGCAGCAGCTATCACAGGCAGATAACGAGCAAATAGCAAGTAAAGTGTCAGAAATAGTCCAAACGTACCAACGAAGATAATAACCTCGACCCAAGTAGGAGCATACATCCGCCAAGAAGAAGCCAAAAAGTCTCTATGAAGCGAAGTAACAATAATCACAAATCGCTCAAACCACATACCAATATTGACAAAAATGGATATAATAAAGACAAACCACGGACTACGCCGAAGCTTCTTGAACCAGAATACCTGCGGAATAAGTAAATTGCAGGAAACCATAGCCCAGTACGACCACCAATAGGGGCCAAAAGCTCTATTCAGAAATATATACCTCTCCCAATAAGAACCTGAATACCAAGCGATAAAGAACTCAGTAGCATAGGCAAAGCCTACCATCATCCCCGTTGCCAAGGTAACCTTTGCCATAGCGTCAATATGCTCCAGAGTGATGTAATCTTTTAGGTTCAAAACTTCTCGGGTGATAATCATCAGAGTAAGCACCATGCCAAAACCTGAGAAGATAGCCCCAGCGACAAAGTAGGGAGGAAATATAGTTGTATGCCACCCCGGCAGGATAGAAGTAGCAAAGTCAAAACTCACTATGGAGTGCACCGATAAAACGAGAGGCGTAGAAAGGCCAGCAAGGACTAACGACACAGCCTCAAACCGCTGCCACTGCTTAGCGCTTCCCGTCCATCCAAAAGAGAGAATACTGTACACTGTATGAGCAAAACTTCCCGGTTTAGCCCGGTCCCGCACCATGGCAAGGTCAGGAATCAGCCCCGTATACCAGAAAAGCAGAGAGATGGTAAAATAGGTACTAATAGCAAAAACATCCCACAGGAGGGGCGAGTTGAAATTGACCCACAGAGAACCATGTGTATTAGGAAGGGGTAAGAACCAGAAAGCAAGCCAGGGTCGTCCCATATGGATGATGGGGAAAAGACCGGCACAAATCACAGCAAAAATGGTCATAGCTTCAGCGGCCCGATTGATAGCCATACGCCAGCGCTGACGGAAAAGCAAGAGTATAGCAGAGATGAGGGTCCCCGCGTGCCCTATACCTATCCAGAAAACGAAGTTGGTAATATCAAATGCCCATCCAACGGTTTTATTCAGTCCCCAGGTACCAATCCCGACCCAGAGAGTATACGCTATGGCACCAAAGCCTGCAAACATTACCGCAGCGGTGAAAGCAGTAGTTACATACCACTTCCAGCTAGCAGGACCGAGGATGGGTGCAACTAAATCATCGGTTATCTGGCGATAGGTCTTGCGACCCAAAATCAACGGTTCTCTTATCGGACTCTCAAACATAGTTATACGTGATGAGTTTGAGGAAGTTCTTCATTACGGATTTTGACCATGTAACGGATAGAAGGGCGAACATTGAGTTCAGAAAGCGCATAATATCCACGCGGTTCAGCGGTACGCTTGGAGACCAAGCTCTCCGGATCATTCAGATCACCGAATACAATAGCCCCTGTCGGGCAAGCCTGCTGGCATGCCGTCTTGATGTCCCCATCTCGGAGAGGACGCCCTTGCTTTTTGGCTTCCAGCTTACCAGCCTGAATGCGCTGGGTACAGAAACTACATTTTTCCATGACGCCGCGAGCGCGCACTGTGACATCTGGATTGAGGACCATCCGTCCCAGCTCATCTACCGGGTTGAAGACCCACCTTTCAGCATTTGTGTAGTCAAACCAATTGAATCGACGCACCTTGTAAGGACAGTTGTTGGCGCAGTAGCGAGTGCCTACGCAGCGGTTATAGACTTGCTGATTGATACCCTCGGAGCTATGGGCTATGGCAAGTACAGGACAGACCGTTTCACAAGGTGCATGGTCACAGTGCTGGCATAGCATCGGCTGGAAGAATGCCCGTGGGAAATCTTCTGGAGGGGCAGGCGGAAACTCCTCTGGCTTACCCGTATGACCGGCTTGTGAAGTGAAATACCGATCTATGCGTATCCAGTGCATGTCCCGTCCCCGCCGGACTTCATCCCGTCCTACTACTGGAATATTATTTTCCGAGACGCAAGCGACGACGCAGGCAGCACATCCTATACACAGATTGAGGTCAATGGACATGCCCCAACGGTGGCCTGGCTTCTGATGCTCTTTCCACCATAGATTAATAAGCTTAGGGTCCTCATGATTCCCTGCGCGCTTATCTTTCTTGTAGGCAGCGAGCGAAGCTTCACGAATGTATTCTCTCCCCACGTAAGTCTCCCACTGCTGAATGCGCGCAAGCTCATAAGTCCCATTTACCTTCGTGACAGAGGCATTTGGAGCCACACACACTCGATAACCGGTAGCAGGAAGCTTAGAGCAGAAACCAAATACATTCTTCCCAGCCCCTATAGCGGCGCGGCCACCAGCGACTCGCCCATAGCCCATGGCTATGGCAATAGTCTTGGCATCAGTCCCAGGTAGAACATACACTGGTAGTTCTACCGAAAAATCACCTACCGAAACCTTGACAATATCATTTGTTTGGAGACCCACTTGCCGCGCATAGACGGGAGATACTACAGCATAGTTATCCCAGGAGACCCGAGAAACAGGGTCAGGAAGCTCTTGAAGCCAAGGATTCCCTGCTACCCTACCATCACCTATACCGACTTTCTCATAGATATACACAGTGAGCGGGGGCGCTTCTTGAGGTGAAGGAAGAAGGGCAGTCCACTGAGCAAGATTCCAGTTTGGCTTAGGTTGCGCAGCCGGTAGAGACGACATATCCACTACGCCGCGCTCAAGAGCTCGAATCCAGAATACCTCGGCTGTGTCGGTAGGAAGTGTCTCTTCTACTTGGGGCCAGAAAGGTTGGACTTTTTTGCCCTCTCGGCTCTTGAGAGCCTCTTGATAGGCTGGATAGACATTTTTCTCCCAAAAACCCTTCAAATACTCCAGATGGCTTTCATTGCGTCCCAACCATGCAAGCAGAATTTCGGCAAACGACTTAGTAGAAAATATTTTGGCGATAGTGGGCTGCTGAAGCGTATACAGTCCGTCATAAGGCTGAGCATCCCCCCAACTCTCTAAGTAATGATCCTCAGCTAATACATACTTACAGAGCTGAGCGGTTTCATCTTTGTACTGAGTAATAGAGATAGAGACGGGTATGGCTTTTAGAGCCTCAGTAAAGGCAGAGGACTGAGGGTAGTCATAAGCTGGGTTGACCTGATGAAAGACTACGCCTCCTACACGCCCCGCCTTAGCCTCATCCAGAAAAGCCTCAAAATCAGAGTCTTTTTCTGCTCGCAAACGGCACCCTGGCTGAACAAAGATAGTATTTCCATAGCTATCCAGCAGGAGATTTATACCTACAATCAAGGCTTGGATAGCTGGTACTTGCGAGCGGGCAACTACGATGGATTTCCCTCGAGCCTCCCACAGACGCTTAGCCACATGAGCAATATCCCCATTAGGCGTATCCCATCGGTCGTTATTAGCGGGAGATTGACCTGCCAACTCCGCCAAACGATTGTAGAGATTTACAACCGCCCGTTCAATCTCTATCGGAGATAAAGCGATTCTCCTATCCGCACTCAGACCAGTAATAGTCGGCACTGACTCAAACTGCACATGATACGAGAGCTCAGTGTTGTCACCGTATAATTGTCGATTTTTAGACCATTGTCGGGCGAAAGTGGTAGGATCTAACCAGGTTCCAAGAAAGTCAGCATTCAATCCCACTATTACCTGAGCCTTATCAAAACGATATGTCGGGGCTACTCTGACGCCAAATATGACCTCATGCGCCGTAAGCAAAGCATCATATGACTCTGGAGCATACACGATATGACGCACATTTTTGAAAGCTGCGAGCCATTCCTTAATAAGTGCTTGCAATGAAGGGCTGATAATCGGCGCCGTAATCAAGTAAATGAGCTTATTCTGGGCATCCTGCGCCTTAAGCTGATCCATAAGAGCGGCTCCTACCACAGCCCAATCTACCTCCTTTCCATCCACTTGAGGCTTTTGGAGGCGAGTATGATCATACAACGAGAGAACAGATGCTTGCCCCCGAGCATGAGTCCCTCCTTCTGAGGGCGAGAACGAGGGATTACCCTCTATCTTGATAGGACGGCCGTCTCGTACTTTGGCCAAGACAGATTGGAATATCTGCCCATCGAAATAGGTAGTTGCATAGTAATCGGCAATACTGGGTATATGCTCTACGGGCTTCTTCACATACGGAAGGGCATACTTGACAGGGGTCTTTTCGCAAGCAGCCAGGACTGCTGCACTTAGCGTGATTCCGCACCATTTGAGGAAGTCGCGCCGATTGGCACTTAGCCCTTCTTCAAATAGGGCTTCTACGGGGATATCTTTAGAAAACTCTTTCATAACCGGCTATTTTAGTAGTGGCATTTGGAGCATTCTAACCCACCAATCCGCTCGACCGTCACTTCTTTCTCCTTTAGCTGCTCATGCAGACGAGCGTAATAAGGATTGGCGGTGAGGTCCACCTTAGTTTGGCGGTGACAGTTGATGCACCAGCCCATACTAAGGTCGCTATATTGATACACTTCCTCCATCTCCTCCACCGGCCCATGACACGTCTGACACGCTATCCCACCGACCTTCACATGTTGGGCATGGCTGAAATACACATAATCTGGCAGATTGTGAATGCGTACCCATTCAATCGGCTTGCCCTCCTTCCACGAAGCGAGGATTTTGCCAATTTCTTTGGTGCCATATTTAGAGCCTTCCTGGATGTAGTTATGACAATTCATGCAGATATTAGTAGAGGGAATCGTGGCCGATTTGCCTTTCTCCACTCCGATGTGGCAGTATTGACAAGCTATCTTGTACTCTCCTGCATGAGTCTTATGAGAAAATGCGATAGGCTGAATAGGTTTATAGCCTTTATGCAGACCGATGGAGCGTGCTTTCTTAACTGTGGCATTGGTAAGCCATACTAAGCCTACAAGGGCGACAAACGCCAAGAATTTGCGGGAAGATAGAGTCTGCGCGACCTTTTTCGCTAAAGCTGGCTGATCTGAGGCTCTCTCAGTCTCTGGCCGAAGAACCCGAGAAAGGGCCATCGTGGTCACCAACAGAGCTATGCTGACAGCCCCCAGAGATATAACGAGCACCCAAAGGATAGGACTTGTTTTATCCGCTTCGGCGGAGGGAGATGCAGCGGCAGCGGTACCATCTGACCCGCCAGCCGGCGCAGCCGCCGCAGTAGCCGCAGCCTGAGATTCCGATTTGATATAGTCCAAGATAGACTTTATCTCTGCATCAGAAAGAGCCGTAAAGGCGGTCATTACCGCCTTATTGTACTCCTCATACAGCTTTTTAGCGTAGGCTGAGTTCTTGAAATTCCCGTTGATATAAGCCTGAGAGTTGCGAATAAACTTCGCCATCTCGGCCTCATCTCCCCCCCAGCGTTCATGGACACCCTTAAGCGCTGGTCCCACCACCCGACGATTAATCGCATGGCAGGAGGCACAGTTGGCCTGGAAGAGCGCTTTCCCATCCTGCGCCCACACCAGCCCCAGTATCGCTATTGCCCAGTATCTATACATAGTGAGTTTCATTTGCATCTGAAAACCGAAACAAAGGTAACGAAGTTCCATTATCTGCAGTGATACCTACATTGCTGCAGCTCGCTGCGCAGGGAATCTATTTGCTGCTGGAGCGCCAGTACATATAGCGTAAGTTCCTCCAACTTCTCTACTGTAAGCCGTTGAGTTTCCAAAACAGAGACTCCATTCCGAGCGACCTCATCTGCTGAGGGCATTCCTGGCAAACGCTTATGCTGGCGAATATAAGACTCTAACTCTCTAAGCGAGCGAAGCTGATAGTAGGGAGAGAAGACATAATCAGGCCAGCGACGCTGTGTATCCAGGGCCACTATTTCTTTCACTGTAATAGGCGCCTCGAATGTAAAAGGAGCTTTGGAGAATCCGCGCCCATCTCCATAGATGACAAACAAGTCATATGGTATGATATCTCCTTTTCTCGTACCTATGGAGAGAGCTTTAGTATTTGCAGCATAGGGCCCTTCTACTACCGCTGAAATAGTATATCCCCATTCGCCACTGGGAGCATGGCTTATATGTAAGCCGCCAGTGCCTGTACCTTTACCAATAGCGAGGGGTACAGGAAGAATGTATTGCCTACTTTCTGGGTCGTAAGTCAGAGCGTCTTCGCAGCAGCCAGCTAAGTAAAAGCTAAGCGCCCCAATCAGCCCATACTTCCACATGCCATGCAAATATACTCGCAACCCATACAGTCAATCAGCCCTAGGAGCCCCAGAACAGTGTATACGACACGGACATCAAAAAACACTGCGAAGGCCCAAGTACCTTTGCCACCAGATGAGAGTCCTCCTGATATGGCTACAAACCTGGCAGATTACGACGGCCTACAAGCAAACTGCCCAAAGCCTTAGAATATTTGCCGGGCATACGCAGCAGGCTTGGGTAGGTTATCTTGCTACTCGACAAGGGAAAACCCACTTATACCTTCACCTGATAGATACCAGTGGATATGAACCTTGGGGCTCAGCTGGTCTCTGTCTCTCATGTGAAGAAAAGCTCTCGGTGAATACCTGGCAAGCCGTAGTCGGAGAAAAAAACTGGCTCTACGTCAGTTGGAGCACAGATGAAAGGACCTACTTGCAAAGCATAGATGCCGAGGGAATCATTCGATGGCGAGCGGAAGCTCATTTTCCCGCTCGGGATATATCTCTCTTACCTCATCCAGAAGGAGGGGCTGTGGCCCTTCTGCGTGCGGAAGGTGCTCTCAAACTGTACTTCTGGGACGCCAATGGAAAGGTACAAATACACCAAGACCTCCTCTCATCGGAAATGCCCTGCCGAAATGCCCACCTAATCAGCGGTAGCATAGAAGGATTTATTGCCTTGTGGGAAGTCTACACGGGTAGTCGTTGGGAGATTTTCTTTCAGAAGTGGCTCTGGCAAAACAAACCTGACGCTCCCGCTCGTCCCCTCTCCCACCTCTCTCATAGCATAGAAGGGATGACGGTGATCGGAGATGGATTCGGCGGCATGTTAGGCGTGTATGAAAGTGTATCCCTCTCCGGCGCAGGGAAAGACTTACATCTCGTCCGCTATAATCGAAGTGGTCATCGATTGTATGAAGTGCCTATTTGTCAAGAGGCTGGGGATCAACAAACGCCGCAGATTTATAAGCGTGGCACGGACCTAATCATTGTATGGGAAGACAATCGACATCAAGACTGGGATCTGTACTACCAGCGGGTAGATATCTCTACGGGGCGACTTTTACTACCTGCTGAGGGGGTTCCACTGGTACGACTGCCTGGCCCTCAACGCCATCCAGAGCTTATCTTGGACTATTTCCAAAATGAAATCATAGCTGTATGGGAGGACTATCGACGGATTCAGGGTGATATTTACCTGCAGCGCTATAATGCTGAGGCTAAGCCTCTATGGGAGTTTACTGGACGCCCTCTGACCACAGGGCCTAATCATCAGCATCATATTCATACAGCTGCGCAAGACTTTCAGCTCTTCTGGGTTGCCTATTTAGAGGACGAGGGAGAAATAGGAACCCAACCGCGCATTGCCCTTTTGACTACTCAGGGAGAAGTGCGGCTGCATAAACGGTTAGCCGGAAACACCTCCCAGCCTTTTGCGCAGGTCTCTGGGTTAGCCGCGTATCCCTGGGGAGACAAGCTCCTACTGATTTGGCGAGACAATAGAGACGACCCTAAGCACCCGCAGCTATATGCCCAAGTTCTTTCTGCTGAAAAAAAGCCACTTTGGAACGCCCAAGGCTTACCCATAGGCCCCCAACCTAACCTATCCCAAAAAAATCCTCAAATCCATTTCCAGCAAGACACAATCTGGTTTCTGTGGGAAGGAGAAGAGTCAGATGTAGAGACTGACCTTTTCGCCCAAGCTATGACTCTCCAAGGAAAAAGAGTTTTTCCCAGAGCCATACCAGTATGCATTGCTGATAGAGTACAGACAGAAGGCCGATGGTTAGCGCACAATCAGCGCCTATACGCCTACTGGACGGATAACCGAAGTATGGAGGAGACTGGGTTTGATCTTTATCTGCGTCAAGTCGACCCCCTGATTCCAGAAATGGGATGGAGAGTAACCCGTTCATTCCAAAACTCAGCTTACATCACTCCTTCTGGTGACCCGGGACGATTACATCATTTGTGGCAAGAGGATATAAACGGCAAATACCAAATCGCTTACAGCCTTGCTCCCCTCGGCATGCCGAATATGCCTATTTTACTTTCTCCTACGGGCAGGCCGCAAAGGTTCCTTCATTCCATCCCTGATGGTACTGGCGGGCTTTATGCAGCTTTCTGTGAAGAGACTGGAGGACCCTATGAGCAGGCCTTACGCATCTTCGCTCTTTCACCTCTGGGGGAGATTCGATGGCAGCTAATCTCTCCCTCAGGCTACAAGCACCATCTGTATCCCAAGCTTTACCTTCTCCCCACAGGAGAAGTAATCACCCTCTCCCTCGGAATGTCGAACGCAAACCTCTGGGACCTCCTTTTTACCGTTATTTCCAAAGATGGAAAAGTCCTCCAAAAAGGCGCTGTGCTTAGCCCTGTACCTGAGCGGAGCGAGTATCAGTTAGTCTTTACCAAAGGGGGGTACTGGCTGCTACTTCGCATGCCCAATGGACATAATCTATACCATGGCCCCCGCTTAGACCATATGAAGCCCCAAAAGCTACCTGGTTCGTGCGCAGAGGCTTCTCTTTTCATCTGGCAGGGAGAACCTTTTGTCTTTTGGACTGACCCAGACAGAAAAGCGTTCTCCCTTTCCTCACTCTCTTTGGCCCCTTGAGCATGCACTTTAAGTAATGTGGAAAGCTTCTCCTTTTCCCAAGCGATCTTTGCTGAGATATGTGCGACCTGGTACACCTTCATGTGCATACCGAATATAGCCTACTCGATGGGGCCTCGCGAGTAGGAGACCTCATGGAGCGAGCCAAGTCCCTGGGCATGTCTGCGATTGCCGTGTCGGATCATGGGAATCTTTTCGCCGTACCTAAGTTTTATACCGAAGCAGAAAAAGCTGGCCTAAAACCTATCATTGGATGTGAGTTTTACATCATTGACAGCGAGAGTTTCAATAAAGACAAGAACTACTACCACCTCCTTCTACTCGCTAAGGACCAGAAGGGGTGGGAAAATCTCCTCTATCTATCCTCGGTAAGCTTCTTGGAAGGATTCTACTACAAGCCGAGAATCCACCGAAAACTGCTGGTGGCTCATCGGGAGGGCCTCATTGCTACTACGGGGTGCCTCGCCAGCGAAATCAACCAGAAGATCCTAGCCAACCAGATACAAGCCGCTGAGGAACGATTCCTGTGGTATTTGGAGCTTTTCGGCGAGGACTTTTATGTAGAGCTCCAAGACCACGGTCTCAAAGAGCAGTACACTACCGCTCAATACCTCCTGGAATGGGCTAAAAAATACCGAGTAAAAATCATCGCCACTAATGATGTGCATTACACCTGTGAGGCTGATGCTCAACTTCATGACCTTCTCTTAGCTATTCAGACTGGTAGCGATATAGATGACCCCAAGCGCCTGCGATTCACTGATGACTTAGGTAACCTCAACAAGCATTTTTACCTCAAAAGCCAGGAAGAGATGGCTCAGATGCCTCTCTTTCGGGAGTACCCCGAAGCTATACTTCACACGCGCGAGGTGGCCGAAAAATGCAACTTGACCCTAAACTTCAAACAGCCGCTGATCCTACCTCGCTATCCTACCCCGCCTGGCTATGAAAGCATGGAAGCTTACTTGCGTGCTCTGTGCTATGAAGGAGCTAAAAGCCGATATGGAGACCCCCTGCCGCCTGCCGTTATAGAGCGCCTGGAACATGAGCTAAGGATTATCGCCCAAATGGGCTTTTCAGGGTATTTCTTGATTGTCCAGGATTTTATTGCGGAGGCTAAACGCCGAGGCGTATGGGTAGGCCCAGGTAGGGGATCAGCCGCAGGCAGTTTAGTAGCTTATTGCTTGGGCATTACAAGTGTGGACCCTTTAGCTTATCAGCTCCTTTTTGAGCGGTTTTTGAATCCTGAGCGCATTAGCCCCCCTGATATTGACATTGACTTTGATGATGTGGGACGCGAGGAGGTGATTCGGTACGTCCAAGAGAAGTACGGCCAGGAGAATGTAGCCCAGATCATCACGTATGGAACAATGGGCATCAAAACCGCCATCCGAGATGTAGGCCGCGTTCTTAAGGTTCCGCTCTCCGAAGTCAACGAAATCGCCGCCCTCATCCCGAATAAGCCGAATATTACCTGGCAAGACGCTCTACATCCAGAAGAAAATCCCAAAGCCTACATCCTCCAGGACATTTTGAAGCGGGAGGGCACGATTCACAAGCGTCTGCTGGAGTCGGCCGCCAAGTTGGAGGGGATGACTCGCCACACAGGAGTCCATGCGGCGGGAGTAATTATTGCGCCGGATAAGCTCTGGAAATATGTCCCCTTAGCCATCGCTACGCGGGAAGAGACCGCTCGTCAGGTTATCACTCAATGGGATGGTCCTGACTGTGAGAGCATAGGTCTACTCAAGATGGATTTTCTCGGACTCAAAACGCTTTCTATTCTCAAAACCGCCGTCGCCCTTATTCAGAAGCTGGAAGGTACAGATACCCCCTTAGACCTGGAAAACATACCCCTGGACGACGAGAAGACCTGGAAACTCTTTCAGGAAGGGAATACGGTGGGAATATTCCAGTTCGAGTCAGAGGGCATGCAAAAGTACCTGCGAATGCTACGGCCCACTTGCATTGAGGACTTGATTGCAATGAATGCGCTGTATAGACCTGGCCCCATGGACAATATCCCCACGTTTGTACGGCGCAAGCACGGCGAAGAACCTGTGACCTATCCCGATCCTCGCCTCAAACCGATTTTAGAGAATACTTATGGCATCATGGTCTATCAGGAGCAAATTATGCAGATAGCCCAAGTCATGGCGGGATATTCCTTAGCCGAGGCGGATCTCCTTCGCCGAGCCATGGGCAAAAAGAAAAAAGAAATCATGGACGAGCAGCGCGCTATTTTCATTAGCCGAGCCATTGCTCATGGCACAGATCCCCGAGTGGCCGAAGAGGTCTTTGACACCATGGCTCGATTTGCAGAATATGGATTCAATAAGTCCCACGCCGCCGCATATAGCATTTTAGCCTACAGGACAGCCTATCTAAAGGCCAATTATCCCGCCGCTTACATGGCGGCCGTTCTGACTCATCACGCCGACGATGTGGAAACGACAGGATTCTTTTTGCAAGAAGTACGGAATCTGGGCATCGAGGTGCTTCCCCCTTGCGTCAATGCCAGTGAGGTAAGCTTTTCTGTGCCCAGCAAAAGTCAGATAAGATTCGGATTAGGGGCTATCAAACATTTAGGAGAAAAGCTGGCCCAGCTAATTATTGAAGAACGCCGCCGAAATGGCCCCTTCAAGAATGTATTTGATTTTGCAGTGCGCATGCTACCCCATGGCCTGAATAAGAAGAGCTTAGAAAGTTTAGTCTTTGCAGGGGCTCTGGACATCCTCGTAGAAGGCCGGCGAGAATACCTCCTGGAAGAAGCTAACCGCCAACTTATCATGGACTATGCAACCGCTTATCATAAAGCGGCTCAGGCTACCCAGCTCTCCCTATTTGACCGAGTAGAAATCGGCCCGCCCCCCATACCTCGTTTCCACGAGCCCAGGCGCGGGCTCTCTCTCCCAGAAAAGCTGCGACAAGAGCGAGAGTATGTAGGTTTTTATTTGTCCTCTCACCCTTTAGATGAGTATGCCCCTCTGATGCGCTCAGCCAATATTACCGCCACCGCCAGCGAAATCATCAACGAGGAACAGCCGTCCGAAAAAATCGTGCGGGCCGCTGCCCTTCTCATGGACATAGATGAGCGCCGCTCTAAGCAGGGTAAGCCTTATGCTCGCCTCAGCTTTGAGGACAGGAGTGGGAACTTTATCCTTACGGTATTTTCTCCCCATTGGGAAAGCTGGGCCGACCAACTGCGGGGGCACATTGGAGACCCTTACTTTATAGAAGCCGAATACATCGTGCGTCCTACGGGCGCAGGCGAATGGCGCCCTAAACGCATCGTCCCATTGCCCGAGGCTCTTTACCATAGCCTACCAGCTCTCTACTTAGTATGCGATATTACTCAACTCACCAGAGAGTCCCTCGATGACCTTCTTAGCCTCGTAGAACGCTGGAAAGGTACGATCCCAGTCTCCCTCATACTTTACCATGAAGATACCGCTGTACTGATGGAAACCGCCTGGCGACTTAGGTACAGTCCTGAAATGGTTTCAGATTTTGGCTGCATAGGAATCCGGCTGCGTACCCATGGTCTAAATGACAAAAATCGTAGTAATTTTGTTGTGCCCACATATGCAACAACCTGAACCGACTCGACCACTTGACAAGCCCGTCGTAGTCACGGACTCCACATTCGCAAAGGAAGTTTTACAAAGCCCGATCCCTGTATTAGTAGACTTTTGGGCGCCCTGGTGCGGTCCTTGCCGTATGATAGCCCCAGTGCTTGAGCAAATCGCTCAGAAGTACTCTGGCAAAATCAAAATCGCCAAAATGAATGTCGATGAAAATCCCTTCATTCCGATGCAGTACTATATCCAGGCCATACCCACTCTCATATTGTATCGCGGCGGCCAACCGGTGGATAAAATAGTAGGCGCCTTGCCAGCTCCGGCTTTGGAGCGCAGAATCTTGGCGCATATCTCGTGAAATGGAGGTTGTATTAGATTTCGAGAAGCCCATCGTAGAACTCGAGGCGCGCATTAATGAAACTAAACGCCTCGCTGAACAGAATGGGCTGGATATCTCGGAAAGCTTAGCGGCTTTAGAGCAGCGGTTAGAGCAGCTGCGCCGAGATATCTATACCAATCTTTCTCCTTGGCAGCGGGTTCAGCTTGCTCGCCATCCCGCCCGCCCATATTCATTGGATTACATTCATGCCATCTGCGAGGATTTCATAGAACTCCATGGAGACCGATGCAGCGGTGATGATAAAGCGATTGTAGGGGGGGTGGCGCGGATTGGCCCATATGGGGTGATCATCATTGGACAGCAGAAGGGCCGAGACACGAAGAGTCGCCAGATGCGCAACTTTGGTATGCCCAATCCTGAAGGTTATCGCAAAGCCCGCCGCCTCATGAAGCTCGCCGAAAAAATGCGCAAACCTGTCATCACGCTGATTGACACTCCTGGAGCCCACCCAGGCATGCATGCGGAGGAGTTTGGGCAGGCCGAAGCCATCGCCAGAAACCTTTACGAAATGGCCCAGCTCGCCGTACCTATATTGGTGTTCATTATCGGTGAGGGCGCTTCTGGGGGGGCCTTAGGCATCGGCGTGGGAGATAAGATTTACATGCTGGAAAATAGCTGGTTCTCTGTCATTTCGCCCGAAAGCTGCGCAAGTATCCTCTGGCGCTCTTGGGAGTTCAAAGAGAAAGCAGCAGAAGCTCTCCATCTCTCCGCCCAAGATAACCTCAAACTCAAATGTATTGATGAAATCATTCCTGAGCCTTTGGGCGGCGCCCATAAAAATCCTACCGAAGTATTTCGGCGAGTTAGAGAAAAGATTCTGGCTGACCTACCTCCCCTCTTAGCCCTCTCGCCCGAAGAGTTAGTGGCTCGTCGTCTCCAAAAGTACAGCGCCATAGGTAGCTGGATTGAGAAATTCGATAAATCATGAGCCGATTCCAGCCCCTCCGCATCCAAGCTAAGGTTCCTGAAACTCCTGATACTTTTTCTTTGATCTTAGAGAAGCCAGCTTCCGGATTTGAGTACCTACCAGGACAATACCTCTCTATTCGAGTAGAGATTGACGGTAAGAAGTATCCACGCGCTTACTCTCTCTCAAGCAGCCCGTATTTGGACAAAGATTTGCGCCTGACCATCAAGCGCTTAGAGGGAGGAATAGTTTCTAACTATATTTGGCAAACTCTGAATCCTGGCGATACAATGGAGGTATTTCCTCCATTGGGAAACTTCACGGTTCAGCCCCAGCGCAACCGCTCTATTCAGTATCTCTTCATTGCAGCCGGAAGTGGCATAGCTCCGATTTATGGGATGATTCGCTCGATTCTATTTGCAGAGCCTAAGAGTCGCATTCTACTTTTATACGGTAGCCGCAGTGAGGAGTATATTATTTTTCGCCGGGAGATAAACGAGCTAATAGCCCAATATGGCGATCGATTAGAAGTGATTCACACCCTCAGCCGCCCCTCCGCTGAATGGAAAGGTCGAATAGGTCGTATATCGCCAGAGCTTATTCAAGACGAAGTCGAGCGGATTCGGCGACGCCTTTTACCCATAGAAGCATATATCTGTGGGCCCAGTGAGATGATGGCGATGGCGATACAGACGTTAGAACGCTGTCGCTTGCCCAAAGAAAAGATTCATACAGAGTACTTTTCAGCCCCCTTGCCCGAAGCCGTAGTTGCTGAGCCCCCCGCAGCCCCCTCAGAGGCTTTAGCTACCATTCGACTGGACGGCAAGGTGTATCAAGTACCTGTCAAATCCGGTCAGACGCTTCTAACTGCTGCCCGAGAAGCTGGCTTAGATCCACCCTATGCCTGTGAAGAGGGTATTTGCTGTACCTGCCGCGCCAAACTTTATAAAGGCCAGGTGCATATGGCCGTGCGGGAAGCTTTGTCTGATTGGGAGATCGAGAAAGGATTTATCCTCACCTGCCAGGCTATACCTCTCACCCCAGAAGTAGAAATAGAATATGGCTAATGTCTCTTCTCTATCGCTGGATTCAGAGACGGATATACCGAAAGCCGCCCTCCTCTAAACAGCTTCTTCGTCTCCTGCGCTTCTATCCCCCTATCTTTTTTCAGCGCATAGTACCGATTTCTATTTCAGAGGATTTCCTTACTGCTCATATCAAGATCTTGCCCTCGTCCCTCACTCGAAATCTAAACAATACCACTTTTGGGGGTACGCTGCTCTCAGCCGTAGATATGTGGTATGGTACGCTCTTATGGCAGAAATGCCTCCATGAAGGGATACCTCTGGAAGTGTGGGTAGAAAAGCTGGAAATGCACTTCATCAAAGCGGCACGAGGAGTAGTTTATGCCACTTTCCATATCACCCCAGACCAATGGACAGACATCCGCCACTGCCTAACTACAGAAGGCAAATGCCGTTATGAGTTTGCTTTTGAGCTATATCTGAATACAGGTGAAGTATGTGCCGCAGGCCGACAGACGCTCTACTTGCGCAATCTTGCCCTTCGCCCCCGGTGAAAGCTACTAGCTTCCTCATACTTCACACGCAATGGCAGTCAAACCTCTCATTTCCTCATCTTGTCAAAACATAAGCTACTGAACGCTTTAGCTTGATAGAGTCGTATCGCTGAGGCTCTTCAAACTCAAAGAGCCAGAGCTTGTACCTATCTTGATCAAAACTCTTTTCAAAGAGTACTACTTCTACTTTCTTTCTTGTATAGGCACTCCACTGCCGAAAAGGATAGTAAAGCTGACGAATAATAACATTAGAAAGACCTCGGTTCTTCGCTTCTACGAGCACTACTCTATCTTTGCCTTCGTATCCTGCATCCACCTCGGTTTGAACGCCTTGAACACGAATGGGTTTTCCATATTTACCGAAGTAAAACTCAAACTCTGGCGTATACTTTCTGCCACGAATCGTCAAAACTAAGGTGGGATCCCCCATAAAGTCCCGCAAAATGCTCACTGCATAAGCATAATCCAAATGCTGCATTTCTGAATCCCCTACACGAGAGGTCTCTAACTCAAAATCTATCTTACTTCTATAACTCTTATGCTTCATGGGCTGGGGAATATCTACATACCCCTCGCCTCTGAGAATAGCATATTTTCCGTTTTTTACGGGCAAAATGAAGAGGTTATTAAGTTGAAAAATCTCAGGACGCTCTTCACGGGCATCTTGTTTGCATAGAATCCGAACCTCACGCTGGCTTGTTTCTGAAAACTCTCGCGTAGCCTTTTTTATCTCATCAGCACTTATGAAGAAAGGTTCGGTATCAAAGTCATGTTTCTCCATTATACCGTAATGCTCAAATATCTTTTTCCACGGTTCATCTATGAGTCTCATAATAGGCGAGTTTGGCTTATAACTTCCTCTAACCTCTTACGAGCAATTTCTAAATAGGCCGCCTCCTTCTCTATTCCGATAAAATACCTTTCACCAATGAGAGCCACAGCTACAGCCGTCGTACCAGCCCCCATGAAGGGATCCAGTATGACATCTCCTTCTTTAGTAGAAGCAAGTAAAATGCGCTTCAGAAGGGCTATTGGCTTCTGAGCAGGATGTTTGCCATACTTCTTTTCTGCGGGCAAAGGTGTAGGAATACTCCAGACAGAACGCATTTGCTTCCCTTCATTTTTGAATGGATCGTCGGGAAAAGACAACTTCTTCATGAGATCGTAGGCAAAATAATGTTTAGCACGCTTATTCTTCTTAGCCCAAAGCAGAGTCTCATGAGCATGGGCGAAAGTAGTACAGCTCAGATTCGGAGCCGCATTCGGCTTGTACCAGCATATATCATTCAGTAGATGAAAGCCCTGCTCCTGCAGAATGAAACCGCACTGGTAGATATTATGAAGGGTGCCGCTTATCCAGATGGTACCAGTATCTTTGAGTATCCTTTTGACTTCGGCTATCCAGGTCCGATGAAACTTTACATCTTCTACAAAACCTCGGCTGCGGTCCCAGTCGCC